>JASJCI010000024.1 GCA_030066085.1 Gammaproteobacteria bacterium | reverse complement strand
AAGGTCCCCGCTTGCGCGGGGACGACGGGGGACTGGTTAATGCCCTTCCTTGCGGATACGGTCCAGGCGCTTGGTCGCCAGCCGGGCCGCGGTCGCCTTGGGGAACTTTTCGCGCAGTTCCTGCAGCACGGCCTTGGCTTCGTCGAACTGCTTGAGTTCGTAGTGGGTGTAACCGAGTTTGAGCATTGCGTCCGGTACCTTGTTACTGGTCGGATAATTGTTCAACACCTTGCGAAACTCGGTGACGCCCTGGTCGAAGTCACGCGTAACGTAGTGCGCTTCGCCGAGCCAGTACTGCGCGTTACCGGCGAAACTGCTGCCCGGATAACGCGCGAGGAAGGTCTTGAGCTCGGTCTTGGCCTTCTTGTAGCGGCCTTCCTTGAGCGTATCGAAGGCAGCCTGGTAGGCTTCACGCTCTTCGCTCTGCGTGGCGGTCGACGCCGGCGCCAGCGATGCGGTCGCGGTCTGCGAAGTACCCTGGGTCGCGCTTTCGGTCGAGCCCGCTGCCGCTTGCGACGCGGTCGACGGCGTGCTCGACCCGGCGGACGAGGTGGCCGGCTGGGTCACGCCGATCGACGGGCTCGAAGCGGCCGCGGCGGCACCGCTCTCGAGGTCCCGCAGGCGGCGGTCGACGTCGAGGTACAGCTCGCGCTGACGCTTCTTGACTTCGCCGATCTCGAAGCTCTGCTGCTCGATTTCACCGCGCAACTGGCTGATCTCCTCGGCCAGGTTATCGACCTGCTGAATCATATCCAGCATCGCGCGGTTATCGATCAGTCGTCCCATCTTGGCGACCTCGTCGGACAGCTTCTGCATCTGCGCCTGCATGTCGTTGACCGCGGCCTCGGTGCGCGCACTGGAATCGCTCATGCGCTGTACGCGGATCGTCAACTGCTCGGGAGTCAGGGTACTCTGCGCCGCGACACTGGCCGACACAACGACCAGCAGCAGGCCGCCGAGCCAGGCGCAACGTCGATGGCTGGACGCGGCAACCATGTCAGTTCACCGTGTAAATCAGTTCGACGCGGCGGTTTTTCGACCATGCCGCCTCGTCATGGCCTTCCACCGCTGGCTGCTCTTCACCGTAGCTGACCGTATCGACCTGGTCGACCGCGGCACCCTGGAACAGCAGCACGCGCCTTACCGACTGCGCGCGCCGGTCACCGAGCGCGATGTTGTACTCGCGGCTGCCGCGCTCGTCGGCGTGCCCCTCGAGACGCACGTTGACCGTGCTGCTGCCGGCGATGAAGTTGCCGTGCGTTTCGAGCAGCGCGATCGATTCGTCGCTGAGCTTGGCACTGTCGTACTCGAAATAAATCGTGCGATTCGACAGTTCGCCGTCGACCATCTCGAGTCGCTCCAGCGGGGTCATCATGCTTTCTTCGACGATCGCGGTGCCGGCACCCATGTCGTCGTCGCTCAGCCCGCTCGTCTCGGCACCCATGGTAGCGTCGTCGTCGACCATGCCGGTGGTAGCACCGAGATCTTCTCCGGGCGGCGGACCGTCCTCGAGCACCTCGTTTTGCGAGGTGGCGCAGGCGGAAAGAAACAACGCCAGCAGGCCCGGGGCCAGCCAGGTTCTGAGAAACTTGTCGGAAATCATGAGTATGCTGCTCCGCTGTCAGTATTACTTGCTTTGGTAAGGACCCCAGACGGGTTCGCGTATGTCCCCGCTCTGGTCCGATAGGCGATGGCGCGCGCGACCGTCGACCGATACCGCGTAAAGAATCCCGGTATTACCGCTGGTCGACGCGTACAGCACCATCTTGCCGTTGGGCGAGAACGATGGCGATTCGTCCAGCGAACTGTCGGTAAGGACGGTCAGCGCACCGGTTTCGCGGTCGAGTTGCGCAATTTTATATTGCCCGCGCTCGGCGTGCACCATCGCGATGTAGCGGCCGTCCGGCGACAGGCTCGCGGCCGTGTTGTACTTGCCCTCGAAGGTCAGGCGCTTCGGCCGGCCGCCGTCGACCCCGACGGCATAGAGCTGCGGCGAACCCGAGCGATCCGAGGTAAAGATGATGGATTGTCCGTCCGCGGCCCACACCGGCTCGGTATCGATACTGCGATGCGTGGTCAGCCGCTTGAGACGCTTGGTCGACGTATTCAGGGTGTAGACGTCCGGGCTGCCGTCCTTGGACAGCACCAGCGCAAGATATTTCCCGTCCGGCGACCAGCTCGGTGCGCTGTTGAGGCCGCGGAAACTCGCTACCTTGGTGCGCCGCGCGGTTGCGAGGTGCTGCACGTAAATCTCCGGTCGCTGGTTTTCGAACGAGACGTAGGCCAGCGACTTGCCGTCCGGTGACCAGCTCGGCGACATGATCGGTTCGTCGGATTCGAGCACGTTCTGCGCGTTGAAGCCGTCGGTATCGGCGACCTGCAGCACGTACTTGCGCGCGGCATCCTTTTGCGCGCGCACGAAGGCGATACGGGTATTGAACGCACCGCGCGTGCCGGTGATCTGCTCGTAGATGAAATCGCTGATCTGGTGCGCGCGCGAGCGCAGGTTGCGCGTTTTGGCCTCCATGCGACGTCCCAGCAGCTGCTTTTGCTTGAGCACGTCGAGCAGCTGGAACTCGATGATGTAGACCCCGGCGGACTTCGGGAACACGCGGCCGACGACGAGGTAATCCTGCTTCGCGTTACGCCAGCGCGCGTACTGCACCTGGTTGCTGTAGTGCGGGGTGGCCGGCAGTGCCGCCCGCTCCATGGCCTTGAGTTCGCCGCTGCGATTGAGGTCATTTGCTACAATTTGCGCAATGTCGACCGGTAGCTTCGACGGCAGCCGTGAGGTGTCGAAAGGCACTACCGCAATTGGCAGGGCGCTGACCTTACCGCTTGTTATCTCGATTACCAAAGCAGCGCTGGCCTGACCCGAAAAAACGGCCAGACCGATCAATACACCCAGTATTTTCAAACCTTTATCAAGCATGCCTTCGTCGATCTGCTACGGTGGTGTGAAATGCAATTTTAAGTCCCGCTCGAAAATAGCCGGATCTGCTGGCGTCGGCAATGGATCTGCCTTTCTTACAGCATTCTCGACTGATCTTCGATAGGCCGTACTGGCCTTGCAGTCTCCCAAAGAAACGTCCAGCACAATCCCACCTGGTCCTTGAGTAACGTTTACTTCGCATAATGGCGGTATAACCGCTCCGGGAGGCGTTTGATGGTTACGTTCGACCTTCTGAAGAATTGCAAGTTTATAGGCTTCACGCAGTGAATCAAGCCGACGCTGGTTTTCCTCGGCGGCGAGTCGTGCCCTGAGCTCGGCCTCGCGACGTTGCTTCTCTTCCTCGGCCAGCCGGCGGGCTTCCGCTTCCTGGCGCTTGCGTTCTTCCTCGGCCTTGCGTTTGGCCTCGGCTTCCTCGCGCTTGCGCTTTTCTTCGGCGAGCCGTTTCGCTTCGGCTTCCTTGCGTTTGCGTTCTTCCTCCGCCTTGCGTTTCTGTTCCGCGAGCCGTTTTTCCTCGGCCTTGCGCTTCTCCTCCGCTTTGCGCTTTTCCTCGGCCTTGCGCTTCGCTTCGGCCTGGCGCTTCGCTTCGGCTTCTTTTTTCTTTTTCAAGTCGGCCTTGCGTTTCTCTTCGGCCTTGCGCTTCTCTTCCGCTTGTCTTTTTTCCTCGGCCTGCTTGCGCTTGGCCTCGGCCAGCTTCTGCGCCGCCAGCTCTTTCTTCTTGCGTTCGGCCTCCTGCTTGCGTTGCTGGGCTTCGCGCATGGCGCGTGCGGCGTCTTCCCGCTCTTGCTTGCGTGCATCCAGCGCGGCCTGGTCGACGATCTCCGCCTGCACGGTTTTTTCGGCCTGGGCGCGGATCGTTTCCGGCTTGTCGTCGAACTCGATACTGACGAACACCAGCGCCAGCACCACCACGTGTCCCGCCAACGACAGGCCCAGCGCGCGGGGATGTTGCAGCAACTGTTGCAGCACTAAGGCTGTTCCTCGGGTTCGGTCACCAGCCCGACCGAGCCGACATCGGCCTGCTGCAGCAGTACCAGCGTCGCAACCACGTTCTGGTAAGGCCCGTTGGCGTCGCCGCGCACCATGACCGGTCGCTGCGGTTCGCTGGCGAGCGCGGCGCGAATCTGGTCGACCAGCGATACGCCGTCGATGCTGGCGTCTGGTTCGGCGGCGATATTCAGGTACATCAGGCCCTCGCGATCGACGCTGACGACGATCGGCTCGGGGCTGTCGACGTCCAGCGGATTCGACGGCGCGGTCGGCAGGTCGACGTCGACCCCCTGCTGCAACAGCGGCGCGGTGATCATGAAGATGATCAGCAACACCAGCATCACGTCGATGTAGGGCACGACGTTGATCTCGGAAACTGAACGGCGTTTTCTCACGCGTCTATCCTACTTCGGCGCGGCGGCCTGGCGTTGTAAAATTCCGGTAAACTCTTCGAGAAAATTCTCGTAGCGTACGATCATCGCGTCGACGTCGCTGGTGAACTTGTTGTAGGCCACCACCGCCGGGATCGCCGCCAGCAGGCCCATCGCGGTGGCGATCAGCGCCTCGGAAATGCCCGGTGCCACCATCGCCAGCGTCGCCTGCTGCACCCCCGACAGCGCGCGAAAGCTCTCCATGATGCCCCACACGGTACCGAACAGGCCGACGTAGGGGCTGACCGAGCCGACGGTCGCGAGAAACGGCAGGTTGGCTTCCATGAGCTCGATTTCGCGCGCCATCGACACCTTCATCGCGCGATGTGCCGAGCGCACGACCTCGCTGTTGTCGAGCTCGGCCTTGCGCGCGCGGGCAAATTCGCGGAAACCGTTCTCGAAAATGGCCTCGAGGCCGAAGCGGCGTTCCTGGCGCACGCTGAGCTGGGCGAAGAGGTCGCTCAGGTTGATGCCCGACCAGAAGCGGCCCTCGAAGGTCCGGGCCTCGGCCTGCGACTGGCGGATATAGCCGCGCTTGATGTACATCAGCGCCCAGGAGCCGACCGAGGCGACCAGCAATATCAGCATGACCAGCTGGACCGGGATACTGGCGTGGACAATCAGGGAAAGCAGCGAATCGTCGTTCATAGCGGTTCGAAATCAGGGATTGAAGAAAGTTCAGCGCCGGTTTACAACTCGATTTCACCCTGGCGCGTGTGCTTGAGGCCGAAGTGTGCATAGGCACGAGAGGTTACGACGCGACCGCGCGGCGTGCGCATCATGAAACCCTGCTGGATCAGGTAAGGCTCGATAACGTCCTCGATCGTGCCGCGCTCTTCGCCGATCGCGGCGGCCAGGCTCTCGACCCCGACCGGGCCGCCGTCGAACTTCTCGATCAGCGCCAGGATCAGGCGCCGGTCCATGTGATCCAGCCCGGACTGGTCTACCTTGAGCATATCCAGTGACGCGCGCGCCACCTCGGCGTCGATCACGCCGTCGGCCTTGACCTCGGCGTAATCGCGCGCGCGGCGCAGCAGCCGGTTGGCGATACGCGGCGTGCCGCGCGAGCGCCCCGCGATCTCGTGCGCACCGTCGCTGTCGACGCGAATACCGAGCAGCCCGGCGGAGCGCGAAATGATCTGGCCCAGTTCACCGGTGGTGTAAAACTCGAGCCGCTGGACGATGCCGAAGCGATCGCGCAGCGGCGAAGTCAAAAGGCCCGCACGCGTGGTGGCGCCGACCAGCGTGAACGGCGGCAGGTCGAGCTTGATCGAACGTGCCGCCGGACCCTCGCCGATCACGATATCGAGCTGAAAGTCTTCCATCGCCGGGTACAGGATTTCCTCGACCACCGGGCTGAGACGATGAATTTCATCGATGAACAGCACGTCGTGGGGCTCGAGATTGGTCAGGATCGCGGCCAGGTCGCCGGCTTTCTCCAGCACCGGCCCCGAGGTCTGGCGCAGGCTGACCTGCATCTCGTTGGCCACGATGTGCGCCAGCGTGGTCTTGCCGAGTCCGGGCGGTCCGAAAATCAGCACGTGATCGAGCGCCTCGCGTCTTTTGATCGCGGCCTGGACAAAAATCTCCATCTGCTCGCGCACTTCCTGCTGGCCGATGTAATCGTCGAGCAACCGCGGCCGCAGCGCTCGATCCTGGCTCAGCTCTTCCTCGACCGCCTCGGCGCTGATCAGGCGCTCTTCGCTCATGCGCGAACCGTACCCTGCAACGCCCGCCGGATCAGCTCGGAAGCGCTGTCGGCAGCGTCACCCTGCTGCGCGCGGGTAATCATTTTCTCCGCGTCGGCAGGCTTGTAACCCAGCGCCTGCAGCGCTTCGACCGCTTCGCCGACCACCGAGGCCCCGCCTCCGGCCGCCGCCACCGGCAGCTCATCGGTAACCTGATCGAGCTTGTCGCGCATCTCGATGATCAGGCGCTCGGCGGTTTTCTTGCCGACCCCGGGCAAGCGGGTCAGCATGGCAACATCGCTGTTGGCGACGCACAGTGCAAACTGGCGTTCGTCGATGCCGGACAGGATCGCGAGCGCCATCTTCGGTCCGACACCGTTGATGCGGATGAGCTGGCGGAACAGGCGGCGTTCCTGCTCGGTGGTAAACCCGACCAGGCTGTGCGCATCGTCCTTGACCAGCAGGTGGGTCCAGATCGACACCTGCTGGCCGACCTCCGGCAGCTGGTAAAAAGTGGTCATCGACACGTCTGCCTCGTAGCCAACGCCGTGACAGTCGATCAGCACCTGCGGCGCGCGCTTGGCGGCAAGGATTCCGGTGAGTCGGCTGATCATCGGCGGCGGCTTTTCCTGCGTTTTAACAGGGCGGTATCGAGACCGGTTTTTTCGCGCGTAGCATAAAATTGCGCGTGACAGATGGCAATCGCGAGGCCGTCGGCTTCGTCGCTTTGCAGCTCGCCACGCAGGCCGAGCAGGCGCTTGACCATGTGCTGCACCTGCTCCTTGGTGGCGGCACCGCTGCCGACGATCGACTGCTTGATCTCGCGTGGCGCGTACTCCGAAATCTCGAGCCCGGCGCGGTAGCCGGCGCAGATCGCGGCGCCGCGTGCCTGGCCTAGCTTGAGCGCCGAGTCGGGATTACGGGCCATGAAGACGTTTTCGATACTCATTTGCTGCGGGCGATATTGCCCGATCACGTTTTCGATTGCAGCGTAAATATGTCCCAGTCGCTGCGCAATGTCGCTGCCCTGGACCCGTATACTGCCGCTGTGAATGTAGCTCAGTCGGTTGGCCTGATTGTCGACGAGTCCAAAACCCGTAATGCGCGATCCAGGGTCTATCCCCAGGATGATCATCAAGCCTCGGCCTCGTAGGCCTCTGGCGGAATTTCCGCGTTGGTGTAAACCTCCTGCACGTCGTCGGAACTCTCCAGCAGATCGACCAGGCGCAAAATTTTCTGCGCGTCCTCGACGCCAACCTCGGTGCTGGTCTGCGGGCGCATGGTCAGGTCGGATTCCTCCGGTTCCAGCCCGGCATCGGTCATCGCCTGCTTGACCGCGACGTAGTCGCCGGGCGCGGTGATCACCTCGATACTGTCATCGTCGGCAACGATCACGTCCTCGGCACCGGCCTCGAGCGCGGCTTCCATGAGGCTGTCCTCGTCGTGTTCCGGGGAATACAGCAGCACGCCGACGTTGTCGAACATGTAGGCGACCGAGCCGCTCTGCCCCAGGTTACCACCGCCCTTGCTGAACGCGTGGCGTACTTCGGCCACGGTGCGATTACGGTTGTCGGACAGGCAGTCGACGATGAAAGCGATACCGGCCGGTCCGTAACCCTCGTAGCGGATCTCTTCGTAATCGGAACCGTCGAGTTCGCCGGCGCCGCGCTTGACCGCGCGCTCGATCGCGTCCTTCGGCACCGACTGTCCCTTGGCCTTGTCGACCGCGGTACGCAGCGACGGGTTGGCGTCGAGGTCGGATCCGCCGGCCTTGGCGGCGACGACGATTTCACGGATCAGGCGGGTAAAAAGCTTGCCGCGCTTGGCGTCCTGCGCCTTCTTGCGGTGCTGGATGTTCGCCCACTTGCTGTGACCGGCCACTTCGAGTCTCTCGCTTGAAAAAAAGCGCTATTCTAGCACTAACTTGAACCGGCGGTTTACCAGCCGGGCGGCAGTTTTTTCTCGATGGTGATGTGTTTGCCTTCGATGGAAATGTAGCCGCCGGTTTTGAGCTCCTTGAGTATCCGGTGGACCATTTCCCGGGTTGCGCCGACCCGGCTTGCAATGTCCTGCTGGGTCAGTTTTTCGGTGACGAGCTTGTCGCCCACTTCCTCGGCATGCTTGTAGAGCACGCGCACGACACGGTTGTAAACGTCTTCCAGCGCGAGGCTGCTGACTTCCTCGGTCAGGTCCTGGATCCGGTGGATCAACAGGTCGATGATCTGCATGCTGACCGTCGGTTTGGTCAGCAGCGTATCCATGAACACCTGGCGCGAGATGATACCGAAGGTGGAGTCCTCGGTGGTAATGATACTGGCCTGGCGCGGGATACCGCCGAGCGGCGCGAGTTCACCGAAGGCTTCGCGTTCACCGAGGGTATTGATGATGATTTCCTTGCCCTTGTCGTTGTGCAGGAACACGTCGACCTTGCCCTGCAGGATAACGTAGAAGGAGTCGGTTTCATCCCCCTGGCTGACGATGACGGTGTTTTTCGGGAACTGGCGGATGACGGTCATCGAGGCAATGCTCTCGATATCCTCCTCGCTCATATCGCGAAACAGGGTTATTTCTTCCAGGGTTTCGGTTAAGGTCGCCATGCCCTTTATTTTTAGTCTATTTTTTTAATCGCGCTTGCCAGACGAATCATAAGTACTCGATATCGAGCGACTTATCAAGCGCTTTTCGACAGCGGGTCGAGGATCAGCGAGCGCCCCGTCATGGCCGCCGGCTGGGGAATACCCATCAGCTGCAGCACCGTTGGCGCGATCGCCGACAGGTCGCCCCCGTCCGCCAGCTGCGCCACCTCGCCATCGATTACCAGGCAGGGAACCGGGTGATTCGAATGCTGCGTATGCGGCTTACCGCTGTCCGGATCGACCATTTCGTCGCAATTGCCATGATCGGCGGTCAGCAGCACCGAGTAGTCGCGCGCAATGGCGCTATCGAGCACCCGGCCTACCTCGCGGTCCAGGGCCTCGACCGCGAGGATGATCGCGTCACGCACCGCGGTATGGCCTACCATGTCGCCGTTGGCGAAATTGACCACGATAAACTCGTGTTCGCCCGCTTCGAGCGCATCGATAACCGCGTCGGCAACCTCGCGCGCACTCATCTCCGGCTCGAGGTCGTAGGTCGCTACTTTCGGCGATTCGATCAGGCATCGATCCTCGCCGGTAAAAGGCGCTTCGCGGCCACCGTTGAAGAAAAAGGTCACGTGGGCGTATTTCTCGGTTTCGGCGCAGTGTAACTGGCGCAAACCCGCGTCGCTGATCACGCTCGCGAGGGTGACTTCCGGCCGCAGCGGCGCGAACGCCACCGGGCCATCCAGGCGGGCGTCGTAGTGAGTCATGGTGGTCACGTTGACCGGGCGAAAACCGTCCCCGCGATCGAGATCGTCGAACTGCTCGAGCGCGAGCGCGGCGCAGAACTGGCGCGCGCGGTCGTTGCGGAAATTGAAGAACACGACCTGGTCGCCGGGCTCGATCGGCTGCAGACCGGGCAGGCATGCTGGCAGGACAAATTCGTCACCCTTGTCCTCGGCATAGCTGAGCTCGATCGCCGCGGCGGCGGAGTCGGCGGCAACGCCGCGGCCGGCAATGACGGCGTCCCAGGCGAGCTGAACCCGATCCCAGCGCTGATCCCGGTCCATCGCGTAATAGCGCCCCGCTACCGTGCCGATGCGACCGCCAGCTTCGGCCAGCAGGCTTTCGAGTTCCGGCAGATAGGCCAGCGCCGCCTGCGGCGCGGTATCGCGGCCGTCGGTGATCATGTGCAGCTGCGGCTCCGCCCCGTGCTTGCGGCACAGGCGAATCAGTGCCTTGAGGTGATCGATATGACTATGGACGCCGCCGTCGGACACCAGCCCCATCAGGTGCAGCGGACGCCCTGCCGCCGCCGCGGCACGCGCCGCACGCGCCAGTGCCGGGTTGTCGTAGAAACTGCCGTCCTCGATCGCATCGTCGATGCGCACCAGGTCCTGCCTGACGATCGAACCGCTGCCGATGGTCATGTGGCCAACCTCGGAGTTACCCATCTGCCCCACCGGCAAGCCGACACCACGGCCGGAAGCCTCGAGCGCGGTCAGCGGGTACGCGCCAAAATAGCGGTCGAAATTGGGCGTTTGCGCGATCTTGATCGCGTTGTGCGTCGGGTCGGGATTGAGTCCGAAGCCATCGAGTATTACGAGAAGCGTTGGCCGGCGAAGCGGCATCTGGGGCTCGGTCATCGGTAATCTTCATAACAGCGCGGTGGAGTGCGCATGATACCGGAAAAGCCCCTGGGGGTTAACAAACCGGGGGAGCCCCGATCCCCTGGCGCACACCACTCGGAGCCCTGTTTTCGCGCCGGGAAAAACCGCCAGGCGGCCGCCGCTGCCCCGCTCGCGCGGTCGGCGTTTACGCCGGCGCCGGCGTGGCAGCGCTGCGCGCGTCAGACCTTGATATCGAGGATGGTGCCGACCACTTCGTTGGCGGTTTCGAGGGACCTGGCATTGGCACGCACCGCGCGCACGATTTCCTGCTGCTCGACCAGGGCCTGGTCGCGGTTGCCCGCGCTGGCTTCGTCACCGCGTTCGCCGCGCGCGACCTCGGCCACGTTCCGCTGCAGGCGATCGACCTGTTCGCGAATCCCGTCCGCGGCCGTGGCCGCCGGGTCGGCTACCGCCTGGGGTGGTTTATTGACGCCGGATACATTCATATCGTCGCCTTTCTCGATGGTGGATTCCGGGTATCGGCCGCGCGCCGGCCGACCTGTGCGAATGCCGACAGGTGGTCGAAAAGCGCCGACGAGCGGTGTCAGAAGAAGGATATCGACGCGTCGGCCTGGTCGTTTTCGGCCGTGACAGCCGGCCCAGCGCGCAGCGCTGCCAGCGCCGCCGGTTCGGCGTAACTGAGCCTCGTACGATAGTTGGCCCAGTCGCTCTGCAGGCGAATTTCGATCCCGTCGCGTTGCCAGCGATAGCCGTGATCGGACAGGAAGCGCCCCGGGTCGACCTCGGGGCTACCGTACTTACGCGCCAGCTCGGTCAGCAGGCGGCGGGTGTCCGTACCGACAAATTCATACTCGGCGAAAGCAAAACGCTGGTCAAGCGGCTCGAAACCGAGGTACAGGCGGCTCGATCCCGGCATTACCGCCGAGGAATCGTAGACGTCGAAGTTGCTGGTTTCACCGCCTTCGCGCAGCAGCTCTACCCCGGCCTGCCTGACCGCCTCGCTCAGCTCGTCACGCGTGGTCGATTCGAGCGTTACGCCGAACAGCTCCAGTGCCATGGCCGGCGCCGGCAGCAGGATCGCGAGCAAAACCGCAGTGTTCATTTTCATACGGGCGTTATCGGCCGGCCGTGGCGAATTTTGAGCGCCCGGGTGGCCACCGCCTCGCAATATACGCCAGGGAAACTTCACGATACTTCGAGCGAGCCGGGACCGGGCTTTCTCCGCCAAGTCGGCAATTCACCAGCCAGCGAGCAAGCGGGCGCCTTCACAGCGAGGTTGGCGCGCACGTCGGTCAAGCCAGGCGTCTGCTGGCGGCCCGGCCTGCTTGGGATTACTGATTACGCCCGGTCGGTAGCCGGGCGCGAGTCAGGACGGTTTATCGAGGCTGGCCTCATCGGCTTCGGCGCGATCGAGTTCGGCCTCCATTTCGGCGTCACTCATGCCCTCGTATTCCTCGTCATCGGCGAGATCCCGGTGATCGCCGGGGTCGTCGTCGGCGAGATCACGATGCTCACCGGGATCATCATCATCGAGCTCCTGTTCCTCGCCTTCGTCGAAGTTACGATCGCGGAACATGATCGCCGATGCGATCAGGCCGGCTTCGAACAATACCCACATCGGCAACGCCAGCAGGACCTGCGAAATGACGTCCGGCGGCGTCAGCAACATGCCGATGATAAAGGCGCCGACGATGACGTAGGGACGCTTGCGCGCCAGTTTTTTCGGCGTGGTGATGCCGATCGCGACCAGTATTATCGTCGCGATCGGTACTTCGAAGGCCAGCCCGAAACCGAAAAACAGCGCCAGCACGAAGTCGAGATAACGACCGATGTCGGTCGATATGTTGACGATTTCGGGGCCGATGCTGGTAAAAAAGCCGAATACCAGCGGGAAAACGATGTAGTACGCAAACGCGACCCCGGCGTAAAACAGCAGGATACTCGACACCAGCAACGGTCCGGCGATGCGTTTTTCGTTGGCGTACAGGCCCGGGGCGACGAAAGCCCATGCCTGGTAAAGGATGACCGGCATCGCGAGAAATACCGACAGCATCAATACCAGCTTGAACGGCGTCAGGAACGGCGACGCGACGTCGATCGCGATCATGTTGGCGTTTTCCGGCAGGTGACGAGTCAGCGGCTCGGCGAGGTAGATGTATATGTCGTTGGCCCAGTAGAACAGGCAGAGGAAGATGATCAGTACGGCGAGCACCATGCGCACCACGCGATCGCGCAGTTCGACCAGGTGCGACATCAGGCTGCCGCTCTTGGCCTGATCCACCTGCTCCTGCTCGTCGCTCACGATCGGCCCTGGCCAGCCGCTGCCTTGTCGACCCCGGCCTCGGAATCCTCGCCCGTGGAAGCTTCCGGATCAGTCGCCGTGGCGCTGGCGGCCTGTTCCGCAGGCTGCGACTCCGGTTCTGCCGGTTCTGCCGCTGCTGCCGCGTCAGCGGCCGCGGTTGCCTTGGCGTTATCGGCGACCGCCTCGGCCGTATCCTCGAGGTCGGCAGAGATTTCCTGGCCGACCTGCTCGACCGCGCCGACTTCCTTTTCGATCTCACGCCCGGCCTCGTTGATCGAGGTCTTCAGGGTATCGAGTTCGCGCTGTTGCTGGGCGAGAATCTCGCGCAACTCGTCGGCGCGCAGTTCCTGCTCGACGTCGGCCCGCACCGAGCTGACGAACCGCTTGAGACGACCGATGTACTTGCCGGCCGTACGCGCCACGCCGGGCAGCCGCTCGGGCCCGATCACGATCAGCGCGACGATGCCGATCAGCATCATCTCGGTGAAACCCATGTCGAACATCGGAAGTTCCCGGCTGGCGGTCTATGCGCCCTAGCCTACCTTGTCTTCTTCCTTGACCTTGCCTTCGATGACCTGGCCCTCGGGCTTCTTGTCCTTGCCGACTTCCTCGTCCTTGACCGACTTCTTGAAGTTCTTGATCGCACTGCCCAGGTCGCCGCCGACGTTGCGCAGCTTCTTGGTGCCGAACAGCAGGATCACGATCGCCAGGATCAACAGCAGCGACCAGATACTAATTCCACCAAAACCCATCTTGATACCTCATTTAATTCGTTTGTTCGCGCGCGGCCTTTTCGTCGAGACCGGACAGGCCGAACCGGCGTTCCAGTTCCTCGAGCACCTGCCGCGCTTCCAGATTCTGTTGCGCCAGCATCACCAGGCAGTGAAACCAGAGATCCGCGGTTTCGTGGATGATCTGTTTCGGGTCGCCCGATTTTGCGGCGATGATGGTTTCCGCCGATTCCTCGCCGATCTTTTTCAGGATGGAATCGAGACCCTCGTGATACAGCCTCGCCACGTAGGACGAGTCGGGATCGGCGTCCTTTCGCGACGCCAGCACGGCCATCAGGCGCTGGAGTATATCATCACTCATCGATAAATCTCGTCGGGATTTTTGACGATTTCTTCATCAGTTTGCCATTGTCCATCGCGCATGACGCGGAAGAAACAGCGGCGTCGGCCGGTATGGCAGGCGATGCCGCCGACCTGTTCCACCTGCAGCAGCACGACGTCGGCATCACAATCGATGCGGATTTCATGCAGGTGCTGAACGTGGCCCGACTCTTCGCCCTTGAACCAGAGTTTTTGCCGCGAACGCGACCAGTACACCGCGCGCCCCTGTTCGACCGTCAGGGCCAGCGCCTCCCGGTTCATCCAGGCCATCATCAAGATTTCGCCGCTGCGGTAGTCCTGCGCAATGGCCGGCAGCAGGCCCCTGTCGTCCCAGCTGACTTCGTCGAGCCAGTCAGTCATCGCGCACCTCGATACCCTGCGCGCGCATATGCGCCTTGGCTTCGCCGATACTGTATTCGCCGAAATGAAAAATGCTCGCCGCGAGTACGGCATCCGCTTCACCGTCGAGGATACCGTCGGCGAGGTGCTGCAGGTTGCCGACACCACCCGAGGCGATGACCGGTACGCGCACGGCACGCGATACCGCCCGCGTCAGTTCGTTGTCGAAACCGATCCTGGTGCCATCGCGGTCCATGCTGGTCAGCAGGATCTCGCCGGCGCCGTAGGCATCCATGCGCCGCACCCATTCGATTGCGTCGATCCCGGTCGGCTTGCGCCCGCCGTGGGTGAAGATTTCCCAGCGGCCGGGTTCACCGTCGGCACTGACGCGCTTGGCGTCGACCGCCACCACGATACACTGCGAGCCGAACTTGTCGGCGGCCTGCTTGACGAACTCGGGATTGAACACGGCGGCGGTATTGATGCTGATCTTGTCGGCGCCGGCATTGAGCAGCCGCCGGATATCGGCAATCTCGCGGATACCCCCGCCGACCGTCAGCGGAATGAAAACCTCGCGCGCGACGTCCTCGACCACGTGCACCATGGTGTCGCGGTCGTCGGAGCTGGCGGTGATGTCGAGAAAGGTGATTTCATCGGCTCCTTCCTGGTTGTAGCGCCGCGCCACCTCCACCGGGTCGCCGGCATCACGGATATCGACGAACTGCACGCCCTTGACCACGCGGCCGGCGTCGACGTCGAGACAGGGAATGATCCGCTTGGCGAGAGACATCGGTAAACCGGCTTCAGTTTTGCGCGACGTATTCCAGCGCGGCGCCGAGGCTGATGGTGCCCTCGTACAGCGCCCGGCCGATGATAACGCCCTCGATACCCGCCTGCCTGGCCTGGTGCAGGCGCACGATACAGTCCATGTCGGTGACACCACCGGAGGCGATGACCGGGATATCGATCGATTCCGCCAGCAGGCGCGTTGCCTCGACATTGACCCCGGTGAGCATACCGTCACGGCTGATATCGGTGTAGACGATGGCCGCGACGCCCTGGTCCTCGAAGCGGCGCGCGAGATCCTGCGCGGCATGCTCCGATTCCTCGGCCCAGCCGTGCGTGGCGACCATGCCGTTGCGCGCATCGATACCGACGATCACGTTGCCGGGAAACTCGGCACAGAGTTCGGTGACGAACTCGGGCCGCTTGACCGCCATGGTGCCGATGATGACGTAGTTGACGCCGGCTTCGAGATAGGCTTCCACCGTCTCCACCGAGCGGATCCCGCCGCCGATCTGGATTTCGAGGTCGGGATAACTGGCGCTGATGTCCTCGATCACGTCGGCGTTGATCGGGGTACCCTCGAAAGCGCCGTCGAGGTCGACGATATGCAGCCGCACACAACCCTGCTCGACCCACTGCCCGGCCATTGCCACCGGGTCCTCGGAAAAAGTCGTGCAGTCGTCCATGTCCCCCTGGCGCAGGCGCACGCAATGGCCTTGCTTGAGGTCGATCGCGGGAATCAGGATCATGCCTGGCCGTCCCAGGCAACGAAGTTGCGCAATAGCTGCAGCCCGGCGGTGGCGCTTTTCTCCGGGTGACACTGCAGTGCAAACAGGTTGTCGCGCGCAATCGCGCAGGGGAATTCGAAGCCGTAATCGGTCTTGCCAACCGCCAGGTCGTCGTCTTCGATCTGCAGGTAGAAACTGTGCACGAAGTAAAACCTGCTGCCATCGGCTATGGATTGCCACAGCGGGTGCGGCCGGGTCTGTGTCACGCGATTCCACCCCATGTGCGGAACCTTTAGTCTAACGCCGGCGAGGTCCCGGTGACTATCTCCAAAATAGCGCACTTCGCCGGCAAACAGGCCGAGGCAGCTGGTGCCGCCGTTTTCCTCGCTGTAGTCGATCAGTACCTGCATACCCATGCAGATGCCGAGAAACGGTTTCTCGCGCGCGGCTTCGAGCACCGCTTCACGCAAACCGCAGGCATCGATCGCCGCCATGCAGTCACCGGCGGCACCCTGTCCCGGAAACACCACGCGATCGGCGCCCAGCACCTCTGCCGGTGCGGACGTCAGTATCACCCGGGCTTCGCCCGCGGTCACCAGTTCGAGTGCGTTGACCACCGAGCGGAGGTTGCCCATGCCGTAGTCGACCACGGCAATCGTCTGCATGACTTACAAACTTCCCTTGGTCGACGGGATATTGCCGGCCATGCGCGGATCTTCGGCGACCGCGACCCTGAGCGCGCGCCCGAAAGCCTTGAACACGGTTTCGGCAATGTGATGGGCATTCTTGCCTGCCAGGTTGTCGATATGCAGCGTGGCCGCGGCATGGTTGACGAACCCCTGGAAAAACTCGTGCAAAAGGTCGACGTCGAACTGGCCGATGCGTGGACGGGTAAACTCGACCCGGTATTCGATTCCTGGCCGGCCCGAAAAGTCGATAACGACGCGTGACAGGGCCTCGTCGAGCGGCACGTAGGCATGGCCGTAGCGCACGATGCCCTTCTTGTCGCCGAGCGCCTTGTTGAACGCCTGGCCCAGGGTGATACCGATATCCTCGACCGTATGGTGGTCGTCGATATGCAGGTCGCCGGTAGCCTGGATGTCGAGATCGAATGCGCCGTGACGCGCAATCTGCTCGAGCATGTGTTCCAGGAAAGGGATGCCGGTGGCGAAATTCGCCTTGCCGCTGCCATCGAGGTTCAGTGACACGCTGATCTGTGTTTCCAGCGTATCGCGGCTGACTGTTGCACTACGTTTGGGCATTTGAGTTCGCATGCCATGAAAGGGCTGCTGATAATAATCGACATCGCCGCTAAATTCGACCACAAAACTCGCCGCGGGGCGCATTCCGCCGCGCCCGCTTCTAGTCGAGGATAAAGGTCACCGGCCCATCGTTGACGAGCTGTACCTGCATATCGGCACCAAAGCGGCCGCAGGCGACCTCGGCGTGGGCAGCGCGCGCGATTTCGACCATGGCCTCGAATACGCTCTGACCGTGGTCCGGCGGCGCGGCCGAGGTAAAACTCGGGCGCCTGCCCTTGCGCGTATCGGCGGCAAGCGTGAACTGCGGCACCAGCAGCAGGCCGCCGTCGATGTCGCGCAACGACAGGTTCATCTTGCCCTCGGCATCGCCGAATACGCGGTAGTTCAGTACCCGCTCGACAAATCTTTCGGCAACGGCGGCGTCATCTTCTGCCTGCACCCCGACCAGCAGCAGGATGCCCTGGCCGATGCGACCGACCACTTCGCCGCCGATTTCAACCCGGGATTCGCTGACGCGTTGCAGCAACGTGATCAAGCGAGGATATCCAGCATCTCGTTGCAGCAGTCGACCAGCGCCTGGCTGATGCCGGGCTCGGTGACCGCGTGCCCGGCATCGTCGACCACGCGCAGGCTGGCTCCTTCCCAGCGCTGTTTCAGCAACAGCGCCTGGTCGATCGGACAAACCATGTCGTAACGACCGTGAACGATGAACCCCGGCAGATGTTCGATTCGATCCATGTCCTCGAGCAGTTGATCCGGTCGCAGAAAACAATCGTGTTTGAAATAGTGGCATTCGAGCCGGGCGATGCTGAGCGCCACGTGGGGATCGCTGAAATGATCGACTACCGAGCGATCCGGCAACAGCGTCACCGCCGAGCCCTCCCAGATCGACCAGGCCTTGGCCGCGCCCATGCGCACGATTTCGTTGTCGCTGGTCAGGCGGCGATAATAAGCGCCGATCAGGTCGTCACGTTCGTCGGCCGCAATGGGTTCGATGAAGTGTTGCCAGGCCTCGGGAAATACGCGCGCCGCCTCGCCCTCGAAAAACCAGTGTACGTCCTGTCGGCGTGCGAGAAACACGCCGCGCAGGATGAGCCCGAGCACTGCGTCCGGTTGGGCCTGCGCATAGGCCAGCGCGAGGGTCGAACCCCAGGAGCCGCCGAATACAACCCAGCGATCGATTTCGAGAAAAGCGCGAATCTTTTCCAGGTCCGCGACCAGGTCCCAGGTGGTGTTCTCCTCGAGGCTGGCGTGCGGTTTCGACTTGCCGCAGCCACGCTGGTCGAACAGGATGATGCGGTAAGCCTCGGGATCGAAAAAACGTCGGTGTCCCGGTTCGCAGGCACCACCTGGTCCGCCGTGCAGGAACACGATCGGCACGCCGGCCGGATTGCCGCATTCCTCGATATACAGCGTGTGGCGGTCCGACACCGGAAATCGCCAGGTCCGGGACGGCTGAATCGCTGGAAACAACATGCGCTGTTCGGGCTCCGCTGTTAGCAATAAGTAGGACTCGACCTACAAGTCACGGGGCCAGCATCTGACAAGGCGACGATCCGCCTGCACTAGCCTCCGACACACCGTCGTGGCAGTATACATGACACGGGGATCGGTCGACAGGCGACCAACGGGTCGGAGGTCCGGGCGGCACGAACGGGTTTCCCCGGTCATACCTACTCTCCTCGAGGTAACCACCTGGGCCTGGTCCGGATCGACCAGGCTGTTTTTTTTGGCCCACAGTTTCCGGGCATTTCCTACTGCGGCTTCCGCATTTTTGATTTCAGGGCCCGTGCTCCCGCCGGCCCGCTCAACGGAGCTCTGCTACGCCTGCGCGGACCTCTGGTCCGCGCGAACCCTGAAATCAAAAATGCGAAACCCTCGCTACGGAAATGCCCGCAAACTGTGGGCCCGAGGTTTACAGGCATCGAAAACCGGATAGCCGCCGGTTACTATCCAAATTCCTCTTTAATCTGGTGGTCGGTTAGGTTTAGAGGCTGGAGAAATCGAACAGGTCGCGGTCGAGCAGGTGTGACGGGGTTACCCGGCACAGGGCCTTGAGGATATTGTCGACTCGACCGGGGTGTCCGCGGTCCCACTCCTGCAGCATGGCTTTGACCGCCTGGCGCTGCAGGTTCGGCTGGGACCCGCACAGGTTGCAGGGAATAATCGGAAACTCGCGCCAGGCCGCGTAACGCTTGATCTCCGCCTCGCGCACGTAGGCCAGCGGCCGGATCACGGTGTTACGCCCGTCGTCGCTGCGCAGCCGGGCCGGCATCGCTTTCAGTCGCGCATTGTGGAACATGTTGAGAAACGCGGTTTCGACGATATCGTCGGCATGGTGCCCGAGCGCTATCTTGCTCGCACCGATTTCCTCGGCAACGTTGTACAGCACCCCTCGACGCAGGCGGGAACAGAGCGCGCAGGTGGTTTTGCCCTCCGGCACCAGGCGCTTGACCACGCTGTAGGTATCTTCCTCGACGACGCGGTACTCGATGCCGAGGGCATCGAGGTAATGCGGCAGCACCTCGGCAGGAAAACCCGGCTGCTTCTGGTCGAGATTGACCGCCACCAGCTCGAAGCGCACCGGTGCAACTCGCTGTAACGCCATCAGCATGTCGAGCAGCGTGTAGCTGTCGGCTCCCCCGGACAGGCAGACCATGATCCGGTCGCCGTCGGCGATCATGTCGAAATCCCCGATCGCGCGCCCGGTCGCAGTCCGGATTCGCCGCTGCAGGCGCTCCGGGTCGGCACCTTCGAGCGCGCGGGTATCGATGGTCAGGGATTCGCCGGCCATATCGTCGCTGTTCGTCACTTTCTCCAGAATGCCGGCGTAAACAGCACCAGCAGGGTGAAAATCTCGAGACGGCCGAGCAGCATCGCGACGCACAGGATCCACTTGGCGGCGTCGTTGATCGAGGCGAAGTTGCGGCCGACGTCGCCGAGCCCGGGACCGAGGTTATTCAGGCAGGCCGCTACCGCCGAAAAAGCCGTGACCTGGTTCAGGCCGGTGGCCATCAGCAGCAGGATCAGCAGCGCGGAAATCGCGAAATAGGCGGCAAAAAAGCCCCACACGGCCTCGATTACCTTTTCCGGCATGGCTTTTTTACCGATCTTGACCGCGATCTGCGCGTTCGGGTGCACCAGCCGGCGCAGTTCACGCACGCCCTGCTTGACCAGCAGCAGGATGCGGATGACCTTGATGCCGCCGCCGGTGGAACCGGAACAGCCGCCGATGAAACTGACGTAGAGCAGCAGCACCGGCAGGAAACCGGGCCAGGTGTAGTACTCGGCCGTGGTGTAGCCGGTGGTGGTGCCGATCGATACAACCTGGAACAGGCCCCCGATAATCGACTCGGTGGTGGATTCGAACGTATGCGTAGCCTGCAGGTAGCCGATCGTGATCAGGCTGACGACGAACAGCACGAGCATGTAGGTACGAAACTCGGCATCGCGCCGGTAGGGGTTGACCGAGCGATGCCGCCAGGCGGCGAAGTGGATCGCGAAGTTGACCCCGGACAGCAGCATGAAGACGATCGCCACCAGTTCGATCGCGGTGCTGTCGTAATACCCGATACTGGCATCGTGGGTGGAAAAACCGCCGATCGCAACGGTCGAGAACGAATGGGCCAGCGCATCGAAAAATTCCATGCCGGCCGCCCAGTAAGCCAGGCAGCAGGCGACCGTCAGCCCGAGGTAGATATACCACAGGGCCTTGGCGGTCTCGGTGATCCGCGGCGTCAGCTTGGTGTCCTTGACCGGCCCGGGCGTTTCCGCGCGGAACAGCTGCATGCCGCCGACACCGAGCATCGGCAGGACCGCCACCGCCAGTACGATGATGCCCATACCGCCCAGCCACTGCAGCTGCTGGCGATAGAGCAGCAGCGAGTGCGGCAGATCGTCGATGCCGACGATGACCGTGGCGCCGGTGGTGGTCAGGCCGGAAATGGATTCGAAGACCGAATCGGTGATCGAGATGTCGTAGATCCCCGACAGGTAGATCGGCAGGCCGCCGGCCACGCCGAGCACGGTCCAGAACATGACTACCACCATGAAACCGTCGCGCAGCCGCAGCTCCTGCGTGTGGTGGCGTACCGGGTAATACAGCAGGAAGCCGATCACCAGCAGCGCAAAAAACGCCTCGACGAACGGCAGTACCGCCCCGTCGCCAAACACCAGTCCGGCGGCAATCGGCGGCAAGGTGGTCACGCTGAACAGGATCATCAACAATCCCATGATGCGTTGTATGACCAGGTACTGCATGCTCGGAGTCTGCGGTCAGAGGTAGGTGATGGCGACCTGGAACAGTCGCTCCACGTCGGTAATGTTTTTCTTGTCGGTCAGGAACAGGATGACGTGATCCTCGGACTCGATCACGGTATCGTGATGTGCGATCAGCACCTTGTCCCCCCTGACGATCGCGCTGATGCTGGTGCCCTCGGGCAGCTTGATTTCCTCGATCGTACGACCGACCACGCGCGACGTATTGCGGTCACCGTGGGCAATCGCCTCGATCGCCTCGGCCTGGCCCCGACGCAGCGCGTGCACCGCCACCACGTCGCCACGGCGGATATGGGTCAGCAGCGCGCCGATCGTGACCTGGTGCGGCGAGATCGCGATATCCACCAGGCCGCTCTCGACCAGCTCGACGTAGGCCGAGCGGTTGATCAGCGACATGACCTTTTTCGCGCCCATGCGCTTGGCCAGCATCGACGACAGGATATTGGCTTCGTCGTCGTTGGTCAGCGCGCAGAAGACGTCCATGCTCTCGATGTTTTCCTCGTGCAGCAGATCCGGGTTGGCGGCGTCACCCAGCAGCACGATGGTGGAATCGAGCGTCGCCGACAGCTCGCGCGCACGCGGCGGATGGGCCTCGATCACCTTGACCTGGTAGTTGCGCTCCATCATCGCCGCGAGCTGACCGCCGATGTTGCCGCCGCCGGCGAGCATGATGCGCTTGTTGGGTTTGTCGAGCTTGCGCATCTCCGAGATCACGGTCGGAATATGCTCGCGCGCCGCCAGGAAAAACACTTCGTCACCGGCCTCGATCACGCACTCGGCGGTTGGTGGAATGGATTCGCTGCCGCGGAAGATAGCGGCCACGCGCATATCGACTTTCTTGGGTGCGACCGTCGGCATATCCTTCAACTGGCGACCGACCAGCAGCCCGCCTTCGAGCGCCTTGACCGCGACCAGCTGCGCGCGACCGTCGGCGAAATCGAGCACCTGCAGCGCACTGGGGTGCTCGATCAGGTGATAAATGTACTCGGTCACGAGGTTTTCCGGGCTGATCATGACGTCAACCGGAATCGAATCCTCGGCAAACAGTCCGGGGCGTTTGAGATACTCGGGCGAACGAATGCGCGCAATCTTGGTCGGCGTGTGGAATATCGACGACGCGATCTGGCAGGCGATCATGTTGATCTCGTCGCTGTTGGTCAGCGCGATGATCATGTCGGCGTCGTCGGCGCCCGCGTCCTCCAGCAGCCCGGGATAGGAACCGTTGCCCTGGATCGCGCGCAGGTCGAGCCGGTCCTGCAGTTCCGACAGGATCTGCTGGTCGGTATCGATCACGGTAATTTCGTTGGACTCTTCCTTCGCCAGTTCGGTGGCCACGGTCGAACCGACCTGCCCGGCACCCAGTATGATGATGTTCATGAAATTCCGCGCTCTATTGTTGTTTTTTGGTCTGCAATCCCAGGGCTTTCAGTTTGCGGTAGAGATGCGTGCGTTCCTGGCCGACCCTGCGCGCGAGTTCGGTCATGTTGTGGTCGCATAACTCCAGGTGACGCGCGAGGTATTCGCGCTCGAACACCTCGCGTGCCTCGCGCAAATCGAGGTCGAGGTCGATCGCTATCTGCATCGTGTTGCCGGCAGCCTGTTGCGAACGGACGCTCATCTGCTGCAGCGTCGCGGCAATCTCCTCGAGATCGATATCCGGTGAATCGCCATTGCCGAGAATGGCCCTGACGAATTGCTTCAGCTGACCGATATCGCCGTTCCAGGGCTGGTTGCGCAGCAGGTTTTGCGCCGCCACGTCGAAGTGCCGATAAGGCAGCTGCTCCTGGTCGGCATACCAGTTGACGTAGTACTCGAGCAATTCCGGAATATCCTCGACATGCTCGGAAAGCGGCGGGATTTCGATGGCGTCACGCCACATTTCCGCCAGGCGCTGGTCGAGCTGGGGCTGGCCGCGCAACTCGTCGTGGCCGAGATGGCTGGCAACGATGAAACGGAATTTACCCTGCCGTTCGGGCTGTGACAGCAGTTCGTACAGCAGTGCCTGCTGCTCGGGAGCGAGGTCGCAAACCTCCTCGATGTAAAGGTTCGCGGTCAACGGCAACAGGTCGTTCAGCGAATGTTGCTGATCGAAGATGCGCATGCCGCCGACCGGCGTGCTCAGATAATCGGCCCAGATGCGCCGGCCGCTGCCATAAGCACCGCACAGAAACACCGGCCGGTTATCACCCTGCAGGTCGGCCATGCGTTGCCTGAGCGCCTGCACCATGCGGCTGGTGCCAACCGGCTGTTCACGTTTCCGTCGGTTATCGACCCGCGCCTCGGCGCCGTGGCGCGTCAGCGCGCTCTTCACGGTGCTCAGCAGTTTCGCCATCGACAGGGGTTTTTCGACGAAGTCGACCGCGCCATAGCGCGTGGCCTCGACCGCGGTTTCGACCGTGCCGTGGCCCGACATCATGACCACCGGACAGTCGTCGCGACCGGACGACTTCCACTGCTTGAGCAGGGTGACGCCGTCGACCTCGGGCATCCAGATGTCGAGCAGTACCAGGTCGGGATGCGAGCTGCGCCGGATATCGTTGGCGGCTCGAGCATGTTCGGCGACGTCGACCTCGTAGCCCTCGTCTTCGAGTATGTCCTTGAGCAGGAAACGAATATCGGGCTCGTCGTCGACCACGAGGATGCGCGCGCTCACGATCCGGACCCCGTTTTCATGCGCATTGCAGGTGCCTCCTGTTCGCCGAACCCGCCCTCGACCGCCGGCAGGCGCACGGTAAAACGCGCGCCGCCGCCCTGCGCCTGGTCTACCCGCACCTGGCCACCGTGCTCGTCGACGATCTTCTGCACGATCGCAAGCCCGAGACCGCTGCCCGACGTCTTGGTCGTCACGTAGGGATCGAACAGGTTGTCGGCGACCTCCGGCGCGATGCCGGCGCCGCTGTCGCTGACGCTGAATTCCACCCAGCGGCGACCGCCACCCTCGCTGACTTCCGTGCGCAACTCGATCCAGCCTTTACCGTCGATGGTTTCGAAACTGTTCTTGATCAGGTTGTGCGCCAGCTGCCGCAATCGAATATCGTCGGCCTCGATCGCCGGCAGGTTGTCCGCCAGCCGCATTTTGATCCTGACCCCGGCGTCGTTTTCGACGTACAGTTCCGCGATCTCGCCGAGCACCGCGTTCAGATCAAGCAGGCGCGGCGCCTGGCCGGGCGGCCGGGCATAGTCGGTAAACGCATTGACCATCGATTTCATCGCCTCGACCTGTTGCACGATGGTGTGGGTGTAACGATCCAGCATGCCACGCTTGTCCGCGGCAACTTCACCCGACAATTTGCGCTGCAGGCGTTCGGCCGACAGCTGAATCGGCGTCAACGGATTCTTGATTTCGTGCGCCAGCCGGCGCGCCATTTCGCTCCAGGCCGAGTCTTTCTGCGCCTTGATCAGCTCGGTGAGATCGTCGACCACGACCACCTGCTCGCGCCGATCGTCACTCTGCGACAGCAGCGTGGTGCCGCGTACGCGCAGGATTTTCTTGCCGCCCTGGGTGAATATGGCGATCTCTTCCTGCCATTCGTCGTCGGTCTCGAGGTGATTCTTGAGCGCGCGGAAAAAAGGTTCCATGGTCGGGTACTGGCGTACCACGTCATCGATGTAGAGCTCGGTAAAGTAGAAACTCTCGATGTCGAAAATCGAGCAGGCCGCGGGATTGCCGCTCTTGATAAAACCGGTTTCGTCGATGGTGAGCACCCCGGAAGTTATGTGCTCCATGACCGATTCGAGGTAGCTCTTCTGCAGCGCTTCCATGCGCTGGCTCTGCTCGGCAATGGCGCGGCTGCGCGCGATCTTGCGCGTCATGGTGTTGAACGAGCGCAACAGGAAACCCAGCTCGTCGTTGCCGGACAGTTCCAGCTGCCTCTCGTAATCTCCCGCCGCCACCGCCTTGGTGCCTTCGACCAGGTCGTTGATCGGTGCCACCAGCCTGCGCGCCGCGACAAAGGCCAGCCAGATCGCGGATAGCACGCTCAGCAGCCATATGATCGACAGCGCCAGGGTAAAACTGGTCTTCAGCGGATCGCGCAGCACGGCCAGTTCCTTGTAGCGGTCGAAAGCTTCCTGCACGCCGACCGTCAGGTCGTGCAGGCGGTCGGTAAACGGAAACAGCGCGGCCAGGTTGCGCGGCGGCTCGGTGACGTCGAGGCTGGGCACCATCACGACGATGCGAATGGCGAGGCCATAGTCGGAATGATCGACCAGGTTGACTACCGGATTTTCCGGGTCGAGCTCGCCGATGTCGGTCAGCGGTACCGCTTCCGGCAACTCGGTGGTGGCGACACTGCTCGAGGCCAGGATGGCCTGGGTATGATCGTAGAGGGTCAGCTCGTTGGCGCCGAGACCCTCGCGCGCTTCGTCGAGGTAAACGACCAGGATCTCGTCCTGGATGTCACCCATTTCGGTCGCGATCTGGCGGGTCTTCTTCAACGCGTCGCGCTTGCGCAGATCGAGGGCGCCGCGCCCGAGCTGCAGCGAATCCTCCAGCGCGGTTTCGATACCGACATCGAACCAGCTGTCGATGCCGCGATGCAGGAAACTCAGGGAAAAGTAATAAACGATACTGACCGGAATAATGGTCAACAGTACGAATACGCCGATCATGCGCGCGGTCAGGCGGGAACCGACCGCGCGGATACGGTACTGCACGAGCAGCCGGTACACGTTGTAGACGATCAGGCCCAGCAGCGCTACCAGCCCGACCGCATTGAAGAATATGAGCCAGTTGTAATACTTGCCGAACGTGGCCGAGTGCGAGGTTGCGTCGCTGATCGCGTACAGGGATACCATCAGCAACAGCAGCAGTGCGACGATGGATGCGGTATTGCGAAACGTGCTACTCATGATGTCGGCCGGGCTACCTTCCACTCGAACCAGTCGCTTTGCAGGTCCCAGTCGTTATCCCATAACGAACTCGATTTCAGCGGCAGCGGCAACTCGTCGGTATCGATGCCGAAGCGTGCCCGGGCGTAATACACCCTGTCTGCTGCCAGGTTACCAATGTCGAGCATGGGGTAATTGTAAACCACTTCGATAAAATGCACCGCAGCTTTACGCTCGGCGAAGTAGTGGCGCTCGCCACTGTTGACGTTTTGCACCACGAACGCATCGAGCAGCGGCTGGTGATGCAGCAGGTACTGCTGTTTCAGCGATACCACGCGATCGTCCCACCAGTACTTGCGCTCGGCGCGAATTTCGACCTCGAACATGAACGGTACGGCGAAGCCCTGGTCAATCGCGATAACGATGTATTCCGGGATACTGCTGTCGACCACCAGGTCCAGTAACAGCAGATCGTCGTCGAGACTGAAGTCCGCACGCGCCACGTGAAAGGGATCGCCTTCGTCGGCCAGGACGGGTCCGGTCAGCGCCAGCCAGAGGCAGACCAGGGCAAGCGCGGTTTTCATTGCCCCGGGGCCTTCGCCAGCAGCGCGTAGTAAAAACCGTCCATGCCCTGTTCGCCGGTCAGGATCTGCGCCCCGGGTTGCTGCGGCAGCCAGTCGCTGCGCTTGCCGGGATCGATGACGCGAGCGTCATCATGACGCTGCAGGAATCGTTCGACCTGGCAGCGGTTTTCGGCCAGGAAGATCGAGCAGGTGCAGTACAGCAATCGGCCTCCGGGTTTCAGCAGTGTCCAGAGCGCATCCACAAGTTCGGCCTGGCGCTCCACCAGCGGCATTATATCGCTTTCACGGCGCAATAACCGGATATCGGGATGACGTCGCATCACACCGCTGGCGCTGCAGGGAACATCGGCCAGGATCGCATCGTAGGGTTCGCCCTCGTGCCATGTTGCCGGCTGCGCGGCATCACCGGTGATCAGGCGCGCCGACAGGCCGATACGACGCAAGTTTTGCGCAACCCTTTCCAGTCGCCGCGGCGCAATATCAAGCGCGTCCAGATCGATTTCGGGATAGTGCTGCAGCAGGTGTGCAGTCTTGCCGCCCGGCGCGGCACAGGCATCGAGCACACGCGCGCCGGCGGTACAATCGAGCAGCGGCGCCGCCAGCTGCGCGGCGGCATCCTGTACGCTCAGCAGGCCCTGCTCGAAACCCGGCAGTTCATCGACGCCAACGGCCTCGGCGAGACAGATCGCGCTGTCCACCGTGGCATGCGCCGAAGCGGCGATGCCGGCCTTCGCCAGGGTCTCGAGCATCCCATCACGCGCGACGCGCCGGAGATCGACACGCAGCGTCATCGGCGCCCTGTCGGTGCCATTTGCCAACACCCCGGCGGCGCGCTCGCCCCAGTCGGCCCGTACCCTGGCGATCATCCATTCGGGGTAGGCCCGGCTCGCATCGAGACTGGCTCGATCGATACCTTCGCGTACCAGGCCACGCAGTACCGCGTTGACCAGCCCCGCGGCCCATGACTTGCCGCGCGCACGGGTCTGTTCGACGCTTTGATGAACCGCCGCGTGCGGCTTGACGTCCATGACCAGCAATTGATAAACACCCAGCAGCAGGATGATTTCGACATCGCGGTCGCGCGCGCGCAGGGGCTTGCGTAAACGCGGCGCGAGCAGGCGTCGCAGCTCGAAGTACCAGCGACACACGCCCCAGGAAAGTTCACGGCACAGCGCCAGGTCCCGTCCCGCGAGTCCGCGCGCGGTAAATTTGGAGGTTGCGAGGATTTCGTCCAGCGCGCGCCCCTGCTCGATCAGTTCCAGCAGCACCTCCAGGGCCGCGTCGCGCGGGCCGACGGGTTTCATCAGCCGCGGCCCAGGCGGCAGCCCGTCAGGTTGCGCGCGTTCAGCGCATCGCCCGCGCTGCAGCGACGCCGGCCGGCGAACTGCAGCTCGGTAATCGACAACACACCCTCGCCGCAGGCCACCCGTATCCCGTCGGCATCGTGCGCAATCACCTCGCCGGGCGCCGCGGTCTCGCCGCCCGGCGCCGGCCGCGCGCGCCACAGGCGCAAACCGGCGTCATCCAGCCAGGTGAAACTGACCGGCCAGGGATGGTATGCGCGTATTTCGCGCAGCAGCGTAGGCGCATCCTTGCGCCAGTCGATCTCGGCCTGCTGCTTGTCGAGTCGCGGAGCGTAGGTCGCCCGCGAATCGTCCTGCGCCTGTGCACTTGCCAGCGCGCCCGGCAGGTCATCGAGCGCATCGAGCAGCAACCCGGCGCCGAGCGGTGCGAGCGCATCGTGCAGTTCGGCCGCGCTCCAGTCGGCCTCGATCGCAATCTCGGCACGCGCGATCATGGCGCCGGTATCCAGTCCCGCGTCCATCTTCATCAGCGTGACGCCGCTGACCGGGTCGCCGGCGAGAATGGCGTGCTGGATCGGTGATGCGCCGCGCCAGCGCGGCAGCAGCGAAGCATGGATATTGATACAGCCATGGCGCGGCGTGGCGAGCACGTCGGGTGGCAGCAGCAGGCCATAGGCCGCCACGACCATCACGTCGGGTGCGAATCCGGCCAGGGCCCGCTGAGCTTCGCGTGATCCGAGTTCCGGCGGCTGCACCACGGTAAGGCCCTGTTCCACGGCAAAGGCCTTGACCGGGCTCGGCTGCAGCTTGCGCCCCCTGCCGGCCGGCCGATCGGGCTGGGTGTAGACCGCGACCACGCGATGATCGCTTGCACACAGGGCCGCCAGCGCCGGAAGGGCGAATTCCGGGGTTCCGGCGTAGACGATATCGAGCATGGGTGTTAGCCGGTCAGCCGGCTTTCTTCTGTTGCTTGACCAGTTTGCTGCGAATGCGATTGCGTTTCAGGTTGGACAGGTAATCGACGAACAGCTTGCCCTCGAGGTGGTCCATTTCATGCTGGATACAGACTGCCTCGAGACCGCTGGCGTCGAATTCGTGCTGCTCGCCGAATTCATCGTGAGCGCGTACCCGAATATTCTCCGCGCGCCGTACCTTTTCGTAGAAGCCGGGCACCGACAGGCAGCCCTCGTCCATTTCCTCGTCGCCATCCGCGTCGATGATCTCCGGGTTGATCAGGCAGCGCGGTCGATCACGATCTTCAGAGACATCCATGACCAGCAGCCGGATGTGGCGATCGACCTGGGTTGCAGCGAGGCCGATCCCGGGCGCCTCGTACATGGTTTCGAACATGTCACTGACCAGCTGGCGCAGCGAATCGTCGAATTTTTCGACCGGTTTTGCCACCGTTCGAAGGCGCGGATCAGGAAAATGCAAAATATTTAATAAGGCCATGGTTAAAAACTTCTAGGAACTTTGCAACTAGTTGTCCCAAGTTAATGATTATACTAGTATCTTTTGGCTGCCGAGCTTGTAGTCACCTATATTTAGTCTACAATCCAGAAAACAATACCGCCTAGTCAGGGGTTTTTATGCCTAACAAGACCTATCGACAGTTGCCAAAAGGACTGATTCTGTTATCCGGTTTGTTGCTGCTCGCTGCCTGTGCCGAGCCGCCACCCCCCTATGCCGTGGTCTACGAAGAGGAACAGGCGCCCGAGGTCATCACCGTCGAGGCGCAGATTCCGGAACCCGAGCCCGCTGAAACCATCGTTTACGAGCCGGAGTACCCGGAAACCTACATTGTACAAGAGGGTGACACGCTGTGGGATATCTCGTCGGTATTTCTGCGCGATCCCTGGTACTGGCCCGAAATCTGGTTCAAGAACCCCCAGGTCGAAAACCCGCATCTTATATATCCTGGCGACACACTGGCGATTATCTACGTCGGTGGCGAACGTCGCGTGCAGTTGCTGACCCGTGGCGAAGACGGTTCGGTCCTCGCCGGCGGCTTGCAGGTTGTCAAGGTGTCACCGCGCGTGCGCACGCAGTCGATCGATGCCAGCATCCCGTCAGTACCGATCGACGCGATCCGCCACCTGTTAGAGCGTCCGATGGTGATCGACGAGGAGACGCTCAACAATTCGGCTTACGTGCTGGCGTCGCTGGACGATCACCTTGCCAACGCCATCAACGACAAGCTCTACGTACGCAAGCTCGACACCGACATCGGCGACGGTCGCTACCAGATTTACCGCCCCGACCGTCCCCTGTTCGACCCTAACACCGACGAGCTGCTCGGCTACCAGGCGCTGTACGTCGGCGAGTCCAAGCTGCTGCTGCGCGGTGACCCGGCCTCGGTGCGCGTGACCAACTCGGAGCGCGAAATCCTGCGCGACGATCGTGTCATGCCGATGGACAATACCCAGTTCGAACGGGATTTTTTCCCGCGCCCGCCGTCCACCGACATGGAGGGGGACATCGTTTCCCTGCTGGACGCCATATCGCAGACCGGACTGTTCCAGACGATCGCGATCAACCTCGGTCAGCGTGACGGCCTCGAAACCGGCAACCTGCTGGAGATTCGACGTCGTGGCAGCGTCATCCCCGACAAGATGGAAGAAGACCCGCGGTTCCGGGTCAAGCTGCCCGACGAGGAGATCGGCATGGCGATGGTCATCCGTTCGTTCGAAAAAATGTCCTATGCGCTGATCATGGAGGCCAATGTGCCGATCAGTCGCGACGACTACGTCAAAACACCCTGATCACGGTCCAGTCGACCAATTGACTCCGCTACCACCGGGCCCCGCCCGGTGGTATGCTTTTGGCCATCCACCAACGGAACTGGAGGAGTCATGGCCATGGAAGTGCCTGCCGACCTGCTGCACCTGTATCACGCCAGCCTGACGCGCAAGCGTTCGCTCTACCACCTGCTCGCAGCATTCGAATTCGATCCCGCTCGCCTGCGTCACGCCAGCGACCGGGAACTGCTTGCCCGGGGTATCCAGCCCGCCGAATGCGCGCGCCTGCGCGCATCTCATGCGCACGCGGTCGGCGCCGACCTGGCCTGGGCAGAGCGTGAGCATAATCGCCTGATGAGCTGTTGCGATGCCGATTACCCGCCCCTGTTGCGCGAGATCGACGACCCGCCCATCCTGCTTTACCTGCGCGGCCAGGCCAGGCTGGCGAACAGTCCCCAGATCGCGATTGTCGGCGCTCGCTACTGCACCCCGGGCGGTGCGACCAACGCACGGGAATTTGCCGGCGCGCTTGCCGGGGCTGGTGTCGTCATCACCAGCGGGCTCGCGCTCGGCATCGACAGTCACGCGCATCGCGGAACCCTCGAGGCGGGGGGCGCAACCGTCGCGGTACTGGGGGGCGGCATCGAGCGGGTTTATCCCGCAAGCAACGCCGGCCTTGCCGGGCGCATCGCGGATCGCGGTCTGCTGATCTCCGAGTTTCCGCTCGAATCGAGGCCAGCGCGCCATCATTTCCCACGTCGGAATCGCATTATCAGTGGACTCGCGCTGGCGACCCTGGTAGTGGAAGCTGCCGAACGCAGCGGTTCGCTGATTACCGCCCGCCTCGCGGCCGAGCAGGGACGCGAGGTTTTTGCCCTGCCGGGCTCGATACACAATCCGCTGGCGCGTGGCTGCCATCGCCTGATCCGCGATGGCGCGCGGCTCGCGCAGGATCCGCTCGATCTGCTGGACGAACTGGGTCCGCTGCTCGGATTTACCGCCGCGGCCGCCGCGAAACAGGGGGCGGAGAAAGCGCCGACACTCGATCCGTGCCAGTCCAGGCTGCTGGATGCGATCGGTTTCGACCCCGTCGACTGCGACCTGATCATCCAGCGCAGCGGCTTGACCATCGAACAGCTTTCATCCATGCTACCGATACTGGAGCTTAACGATTTAATCCGATCGGCACCTGGCGGCTGCTACGTCAGGATCTAACCGAGGTGTTCATGAAAGAAGGCGTGATCGACGTTCTGATGTACATTTTTTCGAGCTATGCAGACCAGGACGAGAACCTGCCGGAAGACCGGGAGGGCATCGAGGCTGACCTGCGCGCGGCCGGTTTCGAGTCGCTCGAAATCGACAAGGCCTTCGACTGGCTCGACGGCCTGGCGCAGGCCGAGGACGACTCCGGCAACGACCAGTCCACCAACGCGATCCGTGTGCTCGCGGCCGAGGAAAGCGCCCGCCTGGCGTACAGTGCACAGGGATTCCTGATGTTCCTCGAACATGCCGGAGTGCTCACGCCGAGACTGCGCGAAATGGTCATCAGCCGGGTGATGGCGCTGGAAGCCGCTACCGAGGTTGATATCGACGAGCTCAAGTGGATCGTCATGATGGTGCTGTTCAACAGCGCCGAGGAACAGGACGAAAACGCGCTCATGCATTATGAGGATATCGTTTTCGCCGACCAACCTGCCGTATTTCACTGACCGCCCCCGGTCCTCCGCAGTACCAACAGCACTGAATGGCCAGTAATCTCGTCATTGTAGAATCCCCGGCGAAAGCGAGAACCATAGAGAAGTACCTCGGCAAGGACTACAAGGTGCTCGCTTCCTACGGCCACGTTCGCGACCTGATCCCGAAGGAAGGCGCGGTCGAGACCGACAACCGTTTCAAGATGAATTACACGCCGGTCGAGCGCAACGAAAAACACGTCAACGCGATCAAGAAGGAACTGCGCAAGGCCGACGCGATCTACCTTGCGACGGACCCCGACCGCGAGGGTGAAGCCATTTCCTGGCATCTCTACGAGCTGCTGTGCGAAGACGAGAAGCTGATGCGCGACAAGCACGCGTACCGGGTCGTGTTCTACGAGATCACCCGCCAGGCCGTTTCCGAAGCGATTTCGCACCCGCGCGAAATCACCATGGACCTGGTCAACGCCCAGCAGGCCCGGCGCGCGCTCGACTACCTCGTCGGCTTCAACCTGTCGCCACTGTTGTGGCGCAAGATCCGTCGCGGCCTGTCCGCCGGCCGGGTGCAGAGCCCGGCGCTGCGCATGATCGTCGAGCGTGAACTCGAGATCGAGGCCTTCAACCCGCAGGAATACTGGAGCATCGAGGCCGACAACCGGTTCGAGGGACAGCCTTTCAGCGCGCGCCTGACCCAGTTGCACAATGAAAAGGTCAAGCAGTTCACGATCACCAATGCGGACCAGGCCAACGCCGCCCACCGCGCGCTGAGCGACGCAGCGCAGGGCAAGCTGCGGGTCGCCAACGTCGAAAAGAAGCAGCGCAAGCGTAACCCGGCGCCGCCGTTTACGACCTCGACGCTGCAGCAGGAAGCGGCGCGCAAGCTCGGCTTCGGCGCCCAGCGCACGATGCGGGTTGCGCAACGACTGTACGAGGGTATCGATATCGGCGCCGGCCAGGTCGGCCTGATCAGCTACATGCGTACCGATTCGGTCACGCTCGGCGACGAAGCGCTCAACGAGATCCGCGAATTCATCGCCGACAAGTTCGGCGAGGAAAACCTGCCGGAATCGCCGCGGGTCTACAAGACCAAGTCGAAAAACGCGCAGGAAGCGCACGAGGCCATTCGACCGACCAGCGTGCGCAACGAACCCTTCAAGATCAAGCAGCATCTCGGTGACGACGAGTTTCGTCTCTACAGCCTGATCTGGAAACGCACCATGGCCTGCCAAATGATTCACGCGACCCTCGACACCGTGTCGATCGACCTTGCCGCGGGTGACGAACACCAGTTTCGCGCGAGCGGTTCGACCATCCGCGATCCCGGCTTCATGCGGGTTTACATCGAGGACAAGGACGACCCGCCCAAGGACGACGGCAAGGAAAAAATCCTGCCGCCGATGCAGCAAGGCGACATCGTCGATCTCAACGAGATTCGGCTGGAACAGCATTTTACCGAGCCACCGCCACGCTACAGCGAAGCCTCGCTGGTCAAGGCGCTGGAAGAACACGGCATCGGCCGACCCTCGACCTACGCCTCGATCATTACCACGCTGCTCGATCGCGAGTATGTCGAACTCGAGAGCAAGCGTTTCCATCCGACCGACGTCGGCCGCGTCGTGGCACGCTTCCTGACCCAGCATTTTCCGCAGTATGTCGACTACGACTTTACCGCCCAGCTGGAGGATTCGCTCGATGAAATCTCGCGCGGGGAAACTGACTGGCTGCCCCTGATGGAAGACTTCTGGACCGCGTTCAAGACCCGCGTCGACGACAAGATGGAAAACGTCAGCCGTGACGAGGCAATCCAGTCGCGCCAGCTCGGCACGGACGAAAAAACCGGCAAACCGATATCCGTTCGCATGGGTCGCTACGGACCCTTCGTCCAGATCGGCACCCGCGAGGACGAGGAAAAACCCCGTTTCGCCGGCCTGCGCCCGGGCCAGAAAATGGACAAGATCACGCTCGAGGAAGCGCTCGAACTGTTCAAGCTGCCGCGCGAACTCGGCGTCTCGCCGGAGGGTGAGCAGATCTCCACCAACATCGGCCGCTTCGGTCCCTACGTCAAGTACGACAGCAAGTACGTGTCGCTCAAGGTCAAGGAGGGCGACGACCCCTACACGATTACCCTCGAGCGCGCGCTCGAACTGGTGGCCGAAAAGAAGGAATTCGACGCCAACCGGGAAATCAAGCTGTTCGAAGGCACCGACATCAAGATCCTGCGCGGGCGCTACGGACCCTACGTTACCGACGGCGTGAAGAACGCGCGCATCCCGAAGGATGTCGAGGATCCGGCCACGCTGGACCTGGCAACCTGCCAGGAAATGATCGAAAAGGCGCCGCTGCCCAAGTCACGTCGCAAGAAAGCGGCGGCCAAGAAAAAAACCGCCACCAGGAAAGCCGCCAGCAAGAAGGCCGCGAAGAAAAAGGCGGCCAAGAAGAAGGCAGCTGCCAAGAAAACCGCCGCAACCGCGGACTAGATGAGTGCCTGGCGTCTGAATCGCTATGCCCGCGCGGCCGCGCGCGGAGCGGTATTCGCTTATCCCACCGACACCATCTGGGGCTTCGGCTGCCATCCGCTGATCGAATCCAGCGTCATGCGCATACTCGACATCAAGCAGCGAGCGGCCGGCAAGGGCCTGATCCTGCTGGCCTCGCGCCTCGAATACTGCGCGGCCTACATCGATCTCGACACCGACGCCATGCGGCCGATTGCCGAACCCGTAACCCGTCCCACCACCTGGCTGGTGCCGGCCAGCAGCTTTTGCCCGCCGTGGCTGCACGGCGAACACCCCACGATCGCGATCAGGATCACCGACCATCCACTGGCGCAGGCACTGTGCGACCGGCTCGAAGCGCCGCTGGTCTCGACCAGTGCCAATCGCAGCGGCCGCGCCAACGCACGTAACGCGTTGCAGGTGCGACACCAGTTCGCCGACCAGCTCGATTTCATCGCCACCGGATTCCCCGCGGGCACCGGCCGGCCGAGTGAGATAAAATCGCTGCTGACCGGAGAGATTACCAGGAGCAGTCGCTGATGACGGTGGATGTACAGGCCGTAAAAGACTATCTCACCGACCTGCAGGCGCGGATAACCTCGGCCGTGCAGGAATTCGACGGCAGCGAGGCATTCCAGGCCGACGAATGGCAGCGCACCGAGGGTGGCGGCGGTCGCAGCATGGTGCTGCGCGAGGGCGCGGTATTCGAACAGGCCGGGGTCAACTTTTCCGAGGTGTTCGGCAGCAATCTGCCGGCATCGGCTACCGCGCATCGGCCGGAGCTGGCCGGACGCGGTTTCCGCGCCATGGGCGTTTCGCTGGTGATTCATCCCGACAATCCCTACGTGCCCACCTCGCATGCCAACGTGCGCTTTTTTATCGCCGAAAAACCGGGCGAGGAACCGATCTGGTGGTTTGGCGGCGGTTTCGACCTGACGCCTTACTACGCCGAGGTCGAGGATTGTCTGCACTGGCACCGGGTTGCGCATTCGGCCTGCGAGCCGTTCGGCGACACGGTCTACAGCGACTACAAGCGCTGGTGTGACGACTATTTCTTTCTCAGGCATCGCGGCGAACCGCGTGGCATCGGCGGCCTGTTTTTCGATGATCTGAACCAGCCGGACTTCGGCCAGGCATTTGCCTTCATGCGCAGCGTCGGCGATCACTACCTGCCGGCCTACATGCCGATCGTGGAGCGACGCAAGGACAGGCCGTTCGGCGAGCGCGAAAAGAAATTCCAGTGGTATCGACGCGGCCGCTACGTCGAGTTCAACCTGGTCTACGACCGCGGCACGCTGTTCGGCCTGCAGTCCGGCGGCCGCACCGAGTCGATCCTGATGTCGCTGCCGCCAGTGGTCAACTGGCGTTACAACTACCGCCCCGAAAACGGCAGCCCGGAGGCCGAGCTCACCGAATACTACCTGCAGGCGCGGAACTGGCTAGGAGAACACCCCGATGGATGACCAGTTTCCCGATATCGAGGTCGCCGACGCGGACGGCCCGATCAGCAAGTGCGACCTTTGCACCAATTCCAAGTGCTGTACCTACGTCACCCAGCAAATCGACACGCCCCGTTCCAAGTACGATTTCGAGATCCTGCTGTGGCAGGTATCGCACGCCGGAGTCGCGGCCTACAAGGACGAGGACGGCTGGTTCGTGCTATTCGAATCGCGCTGCCAGCACCTGTTGCCCGATGGCCGCTGCAACATCTACGAGATTCGCCCGACCATCTGCCGTTCGCACAGCAACGACTATTGCGAGTATGACGCGCCCGCCGAGGACGGCTTCGAACTCTATTTCCCCGACTACGATTCGCTGCTGCGATTTTGCCAGAAAAAGTTCAAACGCTGGAGTACCGGCAACCCGCCGCCCTGACGAAAGGCTGCCGCCGCCTTCACGGGCGTGGTAACGTGTGCCGATGTCACCTGTAGCCCGACAAGGACTGCTACTGTTGCTCGCGGCAATCGCGCTCGTTGCGATGCTGTTCGTACCGCCGATCCCGCAGGATCCCGCTTACCACGCCTTTGCCGACGTGCACACGATGCTGGGCATTCCCAATGCGCTCAACATCCTGTCCAACCTGCTGCTGCTGTGGGTTGGCGTCGAGGGACTGCTGCGCCTGGCCCGCAACGGATCGCTGTGCACCCTGCCCGCGATGACAGCGGCGTACGGCAGCTTTTTCGCCGCGCTGATCCTGACCGCCGCCGGGTCGAGCTGGTATCACCTCGCGCCGGACAACGCGTCGCTGGCCTGGGACCGCGGCGCAATGACGCTCGGCTTCATGTCGTTTTTCTGCATTCTGCTGGCCGAGCGGGTTTCCGTGCGGGTCGCCACGCGGCTGTTCCCGCTGCTGATGATCATCGGTCCCGCCACCATCGTCTACTGGCACTACAGCGAACTCGCCGGGCGGGGTGACCTGCGCGCCTACGCGCTGGTGCAGTTTCTGCCGCTGGCGCTGGCGCCGCTGATCCTGCTGCTGTTCCCGTCGCGCTACACGCGCAATCGCGACCTGTGGATGATGCTCGCCTTTTACCTGCTGGCCAAGCTGCTGGAGATCCTCGACCACGAGACTTTTGCGCTGACCGGCTGGATCGGCGGTCATGCGCTCAAGCATCTCGTCGCTGGACTGGCCTGCTATGCTTTTCTGCGCCACCTGCGCCTGCGGCGCGCGCTCGAAGCCTGAGTCGCCCGTTCCGATGAGACTGGCGCGTTAGTCATGACCGACCGTCCGCAAATCGATTTCGAGTTCTTGCCCCACGAAGCTATCGGCTCTCATCCGGCAAGACCGTACAGGTACGGACGATTCCGATTTACTCGTCCTCGCTTCTGCTGCAGAATTGCGCCAGTATCGGCAGCCTGGAATCCGGCATGAATCCCGACCGCCTGACCCGCGAAAACATTCTCGATTTCATCCTCGATCTGTTTGCCGAGCAGGGCGCGCGCGAATACATGGGCGAAGCGGTATCGATGGCGCAACACATGGAACAAAGTGCCGCCTGTGCAACCGCCGACGACGCCCCGCAAAGCCTGGTTATATCCGCCCTGTTGCACGACATCGGTCACTTTATCGGCGGGCATCCGATCGAATCGCTGGAACGGGGCATCGACAACCTGCATGAAGAGATGGGAGCACGTTTTCTCGAGCCTTTTTTCCCGTCATCCGTTACCGAACCCATCCGCCAGCACGTTGCCGCCAAGCGCTACCTTTGCGCGGTCGACGGTGAGTATTTCGACCACCTTTCATCCGCGTCGGTGCAGTCGCTGGAAGTTCAGGGCGGTCCGATGAGCACGGCCGAGGTCGCCGAATTCGAAGCGAATCCGTGGCACCAGGACGCGGTGCGCCTGCGACGTTACGACGACGACGGCAAGGTTAAGGGGCTGACGATACGCCCGGTCAGCGACTATCGCGACGCCATGCAGGCGTTGCTGCGGAACTGACATGTCCCGAATCGTATCGCTGCAACAGGATGCGGATGGCGTAATCATCGAATGGGACGACGGCAAGTCGACCCCGCTGCCGGCAATGTGGCTGCGCGATCACTGCCAAGGCGCCGAGTGTCGCGACCCGGGCAACGGCCAGCGGCTGCTCAACATCACCCAGATCCCGCCGGATATTCGCATTGCCCGGGCCGAGCTGCGCGATGGCCGCCTGCTGGTCGACTTCGAACCCGACGGCCACCACTCCGAGTTCGGCGCCGCCTGGCTGCTGCAAAACTGCCGCGACCTGGAAAGCCAGCACGACGATCGCAGCGAGCGCGCCAAGCAGCTGTGGCGCGGCGACAGTTTCGCCGACGGCCTGCCCCGCTGTGACTATACATCCTTCCGCGACGACGCAACGCATCAACGCGAAGCGCTGCGCGCGGTGCGCGACCTCGGCTTCGTGCTGCTCGACGCGGTACCCTGCGAACCCGGCGAGGTGCTGCGAGTAATCCGGCACTTCGGCTACGTCCGTGAAACCAACTACGGCCCGCTGTTCGAGGTCCGCGCCAAGGTCGACGCCAACAACCTCGCCTACACCAACCTCGGCCTCGGCTGCCACCTGGACAATCCCTACCGCGACCCGGTTCCCGGCCTGCAGCTGCTGCACTGCCTGGCCTCGTCGACCGACGGCGGCGAATCGGTACTGCAGGACGGGTTCATGGCGACGCATCTTCTGCGCGAGGAAAACCCGGGGCATTTCGAAATCCTGTCGCGGCAGTGGATCAACTTTCGCTTTCGCGATGCCGACACCGATCTGCGCGCGCGCGTTCCCTTTATTGAGGTCGACGATCACGGCAACGTGATCAAGGTACGCTTCAACAATCGCTCGATCGACACCATCCATCTGCCGCCCGCGGAACTGGCTCGCTTTTACCCGGCCTACCGCCACTGGGCCGAGATCCTCGAGCGCGTCGAGCTGCAGATCGAGTTCAAGCTGGAAGCCGGTCAGCTGATCCTGTTCGACAATACGCGCGTGCTGCACGCTCGGCGCGCCTACGCCGCGATCGGCACGCGTCACCTGCAGGGTGCCTACAGCGACCTCGACGGCCTCTACAGCCGCCTCAACCGGCTCGAGGCGACGACCTGAACGTGCGCGGAATCGTTTTCGACAAGGACGGCACGCTGCTCGATTTCAACCGCACCTGGTTGCCGATCTACCGCCATGCGAGTCATCACTTCGCTGCTGGCGACGCGCAGCTGGCGGAATCCCTGCTGACCAGGCACGGCTTCGACGCCGACAGCGGGCGCTTCGTCGGCGGCAGCCTGCTGGCCGCGGGCAACAATCAGCAGATCGCCGCGGCCTGGGCCGCGCAGCTCGGTTTATCCGCGCAGCGCGAGCAGATCAGCGCCCAACTCGAACGTATTTTTCGCGAACAGGGTGCAGCGATGGCTACCGCGGTCGACGGGCTCGCCGCGACGCTCGGACAACTGCATGATTCCGGTCTGAAGCTCGGGGTTGCAACCGCCGACAGTCACCAGGGCATCATCAACACGCTGCAGGCTTTCGATGTACTCGATCGCTTCGATTTTCTCGCGGGCTACGACAGCGGCCACGGCGTCAAGCCCGAGCCGGGCATGGTGCACGCGTTCTGTGCCGCGACCGGCCTTTCGATCACGGAAATTGCGGTCGTCGGCGACAATCGACACGACATCGAGATGGGCCGCAACGCCGGCGCCGGCCTGTGCATCGGCGTGCTCACCGGCACCAGCACGCGCACCGAGCTGGCCGCGATCGCGGACATGGTACTCGACGATATCCGCGGCCTGCCCGAGGTCCTCGACGCCTAGCCGGTCTCGACCGGCAGCTCTCCCGGCAACCCCCACTCGCACCAGGAGGCGTCGTAGATCGCGCAGCGATCAAAGCCCGCGTACTCGGCGGCAAAGCCGACGATGCAGGCGGTTACCCCCGAGCCACAGCTGCAGATGGCGCGCTCCTTACCCTCGACCAGTGGTCCGATCAGGCTACGCAGTTCCGCTTTCGAACGCAGCCGCCCGTGGTGGAAAAGGTCGGGAAACGGCAGGTTCAGCGCGCCCGGCATGTGCCCGCGGCGCAGTCCGGGACGCGGTTCCTCGGCCTCGCCGCTGAAGCGCGGCTGCGGTCGCGCATCGATCACGCAGGCCGAATCGTCGCCGAGCGCGGCGAGCACCGCGGCGGCATCCGCAACTGCCGCGGGATCGAGCCTCGCGACAAAGTCACCGGGCTCCGGTGTGCCCCGCGGCGGATCGGATTCGACCGGGAAATCCGCTTCTTCCCAGGCCGGCAGGCCGCCATCCAGCAAGGCGCAGTTGGCGAAGCCCATGCTGCGCAGCATCCACCAGGCGCGCGGGCTCGAGAACATGCCCATCATGTCGTAGATGACCACCACGCTGTCCTGCCTCACTCCCAGCGCCTGCAGCTCGCGGGTAAAAATCTCCTCGTTCGGCAACATGTGCGGCAGGTCGCTGTAGGGATCGCTGATCGCACCGTCGAAATCGAAGAACAGCGCACCCGGAATTCGCTCTTCGCGCCACTCCTGCAGCGCGTCGCGGCCGGTTTGCGGCATGTGCCAGCTGGCGTCGAACACGACCAGCGCTTCGTTGTCGAGATGACGGGCGAGCCAGGCGGCGTCGACCAGGATATCGGGCAGTTCCGGGGCGGGCATCGGTTATCTCCTTGCGGACTCGGGCCGCAACATAGCCAATCCTGCCATTTCTGGCAAGCGGTCGTAACAGCCGCTATAGTGCGGCGCCATGTCGAACCTGACTTCACGCCAGCGTGGCATGCTGTTCGCGCTGGTGACCGCCTGCGGGCTCGGAGCGATTACGACCCAGGCCAAGCTCGTCTATGCCGACGGCGGCAATGCGATGACGCTGATGCTGGCGCGTTTCCTGGTTTCCAGCCTGGTGTTCGGCAGCCTGCTGTTGCTCGCCCGCAAATCGTTTCGCGTCGCCGCCGCCGAGCGCCTGCCGCTGGCACTGGTCGGCGTCATCTGGTCCGGCGCAATGATCTGTTACCTCACCGCGGTGGAGACGATTTCGGTCAGCCTCGCGGTCTTGATCCTGTACTTTTATCCATTGCTGGTGCTCGGCTTCGCCCTCGCCAGGCGCCAGCTCGCGCCGACACCGGCGCTGATCGCGCTGTTCCTGGCCGCGTTCGCGGGGCTATACCTCGCCCTGTCCGGCGGCGAGATTCGCCTGCATCCCGCCGGCCTCGCGTTTGCCGCGCTGGCGAGCACGGGGGCCGCCGCTACTTTCGTGCTCGGCGCACGGGTTGCGCCACGCATGTCGCCGCTGCTGATGACCTTCTGGGTTAACGCGGCGGGCCTGGTCATGATTCTGCCGCTGATGCCCGGTCGATTTGCGCTGCCCGCCGAGAGCGGCGGACAGATCGCCCTCGCGCTGGCGACGCTGTTTTACCTGGTTGCGATCCTGAGCCAGTTCCAGGCGCTCGCCAGGCTGCCGGCGGCGCGCGCGGCGTTCCTGCTCAACCTCGAACCCGTGGTATCCATCCTGCTGGCACGCCTGGTGCTGGAAGAACTGCTCAGCGTCACCCAGTGGGCCGGGGTCACGCTGGTCATCGCGATCGTCATTCTGTCGCTGCGCTTTCGTCCCGCTGACGCTTGATCCGGAAGGCCGAATCGGGCATCGTCGTGGATTTACCGCGAGAGACCGACATGACCAAGGCGATTAGAATTCACGAGACCGGCGGCCCCGACGTGCTGCGCTGGGAAGACATCGAGGTCGGCAATCCAGGTCCGGGACAGGTTCTGCTGCAGCAGCGCGCCTGTGGCCTGAACTACATCGACGTCTACGTCCGCAGCGGCCTGTATCCGGCCGGCGACCTGCCCGCGGTACTCGGCATGGAAGCGGTCGGCGTGGTAGACACGCTCGGCGAAGGTGTCTCCGGGCTCGCGCCGGGTGACCGCGTGGCCTACCCGATGACGCTCGGCGCCTATACACAGGCGCGCGTGATCGACGCCGACAGGCTGGTCAGGGTTCCGGACTCGATCAGCGACGAAACCGCCGCGGCGATGATGCTGAAGGGGCTGACCGCCCACTACCTGCTGTTTCGCACTTATCCCGTCCAGCCCGGCGACAGTATCCTGGTCTATGCCGCGGCGGGTGGTGTCGGCCTGCTCCTGTGCCAATGGGCCAACCTGCTTGGCGCCAACGTCATCGGCTGCGTTGGTTCGGAAGCCAAGGCCCAGCTGGCGCGTGACAACGGCTGCCACCACACCATCCTCTACCGCGACGAAGACATACCGACCCGCGTGCGCGAGATTACCGCCGGCGAAGGTGTGGCCGCGGCCTACGATTCGATCGGCCGGGCCACCTTCGCTGCATCGCTGGACTCGCTGCGGCCGTTCGGCGTGCTTGCAACCTACGGTAACGCCAGCGGGCCGACGGAACCGTTCGATCCCAAGATCCTGGCCGGCAAGGGTTCGCTGTACGTCACGCGCCCGACCCTGGCGACACATATCTCTACCCGCGCCCTGCTCGACGAGGGTGCGCAGCGCCTGTTCGAGGTAGTCGGCAGCGGCAAGGTGCGTGTCAGCGTCAACCAGACGCTGCCGCTGGCCGATTGCGCGGAGGCGCATCGGCAACTGGAAGCCCGCGAAACCACCGGTTCCACGGTACTAAAAATCTAGGCGAAAAGGCTCGACCAGTACAGTTTTCAACCGCCCCAAAACCGCCCCGTGCGAGCTCTTGCGCGGGGTGGCGCCAGGTCACTTTTCGGGACAATGATTCAAAGCTAAATTCACATATAAATCAATATCTTGTGATTATTTTTCACGACCGACAAATCCACCGCCAGAACGCCGCCGTATGACCTCGTTGCGGCCACTGTGAACTGCTTCACATCGGTGCAATCCGCGCAGATCTGTAACGCAAAACTGTACAGTACAAATTTCAAAAAAACTGAATCTGTGACTATCACAGTTCCGCACCTATATTTGCCAGCGTAAGTTGAACCCGCCCCGGATAAATCAGCCCGGGGCCTCTGACGGAGAGAAACATGAGCACCCTGAAAGCGAAGCACTTCCACTTCATCGATGATATGGACGTTGCCGCGAAGGTCTTCGCATCTATTGAACGCGTTGAAGCTTTCGCGGCTCGTGTCAACGACATTCTCAGCACCTGGTCACGACGCTCGGCCGATCGCCGCGCCCTGGCCATGATGAGTGACCGCATGTTGCAAGACATCGGCCTCTCGCGCGGCGAACTCGATCGCGAAGTGGCCAAGTTCTTCTGGCAGAAGTAACCCGGCCACTGACCGGCGACGCTACCGGCGCTCGCCGACTTAACGCCCAAAGGACGTCTCGCTCACGCGGGACGTCCTTTTTTTACGCCCGCAACGAACCGGCAAAGCCTGCCGTCGACAGGACGAGCCTTACTGGCGCAGGCGATAGCCGGTCTTGAACATCCACCAGACCAGCCCCAGGCAGGCCAGCAGGAACAGGCTGATCATCGCCAGGCTGATGCCGACGCTGACGTCGGCCACCTCGAAAAAGCTCCAGCGAAAGCCGCTGATCAGGTAAAGCACCGGGTTGAACAGGGTCACGGTCTGCCATGCCGGCGGCAACATGCTGACCGAGTAAAAACTGCCGCCGAGAAAAACCAGCGGTGTTATGACCAGCATCGGGATCAGCTGCAGCTTTTCGAAGTTGGTTGCCCACAGGCCGATGATGAACCCGAACAGGCTGAACGAGATACAGGTCAGCACCAGGAACAGCACCATGACCAGCGGGTGCTCGACCCGCAGGTCGACGAACAGGTTTGCCGTCAGCAGGATAATCGTGCCGAGGATCAGCGACTTGGTGGCGGCCGCGCCGACATAGCCGACGACAATCTCGAAAAACGAGATGGGGGCCGACATGACCTCGTAGATAGTGCCGGTGAACTTGGGGAAAAAGATCCCGAAGGAAGCGTTGGAGATACTTTGCGTCAGCAGCGCGAACATGACCAGCCCGGGAACGATAAAGACACCGTAGGAAACACCCTCGACTTCCTCGATGCGCGAACCGATCGCGGCGCCGAACACGACGAAATACAGCGAGGTCGCGATCACCGGCGACGCGATGGTCTGCAACAGCGTGTTCCACGCGCGCAGCATTTCGTACTTGTATATAACGCGGATGGCTTGCAGGTTGATCATGGTGCGCTCACCAGGCTGACGAATATCTCCTCCAGCGAACTCTGGCTGGACTTCAGGTCCTTGAGCTGCAGCCCCGCGGCATGCAGGTCCTGCAGCAAGGCGGTGATGCCGGTACGCTCCCCCTGGGTATCGTAGGTATAGGTGAGCTGGCAGCCATCCGCCGAGGCTTCGAGCTTATACGCGGCGAGCGACTCGGGCACCGCGGCCACCGGCGCCCTGAGCTCGATCTGCAGCTGCTTCTTGCCCAGCTTGTGCATCAGGCTGGCCTTGTCCTCGACCAGCAGCAATTTGCCCTGGTTGATGATCCCGACCCGGTCGGCAATTTCCTCGGCTTCTTCGATATAGTGCGTGGTCAGGATGATGGTCACGCCCGAATCGTTGAGCCGGCGCACCAGCTTCCACATATCCTGGCGCAACTCGACGTCCACCCCGGCGGTGGGCTCGTCGAGAAACAGGATCTTCGGCTCGTGTGACAGCGCCTTGGCAATGAGCACGCGGCGTTTCATGCCGCCGGACAGTTCGCGCAGTTCGCTTTCGCGCTTGTCCCACAGGCTCAGGTCTTTCAATACCTGCTCGATGTAGGCCGGATTCGGTTTCTGGCCGAACAGGCCGCGGCTGAAATTGACCGTGTTCCAGACCGTATCGAAAGCGCCGAGGGTCAGTTCCTGCGGCACCAGCCCGATCAGTTCACGTGTAATTCGGTACTCGTCGACGATATCGTGACCAGCCACCAGCACCCGCCCGGTGCTGGGTGAAACGATGCCGCAGATAATCGAGATCATCGTGGTCTTGCCGGCACCGTTGGGGCCGAGCAGGGCCAGGATCTCGCCCTCCTCTATTTCGAGATCGACGGTGCTGAGCGCCTGGTGGCCGCTGGCGTAGGTCTTGGACAGGGACTGGATCTGGACTATCGCGGGCATCGCGCGATTCTACACATCATTAAAGGCCCTGAATACGCCGAGTTGCCGCGAGCGGATCGTTGTTTCGACCGGCCGCGAGCCCTATACTCGTCGGCTGTCAAAACGGAGCCGAATCCATGTCCCTGTTACGACTGCATTCCGAACCCATGCAGGATGGCTGGGCCGACGCCTACGGTCACCTCAACGAAGCCTATTACCTCGTTCCGTTCAGCAATACGACCTGGATCCTGCAGGATCACTTCGGTATCGGCACCGACTATTTCGACGCCACCGGCTGCGCCATCTATACCGTCGAGACCCACCTGCGCTACCTCAACGACGTGCGTGCACCGGCCGTGATGGAAATCGAAAGCATGATTCTCGGCTCGGATGCGAAGAAGCTCTGGTTTGCCCACCAGATGCTGGTCGACGGCGAGCTGTGCGCAACCGCCGAGTTCATGGCCCTGCATTACGATACGCGCGCGGGCCGCACCAGCGAAATGCCGGCATCGGTACAGGAGCAGCTGCAGGCGGCCACGGTCGACCCGCTACCCGACTGGGTCGGACGCAGGATCAGCCTGCACAAACGGTAGCAATCAGGGCCGCAGCGGCACGTTCAGAAACAGGCCGAACTCGCGCGCGAAGTTGCAGCTGATGCGGGCGTGCACCCGTCCCTGCCGATCGCGGAACGACTGCTCGCCCGACGACGCGAATACACCGTCGTGCCAGATGGCGGGATGGATATAAAGGCCCCGGCTGCCGTCACACCACAGCGCTACCACGTCCGCCGGCTGCAGGTCGTCACCCGGCAATGCCACCGGCACGACGAAAGGTTTGCCATCGAGCGGGTAGAACATCTGCCCGCCGTCGGGATGATAGTTCATGTGCCACAGCAGCACGCGCGCGGGTTCGATTTCAGCGACCTGCTCACTCGCTTCACCGGGATTGGTCGACCAGCCCAGCACGTAATCGCCGCTCACGGCATCGTTGCGCGCCCGCAGCACCTGTCCATGCCAGCCGCTGTGAAAAATCCCTTCGACCGTACCGCCCTCGTCGCCGGTACCGGGATCGACGGGGCGCCAGCCCTGCGCGGGCCACTGCACGATCTCGATCTCGCAGTCGTCCGGGTCAGCTACCAGGCGGCCGTAGGGTGCTACGCTGGCTTCGTTCGCCACCACCAGCGGCACGTCGTGCCACGGCAGCTCGGGCGGTACGTCCGGATTGAGGTAGTCGATCGGGTCGGTTGCAGCGTTCACAACGGGTTCACCGCCAGGCGCCGGCCTAGAAGCTCTCTTTCCACGGCCGCAGGTCGATCTCGTGCGACCAGGCGCTGCGGTGCTGGTTCAGTACCGCCATGTAGGTTTCGGCGATCGCATCCGGCTCCAGCTGCGCGTCATCGGGATTGCCAGAGCTGGTCCCGGCAGAGAGATCGCGGCCCGGCGACGCGATGCCACCGTCGATGATGAAATGCGCAACGTGGATATTATGCGGTCCGAGTTCACGCGCGAGGCTTTGCGCCAGTCCGCGCAGCGCGAACTTGCCCATCGCAAACGGTGCAAAATTCGGGAAGCCCTTCACGCTGGCGGTGGCGCCGGTGAAAAAAATCGCGCCACCGCCGAGCCGCTGCTGGTCGATCGCGGCCTGCTGGGCAACGAGGAACGCACCGTATGCCGTCTGCATCAGCGAGTCGAGCACGAGCTCGGGATCGAGCTGGGCAATGCCGCCGGCGGTATAGGCACTGGCGTTGTACAACACCACGCCTGCCGGACCATGCGCCTGGCGCATGGTATCGAACAGGGAATGCACCGAGTCCACCGAGGTCGCGTCGCAGGCTATCGCGGCCGCGCCGATATCGGCACAGAGTGCGTCGAGTTTGCTGATGTTGCGCGCGGCGAGAATTACCTGGTAGCCGGCTGCGGCGAGCGCTCGCGCGAAAGATGCGCTGTTGCCACTACCCGCGCCGACGATTAATGCGGTTTTTGACATGCTTCCCCCGGGCCTGGTCGAACCGATCACAGGCGGTCATTAAACCGCCGGCCGGGGGATTTGTATAGCGATTATTCAGTCGAGGGCTCGACCCAGCAGGTGTACCGAGACGAGCAGGCCGAGAACGAGCAGCCAGGTGGTCGGGGACATCAGGTCCCACATCTGCGTCACGGTCGAGACGAGCGTATCCATGATTTATCTCCGATATCTCAAATTTACATTAAATAATTGCTTTAAATATATGTTAAATATAAATAAAGTCAAACAGAGCTATCGGCTGGATTACACTTTCCTTAGAACTTTCGGCCATGATTCGGCCGATTTGAGGGATTATTGCTCCGGTTTGTGACGTAGTTCGCGGTAGCGCAGCCAGATCAGCCTGACGGCATCCGTCAGGGTCGGATCGCCGTCCTCGACACGCTGGTCGAGCGCGGTCGGCGCCAGCCACTCGCCGGCTTCGATTTCGTCCGGATGCAGGCGCAGCGGACCGTCGTGCAGGTAGCGGTAGACCATCGCATGTTCGTAGCCGGTAACGGCGCTCGCCGGCAGCTTGAACAGTTCCTCGAACTCGTCGTCGGCGCGAATGCCGAGTTCCTCCTCGATCTCGCGCCGGGCACAGGCCAGGTAGGTTTCACCGCTGTCGACGTGACCGGCCGCGGAACTGTCCCAGTAACCCGGCATCTCGTCCTTGCTCATCGAGCGCTTCTGCAAAAACACTTCGCCGGTGGAATTGAACAGCATGATGTGCACGGAGCGATGCATCAGGCCGCGGGCGTGGATATTCCCGCGGGTTTCGACCCCGACGATGACGTCGTTTTCATCGACGACGTCGAGCAATTCTTCACTGACCGACATTGGGTGACTACAACCGCAAGCGAAAGCGCGCAGTGTAACAAAATCAATTTTCGACAGTCGCGCTTTTGCTACCCCGGGGCCGTCCGATACGCCCGCGGGCCGACTGGCGACTGATGTCGGCAAAGCCCGGACGCACCCCGATTTACTCGTGCCCCGGCATCCTGTAACTTGCATCCCGCCACGGAACATCTTCAGCGAACACTGCCCGGGAGCCTGCGATCGAGCTCGAACTGTTTTTGTCTTTTGTCGTCTTCGGCGTCATCGCCGCGGTCACGCCGGGTCCCAACAACGTCATGCTGACAACCACCGGTCTGAATTTCGGCGTTCGTCGCGGCATTCCGCACCTGCTCGGTATCTGCATCGGATTTCCGGTAATGCTGGCGCTGATAGGGCTCGGTTTCGGCGCGGTGTTCGAGCGCTATCCGATCGTGCACGAAATCATCAAGGTTGTCGGCATCGTCTACCTGCTGTTCCTGGCATGGAAGATCGCGATGACGCGCGGCGGTGTCGAGCGAATCGACCAATCGAAACCGATCAGTTTCCTGCAGGCGGCCGCGTTCCAGTGGGTCAATCCCAAGGCCTGGATCATGGGCAGCAGCGCGCTCGCCGCCTACACCTCGCTGGAAGCTGATTTTTTCCTGCAGGTCACGATCATCTGCCTGACTTTCGCGCTCATCACCCTGCCCTGCGCCGGCATCTGGCTGGTATCCGGCGCCGGCCTGCAGCGCTTTCTGCGTGATCCGGCGCACCTGCGGACGTTCAACATCGCGATGGCGCTGCTGCTGGTGGCGTCTATCCTGCCCGTGGTGTGGGAAATGCTGACCGCCTGAAATAGATCGCAAAAAAAAGCGGACCGGTTTCCCGGCCCGCCGATCGTAGGATGAAATTCGCTAAACTCAGGGCTTGATGTAGGAATACCCTTCCATCTGCAGCTTGGCAACCTCGGCCACGCCGCTGGGAACGATGTCTTTCTGATCGACATCGTACAGGTCGGTCTCCAGGTCGACCTTGCGCCCGCGAACGGTATTGGCGCAAACGTGGAAGGAGACACCCTGCCCCTTGAGGTCGGTCACCTTGGCGGTCATTTTTTCGTCCGCGTTGGCGTGCTTGAACTTCTTGAGCTTGTCGAGCGAATCAGGCTCCAGCAGCAGCGCAAGCCCGTTACCGTGTAACACGACCTTGAGGTCGAGATTGGCGGCACCGACCGCGTTGATGTGATTCTGAATATTGCGCAACGCTCCCGCCTGTTTCTTGGGATCGTCGTAGTTGATGTGGTAAACCACTTTTTGCTTGGCGTAGTCGCCGGCCAGCGCGCTGCCGCCAACCAGGCTCGCGAACACCAGCAGGCTGGCCGCGAGAATACTCGTGAACGATTTCATTTACCCCCTCCTCGTTTATTTATCAGGGACCTCGCTACTTTATGCCAGCACATGATGAAATTTAATCAGGGAATACCCCTACCGGCGATTATTCGGGCTCTTCGGCGATCAGGCTGCGCCGCACCAGTTCCGACAGAGAGTCGGAACCGGTCTTGCGCATCACGCGCGCGCGGTGAATTTCGACGGTTTTCTCGGAGATACCGAGCCTGTCAGCAATCGACTTGTTGGTCAGCCCTTCGACCACGCAGACCATGACCTCGCGTTCTCGCTTGGTTAGCTGTTCGAATTGCACCCGGATAGCGGATCTTTCGATCGCGCTCCTGCCCTGCTCGCGATCGAGTGCAAGCGCAGCATTGATGCTGCTCAGCAGTTCATCGTCCGAGTAAGGTTTTTCGAGGAAATCGAATGCGCCCGATTTCATTGCGCGGATAGCCAGCGGTACGTCGGCATGCCCTGTCAGGATAATCACCGGCATGACATTGCCCCGCGCCCGCAGCTCCTGCTGCAGTTGCAGACCGCTTTTTCCCGGCATTCGAATATCGATAGTAAGGCAGCCGCGCCAGGTATCCAACCAACTGTCGAGCAGGGTTTCGGCCGAGTCGAAATCCCGCGTGGCGATACCCTCGGTTCCCAGCAGCCAGCAAAGCGACTCGCGCGCAGAGGGATCGTCGTCGACGACATGTACGTGCTGGATCTGGGTTTCGTATTCCGATATCAGGGTCATACGATTGGTAGAATAAAGCGAATAGTCGGCAGTTGCCGGTCGTCGAGCAGGTACTCGATGGTACCGCCGTGAGACTCGATGATCGAGCGGCTGATCGAGAGCCCCATACCCATGCCTTCCGGCTTGGTCGTGAAAAACGGATCGAACAGGTGGTCGACCACTTGCTGCGACAGGGCGGGTCCGTTATCGGTGACTGCGACTGCCACGTAACCCGGATCGGCATCGTCGATCCGAATGTAGATTCGTTTGTCCGCTCGATTACCACCGTCCGCCTGCAGGGCATCGATTGCATTCTGCAACAGGTTGACCAACACCTGTTCGATCTGAATGCGATCCGCATGAATCCTGGCCCCATCCATCTCGTCGCAAACCTCGACCTGGATTTGCTGCTGCCTGAGGCGCGAACGCAACAGTTCGAGCGCTGGCTCGATACAGTCGCGAATCTCGATGTCGCGTTGACGCAACTGGTCCCGCTTGATGAATTCCCGCAGGGATTTGATGATGTCGGCGGCGCGCCGCGCGTTGTTACCAACCTGGACGATGGCGGATTCAAGCTCTCTGTAATCCGGCCTGTCCTTTTGCAGCAGCCGCAGACAACCGCTGCTGTAATTCAGAATGGCTGTCAGGGGCTGGTTGAGCTCATGTGCGATACCGGCAGCCATCTCGCCGGTACTGTTGACTCGCGCGATGTGCGCGAGCTGCACCTGGTGCTGCTGCTCGCGCCGATTGATTTCAGCGCGCAGTATCAGGTAAAGCAAAACCAGCAGCAGCGCCACCAGCAGCAGGATGAACAGGATCCAGCCGCGATATTCACGCCAGATCAATGTCGGATCGGGCCTGCTCAGGTAAGCATAAGGCCCGATCTCGAGCTCACGAAAAAGTTCGTGTACCGGCCCGTAGTCGAGCGGTATCGTCCAGCCGGCGGCGAAGGCCCGGCTGGCTGCTTCGCTGTCGGATTCCATCTGTAACAGGGCCACGGCAACCCGTTGCGCCAGTTCCTCCGGGGTATGACGCGCCTTGGCAAACGGCCATTCCGGGTAAAGCCGGGTACTGTGCATAAATGGGAACGTATCGCTCCGCCGCGCGCCCAGCACCCGGATATCGTCGATGCTGATCAATCCGTCTGCGGCCATCCGCTCGAGGGTACCGCTGCGAACCGTACCCGCGTCGACCCTGCCATCGACCACTGACAATACGATGTCATCCTGCGGAAAACCGATAAACCTGAGCTGGCTGAGATCAGAGAAGGGATCGATGCCGATCTCCTTCAGCTCGCGCCAGGCCATCTGGAATCCGCCGAAAGCATTCTCACTGACCGCCATCAGCGAATTATCGGCCAGGTCCTCGAGGCGCGACAATTGCGGATGCCCGGCGCGCGTAAAAACAACCGCGCCGAACTGGGTGAATTCCTCACCGAGATGACGCACCTTGAGCGTCGCCAGGCGCGAGATGCCGAAGGCGTTCTCGAGCATGACGTAGTTACCCGTGTTGGTGAGGATAAAATCGAGTCGATCGGTCTCGACCTGGTTCGACATGCCTTCCAGCGTCAACGGTACGATGCGAAAACGATAGTCGCCGATCCGTTCGCTCAGATAGCGCGCGGTTGCGGACCAGCGCATGATCGCCGCGTCGTCGCCGCGAAACGCCAGCACGCCGATGACCTTTTCCGCCGGCTCATCAGTAGCGCCGGCGGCTCCGATATCGGCAACCATGGCGAGCGCGAGCAGCGGCACAATCGCTACGCGGGAAAGCGTTATTCGAACTGCCCTTTCCAGCCTCGCCAGGATCCCCACCCCCGCTGAACGAACTAGCTGTTGGCCTCGTAGGATTCGTCCTCGGCGTAGGGAAACCACCAGAAGTCCTGCGTGCCGCAGGCCGGATCGATCCAGACCAGCTTGGTCTTGCGAAAAGTCTCGAGGCCTTCGGGTCCGAGCTGGCGTCCCATGCCGCTCATCTTGGTACCGCCGAACGGCCCGGCATCGTTATCCAGCAGCGGTGCGTTGATCCAGACCATGCCGCCGTCGAGTTCTTCCGCGGCGCGAAAGGTTTCGCCCATATCCATGGTGTAGAGGCAGGCGCCGAGGCCGTACTGCGAATCGTTGGCATACTCCAGCGCCTGGTCGAAGCTCGACACCTTGCAAATCGGCGCGACCGGGCCGAAGCTCTCGCTGTTGAAAATATCCATCTGCGGATTACAGTCGGTCAGAATCGTCGGCTCGACGAACCAGCCCTGGTCGAAACCCGCCGGCCGGCCGCCGCCGAGCGCAACCTGCGCCCCCTGCGCCCGCGCGTTGTCGAGCACACCCTCGTAACGCGTGCGCTCCTTTTCCGCCACCATGGGACCCAGTTCGACCTGCTCGAGGCCGTTGCCGATCCGTAGCGCGCGCGCGTTTTCGGCCAGTTTCTCGACGAAGGCATCGTGGATGTCTTGGTGCACGAAGAAGCGTTCGGCCGACACGCAGATCTGGCCGCAGTTCATGTAGGCGGCGAAGGCAGCGGCGCGCGCGACCACGTCGAGCGGCGCCGACGGCATCACGATGAAAGGATCGTTACCCGAGGTTTCGATCAGCGACGGCTTCATCATTTCACCGCACTTGGCCGCGATCGCCTTGCCGGTCGGTACGCTGCCGGTAAACGCCACCATGTTGGTCTGCGGGTGCTCGACCAGGCGACGGCCGGCGTCCCCGGCCCCGGTCACGACCTGGAACAGGCCGGCCGGCAGGTGCCGGTTGAAGGCTTCCGCGAACAGCAGCGTGGTTACCGTGGTGTATTCCGAGGGTTTGACGATGACCGCATTACCGCAGGCCAGCGCCGCGGCGCCCTCCCACGCCAGCAGCGTCATCGGGTAGTTGAAGGGCTGAATGGTCACGACCACGCCGAGCGGCAGTTTCAGCGTGTAGTTCATGTGCCCCTCGGTCGCGTTACCCATGACGCGGCCGATATCGGTGCGCCCGGTTTCCGCATAGTAACGAATGGCCGAAACCGACCACTCGACCTCGTCGGCCGATTCCTTGTAGGGTTTGCCCATCTCGCGCGTCAGCACTTCGGCCAGTTGCGCCTTCATGCCGTGCAGGTCATTGGCGATGTCGTGCATGATCTCGGAGCGCTCAAGCGCGCTCTTGCGCCACCAGGCCTTCTGCGCGGCGTGTCCGGCATCGACCGCGGTATCGATTTCCGCGGCACTGGTCTCGGCGATCTGTGCGATGACGTTCTCGGTAGCGGGATCGATCACGTCCCGGCTTTCGGTGGATTCGCTGCGACGGTATTCCCCGTCGAGCAGGATGCTGTGACTCTTGCGGTCGAATTCTTCCAGGACGCCCACGATCTCCTCCGGTGGTTTTATCGATCGCGCAAGATTACTCCGACTCGGGCAGGTCAAGCAAATCGGACTCCTCGGGAAAAAGGAGCAGGCAGTGTCCGGGAAATCCCGCAACCGGCACTTACCTGCTCCCGCCAATCCGGCGAGCCATCACCCTGCGCTTACAGGTTGGCGAACTGGCGCAACAGCGAGTTGAACAGATTGCCCCGGGTCGATTCCTTACTGGCGCGGTGGATCATTTCACGGGCTTCGTCGGCGTCGTGGCTGGACGGTGAGATCATCGGATCACGGATGATGCTTTCTACGCCGCGGGCAAACAGCAGTGAAGGATTCGCGGTATCGATGACGTTGTTTCTGATTTTTCTCATGGCAGGTTCCTCGTAGCGGGTTTCGGTTGAGTTGGTGCCATTGTCGACAGCCGTCGTTAAATCCCTTGCCGAATCGCGTTAAATCGCCCAAAATGATCGTTAAAAAATCATTAAATATTGTAACTGATTGATATTTAGGGGTTTTGTGCGGGCTCTGCAGCTTAAATTACTCGGACAGTTCGAATGTTCGCTGTCAGGTGACGATCGAATCCCGCTATCGACGCGCAAAGCCGAGGTCTTGCTGGCCTTTCTCGCGCTCGCGCCCGGGCTGCGCCACCCGCGCGAACGCCTGGTCAACCTGCTGTGGAGCGATCGCGGTGAGGAACAGGCGCGCAACTCCCTGCGCCAGGCGCTATCGGCGATGAAAAAGGCGCTCGGCGACAGCGCCGACCTGATTCTGCAGGTCGATCGCAACACCGTCAGCCTGAAGTCCGAATTGATCGAGGTCGACGCGCACGAATTCGAGCGCCTCGGCCTCGAGGGTGATTACGAGTCCCTGTCCACCGCCGCCGATCTCTACCAGGGCGAGTTCCTGGAAGGTATTCAGATCCGCGACCCGGCCTGCGAGGAATGGCTCGACAGCGAACGCGCCCGGTTCAAACGGCAGTATATCGATATCCTGAAAAACCTTGCCGAGACCCAGCTCGTCACCCATGACTATAGCCACGCGATCCAGTCGGCCGAGCGCCTGGTCAAGCAGGACCCGCTGCACGAATCCGGCTGGCGACTGCTGATGCAGGCCTGCGCCGACAGCGGGGAACGCAATCGTGCCCTGCAAGCTTTCAAACGTTGTGAACAGATCCTGCGTGACGAACTGGGGGTCGAACCGGAAGCGGAGACGACTGCACTGCGGGCCGCGATTGCCGGCGGTAAAGTCCGCGCCAAGCCCGAACCGGCAGCGGAAGTACGCCCGCAACCAACCGGCAAACAATCCGAGCACAGCATCGCGGTGCTGCCTTTCGACAACCTGTCCGGCGACCCCGAGCAGGAGTATTTCAGCGATGGCATCACCGACAGCATCATTTTGAACCTGTCCCTGTTTCCGACTCTCAAGGTCAAGTCGCGTAACTCCAGCTTCGCCTTCAAACAACAGATCAAGAGCCCGGGTGAAATATCGGAAGCGCTCGAAGTCAACTACCTGGTCGAAGGCAGCATTCGCAAGTCGGGAGATCGCATTCGCATCACGGTGCAGCTGATCGATGCCGGCAGCAGCAATCAAATCTGGGGCAAACGCTACGACGCTGGAATCGACAACCTGTTCGAGCTCGAGGAGGAATTGAGCCGGACGATTGCCACCACGGTCACCGGCCAAATCGGCTCCGATCTCGAACGTGTAGCGCTCGCCAAGGGGGCTTCTGATCAACAGGCTTACGATCTGCTGCTCGCCGGCGAGTATCATATGAATAAGTTCAACGGCCGGGACATGGTGAAGGCGATTGACTGTCTCGATCGTTGCCTTGAACTGGATCCTGGCAACGTGCGCGCACATGCCGGGCTTTACTTCTGCCATATCATGAGTTGGGCGGAACGCTGGATCGAGGATTACGAGCCCGCTTACCAGCGCGCCGCCGATCACGCGGAAAAAGCCGTCGAACTGGGCAACGAGCACGGAGAGGCTCACACGGCATATGCCGAGTACCAGATCTTTTGTCGTGACTACGAGGCGGCCGCCAGGCACGTGGAAAAAGCTTTAACGATCAACCCGAACGACACCGACGCGCTGACGACAAAAGCCATGAACCTGGAAATGCAGGGCAAATTCGAAGCGGCACGCGAGGTCGCCAAACTTGCCTGGCAACTCGACCCCTATCATCCCTGGGCCGACTGGATCCTGGCGGAATCCCATTTTTGTTGCGGCGAGTTTGAAAAAGCACTGGAAATCATCGCGGAGTCGAAAAACGCTCCCAGTTTTATCCGGCTCTATAACATCGCCGCTAACGTCATGCTCGGTCGCCTCGACCAGGCTCGCAAGACCCTGCAGGTTTTCCTTGAAAACTGCCGTGCAGGCATGCTGGCCATGCCCCGTACCCTCGATGAGTGGATGGCATACACCATCGACAACGCGCCCTTCGCCGATCAGTCTTATAACCAGCAAATCATCGACTGCCTGGTCGCGGCCGGACTCGAGGATACGCTCACTCCACCAGCTGCGAAAGAAGCCGATGGCGGTGAGCCATCGGTGCTGGTGCTGCCGCTGGAAAACATGAGCGGCGACCCCGAGCAGGATTATTTTAGCGACGGCATTACCGAAAGCCTGATCAGCGCATTGAGTGCATCGCGCGGCCTGGCGGTAAAATCGCGCCATACCAGCTTCGCGCATCGCAACAGCACACGGTCGGTTAGAGATCTCGGCGCCGAACTCGGCGTCGACTACATCGTCGAGGGCAGCATCCGCAAGAACGCCAACCAGGTCCGTATCTCGGTACAGCTGACCGAGGTCGAGAGCGGCAACCAGATCTGGGGGAAACGATACGACAGGCCCCTCGACGAGCTATTCGAACTGGAAGAAGAACTGGTGCGCTCGCTGGCCAGCGCGATCAGCGGCCGGATCGGACGCGAAGTAAGAATACTGGCTTCGAAAAAACCAGCCGCCGACATGAAGAGTTTCGACTACCTGATGCGCGGCTGGTACGTCTATGAACAACATACGCCAGTGGCGCTGGCAAAGGCTATCGACTTTCACAAGAAGGCGCTCGAGATCGATCCGCAAAATGTCATGGCCTGCGCATTGATCGCCGCAGTTTCCGAGGATTTGATATTCGAAAACTGGTGCGATGATCGTGATGAAACCGTTGCCGAGATCGAATCGCACCTGTCAAGGGCACTGGCCCTGGATCCGAACAGTGCCCTGGCACACGCGATTGCATCCGACCTCGCCGGTCTGCAACGCGACCGCGAGAAAGAACGGTATCACGCGGACCGCGCGCTCGAACTGGACCCGACCTGGTCTTACGCTCACGCCTGCAAGGCCGACTGCCTCGCGTCCGAAGGTAACCTGGAAGATGCGGTAAAACTGGCCGACGTCAGCATGCAGCTCGACGAGTACCAGAATGAAGCGGGCTGGCCAGCGGGGGAAGTCTATCGCTGCGCCGGCATGTACCAGCGAGCAATCGAGGCTTTTCGTACCATGCCCGTGTTGACACCGAACGTGCACGCCCAGATTGCCGCCTGCCTGGTCGCGCAGGATCTACCGGACAAGGCACGCGCAGAAATGGCCGAGTACCTGCAAAAAGCGCGCGAATATATGCCCCGGGTGCCGGCCTCGGAAGAAGCCTGGCGCGACTACTTTCACTACATTTCGACGTTTCCGACCGAGCAAGCCTTCGACGAATACTTCGACCAGTTGTTACAGGCAGGGCTGTGCGACGACCTGCAGCAGGATCAAGTCGAACAGCCATCTATCGTGGTGCTGCCTTTCACCAATCTGTCCGGCGATCCCGAACAGGAGTATTTCAGCGATGGTTTTACCGAGAGCGTGATATTGAGCCTGGGATCTTTCCCGGAACTCGGCGTGAAATCCCGCCACGCGAGTTTCGCCTTCAAGGACAGCTCCCGCAGTATCGCCGAAATCGCCGACGAGCTCGGTGCGCAGTACATCGTCGAGGGCAGTATCCGCAAGCGTGGCGAGCGCATCGGGATCACGGTACAGCTGGCCGAAACCGCCGGCGGCGATCAGCTGTGGGGTAAACGCTACGACATCGCGCCGGAGGAGTTGATCGAACTCGAGGAAGAGCTGGTACAAACCATCGCCGGCACGATCAGCGCGCGCATCGATCGTCGTATCAGGTTGATCTCCGCGCAAAAGCCGGCCAGGAATCTGCAGAGTTACGATTACCTGATGCGCGGCTGGTACCACGCCGAGCGTTTCAATCCCGAGGACTACGCCACCGCCATCGACGGCATGAAACAATGCCTTGCGATCGACCCGAAAAACGTCAACGCGCACGCCATCCTGGGTGCAACGCTGAACGTGCTGCTGACCGAAAACTGGACCACCGAACGCGATGCCATCAGCGCCGAAGCCGGCGAGCACCTGCGCAAAGCGCTGGACCTCGATGGCACCGACGCACTGGCACACGCCTTCATGGCGGAACACCAGGTGTTTTTGCGCAATTTCACCCGGGCGATGATGCATGCCGACAAGGCGATCGAACATAACCCGGCGCTGCCCGACGGATACAACCAGAAAGCCTGGGTGCTCAGTGCTATCGGCGAGCACGACGAGGCCTGCAAACTGGCCGAGTTCAGCCTGCGCAGTGACCCCTACCATTTTTACATGGCCTGGAACGCGGGCATCGTTTTCCGCAATGCCGGCGATTTCCGCCGATCCGTGGACACCTTCCGCTTGCTGCCCTACCCGCCCCCCAGCGTACGCGCGGAACTCGCCGCGGCACTGGTCGGCCTTGGCGCCATGGACGAGGCACGGGAAGAAATGGCACAGTACCTGGCCCTCGCGCGCAGGCAGATGCCGCGTTTTCCCGACTCTGTAGAGGTCTGGCGGGATTGCTGGTCCTATGTGGCCGGCTACGAATCCGACGACGATTTCGAGGCATTCTTCGAATTGCTGCTGCGCGCCGGCCTGGGCGATGACCTGTAACGAGATCCCGCCGTACTGCTGTCCATCGCGCTGCCGCATTTCGAATTGCAGGGCTGCGATATAGAATCTCCGCCGGTTCAACCCGGCCTGATCCACAGGCTCGACCGGCACGCAAAAGAATTTTTCGTAAGCGTCAATATTCGAGTCTTTACTCCGACCAAAGTTACGGGGCTGGAGAATAGGGGAATCAGCCGATGTGCGCGGGCCCGCCCGGTTCGAGACGCACGCCAGCGCGCAGGTTGCGATACCCGATCTCCGTCAACCGGCAGTAGTTGGCGCCCGGCGCGATCGCGACCAGCGTCTGCTCCGCGATCGGATCGAAGTCGGCGCGAAAGTGCACCGTGCTCTTGACCGCGACGATACCCTGCTCTGACGGCTCGATACCGACGTGCCGCAGGATCGCCTGGTCGAGGCACTGGAAGCGCGAACTGCCAACGATGACGCGCAGGTCGGCGACCTCGTCGACAATGCGCAGCAGCGCCATCGGCCCGAGCTGCGCGCGCGAATTCAGCTGCATTTCGCCGGTGAAGACGAATTCGCCGTCACCGAGCGCCTCGACCCGCAGCCGGCATGGCAGCGGATCGACACCGGCAAAGCCGCTCGTTGCACCGAGTTCGGCATCGAATTCGGCGCCGATATCGAGCTCATGCGCGCGCAGGGTGACCTCCGGGTCGTAGAGCATCGCCAGCACCGCGCGCTGCGCGCCCTGGCGCAGCAGGGACGCGAGCAGGCCGGTTGTGTCCGCGGTGCCGCCCGCGCCCGGGTTGTCCTGCGCATCGGCGATGACGACCGGCAGTCGGGCATGAATTTCCATCGCGCGCATAACCGCCGCGTCAGCATTGAGCAACTCGAATTCGAACTCGGGTTCGGCATCGACGACCAGCCGGTACAGGGTCTCGGCAGCGGCCTCGGTCGCGGCACGGTCGGTACCGTAAGCGACCACGCCCGGACCACATTCGGCGATATCGGACGGCGGAAAGCCGGCACCGAACTCGACGTTGACAACGCCGCCCCGTGCGCTCAGTTCGGCGGCCTCGCGGTAGATCGACCGACAGGGTTCGAAGTCCGTGCATTGCGACGTCAGTGGCACCAGGAACGGAATCTTGCGCAGCACCTTGTGCAGTTTCGTACCGGCCATCAGCATCTCCAGCAGGTCGAAAGCGCGCGCGCCGGTCTCCGCCATGTCGAGATGCGGGTAGGTGCGATAAATCGTCATCGCGTCGCTGTATTCGAGCATCGCCCGGGTCAGGTTGACGTGCAGGTCGAGGCTGATCACGATCGGCACGTCGGGGCCCACGATCGCGCGTACCCGCCGCAGCAGCTCCCCCTCGCCGTCCTCGTGGTGTTCGCAGACCATGGCGCCGTGCAGGTCGAGGTAGACGCCGTCGAGTTGCCCGGCATCCTCGATCCCGCCGCAAATCATATCGGCGATGCGCTCGAAAGCGTCGCGCGTGACGTAGCCACTGGGCTCGGCCGAACACCAGCACAGCGGCCGCAGGTCATGACCCGCGGCCTGCGCCCTTGCCAGGTAACCGCTGAGCGGGATATTGAGACCGTGCATGACCTCGAACAGCGCGTCACCACGGGTTAGCGCGGGCCAGCCGTCAGGACGTTCGAAAGCATGGAAATCAGCTGGATGCGGCGCAAAGGTATTGGTCTCGTGCTGGAAACCGCCAACCGCGATAGTCCTGGAAGCAGGCATAAAAGATCCCCCAGCGGAAAACCGCTACAGGGTAATTCAATCGGCGAAAAAGAAAAGCCCGCCGCGAGCGGGCACAGCGGCTCAGTAGGCACTCAGCGAGCGCAGGAACGCCGTCAGGTCTTCGACCTGGCGGTCGTCCAGGCGCAGCGGTCGCAGGAATCTGTCGGCGCCAGCCCCCGCAAGCTCGTCGTCGAGTTCGGAGTAATGTCGCACGACGTCGTCCAGCGTGCCCAGGCTGCCGTCATGCATGTAGGGAGCGGTCTCGACCAGGTCCCGCAGACCGGGAACCCTGAACCGGCCACGGTTCCGGTCGTCCGGGCGAAGCGAGCGCGTGGCGACGGCATTGTCCTGCGCGTTGCCGTCGTTGAACGGCCCGAGCCGGTTATACGGGTTCGCAAGCAACTTCTGGATACCCTGGTAGCGACCGGGATCGACTCCGCCCGGTACCTGGAACGGGATCCCGACATTTTCGAACTCGCCATTGCTGAAACGAGGCCCGAGGTGACAGACCGAACAGCGCCCCTCGCCGATGAACAGCTTGAGTCCACGCTGTGCGCTTCGCGGGTATTGCGCCATCGCAGCCTCGTCGCCCGCGAGCAGCGCATCGCGAAAATCGTCGAACGGTGACCTCGGGCTTACCAGCGTTTCCTGGTAGGCGGCGAGCGCCTTGCCGACGTTGACCAGCAGGATTTCGCTGTCCTCGTCCGCGGCCGCGACGCTGAATGCGTCGCGGTAATACTCGCGGTAACGATCGCGACCGAGCACGATCTTTTTCACCAGCAAGGGAGTGCTCGCCATTTCTTCGAGCGCGAGAATGGGTCGTATGCTCTGCGCCCACAGCGAATCGTTTTCCCCGCCCCAGCCGAACCAGCGGTTACCAGCCAGGTTCAACAGCGAAGTGGTGTTACGCGCCAGTCGCGTCCGACCGAAACCGGTGGTGCGGCCATCGGTAAAAGCGCGCCCCGGATCATGGCAACTGGCACAGCTCATGCGCGAATCGCCACCGAGCGCGTGATCGAAAAACAGCATTTCGCCGAAGCGAATAGCCGCCTTGTTGCCCGATACCCGGTTGCTGTCATCAAGTACCGGTGGTGGCGGCCAGGGTCCGTGTGACGCGATCGTCGCACGTTCGCGTTGATCGAATTCGACCGCATACACGGGAGCGACCAGCAACAGCGCCAGCAGCAACACGGGACGGAAACTCATAACCATTAGTCCGTTTGGAGGGAATGCCATCCCTTATATATAGCCAAAATCAACCACGAAGGGTCAGGCATCGCTACCTGGCATGCTTATCCTGCCACCTGCACATGAGCTTGCGCGATACGCGCACCGTAACCGATGCCGCGACCGGCGGTGCGATCCTGGCAAACCAGGCAAGCTCGTCTGCCGGCGGCCGATCAGGCGCTCAGTTCGGCAATCAACGGATCGGAAAAAACCCGGACCCTGCCGCTCTCCCGCTCGTACAGGTTTATATTGTCGAGATACGGCGAATAAACGTGCAGGGTGACGAGGTTGTCGGCAGCGTCGTTGCGAATTTCGTGGATATCGTCATCGAACGAGCCGCACACTTCACCCGCCAGCATCGTCGTGACGGAGTCCTCGACCAGGCGCTCGCCCTGCCAGCGAAAGCTGGTCTCGGTCGCCGTCCCCTGGATGACGCGTACTCCGCAGGAGGCGCCGCGATGATCGTGGATCGGACTCGCCTGCCCCGGCAGCCAGCATAACAACAGCGCGTAAAACTGCGGGCCGTGTGCAACCAGGTTGCGCGCGTAACGCTGCTCGTCGAAATGCACGTGACCGGCAAAAGCGTCGAGGTCGAGCCCCTCGTCGTCGAGACGTAACTGCAGTTCACGCAGGTCGATGCGCGAGTCGTGCTGTTCGAGCCAGCTGACCAGTGAATCCACGCTGTTCAAGATCTGTCCTCCGGTAGTTGCAGGGGCTCGCTGCTTCAATACCCCAGTTCGGGGCGCACCACGTTGCGCAGTTGCTCGCCGGCGACGTAACGCCGCAGGTTGTCGAAGAACAGTTGCAGCGTGATCGGCACGTAACTGTCGCCGTCGTCGGCCGAAACGTGCGGCGTTACCACCAGGTTCGGCGCCCGCCACAGCGGTGAGTCGGGCGGCAGGGGCTCCTGCTCGAACACGTCGAGCACCGCACCGGACAGGTGACCGTCGGCGAGCAGCGCCGACAGCGCGCCGTAGTCGAAGGTCGCGCCGCGGCCGACGTTGATGATGCCCGCGCCCCGCTTGAGACGTTCGAGCCGCGCGCGGTCGAACAGGCCGATGGTTTCCGGCGTCGACGGCAGGGAAACGAAAACATAGTCCAGTTGCGGCAGCACCTCGTCGAGTGCATCCATCGCGTACATTTCGTCGACGTCCGGGTGTGGCCGTCCGTGTCGGCTGACGCCGAGGATCCGAACCGGCATCTTAGCCAGCTGCCGCGCGGCCCCGCCGCCGATACTGCCGACGCCGACCAGGCCCACGGTCTTGCCCGCGATCGGGGTCGAAAACAGCGAGTTCCAGTTCGCTGCGCGCTGGTTGGTCAGAATCTGCGGCATCTTGTTGTGCAGCATCAGGACCGCCATCAGCGCGTATTCGCCGGCCTTGTCGGCATGCGCGCCCTTGTTATTCGTAATCGTGACGCCTTCCGGCACCCAGTCCATCGGGCAAAGATGCTCGACCCCGGCGCCGATGCAGTGAATCCACTTCAGCCCGGGCGCAACCTCGGCCAGCCGTTCGGTGGGCAGATCCCAGGTCAGCAGGATCTCGGCGTCGGCCATCGACTCGGCCCAGTGGTCGGTATCCCAGTCGACGAATACCTCGAGCCGCGACGCGAGTTCGGGGAAGTCGCGCGCGGCCAAAGCGAACTTTTCGCGCGTGATGGTGAATACCGGTTCGCTCTCGGGCGTCGATGGAAAAGTGTGCGGGCCCGCGTGGTTGTTCTTGACGTGCAGCCGGATCGTCATGCCGCCACCTCGGTCTCGAGCGCACGCAGGGCCCGGACTACGTGCCGTACCCGCTCATCCTCCGCTAAATCCTCGGCATCGAACTGGATCTGCATGAAACGCTCACCCAGTTCGCGCAGCCTGGTGCGCTCGTCATCATCGATCCGCGGCAGGCAAAGCACCGTGTCGCCGCCACAGGTCGGGACCGGTGCAATTCCGGCCGCGGTAACGTGGGTGGGCTCGATGCCCTGCTCGAGCTGCCGACACAGTTTGCGCAGGCGCTTGCGGTACTGGATGATGCCGCTATCGCTCGGCACCAGGTGTTCCATTTTCTGATCGGCGATACGCCCCATACCCTCGACCGCCTCGGCATCGCCCGGGAAGCGCTGGCGCTCGCTGTAGGGCCGGTCCATGAGCTCGCCCTGTTCGATCAGTTCCGGCCCCTCGGGCGTGTTGTACTCGGGCGGATCGGCGCGCTCGCCGAAGATCGCCCAGGCAAACGCGGTGGTATTCTCGTCGTCGAGCGGCACCACCCAGCGCGAAAAGGCGGTTCGACCATAGTAGATCGGCCGGGTACCGTCGGCGGAAAACGCGGCGCCTGCCTGGGTATAGTTCGGCAGCACCAGCTCGTTGACGCGGAACCAGACGTTGTCACCGACCCGGCGCACGTTGGTGCCGAGGAAACTCTGCCCGCGCTCGTGGAACAGCAGTTCACCCAGTTCACCCATGCCCTCGGAGAACTGCGCGCGGCTGACCCGCGAGTGCAGGAAACTGGTATGAATCGGGTCGAGGATCGCGTCGAGCACCTGCAGCCAGTTGCAGGCGTAATCGGCACGATAAGGCACCAGTTCCTGGCCGTCGAGCTCCAGCGTATCGTAGATCGGAAAATCGGGCACCTGCTCGATCGGGCCGAGATAGGCAAATATCAGCCCGCGATACTCGCGCACCGGGTAAGCGCCGAGGCGGGACTTTTCCCGCACCAGCGCGGCGTCCATGGTTGCGGGCTGACCGGGAATTTCCAGCACGCTGCCGTCCACGTCGAACAGCCAGCCGTGGTAACAGCAGCGAATACCGCGCTCCTCGCATACCCCGAACTCCATCGACGCACGTCGGTGCGGGCACTGCCGATGAACCAGGCCGTAGCGACCCGAGCGATCACGAAACAGGACCAGGTCCTCGCCGAGCACGCGGACCAGGCGCGGCACATCCTCGACTTCGCTGGTCAGCGCAACCGGCTGCCAGTAGCGACGAAGGTACTCGCCACAGGGTGTCGCGCGGCCGGTACGCACCAGCAACTCGTCGCTGGCGCCGCGGTGCGGCTGTCGGTATCCCCGGTAATCGCCGTGCGGGCCGGTCTCGGACAGTGACATGGTTTTCTCTCTGGTGGCTGGATCAGCCGAATTCTGGCAAAACGCGATCTTGAATCCTAACGACTTTTATTTCATATTGATGTCAATAAAATTTACATCTAACCATGCACCGACGCAAGCTGCCATTCAATTCGCTGCGCGCCTTCGAAGCAGCGGCGCGCCATCTGAGCGTCTCTGGTGCCGCACGCGAGCTGTCGGTAACCCATAGCGCGGTCAGCCATCAGATCAGGCTGCTCGAGGACGACCTGGGCTTGCGCCTGTTCGAGCGCAACAACCGCGGTTTGCGCCTGACCGCCGAAGGAGAGGCGCTGGCACCGGTGCTGGCTGACGGTTTCGACCGAATCGGATCGGCACTCGACCAGCTACGCCGCTCCGATCCCGCAAGCTCGATCCGGATTAGCAGCACGCCAACCTTCGCCGCCAAATGGCTGGTACCGCGACTGCGCGACTGGTACGTGGACGCCAGCGCAGCACGCATCAGCCTGCAGCCGAGTCTCGATTTCGTCGATCTGCGTGGCGACGGCTTCGACTTCGCCATTCGCTGCGGCGTGCCACCCTGGGACGATCTCCAGCATGATCTGCTCATGCCAATCCATCTCGTTCCGGTCTGCAGCCCGGCCTACGCGGAACAACACGAATCGATCGAAAAGCCGGCCGACGTTCTGCGACATGACCTGATTCACGCTGACATCGGCGATCATGGGCAGGGCCAGGAATGGCGTGCATGGCTTGGCGACAACGGTGTCGATTGTCCGGCGGACCTGCCCGGCCTGTCATTTCACGATCCGGCGCTGGCGATGCAGGCGGCTGCCGACGGCCTTGGCCTAGCGATCGGCTACCTCGAACTGATCGACCGCGACTTGCAGGACGGCAACCTGGTCACCGCCGCGACCACCAGTGTGCGCCACGAGTACGGTTATTACCTGGTCTACCCCGTCGATCCTGAACTGTCACCCAGGCTGGCCGGGTTTCGCGAGTGGATCCTGGCCCAGGCAGGCTGAGAAACCGCGCGCCACTGGCACTTGCTGCCACGCAGGACCATATAACGGAACCTTTTGGTCAGTAAAACCATACTTTTCCCATCAAGTATTGCTTGGCATACCCTGTCTTCTAAACTCCGCTAGTCTATTCGGACACGGAAACGCGCCTATGGCCCTCCTCCTGGCATCAGATTCGACCCGAGCCCGGCGCCGTACAACACGGCAATCGAGTGGCAGGTTGCTATAGTCAGTCGGTATGGACGGAATCATCTTTCTTGGTGTGCTGCTGGGGCTGGTTTACCTGTTCCTGCCAATAGCCCTGATTATTATTTACGTAGTCCTGCGCAACCGCGGGTTCGAGTTGCAGCAACAGGTCGAAACGCTGCGCAGCCGCTTATCCGAACTGCAGGCCGAGCTGAACCGACTGCGCGAGGCTCCGCCGGCAGCGGAAGCCACACCGGCGGCAGCGGAGCCCGAACCCGAACGCGAATCCGCGCCAGGGCCGGAAATCGAAGAAATTGCACCGCCCGCCGCAAGCGTCGACGAAATCGACAGCAGTATTACTGCCGGGGAAACAACCGCTGCCGCCAGCGAGCCGCAACCGGTGCCGGCCGTGGCATCGATGCCGCCCGCAACGGCAAGCGTAACGTCACCCCCACCGCCGCCACGCGAGCCGAACCCGGTCGATCGACTCGAAAACGGCCTCCGCAGCATCAGCCAGGCGATCACCTCTTATTTCACCGACGGCAACCTGTTCGTGCGTATCGGCCTGCTGGTCTTGTTCTTCGGTGTCGCCTTCCTGCTCAAGTACGCCGCCGAGAACTCGGCGATTCCGCTCGAGGTCCGCTTCATGGGCGCGGCCCTGGGCGGCCTGGCGCTGCTCGCGACCGGCTGGCAACTGCGACTCGGCAAACCGGTGTACGCGCTGCTGCTGCAGGGCGGCGGTATCGGCGTTACCTACATCACGATCTTCGCCGCGTTTCGACTTGCCGACCTGCTGCCGCCAGGGCTGACGTTCGCCCTGCTGGTGTGTTTTTCCGCAGTCACGGTGGCGCTCGCGATCCTGCAGGATTCACGTGCACTGGCGGTATTCGCGCTGATCGGCGGTTTTCTCGCGCCGTTCCTGGCCTCGACCGGCAGCGGCAACTACATCGGTCTGTTCAGCTACTACGCGGTGCTCAACGCCGCGGTGTTCGGCGTCGCGTGGTTCCGTGCCTGGCGCCTGCTGAACCTGCTCGGCTTTGCTTTCACTTTCGGCGTTTACGTGCTGTGGGTCGCGTTCGATTACGCTAACGAGGACCTGTACCCTGCCTGCGGTTTCCTGCTGCTGTTTTTCCTGATGTACAGCCTGATCGGCGTGCTCTACGCCAGGCGTCAGCCGGAACAGCTGGTTGGACTGGTCGACGGTACGCTGGTGTTCGGTACGCCGGTCATCGTGTCCGGCCTGCTGATGGCGATCCTGTACGACTACGAGTACGGCATCGCCGGCACCTGCGCCGCGATGGGACTCTACTATCTGCTGCTCGCGCGCTACTGCTGGCGTAATGTCGGCGCCGAGTTCCGCCTGCTGGCCGAGGCGCTGCTCGCGATCGGCGTGGTATTCGGCACGCTCGCGATACCGTACGCGCTCGACGGTCACTGGAGCAGTGCCGCCTGGGCGCTCGAGGCCGCCGGGATTCTGTGGGTGGCGCTGCGGCAAGAGCGCTTCTACGCCCAGTGTTTCGCGATCCTGCTGCAGGTTGGTGCCGGCGTGCTGTTCTTCTGGCGCAACATCGACGACGTCGGCACGACCCTGTTCATCAACCCGGCTTTCCTCGGCGGCGTTTTCATCGCGCTCGGCGCCCTCGTGTCGGCGCGCCTGCTCTGCCTGCAGGATGCCGCCAATCGCCTGCGACTGCTGCACATCCCGTTTTTTGCCTGGGGCCTGGGCTGGTGGCTGGTTAGCGCGCTGGTCCAGATCGACGAGTACTTCGGCTTTGGTGAAGACGTCGTGCCGCTGCTCGCGCTGTTTTCCGCCACCGCGCTGGCACTGGTTTGTGTCGATCGCATCCGCGGCTGGGACTGGCGGCCCGCCTCGGTCAGCTCGGCGCTATTGCTGCCGGTGCTGGTGCTGGTCGCGCTGTACGCCACCGACCTGTACGGGCACGTATTCGTCACCCCCGACCTGGCCGCATGGGTCGCCGCACTGGCGCTGTGTTACTGGACGATTGGCCGGCTGGAAACAGTCACCTGGCCGCCCTGGGTTGCCGTTACGCTGCACACTGCCTACGTGGTCTTCGTCGCGCTGCTGCTGTCCGCAGAATTGCTGTGGCTGTTGCAGGAGCAGGTGCCGCAACTCGGCCAGGGTTACGTCGCGGTGCTGGCGCTCGGTCCCCTGCTGGCGATGCGCGCGACCCAGCTGGGCCGCTTGCCGGCGCTGGCGCGCCTCGGCCGCCCGCTCGAACTGGCCCTGCTCGGATCCCTCTCGCTGGTGGTCGTACTCTGGAGCCTGCTGGTCAACCTGGCCAATAGCGGCGATCCCGCGCCGCTGCCCTACCTGCCGCTGCTCAACCCGGTCGATCTCGCGCACCTCGCCTTTTTTGTGCTCGCCGCCGTCAGCCTGCAGGCCTGGCCGGACGGTCCGCGGGTACAGCGCGAGCACCTGCTGATCCTGCTCGGCGCGCTCGTCTTCGCGTGGCTGACCGCGCTGCTGATGCGCAGCATGCATCATTACCTCGACATTCGTTTCGACCTGTCGATCCTGCTCGGCGATACCCGGGTACAAACCGCGATCTCGATCCTGTGGACACTGATCGGCATGGCCGGCATGTTGTTCGCTTCGCGGCGCGCGATCCGCTCGTTGTGGATCGTCGCGGCCGGGCTGGTCGGCGTGGTGCTGTTCAAGATGTTCTTCGTCGACCTCGGCGCCAGCGGCACGGTCGAGCGCATCGTATCCTTTCTCGTGGTTGGCAGCCTGCTGGTCGCCACGGGCTATTTTTCACCGATTCCGAGCCGTCAACGCGAGGAGACTTCACATGCCTAGGTATTGCAGCATCGTGCTCGGCCTGCTGCTGAGCTTCCCGCTGCAGGCCAGCATCACCCCCAACGACTTCGCCTTCCAGGCCCGACTCGAAGGCAGTGCGCGCGACCTGCAGCGAATCGAACTGCCGCTCGAAGTCCTGCTGGTTTTGACCCGCGGCGACCTGCGCGACCTGGCCGTGTTCAACGCCGACGGCAAGTCCCTGCCGTTGACGGTGGCGCGGACGCCCGCCGAACGCAGCGAGCAGCGGCGCGGCCTGCCTTTTCACGAGTTCAGCCGGTTCCAGGCCGAGCAGTCGAAAACGGTGACCACGCGCGAGCAAAGCAGCACGGACGGCGCCCTGTCGGAGATCGAGACCACGCAAACGGTCACGGTCGAAGCACGCCGCGCAGACTACCTGGTCGAACTGCGGCCCGACAGCGACACACCGCATTTCGATCGTATCGAGCTCGCGTGGAAACACGAGCCGGCCGAGCAGATTCTGGAGCTGCGGGTCGAGGCCGGTAACGCTCTCGACAACCTGCGGGTGATCCAGGCCCGCAAAAGCCTGACCAATCGAGGTTCAGACGACATCGGCTGGCGCAGTCTCGACCGCGTGCCCCGGCAGCACAGGTACCTGCGCCTGACACCGTCCGCCGGTACCGAACACTTCGAGCTGCTCGAGGTCAGCGGCGTCTACCGCGAGACGCGGCCGGCGCCGGTGCTGCGGCATCGGCTCGAGCCCGTGACCACGGAAATAGATGGCCGCAGCCTTTACCGGTTTTCGCTACCCTCGCGGGTGCAGCCGGCGGCGCTGCGTATCCTGCCCGGTGAAGAGCATGGCTCGATCAGCGGCGATCTCTGGGGCGGCGACAACGATTTCGACCAGGCCCGGCGGATTCACTACGGCTTTCGCCAGCACAACTACAGCAACGACGGCATCAAGCCGAACCAGCCATTGAAGCTGCTGCGCCAGTATTTTCCCGACTACTGGATCGAGAGCCGGCAGACACTCGCCGCGACACCCACGGTCGAACTCGAGTACCCGCTGTACGAGGTGATTTTTCTCGGCGACGGTCGCGCACCCTATACCCTGGCGTGGGGTAATCACGCTTTTCAGCCGGTCGGCGCCGGTCTTGGCGAGTTTTTCGAAGGCGACCTGCGGGCGGCGCGCGAACGCAGCGCGCTGGTGCGGCTCGGGCCGGTCGACGAAGCAGGCGGTAGCGAGCGGCTGCAGCCGCGCATGACGTTACCGTGGCAGAAATGGCTGCTGTGGGCCCTGCTGATCGGCGCCGCGCTGCTGACCGGGCGCATGGCCTTGAGGCTTTACCGCGAAATGAACTCGCCCGACACCTGATCGGCGATTCTGCCGGGACGGACGCATCGGGGTACAATGATCGCCGAATCGGATCGGGAGAACAAAATGACGGACACCCGGCGCAAGAGCCCTGGCTCCACGGTCGATCTGCTGCGAAAACGCGTGCGCGGCGGTGCCGCTATTCAGCTCGATACACTCGACGAAAAAGAACTCGAGGCAATGCAGGTATTGCTGTTTAGTGACGAAGCCGAAATCATCAACTCGGCGTGCAAACCATTCCTGGTTGCCAGGGCCGACCGCATCCTGCTGCCACCCTAGGCTTTGTCAGTCGCGGTAACCGAACAGGCGGTTGTCGACGATCTCCTCGGCGATACCCGGCGGCAGCTTCTGTTCCCAGTCGCCGCGCCCGTTGGGCAACTGCTTGAGCACCTCGCGCGAAAAGATGCCGAACAGTTCATGGTCGCTGCACTCGATGCCGAACAGGAAGTTATTGGCCAGCAGGTGCTGGTAAAGGTACTTCAGGTTGTCCGCCAGCTTGACGTTGGTGTAGTCGGTGTACTCGCCGTTGGCATCGATTTCGGGGTAGACCAGCAGGTGGGTGTTATCCGGAAACAGCTTGCCGAACCCTTCGAGGATACCGCCCTCGACGCCACGGTAACTGCTCTGGTCGAAGATCTGGCGCAGGTTCATGATGCCGACGACGATACCGATCTGCAGCTTGGTGAACTGGCGGAAATAGGCGCGCAGGGAAAAGTAGCGCGTGTAGTCCGAAATCAGCACGCTGTAGCCGAGCTTGTTGAGCAACCGCACCCGCGAAATGATATCGCTCTCCGATTCCATCAGGTCGTTACCGCGCTGGTCGTTGAGCGAGATCTCGGCCAGGCAGACACTGTTGCCGGCCTTGACGCCTTTCATCGACGTGAAGGTCTGCATGCCCTGTTCGATCATGTCGACGTTGAGCCGCGTCACCGGTTTGAAGGTACCGCGGATCGTCAGGACGTTCTTCTTGTACAGCATGTCGGCCGGGATCACCACCGAGCCGTCGGGCTTGAACATGATCGCGCGCGTCTTCCAGCTGCGAATCAGGTGCAGGTTGATCGCGCGGTTGTCGACCTCTTCGAAATAGGGGCCGTAGAATTCGATCGAGTCGATCTCGATCCTTTCCTGGTCGAGATTGTCGGTCAGTGAATCGATGATCGTCTTCGCGTTTTCGAAGTAGTAGTAGCCGGCGTATATCAGGTTGACGCCGAAGATTCCGAGCGCCTGCTGCTGACGCTCGGCGCTGTAATCTCGCAGGCGCAGGTGCACGATGATGTCGGAAGGTTCGGCGCGCGGGTACATCTGCAGGCGTACGCCGACCCAGGCGTGGCACTCGTTGTCGATGCCGTAGGCCTTGGCGGCGACGGTGGCACCGTAGGCGAAGTAGCGCGAGGCGACCGAGCGCGTGGTGCCGACCCGATCGATGATCAGGCCGAACTCCTTTTCCAGCATGGCCATGACCCGATCGCGGCTGACGTAACGCCGGTCTTCCTGCACACCGTAGATGGCGTCGGAAAACTTCATGTCGTAGGCCGACATGGTCTTGGCGATGGAGCCCGCCGCGGCACCGGCCTTGAAAAACTGGCGCGCAACTTCCTGGCCGGCGCCGATCTCGACGATCGTGCCGTATTTTTTTTCGTCGAGGTTTATCCTGAGCGCCTTTTCGACCGTCGTGCGGGTGCTGACGGCTTTGCTTCTTGCTTCTTCGTCCATCTTTATCGTGGTTATTTACCGGGCTGACTGCACGCGGATTATAGCCCAGACCGGGCTTTTCCCCATGCGCAGGATCAATTTCGCGCGCGGTAAGAAACAGGCAGCCGACCGGGTGCACTCATCGCTCGATAAATTATTTCAATGCATTCTGATTCGCTGGCCCCGTTTATAAATGATACAGTACCGCTCCGCTCGAATAGCGATAACGAATACAAACGAGGAGTGACATGAAAGACAAGAACGCAAAAGCGGTCGAGACGACCCCACCGGCCAACCGGCGCAAGTTTCTCAAGGCCACCGCCGCGGCGGGCGCTGCCGCAACCCTGGGCTTTCCGCACATCCGCAACGCCGAGGCAGCCGCCACCACGACCTGGAAAATCCAGACTTCCTGGCCCGGCGGTATCGGCCTGGAGATTTTCAAGGACTGGTGTAACGGCATCGTCGAGAAAACCGGCGGCGAACTGGCGTTCCAGCCCTTCGGTGCGAAGGACGTCGTCGGCGACTTCCAGCTGCTGGACGCGGTCAAGAACGGCGTACTCGACGCGATGAACCCGTTCACGCTGTACTGGGCCGGCCGCATGCCGGTGGCGGTGTTCCTGAGCTCTTACCCGCTCGGTCTGCGCAACCCGCACGAATGGGACGTGTTCTACTATTCGCTCGGCGGTCTCGAACTCGCGCGCGAAGCTTTCAAGAAGGAAGGCCTGCATTACGTCGGCCCGATCCATCACGGCCCCAACATCATTCACTCCAAGACGCCGATCCGCTCGATCGACGATTTCCGTGGCCGCAAGATGCGCCTGCCCGGCGGCATGGTCGCCGAGGTATTCCAGGCCGCGGGCGCGAAGACCACCCTGCTGCCCGGCTCGGAGATTTTCCCGGCGCTGGAAAAAGGCACCATCGACGTCGCCGACTATGTCGGCCCCGCGATCAACTACGCGCTCGGTTTCCACCAGGTCACCGACTACATCTCTATGGGACCACCGGGCTTCATGTCGCTTTACCAGCCGGTCGACCTGATGGACCTGACTGTCGGTATGAATTCGTGGAACAAGCTGTCCGATTCGATGAAAACTTTCCTCGAAATGGAAGTGCACGTCTACTCGGACCTGCACCACGCGGCGATTCAGAAAGCCGACCAGGAGGCGTGGAAGAAATTCGAGGAAGCCGGCACCCAGGTTACGCGCCTGTCGCAGGACGACGTCGAAGCCTTCACCGAGCTGGCGGTGCCGCGCTGGTTCGCGTGGGCGAAGAAAGATCCGCTGGCGACGCGTGCGTTCAAGATCCAGCTCGACTACATGATGTCGGGTTCGCTGGGTTACGTTACGCCGGAAATGATCGAGGGCCAGTCCCTGTAATCGACGAGGCAAGGCGGGCGGCGTCGAGCGTCGCCCGCCACGCCTGTTTTCGCCATGCCTGAACTTACTTTCGTGTTGCCGCACTGGCTGTACTGGCTGGGGCTGATCGGCTTCCCGCTGATGGCCTATTTCATCTTTCGCCAGACCGCCAAACGCAAGTCCGATCAACCGCGGCCGCCGGTCAGCAATGCGCTGGCCTACCTGTTCCTGGTGGCAGGTGGCTTCATCGGTTGCCATCGCATGTATCTCAAGAGCATGCTGGCGCTGCCGTTTGTCGCAATCTTCGTCGCCATCCTGTTCGTCAACGCCGACATCAGAATCGAGCGCGAGCTCGCCTCCGAGGCGCGCAACGAAGTGACCATGGTCGAATCGCGCATCAAGCGCGCCGAACGCAACCTCAAGAAAGCCCAGGACCGGCTCGAGCGCCGCGACAACGAACGCAACCAGCGACGCGTCGAGGAACAGCTGCAAAAGCTCGAAGACGCCAGGGGCCGGTTGCCCGGCGCCGAGGAACGCAACGAAATCGCGCAGCAGCGTTACCAGGACTGGCAGGGCTACGGCTCGATTCTCGGCCTCGTACTATTGCTCATGATCCTGGCCGACGCGACGCAGATTCCGCGACTGGTGCGTCGTCGTAATGAAATCGAAAGCGCCGAGTTGCCCGAGGTATTCGTCTGCCCGGTGGAAGACGCCGAATTCGACGTCACGCGCGAAAAGTTTGCCTTCAACCGTCTGGTCGCCCGGCTCAACGGCTTCTGCGGCGAATTTGTCGCCTACTGGTCCGCAATCGCGGTCTTCGTCTACTACTACGAGGTCGTGTCGCGCTACGTGTTCAACTCGCCGACCAACTGGGCGCACGAGGCCATGTTCCTGATGTTCGGCATGCAGTACCTGATCGCCGGTGGCTTCGTCCTGCGCGAGGGCGGTCACGTGCGCGTCGACGTGCTCTACACCAACCTGTCGCTGCGTACCAGGGCGATGCTCGACCTGGTTACGTCGGTGTTCTTTTTTATCTTCACGGTTTCGCTGCTGGTCACCGGCTGGATATTTTTCAGCGATTCCTTCGGCCAGCGCGAAGTTTCCTTTACCGAGTGGCACATCCAGTACTATCCCGTGAAGTTCGCCCTGCCGCTCGGCGCCGCGCTGCTGATCCTGCAGGGCGTCGCGCAACTGCTCAACGATATCGATCGCGTGCTGCATCCGGACGACGCGGTGCCCGAGCCCGAGCCGGAGGTCCACCATGGGGCTTGAGATCGATATCTTCTGGCTGACCATCCTGATGTTCGGCTCGCTCGCGATCCTGCTGCTCGCGGGCCTGCCGCTGGCCTTCGTCACCGGCGGCCTCGCCTGCGTATTCCTGTTCCTGTTCGGCGACGCGCAGATGCTCAACATCATCCCGAGCCGCATCTTCCCGCTGATGACCGACTACCAGCTGTCGGCGATCCCGCTGTTCATCTTCATGGCCTCGATGCTTGAGCGCGCCGGCATCATCGAGGAACTGTTCGACATGGTCTACAAGCTGCTCGGCGGCCTGCGCGGCGGGCTGGCGATCTCGACCATCATTGCGTCCACCGTGCTGGCGGCGATGTGCGGCGTCATCGGCGCCACCGAGGTCACGATGGGCCTGATCGCGCTGCCGGCGATGATGAAAAAGAACTACCATCCGACCATCGCCTGCGGCTCGATTCTCGCCGGCGGTACCCTTGGCATCCTGATCCCGCCGTCGATTCTGGCGATCCTGTTCGCGGTGGTGGCGCAGCAATCGGTCGGCGAACTGTTCATCGGCGCGGTCATCCCGGGCCTGATCCTGTCGAGCCTGTATATCCTGTTCGTCATCGGCTACACCACGGTCAAGCCGGAAGCCGGACCCGCGCTGCCGCCCGAGGAGCGCGTCAGCACGCGCGAGAAATTTCGCCTGCTGGGCAACATGTTCGCGCCGCTGGCGCTGGTTACGCTGGTGCTCGGCATCATCTTCGCCGGTATCGCCACGCCGGTGGAGGCCGCCGGCGTCGGTACCTTCGGCGCGGTGGTGGTGGCCGCGATGCACCGCCGGCTGTCGTGGGAAAACCTGCGCGCCGCGACCATGACCACGCTGCGCGTCACCGGCATGGTCCTGTGGATCATTTTCGGCGCCACGCTGTTCGTCGGCTTCTACGTGGTCAACGGCGGCCAGGCTTTCGTCAACGACGTGCTGCTCAGTACCGGCCTCGGGCCCTACGGCATCCTGATCCTGATGATGGTAATCCTGGTCGTGCTCGGCATGTTCCTCGACTGGGTCGGTATCCTGCTGCTGGCGGTGCCGATCTTCGTACCGATCATGAAATCGATGTCCTTCGACGGCGTATTCGGCCTGCCCGGGGTCGATCCAACCGAGCTGGCACTGTGGTTCGGCGTGGTCTACATGGTCAACATGCAGATGAGTTTCCTCAGCCCGCCCTTTGGCTATGCGCTGTTTTACCTCAAGTCGGTCGCGCCGCCCGGCGTGACCATGGCGCAGATCTACCGTTCGTCGCTGCCGTTCCTTTGCCTGCAGATCGTCGGCCTGTCGATCTGCATCATCTTCCCCGAAACCGTCCTCTGGCTGCCGCGCCTGGTCTACGGCTAATCCCCTCCATTATGAATCGGGGACGTACCCCGATTTTTACGAAAACTATCGGGGACGTACCCCATTTTTTCCATTGCTGTTAAGCGAAAAACCGGGACTGTCCCCTGTTTCACAGATGAGTTTCCTCAGCCCGTCCTTTGGCCAGGCGCTGCTCTACCTGCAGGGAAAAACCGGGGTACGTCCCCGTTTTTCATGTCCCCGTTTATCGAATTCGCTCCAAACCAAATCAATACCAATTAACGAATCCGTAACCCAATCTTTATCGAACCGTCACCAGATCTTTACCGGACTGCAACGTGGCTTCGTTACGTTCTCGCGCTCGACCAATAGCCATAGAGGGCACCCCATGAGCCACGACGAAGAAATCTCCAACCGCTCCGAGAACCGTCCGTTCGAGGACATACTGCGCCAGTATGTCGAGCGGCGCACCGTGCTGAAAGGCGGTCTCGCCACCGCGGTCGCGTCGATGTCCGGATTTTCGGGCCTCGCGTTTGCGGACGACGATGACGACGATGATGATGACGAAGGTGTGGGCCGCCGCCGACGCAGCCGACTGATGAACTTCGAACCAGTCAAGGTCGCCGACGGCAACGGTGCCGTACCGGTTATTTCCGAGGACTATGAATACCAGGTGCTGATTCCCTGGGGAGATCCGATCGTGCCCAGTGGCCCGGCCTACAGCTATCCGCCGAGCGCCGAGGATCAGAAATACCAGATCGGCATCGGCCACGACGGCATGACCTATTTCCCGATGTCTCGCCGCGGCGACGACGATGATGACGACGAGGACGGTCGACGCCGCGGCAGCAACCGCCACGGCATGCTCGCGATCAACCACGAATTCGGCCGCAACTCGACGATCCTCGACCGCGGCGTCGCACGCAACGGCGCTGACAACCAGCCGCTATCCCTGGAAGATGTGCGTGCGTCGCAGCACGCCCACGGTGTCTCGGTGGTCGAGATCAAAAAGATCCGCGGTAAGTGGCAAACCGTCGAAAGCCAGCGAGCGCGGCGTATTCACGTCAACACGCCGGTCACCTTCAGCGGTCCTGTTGCCGGCAACCCCCTGCTGCAAACCCCGGCAGGCAACGCACCGCTCGGTACCGTCAACAACTGTTCCAACGGCCACACCCCGTGGGGCACTTACCTGACCTGCGAGGAAAACTTCAACGGTTATTTCGGCGCCAACGATCCCAGCTGGGCCCCGACCCCGGAACAGGATCGCTATGGCTTTTCTGCCGGCGGTTTCGGTTATGGCTGGCAAACATTTGACGACCGCTTCGACCTGTCGAACGCAAGTTATATGAACGAGGAAAACCGCTTCGGCTGGGTGGTCGAAATCGACCCGATGAATCCCGACCAGACCCCGGTCAAGCGCACCGCGATGGGCCGCTTCAAGCACGAGGGCGTTGCTCTGGCCGTCGGCCGCGGCAAGCGTGTCGTCGCCTACATGGGTGACGACCAGCGCTTCGACTACATCTACAAGTTCGTCTCGGCAGGCAACTGGAAGCGCATGCGCCGCCAGGGTAAAAGCCCGCTCGACGAGGGTACGCTGTACGTCGCCCGCTTCGACGCCGACGGCACCGGCGAATGGCTCGAGCTGAGCATGAACAATCCCGCCCTGGCCTTTTTCGGTAGCGACGCCAATATCCTGACCTACGCGCGCCTCGCCGCGGACACGGTCGGCGCCACGCCGATGGACCGCCCCGAGTGGACCACGGTTGCGCCCGACGGCTCGGTCTACTGCACGCTGACCAACAACAGCCTCCGCACCGTAGCCGATGCCGCCAATCCGCTGGCACCGAACGCCGACGGTCACATCGTTCGCTGGAAGGACAGCAAGCGTTTTACCGGCACCACCTTCGAGTGGGATATCTTCATTCTCGCCAAGGATACCCACAGCACCGAGGAATCCTTCAGCGATCCTGATGGTCTCTATGCTGATCCCGACGGTCGGCTGTTCATCCAGACCGATGGTGGACAAAAGGACGGCCTCAACAACCAGCTGGTTATCGCTGACACCAAAACGAAGGAGATCCGGCGACTGTTTACCGGCGTGACCGGTGACGAGATCACCGGTGTGACGATGACGCCGGACCGGCGCACGCTGTTCATCAACACGCAGCACCCGGGTAACGGCGATCCGGCGCTGACCAATTTCCCGGCGCCTACCGACGGTGCAACAAGACCGCGCGACTGCACCTTCGTCATCCGGCGCAAAAACGGCGGTATCATCGGCTCCTGATCCCGGATCCGGCAATTCCGCCAAGCCGAAAAACCCTGCCCAGGCAGGGTTTTTCTTTGGTCGTCAGCCAACCCTTCGCGGCTGTATCGGCGGTTCAAATTACTCAAGCCACGCGCGCTTCGGCCGATACAACGCCGGATGGAGCGTGACCGGCGCAACGGTTAGTGGTGACCGTCGGGCACATTCGCCAACCAACGCATGCAACCAGGGGAAAGCCGCCGCCATGCCCGATATCGAACAGGAACTGCAGCAAATCACTGACCTGATCTCGCTGCCCGAGGTTTACAACAAGGTGCGCGCGCTGATGGACGACGAACATTCCGGCATCGACGACTTCGCCGAGGTGATTACCATCGATCCCAACCTGTCGGCGCGTGTGCTGCGCGTGGTCAACAGTGCCTACTTCGGTCTCGAGCAACCGGTCGACAGTATTCCGCGCGCGCTCAACATGATCGGCCTGCAACAGCTGCACAACATGGTGCTCGGTGTATCGGCGATATCGAGTCTCGACCTGCCGAACGAAATCCTGCCGCTCAAACCCTTCTGGTACTCGAGCCTGTATACCGGCGTGCTGACCAGCATGCTGGCCGATCATCTCGAGCTCAAATCCGCTGACCGCCTGTTTATCGCCGGCCTGCTGCACAACATCGGCAGCCTGGTGCTCTGCGCGCGCTTTCCCGAGCATGCGCGCGAGGCGACCAAGCTCGCGGTGCAGGTCGGTCGGCCGACACACGAAATCCAGCACGAAATGCTCGATTGCCACTACGGCGATATTGGTGCCCGCCTGCTGGCGAACTGGAACATGCCGCAGGAATTGCAGACCCTGGTGCGCTTTCAGCCGACCCCGCTGGCGGCCAACGGCCTCGGGCTCGAAACCGCCCTGCTGCACCTCGCGCACGCCTGCACCACGGTGACACGCACGGCCGACGTCGAACACGTCGTCGATCCCGAGGTGCGGGCAATGATCCCGATGAACCCGGAACAGCTGTGCGAGTACTCCGACATGGCGCGCACGGTCAGCGGCGAAATGGGTAAGGTCATCCTGAACTGAAATCGTTACCGCGAAGCGTGAAATAGTCTCGCGCCCGATCTTTATCCGTTAACTCTTCAAATTTCACCCCGCTGTGCGCGGCGGTCAGACCGTGACCGATCCCGGGGCCTCCGCGGGCAGGCTCAGGCTTGCCGCGCCGCCGTGTCGAGCCCGGCCAGCAGGCGCGGCGCATACCAGGCGGCGAAGCGCGCCACCGAGGGCTCGAGCCGGCCGAAACGCCCGGGTTGCGCGAACGGTGAATCGAGCCCGCGCTGCTGCTCGAGTAAAAACGGCAGATCCTCCGCCAGCGCGGCGTCGATACGCTGGTAATAATGCTCCGTGCGCACATCGAAATCGTCGAGTTCGAGCGAAGCGGCCGGGAACGCGACGGTCTGGGTAACGCTGCAGCGATCGGCCGCCAGCGGCAGCGCCGAGTACATCCACAGCGAATCCTGCGACGCGGCAAAGGTCAGGTTCGGGAAAATCCACGTGTAACGCGTCCCCAGGCGCAGGCGCCCGTCGAGACCGGCGGCGACCGGCAAGGCTGCCGCCTGCGAATCCTCGAGCAGCGCCGACGCGGCGGTAGTCTCACCAAACTGGGTGGCGAAGGCACCGGAGCTGTCGTCGATCGGGTCGGGTTCCGGGTACATCCAGCTGATCGAATCGGGATGCACCGCTGGCAGATGGTAGTACTCGTTGAAAACCTCGAGGAAGGTTTTCCAGTTACAGTCGACGGTGAACTCGCGCACGCGCGTGGCCACCAGGTCGTCGAGCCGCCAGGGTGCGTGCCAGCGATCGAAATCACCCAGCCAGTCGTCGATCGACGGCGTTTGCGGCGCCAGCGATACGAAAGCGAGGCCATGCCGGCAGGCAAGCGGGAATTCCACCAGGCCATAGTCGGCCGGATCGAAATTGCGCGCGTTTTCCATGCGCGGGTATATCTTGAGCCGCCCGTCGAGGTCGTAGGTCCACCAGTGAAACGGGCACTTGATACGCTTGCAGTTGCCGTTACCCGCGAGCAGCGCGCTGCCGCGGTGGCGGCAGCTGTTGGCGTAGGCGCGCAGCTCACCGGCCCTGTCGCGCACGACGATGACGGGCACGCCAGCAAGATCGAAAGCGCTGTAATCGCCGGCGGCGCGCCACCGGTCAGCCAGTCCCAGGCCGATCCAGCCATCACGGAAGATTGCCCCGCGTTCGACCGGGACGAGGCCATCGTCGGCGTAACAGGCCGGCGGAATGCCGGGCGATACGTCGGCATCGCCGGAGATCTCCGCCAGTTGAAGGGCGAGATCCCGCGAGGTCGTGCTTTGTTTTACCGACATACGCCTGCCTATCGCAAAACCGTAACAAGTTAGCGCGATAATAATCCTCGGCCGCGGCGCGGTAAACGGGCTGGCGGCAGTGTTTAACGGACCATAGCGGGCGGATCATTGCCGCCGGCTTCAGGGAACGCGTATCGCCCCGAAGCAATATAGATATTTACAATTGTTTTGATATTTATATTTGATTTTATTTATTTTTAAATAACCCCTACGCTTCTATGCATCATCAACCCGGAGGACCATCCCAATGAGCTCGACAGCTGAAGACATGGTCGGTCGCTGCCCCGTTATGCACGGCGCGATCACGACCGAGGAAAAGTCGGTAACCGAATGGTGGCCGAACAACCTGAACCTCGACATCCTGCACCAGCACGATGCCAAAACCGACCCGATGGGCGGCGGGGTCCCCTATCGCGAAGCGGTCAAATCGCTCGACGTGGACGCGCTGAAGAAAGACCTGACCGACCTGATGACCGACAGCCAGGAATGGTGGCCGGCCGACTGGGGTCATTACGGCGGCCTGATGATCCGCATGGCCTGGCACGCCGCCGGTTCGTATCGGATCGCGGACGGCCGCGGCGGTGCCGGTACCGGCAACCAGCGCTTCGCGCCGCTGAACTCGTGGCCGGATAACGGCAACCTCGACAAGGCGCGCCGCCTGCTGTGGCCGATCAAGAAGAAGTACGGCAACAAGCTCAGCTGGGCCGACCTGTTGATTCTCGCCGGCAACGTCGCCTACGAGTCGATGGGCTTCAAGACCTTCGGTTTCGCTTTCGGCCGCGAAGACATCTGGCACCCGGAAAAAGACATTTACTGGGGATCGGAAAAAGAGTGGCTCGCGACCTCGGACAACGAGCACAGCCGTTACTCGGGCGAGCGCGATCTCGCCAACCCGCTGGCCGCGGTCATGATGGGCCTGATCTACGTCAACCCGGAAGGCGTCGACGGCAAGCCCGACCCGCTGAAGACCGCGCACGACGTGCGCGTCACCTTCGCCCGCATGGCGATGAACGACGAGGAAACCGTCGCGCTGACCGCCGGCGGTCACACCGTCGGCAAGGGCCACGGCAACGGCAACGCCGACCTGCTCGGACCGGAGCCGGAAGGCGCGCCGATCGAGGAACAGGGCTTCGGCTGGATGAATCACCAGGCGCGCGGCGTCGGCCGCGACGCCGTCACCAGCGGCATCGAGGGCGCGTGGACCAGCAACCCCACGAAGTGGGATAACGGCTACTTCGCCATGCTGCTGAACCACGAGTGGGAGCTGACCAAGAGCCCGGCGGGAGCCAACCAGTGGAAGCCGGTCGATATCGCCGAGCAAGACATGCCGGTCGACGTCGAGGATACGTCGATCCGCTGCATGCCGATGATGACCGATGCCGACATGGCGATGAAGATGGATCCGGAATATCGCAAGATCTCCGAGCGCTTCGCCGAGGACCAGGCTGCCTTCGAAGACGCCTTCGCGCGCGCCTGGTTCAAGCTGACCCACCGCGACATGGGTCCCAAGGCCCGCTACATCGGGCCGGAAGTACCCGCCGAAGACCTGATCTGGCAGGATCCGGTGCCCGCCGGCAACAGCGACTACGACGTCGATGCCGTCAAGGCGAAGATCGAGGCCGCGGGTCTCGGCATCGCCGACCTGGTCAGCACCGCCTGGGACAGCGCCCGAACCTTCCGCGGCTCGGACATGCGCGGCGGCGCCAACGGCGCCCGCATCCGCCTGGCCCCGCAAAGGGACTGGGAAGGCAACGAGCCGCAGCGCCTGGCGAAGATCCTGGAGGTCTACGAAGGTATCTCTGCCGAGACCGGCGCCAGCATCGCGGACGTGATCGTGCTCGGCGGCAACCTCGGTGTCGAGCAGGCGGCCAAAGCGGCCGGCCACGACGTCAGCGTACCTTTCGCGCCCGGCCGCGGCGACGCCACGCAGGAGCAGACCGACGTCGATTCGTTCGAACCGCTGGAACCGCTGCACGATGCGTTTCGCAACTGGCTCAAGCGTGACGATTACGTCGTCAGCGCCGAGGAAATGATGCTCGATCGGGCCCAGCTGATGGGACTGACCGCGCCGGAGATGACCGTGCTCGTCGGCGGCATGCGCGTGCTCGGCACCAACCACGGCGGCAGCAAAAACGGCGTATTCACCGACCGCGAAGGCGTGCTTAGCAACGACTTCTTCGTCAACCTGACCGACATGAGCTACAGCTGGAAGCCTGCGGGTAACAACCTGTACGAAATTCGCGACCGGAAGACGGACAATGTCAGATGGACCGCGACACGGGTAGACCTGGTGTTCGGCTCCAACTCGATCCTGCGAGCCTATGCCGAGGTCTATGCCCAGGACGACAACCAGCAGAAGTTCGTCAACGACTTCGTCGCTGCCTGGAGCAAAGTCATGAACGCCGATCGTTTCGACCTCGCCTGATCCTTCGGATCACACCCAACGGCGGTTCACCGGCAGGTGAACCGCTTTTTTTTGCCTGCGAAACGGCTGGAATTGGTCACGGCGCAGCGGCATCATGCGGCGAATCGACGCCAGGAATCAAGCGATGCGCCCCTCGATCAAACCCCAGGACCTGAGCCGGGAGTATTTTTTCAGCGAAGGCTGCTTCATTACCGAGCTTTCCAATTCGGCCGCGGACCCGTCGCTGTCGATCGCGCGCGCCCGGCTCGAAGCCGGCCGCACCACCCGCTGGCATCGGCTGGCGGATACTGTCGAGCGGTACGTCATCCTCGCGGGCAGTGGCAGGGTCGAAATCGGCGATCTCGACTCACAGACCGTTTACCCCGGAGATGTCGTGCTGATACCGCCGCTGTGTCGCCAGCGCATTCACAACCCGGGCCCGGAGGATCTCGTGTTTCTCGCCATCTGCTCGCCGCGATTCGACCCTTCGGCTTACCAGGATATCGACGACAGCCCGGCCTGAGCAGTCTTTTCAGCCCCGGGCCACTGGTTTATGCTGCTACCCTGCAGGCGACGGGCCCACATGGATCAACTTCCCGAAATCATTCACATCGACGGTGTACTGCACGTGCTCTACACGACGCCGCTGCTGCCCTGGCTGGAACAACAGCAACCAGTGCCCGAATTCGATCGACGTGCGCCGAACTGCGAGCGCGGCTATGTCGGCACCTGGCAACTGCGTGAACGCCAGCTCTACCTGACCGGCATCCATGCCTGGCGCGATGGTCGCTACACCGGTGTCGCGGCGCTGTTCGACAACCGGCGTGAAGTGGCCGCCGACTGGTTCACCGGTCCGCTGGTGGTCGAGCCTTCGGCCAACGAAATCGCCGACGGCACGCTGCCGAAGGTCCGGACCCTGTTGATCGAGTCCGGTCGCCTGACGCGTTCCCTCGACCAGCCGGCGGCAAAACCGGTCGGGTCCTGAACGGGCAGACCGAATGCCATGCGGGCAAGCATGGAGCCGGACGCCGAATACTACTAATCGAATACCCCCGGCAATCCGGATTACGACCGGACCGATACAACTCACCTGCAGTCGGTTTTGGCGGCGCAGGCAGCGGGGTTATACTCGTCCGATACCGGCTGGAGAGCGCAACTTGCATAAACCCGTTTTATCGCTCGTTATCGTGGTGGTGCTGCTCACCGCCTGCGTTTCGATTCCGGACGATTTCCGCCAACCGGGCATACAGCTGCAGTCGATCACGCCACGCGCGTCCGGTGGCGTCCTGCCGGCTTTCGAGATACGCGTGCTGGTGAACAACCCGAACCGCATTGCGCTCGACGTCGAGGGCGTGCGCTACCGGCTGGCGCTGCAGGGATACGACATCATCAGCGGCGTCGCCAACGACGTCCCCGCCATTCCGGCCTACGGCGAGGCGGAAGTCGTGCTCGACGCCAGCGCGGATCTGCTGGGCGGGTTCGGTCTGTTGAACGAACTGCTGTCCGCACCCGCCGAACCCGTCAGCTATGCCTTCGAAGCCGAGATCGATATCGGCCGCCTCTATCCGACGGTTGAACTGCGGCGCGAGGGAACGCTGACACTGAGCCGGGATCCGTGAAAACCGACCCCGGACAATGGCAGCCAGGCCGCCTGGTCTCCATCAACCCGCGAGCGACGACGTGCCGCCGATCGAAGTTCTGCTAGCGTTTACCGCCGCCGCGGTGGTGATGAACCTGTCCCCCGGACCATCTAATTTTTACGTGATGGCACGCTCGATCGCGCAGGGAGTCGAGGGTGGAGCGGTCGCCGCGCTCGGCCTCGCCAGCGGGGTATTGCTGCACGTGCTCGCCGCGGTGCTCGGGCTGTCGGCGGTGTTTGCGCATTCGCCGATGCTCTACTCGCTGATCAAACTGGCCGGCGCCGTCTACCTGATCTACCTCGGCATCGGTTACTGGCGCGCGCCGGCGGCGATCGCCGAAGTCACATCGCCAACCAGCGGCAAACCGCTGGGGCGCATATTTCGCGAAAGCGTGCTGGTCGAAGTTACCAATCCGAAAACCGCGCTGTTTTTTATCGCGCTGCTGCCACAATTCGTCGTGGCCGATGCCGGTCCGGTGGCAATGCAACTGCTGGTGCTCGGCCTGATCGTCGCGTTGTCGGCGCTGCCCTGCGACCTGCTGGTCGCGGTCGGCGCCAGTCGACTCAGCCGCTGGCTGGCAAGCCACGCCGGCGCGCAGCGCTGGCAGTCGCGCCTGTGTGGCACGATGCTGATCGCTATCGGCGGCTGGATCCTGGCCGAAGAGGCCCGCGCGGCGCCGCAATGACAACTCCGGAGGCAAGATGCAAATCGAAATCCACGGCGACGCCGTCGCCGCTGCCGAAATAACGGCCCTGATCGAATCCTGGGACCAGGCGCTGCGCGAGCGCGATCCGGCGGGTTTGACCGCCGTGTACGCCGACGACGTGCGAGTGTTCGACATTGGCGCGCAGCTGCAGGATAGCGCCGCCTACGGCGAACAATGGCGGGCCTGCCTGCCCTGGTTCGGTAATGAAGCCTGGATCGAGCGCCGCGGCATGCAGCTCTACGCCGGTACGGAGTTCGCCTTTCTCCACGGCTTTACCCGCGTCGGCGGCGAACGCTCGCCGGCGCCGGCGGACACGCCCTGGATCCGGGTCACGGTCGGTTACCGCAAGGTCGACGGCGCCTGGCGCGTGGAACACGAACACGCGTCGATGCCGATCGATTTCGAGGCGGGTAAGCCGGTGCCAATCTTCGGCGACCCGATTTGAAATCCGGCCGTCGCCGACCTGGAATCGGTTGATTCGGTCGCGTGATGCCGCGCAGTGACAAATCTCCCGGCAAACAGCGCCAATGGCTTACCAGCTGGTTAAAGATATGCGCGGCGGTACTGGTCGCGCTGATACTGCTGCGCGCCGCCGGGCTCGAAATCCTGGTCGAGATCGAACTCGACGATGAACCGCTGCTCGCGACACTGACCGAGCTCGAGACCTGGTTGTGGCCACTCGCAATCCTGTTCGTATACCTGTTGCTGGCGTGGCTGTGGGATCGCTGGTTCGGTTCGCACGAGGACTGAACCGAACCGCGGCTCGCACCCGATATTCCGTAACCTGCCGCCCCTTTTGATCACCGTGCAGGGCAGCCGGAATGTGTTAAGCTCGAGCGGCCTGCGGCCGGCAATAACTGTCGGGGCAGGCGCTGGTCCGCATCAGTCGAATTCCAGGTATGAACACGGTGAATCAGACAATTTATTTGCACTCGTGATGCTGGTCGTGGATACCGGTATGCCGATGTTCGCGGCACTCAACGGCGGACTCGCAGCGCGCCTGCAAAACCCGATGCTGGCGGCGGTCTGCGCGCTGCTGGCCGCGATTGCGGTCGTCGTGACCAGCTGGATCCTGACCGAAGCTGTGCCGCGCCTGCAGTTCGACGCTTCCATGCCGGTCTGGTTTTACTTCGGCGGCGTTTTCGTCGCGACTTACATTCCCGGCATGGCCCGGGCAGCACCGCGCTGCGGTGTCGGCAACGTGGTCGCCCTCGTGTCACCGGGGCAGCTGATTTCGACCACGCTGATCGATCGTCTCGGCTGGTTTGGTGCAGCGCAGTTCCCGATCAGGTTGCAGCGCATCGCGGGCCTGGTGCTGATGACCGCGGGCGCGTTCCTGGCCGTGCGGCGCTGAAACCAGGATTCATGACGACCGCAGTGCCCGGAGCCACCGTCACCCGCAAGCGTCGCTGGCCGCGGCGACTTGCGCTAACCCTCCCGCTAGCGACCCTGGCCATCGTCGCACTGCTGCACTTCGGCGTGCTGCCCTGGTTCGATCGCAAGGCCAACGCGGTGCTCGACCCCGGGCCCTACCCGGTCGACACTGCCAGTGCCCGGCTGCACAGGAATGCCTTCGTGGCCGACCTGCACGCGGATGCCCTGCTGTGGGGACGCGATCTGCGGCGGCGCAACGACTACGGCCAGGTCGACCTGCCGCGACTCGTAGAGGGCGGTGTAGACCTGCAGGTGTTCAGCGTCGTCTCGCAAGTGCCCCGCGGCCTGAACTATCTCCGCAATCGCGGCGACAGCGACAGCCTGCCGCTGCTGTTCATCGCCAGCCTGCGGGCACCGTCGACCTGGTTCGACGCGCGCCGGCGGGCACTGGCGCAGGCGGCGGAACTGCGCGCACTGGCAGCGGCAACACCGCTCACGCTGGTTACTACCCGCGGCGATCTCGATGTCGACGGTATCAAGGGCCTGCTGGCGCTCGAAGGTATGCATGCACTGGGTGACACCGCCGATACCGTCGAGGAATTCGTCAACGCCGGCTTTCGCATGTTCGGACTGGCGCATTTTTTCGACAATGCCTTCGCCGGTTCCGCCCACGGCGTCGAAAAATACGGCCTGACCCCGATCGGCCGGCGGCTGATACCACGGCTCGAGTCGCTCGGCATCACCGTCGATCTCGCGCACGCATCGCCGGCCGCAATCCGCGACACGCTGGCGCTTGCAACCCGGCCGGTAGTGGTGTCACACGGCGGTGTGGCCGCAACCTGTCCGGGTCCGCGCAACCTCGACGATGCACAGCTGCGCGCGATTGCAGACAACGGCGGCGTGGTCGGTATCGGCTACTGGCCCGGGGCAATCTGCGGTCGTAATATCGATGCCATCCTGCGGGCGATTCGCCACGTCATCGATGTTGCCGGCATCAACCACGTCGGCCTCGGGTCCGATTTCGACGGTTACGTGTCGACGCCTTTCGATACCCGCGGCCTGCCGCGCCTGACCGAGGCGCTGTTGCGCACGGGTTACACCGAAGACGAGGTACGGGCGATCCTCGGCGGCAACGTAAGACGCGTGCTGGCGGCCAACCTGCCGAGTTGACCCGGTGCACGGCGGCGAACCGGATACGCGGATACTGACCCTGGCGCAATGTCACGCCGCCGGCGGCGTCGCGATCGTCATCGATGTGCTGCGCGCATTTACTACCGCGGCTTTCGCCTTCGCCGGAGGTGCCGAATCGATCACGCTGGTTGCCGACGTAGACGAGGCTTTCCGGCTGCGTGATCAGGATCCCGACCTGCTGCTCATGGGTGAAGTCGACGGCCTGCCGATAGACGGCTTCGACCTGCCCAACTCGCCGGCCACGATCGAGCCGCTGGATCTGGGCGGACGCAAACTCGCCATGCGCACCACCGCCGGCACCCGGGGGGCGGTCAGATTACCCGCCGGGTTACCGGCTTTCGTCGCCGCGATGACCAACGCCGCCGCCACCGCGAGCGCGGTCGCCGCATTGTCTCCGCGGCAGGTGGATTTCATCGCCACCGGGGTGCGCGCCGCGGGCGGCGGCGAAGAAGACATTGCCTGTGCCGAGCATATTGCTGCCCGGATAACCGGGGGTACGACGGACGAAACGCTGATTCGGCGCCGGATCCTGGCGTCACGCGCAGCGGCAAAGTTTCGCCAGGGCCCCGCCAGCGATTTTCCCGCTGCCGATCTCGAGGCAGCGCTCGAATTCGATCGTTTCGACTTCGCGATGCGCATCGAACGCCACGGCGCCCGCCCCGTACTTTGCCGAACCCCGGCGCGATGTCCGACTACGCCACGGGTGTGAAACTGGTGTAGCATTCGACCCGACGCGACCGCCGCAAACCTGCCGGTCGAATCATTCGAGATAACAGCCGTGTCCGATGAACAAATTTTCTACCTGCCGGCGACGGAATTGATTCGTCGCTACAAGGCTGGCAGCCTGTCGCCGGTCGAGGTCCTCGAGGCCTGTCTCGCGCGGGCCGATGCGGTCGAGCCGACGATCAACGCGTTTACCCATCGCTTCGACCAGGCGGCATTGACGCAGGCACGCGCGGCGGAGCGCAAGTATGCGCGCGGCCAACGCACGCGCCGGCTCGAAGGTGTGCCGGTAGCGGTCAAGGACGAAACCCTGATCAAGGGTATGCCCTGCACCAGTGGCTCGCTGCTGCAGCGCGACTACATCGCCGACACGACCTCGATCGACGCACAACGTATTCTGCGCGCTGGCGGCATCGTGCATGCGCGCACCGCTACACCCGAGTTTTCCTGCGCGGGTTATACCCACTCGCGCCTGCACGGCGTTACCCGCAATCCCTGGAATCCGGCGTTCACGCCGGGCGGGTCGTCGGGTGGCGCCGCCGCCGCGCTGGCCGCCGGCACTACGCCGCTGGCGCCGGGCTCGGACATCGCCGGCTCGATCCGCATTCCCGCTTCCGCCAGCGGCGTGCTCGGCTACAAGCCGCCCTACGGGCGCAATGCCAGCGAACCGCCGTTCAACCTCGACACCTATTGCCACACCGGGCCGCTGGCGCGTAATGTCGAGGATCTGATCCTGCTGCAAAACGTGGTCGCCGGACCGCACCCGCAGGATATCGCGTCGCTGAAGCCGAAACTCGTACTGCCGACGACCTATCCCCCGATCAAGGGCTGGAAGATCGGCTGGTCGATGGACCTCGGTTTCTACGAAGTCGATGACCAGGTGCGGCGCAACACGCTGGCGCTGCTCGAGCAACTGCGCGATCTCGGTGCCGAGGTCGAGGAAGTCGACATCCGCCTGCCGGCCGACATGCTGGAGGCGGCCCGCGCACACCTCAATACCATCTTCGGCACTTACATCGACGGTCCCTACCGCGAGGATGCCTCACAGCTGACCGACTATGCCTGCGACTGGGCACGGCAGGCGCAGGCGACGCGCGGCGCCGACTTCTACCGCAGCCTGCTCGTGGCCGGCGACATGTACAACCATTTCGGTCCCCTGTTCGAACGCTTCCGCCTGTTCGTCTGCCCGACCAACGCGATCGCGGCGGTGCCGGCCGATTTCGACCAGTCCCGCGATTCGCTGGCGATCAACGGCCAACCGGTCGACCCGGTGCTCGGCTGGTTCATGACCGTGCCGTTCAACATGATGAGCCGTTGCCCGGTGATCTCGATACCGTCGGGACGCAATGACGCCGGCGTCCCTACCGGGGTGCAGCTGGTCGGCGCCAGCTACCGCGATCGCGACGTTTTCCAGGCCGCACTGGCACTGGAGGCGGCGACCGGCCAGTGGTACCGGGACGGCGCGCACCGGCCCCAGCTCTGAGGTGAGATATCATGACCTACCAAGCAATCAACCTGGCGGGCAAGCTCGACCTGATCGCCGAACACTGGCACCCGCGCGTGGTGGCCGAAATGAACGACTACCAGTTCAAGCTGGTCAAGCTGCACGGCGACTTCGTCTGGCACGATCACCCCGATACGGACGAAACCTTCATCGTCCTCGAAGGCCGCCTGCGAATCGAGTTTCGTGACGGTGTCGTCGAACTCGGCCCCGGTGAAATGTACGTCGTGCCCCGTGGAGTCGAACACAAACCCTGCGCCGACGGCGAGGTACACGCGCTGCTGGTCGAACCGCGCGGAGTGGTCAACACCGGCGACAGCGGCGGTGAACTGACGGCGCCCAACGACGTATGGATTTAACCCGCAATCTCTCGAGACACGCGAAATGGATCTTGCCAATGCCTTTGCCCGGCTGTTCGACGGCCGCATGACGCCCGGCGGCCGCGCCGAACTGGAGCAATACCTGTTCGACGCGCTGATCACCGACGGCAGCGACGCACTGATCGAACGCCTGCGCCATCTGCCGGGATTCGAATTCATGCCCCAGCGCGACGACGATCCGACCGCGCTGGTGCGGCTGGTATCGGACCGCGCGGGCCGGGTGATCGTGGTCAGTATTTTCGAAACGGCGGACCTGACCTCGATCAGCGTCGATGTCGAAGACACGCAGGTTGCCGCGGCAAGGTTCGACCCCGCACAGGCCTGGTTCTACGAAACCTGGGAAGCGTTGCAATCGATGACCGACCCCGCGGTGATCAAACGGCTGGATCCGGCCGCGCGCGCGGTTTACCTCGTCGCCCTGTTCGAGGCCGAGCTCATGAACGGCGGTATCGGCCAGTACCTCGTCAACACCGACGGCGTCTTTCTCGACACCACCATCGAACACCTGCAGTTGATCGGTGCGATTCGCAGTGCCGAGGTACTGAGCGAGGCGGCGCAGCTTATCGGTCCCGGCGAAACCTGGAGCGAAGTCTGGCAGCGGCAAGGCACGCTGCTGCAAACGCTCGACAACCGTTTGCTGCGCGCCGGCGAAGACCTTGCCGGCCTGACCGCGAGCTGTTTCGACAACGAAGAGTAAACGCCCGCCTGCTGCCAGCGCAGCGCGCCGGCGGCCGGCGTTACAGCGGGTTACGGGATGGTTATACTCGTGGGCCGGCGTCGTGACCTTGCGCGGCGCGCCCGTGAAACGGAGATACATGCTTGCGCACGTTACCCAATCCACGCCGGCGGCAAGCCGCGCGGCAGTAACATGCCGATCCTGACCGAAGCCGGCCTGTGGGCGCTGCTGCGCCACGCCGGTCGCTGGCTCGCCAACCTGCGACGGGCAGGTCGCAAGCGAAGGCTCGAATCGCGCGCGGCGCTGCGGGCGGTAATCATGGCCGCGCGCCGCACCCGCGCCTACGTGCGCAACCTCGAACGACAGCGCACGGCCGATCCCGCGATCGAAGCCGACCTGGCCGAGCTCTGGACCACTCTCGGTTTTCGCCTGCAGGATATCGGCCTCGGCAGCCTGGCCAAACGCTGCGACATCAAGGGCCGCGAATGGGCCGATCCCGCGCAGCTGGATCCCGCGTTCCTGGCACGGGCCGACGTCAGCCTCGAACGCATGGAACAGCTGGCGCGCGGACTGTTGGCGGAGCTCGAGACATGAAGCCGCAAAATCCTGTCACCGATTCACGTGAGCGCTTCTCCGACCGCGTCGACGACTACCGCCGCTATCGCCCGGGTTATCCGCAGGCGTTGCTCGACGCGCTGCTCGCGAGGACCGGCCTCGGCGCGGGTGCGCGGGTGGCCGACATTGGCGCCGGCACGGGTATTTTTACCGGAATGCTGCTGGACGCCGGCTTCGACGTGATCGCGGTCGAGCCCAACACCGGCATGCGCAACGCGGCGGACCGCCTGCTGGGGAACAATCCGCGCTTTCGCAGCGTCGACGGGGGCGCGGAAGATAGCGGGCTTGCCAGCGCCTCGGTCGACCTGGTAACGGCCGCGCAGGCCTTTCACTGGTTCGCCAACGATGCCGCGGTGGCCGAATTTCGACGGATCCTGCGGCCGCGCGGCAACATGGCGCTGGTGTGGAATCGCCGCCAGGTCGAGGAACCCCTGCAGCGCGAGTACGACGGCCTGTTGCGCGAATACGCGCCCGAATACGGCCGGGTCAACCACATGAATATCGAGGACGCGGGGCTGGAACCCTTTTTTGCCCCCGCCTCGCTGTCGATCGAACGCTTCGACAATGTGCAGCAGCTCGATTTCGACGGCCTGCTCGGCCGCCTGCGTTCGGCGTCCTACTGCCCGGCCGAGAACAGCGCGGCGTACAGCGCGCTGCATGCGGCGCTCGAGGCGCTGTTTGTGCGCTACGCGATCGACGGCAAACTGCGCTTCAGCTACCAGACCCGCCTTTACCTGGGCCGGCCGCGCGCGTGAAGGTCACGGTCTGCCAGCTCGATAATCGCGCCGCAATGCTCGCTGCGGGCCTGTCAGCGCTCGCTGAACACGTCGCGCAAGCCGGCAGCGATTTACTGCTGTTGCCCGAGATGTGTTTTGCCGAATGGCTCGCTGCCGATCCCGAGCCCGACCAGGCGCGCTGGCGCAGCGCGGTAGACGACCACCTGCGCCACCTCGAGGGGCTGTGCCATCTCGGTGTCCCGGTAATCATCGGCACGCGGCCGGTGGGCGAGACAGCCGAGACCCGCCAGAACCGGGCCTGGTTGTGGCGCACGGGCGAAGACCTGCAGGACGTGCACGCCAAGACTTACCTGCCCGACGAAGCCGGGTACTGGGAAGCCAGCTGGTACCGGCGTGGACCGGTCGAATTCGAAGCCTGCGCGGCCCACGGGGTGCGCATCGGGGTGCAGATCTGCACCGAGATGTGGTTTTTCGAATGGGCGCGCAAGTTCGCGCGCGACGGTGTCGACCTGTTGTGTATCCCGCGGGCAACACCGCACGCATCGACAGGCAAGTGGCTTGCCGGCGGCCAGGCCGCGGCGGTCTGCGCCGGCGCCTGGTGCCTGTCCTCGAACCTGTGGAACCCGCCCGGCAGCCGCGCCGACTGCGGCGGCCTCGGCTGGATTATTTCACCCGAGGGTGACGTGCTCGCCACCACCAGCGAGCATGAACCCTGCGTAACCCGCGATATCGATATCGAGTTCGCGCGCGCGAGCAAGCAGACCTATCCACGCTACGTGCTCGAGTGAGCCATGGCTGCCTGGAGGAACCAGCTATGAACCAACCTTACCGCGGCAGCTGCCTGTGCGGCGAGATCCGCTTCGAAGCCGACGGCTTCCGTCCGCGTAACGGCAATTGCCACTGCCGCATGTGTCGCAAGTTTCACGGCGCGGCCTACTCGACCTTCGCCGAGGTGGCGCGCGACCGGTTCCGCTGGACCCGCGGCCGCTGGTGCCGACGACTCGGTGGTCGAGATCGCGCTGGCCTGCTTCGATGACCCGGTGCCGATCAGGCCCGACGCGCATATCTATCTCGTCCACGGCGCCGACTGGGCCCGGCCCAACGACGCCCTGCCGAAGTACGCCGAGGGACGCGACGGGGAGGCTTTCGCAGACTAGGCGCCGACTGACGCTTGCCGCGGACAGCGCCGGCCCGGGCCCGCTTGCAGACAAGTACCCGTTTTTACTGGCAATTCACCGCTTTTCGACTATTTTCACTAGGTCAGAGCGGGATATTCGCCCGGCCCGAGCGAGGGTCCAAACTCAAAAAATTCCGCCCTGAACCGATACAACCGATAGTCGTTAATACAGGCAGACACGTCATGAGCGACAACCTGCGAAACTTCAGCCTCACCGTCGAGGAAATCAGGCTCGTACGTACGATCGATGACCTGATCGACGGCCTCGAAAAACTCGAGATCGAAGATCCGTTATCGGAGCGCGCCGATTTCTTCCGCCGGGAAATCGAGAAGCTCGAATCCAAGCTCGAGGAAGTTCGCGACAATACGCTGATCCGCTAGCCCGAGCGCAAATTTCGCGCGATTTGCCGGCAATTCTCCTGACCTGCAACGGCCGCAACCTGCGGCTGTACAACCCGTCGCGCTGGCCACCACGGCCAACGTATGCATGACTGTCTCCCCCGTCGTCAAACCACCAGTCCGCGCGTTAGCGCGGGGCTAAAGGTCGCCAGCGCACGCGCGCTGCGATATCCGCGAGCGTTGCGCGAACAACCTGCAGCATCGACTGGTAGGTTGCGCTGCGCTGTGCCGGGTCGAACAACAGGCGAACCCGGCGAGTGATGCCGGGTTCGACGATCGCACGGGTACCGAGGCGTGATTGATCGTGGCTTGCAACCACGTCCGAAAAAGGCAGAATCGCGACCCCTTCCCGCTCCATGACATAGGCCAGCATCGCCTCCGAGGTCTCGAATTCACGCGCTACTTCCGGCCTGAGTCCCGCCCCGGCGAAACTCTGGTCGATCAGGGCGCGATAGCGGCCAGCGGGCGGCAGCAGCAACGGCCTCAGCGCGGCTTCCTCCAGCAGAACCTGTTCACCGTCCGTTCCCGCCAGGTCGCCGACACCGACCAGGTATAAATCCTCCTGGTACAGATCTTCGCCGTTGGTCGGCGGCATCTCGTCGTAGCCATAGGTCAGTACCGCATCGTAACGTCGCATCAGCATCGCGTCGGTGGCGCGCGCGGTACGTTCCTCGAATACGTCGATGGCAATTTGCGGCAACTGCAGGGCAAAACGTCGCTGCAGGTCGGGCGCCAGCAGTCCGCCGGTACCGATCGGGATCGCAATTCGCAGGTGCGCGGGGCGTTGCAGCGACAGCGCGGCGATATCGTGGCGTGCCTGTGCGTAAGCGGTTACCGTATTGCGCGCGAAATCCAGGAAAAGATCGCCCGCCGCGGTCAATTCGATACCGCGGCCCGTGCGCCGCAGCAGGGCCGAACCAACCTGCTTTTCCAGCTCGCGCACGATGCGACTCATGCCGGGCTGCGACATGCCACGCACCTCGGCGGCGTGCGTCAGGCTGCCGTACTCGGCAACGTCGATGAAGTGCTGCAGTTCGCTGAGGCGCATACATTATGATTTGTTATATCTGAAATAATATCTTATCAGTACCGGGAAATCCGGCAAAATGTTATTGTCTTCGGCCGTCTCCAGGCAGGCTTGCGATGTCCTCTAACGCAGCGCGTAAATCCCGTCGCGGCCGGCGCCGCCCGCTCGCCGAGGCAGCCAGGCCGGCGCCATCGACGATCAAGTTCGAGCGCGCTTACGCGCCGATCGACGTGCTGTCGGCGGACGAGGAGACCCTGGTTCACGACTATTCGTTACGCCTGCTCGAGCGCACCGGGCTCAAGTTCCTGTCGCCCGCAACCTGGCCGATCCTGCAACAGGCAGGTTGTCGGGTCGATCGAGACAGCGGGATCGTCAGGTTTCCAGCCGAGGTAGTCGAGCATTACCTCGCGCTGGCACCCGCGGAATTTACCCTGCATGCGCGCAATCCCGACAACAACCTGCATTTCGGCGGTAACCAGATCCATTACGGCTCGGCCTCGTCGGCGCCGAACGTAATCGACCTCGACCGCGGCCGCCGGCCCGGCACCCAGGCCGATTTCGAGGACCTGGTCCGGCTCAACCAGGCACTCGATACCTGCGCTTTTCACAGCGGTCACCCGGTCGAGCCGATCGATACCCCGGCCAATACGCGCCACCTGACCAGCGCGCGCAGCTGGCATACGCTATCGGACAAGGTCGTGCGCGTGTACGCGATCGGCCGCACCCGCGCGCGCGACTCGATAGCAATGACCGCGATCGCCAACGGTGTCGACCTCGACACCTTCAGGCAAAAGGCATACCTGCACGCGAGCATCAACGTCAACTCGCCGCTGGTGGTCGACGCGCCGCTGATAGAAGCGGCGATGGAACTGGTCCAGGGCGGCCAGGCGGTGGTGGTATCGCCGGTTGCCTTTGCCGGCGCGATGTCGCCGATTACGCTGTCCGGTTCGATCATACAGTGCAACGCCGAGGCCATCGGTACGATCGCGTTCCTGCAGATGGTCCAGCCCGGCGCGAAGTGTTTTTACGGCGTACTGACCACGCCGATCGACATGAAATCCGGCGCACCGGCGATGGGCGTGCCCGAAACGGTAACCGGCACCCTCGCCAACGGCCAGCTCGCACGCCGTTACCGGCTGCCGCAGCGGCTGATGCTCGGCTCGACCTCGGTCGCGCCCGACGCTCAGTCGGCCTACGAAACCATGTTTTCGCTGTGGGCCGCGCAGCTCAGCGGCGCCCACATGATTTACCACGCGCATGGCTGGATGGAGGGCGGCCTGACCACGGGTTTCGAAAAAACCGTCATCGACAGCGAGATGATCGGCATGATGGGCGCGCTGCGCGGTCGCATCGACCTCGGCGACGCCGAAGAGGCGCTGGCCGCGATCGACGAGGTCGGCGCCGGCGGTCATTTTCTCGGTTGCGCGCACACGATGAGCCGCTACCAGGATGCATTCCATATGCCGACCCTGTCCGACTGGCGCCCGTACGAATTCTGGCAGGCGGCAGGTTCGCCCGACACGGCGCAGCGCGCGAACGCGCGCTGGAAGGAATTGCTCGAACAATACCGGCCGCCGCCGCTGGACCCCGGCATCGGCGAAGCGCTCGACGAGTACGTGACGCGGCGCAGCGCGGAGATCGGCGACAGTGAAATCTGATCCGTTCTGGTGGGAAGACGCGGGCCGCCCGGACGGGCCGTCCGCGGAGGACCTGCCGAGCGAAGTCGACGTGCTGATCGTCGGCGCCGGCCTGACCGGCCTGACCGCGGCGCGCACGCTCGCGCGCGCCGGCAAGGCAGTGCTCGCGCTCGATGCCATGCAGCCCGGCGAAGGCGCGAGTTCGCGCAACGGCGGCATGATCGGCGGCGGCCACCGGCTCGCGTTCGAGACCATGCGCGCGCGTTTCGGCCATGATACCGCCCTCGGGCTGCTGCGCGAGGCGCACCTCGACAGCGGGACCTTCGTCAAGTCGCTGATCGACGCCGAAAACATCGACTGCGACTACCGCGAAAGCGGGCGTTTCCGCGGCCTGTGGCGCGATGACGAGTATGCACGCGCCGCGCGCGATCTCGAGCGCCTGCAGCAACTGATACCGCTGGAGGCGGAGATGCTGCCGCGCGCGCGCCAGCACGAGGAAATCGCGAGCGAACTGTACCGCGGCGGCACGGTGTTTTTCCGCCACGGCGGACTCAACCCGGCCAAGTGGGTCGGCGGGATCCTGCAGCGCGCGCTCGCCGCGGGCGCGCTGGTCCAGGGCAATACGCCGGTGACCGCGGTCGAACGCGACGCCAGCGCGTTTCGGGTCGACACCCCGCGCGGTATGCTGCGCGCGGGCGCCGTACTTGCCGCGACCAACGGCTATACGCCGGCGCAACTGGCCTCGTTGAAACGCCGTATCGTGCCCATTCCGAGCTTCATCGTAACCACCGAACCGCTCGGCAACGACCTGGTCCGGCAACTGTTTCCGCACGGGCGCATGATCGTCGAAAGCCGCGATCGGCACTGTTATTACCGCCCGTCACCCGACGGCGAGCGTATCGTGTTCGGCGCGCGCGCGGCGATGTTCGACGCGCCCGAAAGCCTCGTGCTGCGGCAGATGCGTGGCCTGCTGCGGCAGGTGTTTCCGCAACTCGGAGAAATCGACTTCAGTCACAGCTGGCGCGGTTTTACCGGTTTCAGCTTCGATTTTTTGCCCAACGTCGGCAAGATCGAGGGCATCTGGCACGCGATGGGTTATTCCGGCAGCGGCAATGCCATGGCGCCCTGGCTCGGGCACAAGGCCGCGCTGCAGATCCTCGGCGACCCCGAGGGTGAAACCGCGTTCTCGCGCACCGACTTTCCCTTGCGCTGGTGGCACCGCGGCCGGCCCTGGTTCCTGCCGTTCGCCGATGTCACGTTTCGCCTGCGTGATGCGTGGAACAATTCGAGGCGGGTTACGGGCTAACCGGGAAAGGACTGGAGGATTCACAGCATGCAGGTCGTCAGCTTTACCGAGATGCAACACGGAACCGCCGAAGATTACGCGCTACTGGTGAAACTGCACCAGCGCAATGCTGCCACGCTCGCCGACCGGATCCTGGCGATGTTCGACGAGCTCGAACGTTTCGAAACCGGCTACCAGGTGGACCGCCGCCGGCATTCGCTGCAGGCGGCCACGCGCGCCTGGCGCGACGGTGCCGATACCGACTGGGTGATCGCGGCGCTGCTGCACGATCTCGGCGATCACCTCGCGCCGTTCAGCGACGGCCTGCTGCCGGCTGCCATTCTCAAACCCTTCGTGCGCGAGCAATGCAGCTGGAGCGTGGCGTACCACACGACCTTTCAGCTCTACTTTTACGGTCACCTGGTCGGCGCCGACCGTAACGCGCGTGACCAGTGGCGCGATCATCCCTACTTCGACGATTGCGCGGCGTTTTGCGAACGCTGGGACCAGTGCAGCTTCGATCCGGATTACGCCGACGAATCGCTCGAGTTTTTCGAACCGCTGCTGCGCGAGGTGTTCGCGCGCAAACCGAACCACGCAGCGGTCGTGCGCGCCGGCGCACGCGAACCACTGCAAAACCCCGCGCTGGCGCGGCAGCGAGCCGCCGCATGAGCGCTTACCGCCACCTGATGTCGCCGATAACGATCAAGGGCAAAACCTTCCGCAACCGCGTGTTCTCCGCTGCGCACGCGCCCGGTTACGCCGAAGCCGGCCTGCCGGGCGAACGCTACCAGGCATACCACGAAGCCAAGGCGCGCGGCGGCGTAGGACTCACGATGTTCGGCGGCTCGTCGAATATCAGCCGCGACTCGGGTTCGATCTACGGCCAGATCTACGTCGGCGACGACCGCGTCGTGCCGGTGTTCCGCGAGTTTGCCGAACGTATGCACGCGCTCGATACCGGGTTGATGTGCCAGATCACGCACATGGGCCGGCGCACGGTGGCCGATGCCGGCGACTGGCTGCCGACCAAGGGGCCGTCGGCGGTGCGCGACCCGGCGCACCACTCGTCGCCGTATGCCATCTCGACGCGGGAAATCGCACGCATCACCAGCGACTTCGCCGATGCCGCGTGGCGCTGCCGCGAAGGCGGGCTCGACGGCGTCGAAATCATCGCCAGTTCGCACATCCTCGGCCAGTTCCTGTCGCCGCTGTCGAATTTCCGCGACGATACTTACGGCGGTCCACTAGAAAACCGCGCGCGTTTCCTGCTCGAGACGCTCGAGGCCTGCCGTGAGCGCGTCGGCGACGAGTTCATTATCAGCCTGCGCTACAACGGCGACGAGAGCAACGAGAGCGGTATCGACGCCGACGAGGGCGTCGCCATCGCCGAGCTGGTCGCGCGCCAGGGCTGCGTCGACATCATCAACGTCAACGGCGCCTACAGCGGCACCGACATGGGCGTCAGCGAGTACATGCCCGGCATGGCGTTTCCGAGTGCACCCTATGTCGAGCTCGCGCGCCGGGTGCGAGAAGCGACCGGCCTGCCCGTGTTTCAATCGGCACGGCTGTCGGACCCGGCCACCGCCGACTGGGCGATCGCCAACGGCTGCGTCGACATGGCCGGCATGACGCGGCCGCTGATCGCCGATCCCGAGCTGGTAATCAAGATCGAGCGCGGCGACGAGGATCGTATCCGCCCCTGCGTCGGCGCCGGTTACTGCCTCGACCGGATTTACGCCGGTCGCGATACCCTGTGCCAGCACAATGTTTCCACCGGCCGGGAGACACAGCTGCCGCACGCGATCGAAGCCGCGGAACAAGGCCTGCGCTGTGTCGTCGTCGGCGGCGGCCCGGCCGGCCTCGAGGCCGCGCGCGTGCTTGCACTGCGCGGCCACCAGGTCGACCTGTGCGAAGCCACGCCGCAGCTCGGCGGCCAAATCCGGATCGCGGCGATGGGCGGCTGGCGCAAGGACATCGTCGGCGTCGCCGACTGGCTGGTGGCCGAGGTCGAACGCCTCGACGTGCGGGTGCACCTGAATCGTTACATCGAGGCCGGCGACCTGGCGGAATTCGATGCCGACGTGATCATCGTCGCCACCGGCGGCCTGCCGCGCGAGCAGCTGCCGGACGGCGGCGGCGAACTCGCGTTGAATGCCTGGGACGCGCTCGCCGGTGATGAGCTGCCCGCAGGCGATATCCTGGTCTACGATGCGGTCGGCGCGCACTGCGCGCTGTCGCTGGCCGACCGCCTGTCCGCGGCCGGTGGCGCCGTTACCCTGGTGACCCCCGATCGCCAGGCCGGTCGCGGGCTCGGCGGACAAAACTACCCGGTTTACCTGCGCAACCTGCACAACCAGGGCGGGACCATCCTGACGGACCGCGCGTTAACCGGTTTGCGCAGCGAACAGGGACGGCTGTCGGCCCGCCTGCGACACGCGTTTGCGCGCAGCCAGGAGGACGTGACCGCCGATGTCGTCATCACCGATCTCGGCACCGAATCGCTGGACGACCTGTTTCATGATCTCGTCGATGCATCCACCAACTTCGGCGAGTACAACCACGAGGCGCTGGTCGCGCTGCAGCCGCAGCCACGGGACGCCAATCCCGACGGCCGATTCCAGCTGTTTCGCATCGGCGACGCGCTGTCCGCGCGCGACATCCACGCCGCCATCCTCGACGCCAATCGCCTGTGCCGGGTGATCTGAAGCCATGACCGGGACCGCAGTGCAGCAGTTTGCCGACTTCGTCTGCACGACAGCACGCGAACGGCATCCCGCGTCCGCGCTCGAGCGTGCCGAATTTGCCGTACTCGATACGCTCGGCTGCACCCTGCTCGGGGCCGAGTCTGAAGTTGCCCGTGTCGCGCGCCGCGCGGCCGACGGCTGGGGTGACGGCAGCGCACCGGTGTTCGGCAGCGGCCAATGCCTGCCGCCGCCGTGGGCGGCGATGGCCAATGGCGCCGCCGCGCACGCACTCGACCTCGACGACTTCACCTTCATCGCCAACGACCACCCGAGTGCGGTCATGCTGCCGGCGCTGCTGGCCGCCTGCTGCGGACACGAGCGGGAGCTCAGCGGCATGGATCTGCTCGACGCTTACCTGGTCGGGCTCGAAGTCATCTTCCGCCTCGGTGAAGCCGTCAACATGGGCCATTACAAGCTTGGCTGGCATACCACGAGCACTCTCGACAGCCTCGGCGCAAGCGCGGCTGTCTGCCGCCTGCGCCGGCTGGATACGGCACAGACCGCCGCAGCCCTATCGCTGACCACTTCGCTCGGCTCGGGCTACGTCAGCCAGTTCGGTACCTCGGGCAAGCCGCTGCACGCGGGCTTCGCGGCCAAGGCGGGCCTGCTGGCCGCAAGCCTCGGCGCCGCCGGTGCGACGGGACAGGTCGCCGCGCTCGATGGCCCGGTCAGCTTCGCGTCCCTGCTGGTGCCCGAGGGTGAGGCGGACTTCAGCGGGGCCACGGCAAAACTGGGAGCTCCCTGGGGCATCGAGGAACACGGCCTCGGCGCCAAGGTCTATCCTTCCTGCGGCTATGCACACCGCGTGGTCGACGCCGCGCTGGCGGTGCGCGCCGAACTCGGCCTGCAAGACATTAGCCAGATCGAGAGCGTAACCGCTTCGCTGCCGGACTTTCATCTCGCGGTACTGCCCTACGGTGTACCGCGAGATCGCACCGAAGCGCTGTTCAGCGCACCCTTCTGTATTGCCACCGCGCTCGCAACCGGTGGCAATCGTATCGAGGACTTTTCCGATGAGGCGGTGCGGCGCGAAGAAATTCGAGAGCTGGCCGGCTTCATCCGCGTCGACGGCCGGGTCACGCGACGGCCCGAGCTCAACTTCGATCCGGAAGACCCCGACGTTGTCGAGCTTCGCCTGGCCGACGGCCGCAGCGCGCGCGCCGCGGTGCCCGTCTATACCGGCGCTCCGGGACGCGATCTCGATCGTGAGCGCTACATCGCCAAGTTTGGCGACTGTTATCGGCATTTTCGCGATACCAGTGACCGGAATACGGGCGAAGCCGACGCGATGATCGACGCGGCATTGACACTGCGAACGAGACCCGATCTCACCGGGCTGTTTTCCAGCTTCGCGGGCCAGGACCCGGACGCCAGGCGCAACTGACCGCTCAGGGCGCCCGGTCCCAGGAGGGTTCACCGGCAAAAGCCACGGCGAGATAATCGACGAAGCTGCGCACCTTCGCCGCGAGGTATCGGCGCGACGGGTAAACCGCGTTGATCGTCAGATCGGGCGGGCAGTAGTCGTCGAGCACGCTGACCAGTCGACCCGCGCGCAGGCCATCGCCGACAATAAAAGTCGGCAGCAGGGTTACACCGAGACCGGCTTCGGCGGCGGCACACAGCACGTCGCCATTATCGGCGCAAACCGGGCCGTTCACGGTTACACGCTCGCTGCCGGCCGGTCCGTGCAGGGTCCAGGTATCGGGCCGCAATTCGTTGGAATACACCAGGCAGGCGTGAATCGCGAGGTCCTGCGGCACGCGCGGCGTCCCGTTTTTCTCGAGATAAGCCGGCGATGCGCACAGCACCCGCCGGCACGGCGCGAGTCGGCGCGCAACCAGGCTCGAATCCTCCAGCTCGGCGATACGCACGGCAACATCGAAGCCCTCGGCAACCACGTCGAGAAAGCGGTCGGCGAGACTGAGCGATATCTGCACCCCGGGATTGACGGCAAGGAAGGCCGGTATCAGCGGCTGCAGGTGCAGCAGGCCGAAACTCGTCGGCGCACCCACCGTCAGAACCCCGCGTGCGGCGGTGGTGTCCTCGCGCGCACATTCCTCGGCCTCGGCAATGTCGTCGAGGATATCGAGACAACGCGCGTAATACAGGCGCCCGCTGTCGGTCAGGCTGATACGGCGCGTGGTGCGGTTCAGCAGGCGGGTATCGAGGTGTGCCTCGAGCTGCATGACGGATTTGCTGACCTGCGCGCGGGATAGCCCGAGCCGGTCGGCGGCGGCGCTGAAACTGCCGCCGTCGACCACCTGGACGAAGGTCCCCATGGCATTGAGACGGTCCATTTTGTCTACTAATAGTTAATAATATTTCAATAAATAGCCTGTTTATTCATTTATTGTCAACCTATATCTTTACGCCATCGAAACACGAACCGAGGAAAACATCATGATCGAAGTACGTCCTTCCGAAACCCGCGGCCCGGCTGATCACGGCTGGCTGCAGAGCCGACACACCTTTTCGTTTGCCGGCTATTACGATCCCCGCTACATGGGTGTCTCCGCGCTGCGCGTGATCAATGACGACAAGGTCGTACCGGGCGCCGGCTTCGCGACCCACTCGCACCAGGACATGGAAATCATCAGCTACGTCAAGCGCGGCACCATTGCGCACAAGGACAGCATGGGTAACACCGAGGAACTGCCGGCCGGTGAATTCCAGCTTATGAGCGCAGGCACCGGCGTTACTCACAGCGAGTACAACCCGTCGTCGAGCGAGCCGCTCGAGTTCCTGCAGATCTGGATTCAGCCGAACGAGCTCGGCATCGAGCCCGGTTACCAGCAGAAGCGCTTCCCGCGCGAGTCCGGGCTGCAGCTGGTCATCTCGCCCGACGGCCGCGACGACTCGCTCAGGATTCACCAGGATGCGAGCCTTTACCAGCTGCTGCTCGGCGCCGAGGAAACCGCGACGCACGCACCTGCCAGCGGTCGCAGCGTTTACGTGCACGTCGTCGCCGGCGAGATCTCGGTCAACGGTGAAATCCTGCGCGAAGGTGACGGCGCAACGCTGACCGAACAGGATGCGATCCTGTTCGTCGGTCGCGAGGCGGGCGAAGCACTGGTTTTTGATTTACCATAAGCCGTCGCCAAATAACCGCAGTCCGGCAGCGGGTGGTCGCGAGACCATCCGCTGCCGTCGCCGTCGAGGAGGTATTCATGAGCGCGAAATCACATCGTTTACTTGCCTATTTCCTGTTTGCGCTCGGCGGCAGCTCGATCGGTTTCCTGGTTGGCGGCTACAGCGGCAGCCAGTTCGGCATGGGTGTCATTCTGAATTCGACGCTGAGCAAGGACGGCCTCGAGATCCAGCGCCAGCTGAGCGCGCTGCGGGAACTGCGCGCCGGCGACATCGACGCCGCTGTCGCCCGCCTCGAGGACGGCATCGAAGATACGCTGGTCATCTTCGACCCGGCCGAGCCATATCCGGGGCTGCGCGACGACACCATCGCCACGGTCGAAAACGCGATTCGCGCGGCCTGGGAATACCGCCGTGAATTCGATCCGCCCGTACGCCGCGAACAGGTAAACACCATGGTCGAGGCACTGTTCCGCAACCACGGACTGACACCCTGACGGGTCGCGCGCCACCGGCTGATCATTGCGCCGCACCCGCCACCGGCGCGGCAGCAAGGCGCTGATACGTCCGCCTGCACTCCTGCTGGCCATGCGGTTGATGTTCGGGTTTCCGCGTGGGGCGGCTTCCAGGTGCGGGACATGACGCGTAACATCAAGCCCTGCAACGAACAACAGCAAATCGAACTCGGCCGGCAAGCCCGGCGGGAGAACTGAATCGTGTCCAGTGAATTACAGACCCTGATCGATATCGAGCTGCCGATCATCCAGGCACCGATGGCCGGCGTGCAAACAAGCGCGCTCGCCATCGCGGTGTCCGCTGCCGGCGGTCTCGGTTCGCTGCCCTGCGCCATGCTCGGCATGCAGGAAATTCGCGACCAGCTCGCGCTCATCACGTCGGCTACCGACAGGCCTTACAACATCAATTTCTTCTGCCACCGACCGCCGGTCGAAGACGCCGCGCGGAACGCCGCCTGGCAAAATGCACTGGCGCCCTACTACACCGAATTCGGGCTCGATCCGGGCGAGGTCCCGGAGGCCGAGGACCGCGCACCGTTCGGTGAAGAGGCGCTCGAAATTCTGCGGGAATTCGAACCGCCCGTGGTCAGCTTTCACTTCGGCTTACCGGCCGATGACCTGCTGCAGGGCGTCAGGGCCACGGGCGCCAGGATTCTCTGCAGCGCCACCACGGTCGCGGAAGCGCGCTGGCTCGAAGCGCGCGGAGTCGATGCGATCATTGCCCAGGGCCTCGAGGCCGGCGGTCACCGCGGCATGTTCCTGGGTGAAGACATTACCACCCAGGTCGGTACCCTTGCGCTGCTGCCGCAGATCGTCGCCGCGGTCGACCTGCCCGTTATCGCCGCCGGCGGCATCTCTGACGCGGCCGGCGTCGGGGCCGCGCTCGACCTTGGCGCCAGCGCGGTACAGGTCGGCACCGCTTTCCTGCTGTGCGACGAAGCGACCACCGCTCCGCTGCACCGCGAGGCGCTGACATCGCCCGGCGCCGCCCACACGGCGCTGACCAACCTTTTCTCCGGCCGGCCGGCGCGCGGCATCGTCAATCGCATCATGCGCGACCTTGGACCGATCAGCGACGACGTGGTGCCGTTTCCGCTGGCTTCCAGGGCGCTGGCACCGCTGCGCAGCGCCGCCGAAGCGCGGGGCAGCAGCGATTTCACTTCGCTGTGGTGCGGTCAGAATGCAAGCGGCTGTCGAGCGATCCCGGCGGCCGAGTTGTTGCGTTCGCTGGCGGCACAACTGTAATCCGGGGCAGCATTCGGGACGGCGAGCTGGTAAAATCCGCGCTGGTCCCGGGGGAGGAACCATCATGGCGGTATATCGCTGCAAGGTCCGTGGCATGAACCTCGGCCCGATGACCCGCGGCAGCGGCAGCAAGGGGATCGTGCAGGGTATTGTCACCCCTGATGACGGTCGCGAAGTAGCCCTGGCACAATACCCGGGCAGCCACGGCAGGATCACGTCACCGATATGCTGCGGCCGGGATATGCACCGCACGGACTGACTCAAGCCGGAGGAAAAAACGCCTGGAATCCACCTTAACCCTCGCCAGCATCGTCGCGCTGCTGGGCACGATGATCGTACTGGCGATCATCCCCGGCGTCAGCGTGCTGACGGTGACCGCGCGCGCCGCCGCCTTCGGCTTCAGCCACGGTTTTTTCGCCTCGCTGGGGATCGTGGTCGGCGACATCATCTTCATCCTGATCGCGGTTTACGGGCTGGCGGTCATCGCCGGGATGATGGGCGAGCAGTTTACCTGGATTCAGTATATCGGCGGGGTTTACCTGATCTGGCTCGGGGTGACGCTGTGGCGCGCCGAGGCACGCGCCGGGAAAACCGAGCGGGTGCGCGAATCGACCTGGTCGTCGAGTTTTCTCGCCGGCCTGCTGATCACGCTGGCCGACCAGAAGGCGATCCTGTTTTACCTCGGGTTTTTCCCGGCCTTCATCGATCTCGCGCAAATGACGCCGGCCGATACGCTGACCATCGTCGTGATCGCCGCAATCGGGGTCGGCGGCGCCAAGCTCGTCTATGCCTGGCTGGCGGGTCGCGCGAGCATTCTATTGCAGAACACGACCGCGATCCGCGGCATCAACCTGCTCGCCGCGTCGATCATGTTCGCGGTCGGCATGGCGCTGATATTCAAGGCGCGGGGGGTGCTGTGAGCGTTCGCCTGCACGACCTGGAGCTGCTCGACGCGGTGCGCGCTTTCACCCTGTCGCACCCCGCGCCCGAGATCGAACGGTTCAAGCCGGCGATGCGCGACTGGGGCAACGACTGGATCGACGTAAAAGCCGAGCACCTGCCGGCGGCCGAGCGCCTCGACCAGGTGGTGCAGCGCGCCGACTGCGCGCCGATGCTGGTGCCATTCGCAAGGCATTACCGCAACTTGCGCTGGGAGCAGAGCTACACCCGCGCGCAGCGCCTGGTGCCGGAGGCCATGCTCGATGGCTATGGCTTTACCGAGGTGGTCGGCAAGCTGGGGCCATTCGTCAGCGAGCGCATTCGCGCCGGTATCAGCATCATCGGTCCGGGGATCGAGTATCCGCGCCATCGTCACCAGGCCGAGGAAATATACGCGGTGCTGGCCGGTGGCGCCGACTTTCGCGTCGGCGACGAATCCGCCACGCGCCGCGTCAGCGGCGATGTGGTATATATCGCACCGGGGCAACCGCATGGATTCAGCACGACTGACGACATCATGGTAATTTTCTATCTCTGGCAGGCCGGTGACCTGCGCCAAACCTCGACTTTTGCATGAAACGACCCGGAGTAAAACTGATCGAGGAAGAGGTCGGCGCGGGCGAGATCGTCGAACGCGGCCGCATCTATCGCCTGCGACTGAAGCTGTGGCTCAACAACGGCGACCCGCTGCGCTGGGATCAACCCTGCGGCTTCATCGACCGGGCCCGCCTGGAAGATGACGGCGCCACGCTGATCACCGACCTGCGTATCGACCGCGAAAGCCTGTTCGCGGGACTTTACCAGGGCATCGAGGGCATGCGCATCGGCGGCCGACGCAAGCTGAAGATATCGCCACATCTCGCTTACGGCGAAACGGGATTGCCGCCCGGGATACCGCGCGACGCGGTCATCGTCGCCGACATCGAGTTTATCGAGGAACGCATCCTGCTGGAGGAGGAACACTGATGACGGAATTACGCGAGCGCGTCAAGGTCATCGCCTTCGACGTCTTCGGTACCGTGGTCGACTGGCACGGATCGGTCAAACGCGAAGTCGAGGCCATGAACCTCGGGGTCGACGGTGGCGAGTTTGCGCTGGCCTGGCGCGCGGGTTACCAGCCGGCCATGGCCGAGGTCATGCAACGCGGCGAATGGGTCATTCTCGACGTGCTGCACCGGCGGATTCTCGACCGCGTGCTGGCCGACTTCGGCCTCGATGACATGGACGAGGCAACACGTCACCACCTGAATCGCGCCTGGCACCGGCTCGACCCCTGGCCCGACAGCGTCGAGGGGCTGACGCGGTTGAAATCGAAGTTCATGATCAGTTCCCTGTCGAACGGCAACATCGGTCTGCTGGCCGATATGGCCAAGCACGCCGGCCTGCCCTGGGACGTAATCCTGTGCGCGGAAACCTTCAACAAGTACAAGCCGCACCCGGATACCTACCGCGGCGTGGCGCGTACCTTCGAAGTGGACCCGGGCGAAGTCATGCTGGCCGCCGCGCATCACGGTGACCTCGAGGCGGCACGCAACTGCGGGCTCGAAACCGCCTATATCGAACGACCCTGGGAATACGGCCGTGATGAAGCGAAAAACACCGCGCCGTGGGACGCGAATTCGCTGCACAATACCAGCATTATCCACCTCGCCGAACAGCTCGGCTGCTAAGCGCGACCATGAGCAAAATTGCGCAAACGCCCGATCCGCCGTACTACGCGGTCATTTTCACCTCGCTGCACTCCGACGATCTCGACGGTTATGCCGCAACCGCCGAACGCATGCTCGAACTCGCCGCCGGGCAACCCGGCTATCTCGGGGTCGAATCGGCGCGCAGGGAGCTCGGTATCACGGTGTCCTACTGGCGCGATCTCGAATCGATAAAACGCTGGAAATCGCATGCCGAACACCGCGAGGCAAAGCGCCAGGGCAAGGGCCGCTGGTACCGCAATTACTGCACCCGAATAGCGCTGGTCGAGCGCGACTACGGTAATACACGCGATAAATGATTGACATCGGCGTCAATGGCGCTACAGTCTTGCGGACGCTTGAATGCCCGTCTATAGTTTATTCGCCTCTCCTCGACGTTCCCCGTAATGCTTCGTTCTGCAGTTGATAAGTCATGGCCAGGTTTCCGGCGTAAAGCCCCGCGTGGGTTGGTTTAACAAGATACAGGTACAAATCATGTCAGAAAAAGTTACCGGAAAGGTAAAGTGGTTCAACGAAGCCAAGGGCTATGGCTTCATCGAGCGCGAATCGGGCGGCGACGTATTTGCCCATTTCAGCGCAATCCAGGGCACCGGATTCAAAACCCTCAGCGAGGGCCAGACGGTCGAATTCACCGTCACCCAGGGCCAGAAAGGCCCGCAGGCCGAAAACATCGTAGTCGTCTGACGGGGGCCGGGGATTTCCCCGGTAGCCAGTATTTGCAGCCAGGCCAGCGCCTGGCTTTTTTTTGCCTAGTCGAGCCGCGCGAGACAGTCGAGGCAGCGTCGCGCGAGCGGTTTGCCGCGTCCGTGGTCGGTCAGCACCGCGTGGATGGCGCGTTCGAACTCGACGTAAGGCGGCCCGATTTCACGCAGCACACCCGCTTCCAGGTGACGCTCGATCAACCCGCGCCAGCCCAGCGCTATACCCTTGCCGGCGGCCGCGGCTTCGAGCAGGTAGACATAGTTGTTGAAATACTGGTACTCGGGCCGCGCAGGTCCGAGTTGCTGTGACTCGAACCAGTCGTCCCAGGTCGCCCAGCCAAAGTTGTACTTCGACAGCTCGAGAAACGGCAGCCCGAGCCAGGCCGATGGCTCCGCCGCCAGCAGGCTTTCATTGGCGGCAAGGAAGGCCGGCGAGACCAGCGGACGAATCGCCTCGCGCACGATCTGCACGCGATCGACGGGATCGGTGCGCCCCACGTCGTACTGGATAGTGATGTCGACACGTGGATCGAGTGCACGCCGCATCGAGTCGTACTCGTAGGTCATGACCCGGATGGTCTTGTCGGCGCCGAGTGCCTGCTGCAGCCTGTCGAAACGAGGCAGCAGGATCAGGTGTGAATTCTCGTGCGTGCAGGCGATAGTAACCTGGTCGTCCTCGCGCGTGCCGGCAATCGCTTCGATGGTCTGCTGGATTCCGTCGAGCCCCGCAACCACCGCGCGGTAGAACTGTTCACCCTGCTGCGTCAACGCCAGCCGCTTGCGCCGACGGCGGTCGAACAGGCTCGTATTCAGGCGCGCCTCCAGGGCCGCGACATGGCGACTGATCGCCGATTGCGAGGTGTGCAACTCTTCCGCGGCGCGGCTGAAATTCAGTTGGCGCGCAGCCGCCTCGAAGGCCTGCAGCGCACTCGTCGACGGGATGCGATAACGCCGATCTGACATATCAATATTGATATCAATTCTGTGCTCAATCGGCAGTTTACAGAGTCCCCCTGATCGCATCAAATAGACATTTAAGAATCATTCTTCGAGTGACCCCGACATGTGCATTCGGAATAACAAACTCGATCGAGAGCAAAACCGCTCGCTCCGCGCGCGAGGCTGGCCTGGCCAGCTGGAGACTGCGCGATGCTCCTGACCCTGTGGGCCACGCCGCGTTCGACCTCGACCGCGTTCGAATGGATGATGCGCCAGCGCGGCGACTTCCGCTGTTTTCACGAGCCGTTCAACGAACTCTTTTACTACGGCGAGGACCGGCGCTCGCAGCGCGACGCCGAGGTTGCCGCCAGGCCCGGGCATACCTATGCCGCGGTGTGGCAGGACCTGGTCGCGCAATCCACCGCACACAACCTGTTCCTCAAGGACTTTGCCTATTCGATCGAGCATTTCGTCGATGACGACATGCTCAACCGGATGCAACACAGCTTCCTGATCCGCGACCCCTACAAGGTGATCCAGGGCCTGGCCAATCACTGGCCGGACTGCAGTTTCGACGAAGTCGGGCTCGAATCGCTCGCACGGCTGTTCGATCGCATTGCCGATCGCTGCGGCCAGGCGCCGCCGGTGATGGCCTCCGACGACCTGCTGACTGACCCGGCCGCAACCATCCGCGCCTATTGCGACGCGGTCGGTATCGAGTTCATGCCCGAGGCACTCGAATGGGATGCCGGCGAACGCAACGAAGTCAGCTGGTACGGCGAAGGCACCGGCCCCTGGCATGACTCGCTGCGCCAGAGCACCGGCATCAAGCCGCAAAAGTCCAACTACCCGCCGCTGGAAGACGATCCGCGCCTGGTGGACCTGTACCAGCGAGCGCTGCCACACTACGAGCACCTGCTAGGATACAAACTCGATATTGCCGACGGAGGCCAGGCATGAAACCGGAACGCTGGAAAATCCAGAAGAACAAGCTGTTCACCTACCAGGTGGGCTTTACCTCGCCGCCGCATGACTTCGACGCCGCGCCGAGCGACTTTTTGCGCATCAGTGCCGACAACGTCGGTGCCCACGGACGTATGCTGCATGTACCGGACTACGCGCACGAACTGTCGCAGCGGGTCGATAACTTTCACCTGCTGGACGAATTCGTGCACTGCATGTCGAACAACGGCGCCGACGTCTGCGGCCAGGTCGGCACCAACTGGGTTCATTGCCAGGGTACGACCCCCGATGAGATCGACGATATCTGCAAGCGGATCGGCGACCGCTACGAAACGCCGTTTCACATGGCGGGCTACTGCGTGGTCGAGGCGCTGCGCGAAATGGGCGCCAAACGCATCGCGCTGAACTCGGTGTATTACTGGCCGGACTGGCGCGACGGCTACGCGCGCTTCCTGCGCGAAGCCGGTTTCGACCTGGTCTACGCCGGCAACTTCGTCGACCAGGGTTTTTTCGCCACCCAGCAGGAATGCAACGACTGTATCTGGATTTTCGACGGCGATCTGGCGCAGAAATCGATGGCCTACGTCGCCGAGCAGGCGCCGGACGTCGATGCCATCGTCGCCAACGGCATGTGTAATTTCCGTCGCGCCGACGGCCTGCCGCAACGTTTCGTATCGCTGTCGCGCGAGCTCGAGGCCGCGATCGACAAGCCGATCGTCGCCTCCGATACCGCGCTGTACTGGCGTATTTTCAAAACGCTGGGCAGCGCACCGGTTGGCGAACAGGGCCGGCTGCTGGCCTCGTTGCAGTAGGGATCGCGTCGATGCACGACATTATCGTACTCTGGGCCACGCCGCGTTCGACGTCGACCGCGTTCGAGTGGATGATGCGCATGCGTGGCGATCTCGCCTGCTTCCACGAGCCCTTCGGCGAAGCCTGGTACCAGGGCGAGGACGCACGCGCGCCCCGGCTCGACGACGACAGCCCGCGCAAACCGGGGCTCAGCTTCGCCTCGGTACTGCAGCGCCTGCAGGATACCGCGCTGAAGCGACCCGTGTTCTCGAAAGACATGCCGCAGTTTACCGATCATCTCTGGAGCGACGCTTTCCTCGACCGCTTTCGCCACAGTTTCCTGGTCCGCGATCCGGCCAAGGTGCTGGCATCATTAAAGCGCAGCTGGGACAAGAAAGGCGACACGGTCGGATTCACGCGCAACGAAATCGGTTTCGACGAACAGCGCGCGCTGTTCGATCGGCTGTGGGAAAAAACAGGAACAGCGCCGGTAGTCATCGACAGCGACGACCTGCTGGAAGACCCGCAGACGATGGTGGCGGCCTATTGCGAGGCGGTCGGCATTCCGTTCATCGCGGAGGCGCTCAGCTGGGAGCCCGGCAGCCGCGCCGAGGTCCTGTGGTACGACGGCGACGACAGCATCTGGCACGAAACCCTGAAAAACTCCGACGGCCTGAAACCGCAGCCGCGCAAGCCGGTCGCGATCGACCAGCTGCCGCCGCGCCTGCAGGACCTGTACCAGGATTTCATCGAGCATTACCGCCATCTGCACGCCCATCGCCTGCAGCCCGCAACCGAGGCAGCCGCCCATGCATAAGATACTCGTTCTGTGGGCCACGCCGCGCTCCACCTCGACCGCGTTCGAGTGGATGATGCGCATGCGCGGCGACCTGGCCTGTTTCCACGAACCTTTCGGCGAAGCCTGGTACAAGGGCGAGGACGCGCGCTGGCCGCGCATTCGTCCCGACAGCGAACGCATCACTGGCCTGAGCTTCGCCAGCGTGTGGGACGAACTGCTGACCGCGGCAGCACAGGGCCCGGTGTTTTCCAAGGACTTCCCGCACTACATCGAGCACCTGTGGAGCGACGAGTTTCTCGATCACTTCAAGCACAGCTTCCTGATTCGGGATCCGGCCAAGGTGACGACGTCGATGTACAAGCACTGGCCCGATTTCGAACTGAAGGAAGTCGCTTTCGTCGAACAGCGCGAGCTGTTCGACCGCCTCTGTGACCGGCTCGGCGATGCGCCGCCGGTGATCGACAGCGACGACCTGCTCGAGGACCCGTTCGGCATGGTCGAGGCCTACTGCAACGCGGTCGGCATCGCCTACATCGAGGAAGCCCTGTCGTGGGAGCCCGGCGACCGCGACGAGGTCAGCTGGTACGACGGCGGTTCCTGGCACGCGAACCTGCGAGATTCGGACGGCCTCAAGCCCCAGCCGCGCCGGTACATCGACATTTCCGCTGCACCGGACAAGATCAAGTCCATTTACGAGACCGTGCTGCCGCACTACGAACACCTTTACGCTCACCGCCTCGGCGCGGTTTGAATCGATAACGGGGAGTTGTTATGGAAACCGAAGCTTACATCGAAGAAGACCGCCAGCCGCAGGTTGGCGCAGCCAGGCTGGCAAGCGAGCACAGGGACCCGGCCGAGCGCAATAACCTGACCTGGCACGAAATGAAACTGCACCGGCTGCAGCGTGCCGAACAAAAACTGCAGCGCCCCTGCGTGCTCTGGTTCACCGGCCTGTCCGGCGCGGGCAAGTCGACCGTCGCCAACCTGGTAGAGCAGCGCCTGTTCGAACACGGTCGCCACACCTACCTGCTCGACGGCGACAACGTGCGCCACGGGCTCAACAAGGATCTCGGCTTCAGCGACGATCACCGGGTCGAAAACATTCGCCGCGTCAGCGAGGTCGCCAACCTGATGGCCGACGCCGGCCTGATCACGCTGGTATCTTTCATCTCGCCGTTTCGCTCCGAACGCCGCATGGCGCGCGAACTGCTCGGCGCCGAAGTGTTCATCGAGGTTTACGTCGACGCGCCGCTGGCGCTGTGCGAAGCGCGCGACCCGAAAGGTATCTACAAGCTGGCGCGTGCCGGCAAGATCAGGAACTTCACCGGCATCGACTCGGACTACGAGATTCCCGAACGCGCGGACATCGTGCTTGATTCGGCGGCGCAGGACCCGGCCCGACTCGCCGACCAGGTCATGAATCACCTCAAACGCTGGGAATACATCTAGAACAACCGGGTCGTACCGGGCCTGTTGTTATTCGACGACCCGCGCCAGCTGTTCGATATGGCGCGGCTCGATACCGCAGCAACCGCCGATTACCTGCGCACCACGTTCGATCCAGCCTTTTGCGGCGGTGCAGTAGTCGCCGGGTGAAATAGTACTGCTGAACACCAGCCTGTCACCGCGGAACTCTCCGGAGTGCGCGTAGACGCCAACCGGACCCGTCCAGCAAGATTGCAAGACTTCGAGGCAGGCGTCGATATACTCGATCTCGGTGTGCATGATATTGACGAGATCGACACGGCGGTCATCGAAGGCGGCGATGGCCTGGTCGAGCGGTTCACCGTTGCGCAGGCAGATACGGCCCGCGGCGTCCGCTTCGCAGGTAAATCCAACCCAGACCGGCAAGCCGGTTGCCAGCGCCGCGTCGAGCAGCACCAGCATCTTGTCGATATCGATCATCATCTCGAGCAGGATCAAATCGGCACCGGCCGCGGCGAGTACCTGCACCTGGCGTTCGGCCGCGCTCTTCAGGTCAGCCAGCGCAGGATGCTTACCGCTCCATGACCAGCAGGATATACCGGCGCCGACGAGCGCGTCGGATTTAGCCGTTCGATCGCGCGCCTCGATTGCCAGTTCGACCCCGCGGCGGTTATAGGCCTCGAACCGATCAGCCTCGCCGGCGTCCTTCAACGCATGGTAGTGCGTGGCAAAATTGTTGGAGATGACGACCTCGGCACCGAGCCGGAGATAGTCTTCGTGTACCGCGCGCAGCACGTCAGGATGGCTCAGCGCCCCGCCGCCGTTCCAGGCATGTTCCAGTTGCGGTACACCGCGGCGCTCGATCTCGGTGCCGGTAGCACCGTCGATCAGGATGCGCTCACCAGCGTGGATACGCTGCATCAGTTTGTCGTAACGATTCATTATCTCCTGCCCGATCATTTCTGCCGGCCTGGCGAATGCTGCCGGCCGCTCAGGATTCCAGCGCGGTGCAGCGCAGCAGCAGGCGGCGGTGACCGCTGAAATCGTTGATCGGGTAGTGCAGCGTAAAGCGATTGTCCCAGAAGACGAGATCGCCGTCCTGCCAGCGATGACGGAAAGTGAACTCGATGCGGGACATGTGGCGATCGAGGAATTCGATCAACGGCCGGCTCTCGGCTTCGCTCATGCCTTCGAAACGCCGGGCGAACATGCGGTTGATATATAGCCCCTGTTTGCCCGTCACCGGATGCGTGCGTACCAGTGGATGGATCGCGGTCTCGGTCGGATGATCGGGCGCATCGGGCCCGTCGTAACTGTGCACCACCGCCAGCGGCGCGAGCGTGGTCTGCAGGCCAGTGCTCAGCGCTTCCCAGGCCGCGATCGTGCTGGCGAAACCGGTGTCGCCGCCGAGCGGCGGCAGGATTTTCGCGTGTAGTGCGGAGACATAGGCCGCAGGTTTGCGAAAGGTCACGTCGGCATGCCAGTCGCTGCCGCCGAACAGGCGCGCGCCGTCCGCTTCCTTGCGCATTTCGAGCACCTCGGGCAAACCGTCGGCGAAGATCACGCCGTCGTCAGCGTGGTGCAGAAACAGCGGCCCGAATTCGCGCACCAGTTCGCGCTGCTGTGTCGGCAACAACTCCTGACCGCGCACGACCACCACCAGGTGCTGGTCGAGTAATCCGCGAATTTCCGTAGCGGCATGGCCGCACGTCTTCGCGGCGAGGTCGAAGTCGTCGACGTAAACGCCGAGCACCGGGGAGATAAAATCGAGTTTCACGGGGACTGGACGATCCAATGGCCGTTCACAATCCGCGTTTTATCACAGTCGCCGCTACGGGGCGACCCAATCGAATACGACTCACTCGAACTGCTGGAACTCGATGACGTAGCCGTTGGGATCACGCAGGAAAAACGTGCGGATGCCGAACTGTTGGAGGTGATGCGGGGGGCTCTCGATCTCGACGCCACGTGCCAGCAGGTTATCGTAGCAGGCATCCACGTTCTCCACGACCAGCGAAATCATGCCGCCTTTCGCTTCGACCACGCGATCGGCGAAGGCTTCGCAGATACCGATATGGGCGCCGCCAGTGACGCGAAACACCCGCGCCCTGCCCTCGGCGCGCACACACTCGAGGCCGAGGGCCTGCGCATAAAAGCCGGCCGTGGATTCGAGATCGTGCGTGTATACCCAGCTGATCTGGGCAGATATCCCGGCTGTCGGGTCAATCGACATGATCGCAATAGCGGCGCCGGGGAAGTCGCGGCTTCCCCGGCACCGTATCGGCAAGGCCGTCCGCGTTACTGCTTCAGGCGCGTCCAGATCCTGTCGTAGAGGGGTTGCGTTTCGGCATCGCAGGCCTCGACGAAAAAGCCCTTCTGGCCCGCTGGCGGATTCTGCTCCGGCGACTTCGCCAGCGCCGGGTCGAGATGCGCCTCGACACCCTTGACACCCGCGGTGTAACGGGCGTAGTTGGTGACCGCGGCAGCATTCTCGGGACGCAGCAGGAAGTCCATGAACTTGATCGCGTTAGCGCGGTTCGGGGCATCTTTCAACAGCACGACGTTGTCCATCCAGACGATGTAACCCTCCTTCGGAAAGGCATACTCGATCGGGGCACCTTCCTCGCGGGCCTTGGCGCCGAAACCGTTCCAGATCATGCCCACGGCCGCGTCGCCGGAAACGAGCACGTCCTTGGCGCCGTCCGAGTTGAACGATGCCCAGTGTTGCTTGGCGCCCTGCACCAGCGCGTCGAGTTTCTTCAGCTGGTCGCGATCCTGCGTGCATTGCGGGATGCCGAGATGGATGGAGGCCAGGGTCAGGGTCTCGCCGGAAGTATCCAGCACGTTGATCTTGCCCTTCAGCTCGGCCGGCGGATCGAAGATCATCGCGGTGGTGTTGATATCACCCTGGTAGATATTGCGGTTGACCGAGAAACCGGTCGATCCCCACTGGTAAGGAATCGAGTGCTTGCGGCCGGGGTCGAAATCGACATCGACCCACTGCGGCAGGATGTTGCCACGGTTGCTCAGCTCATTCTGCCCGATCGTGTCGAGCATGCCTTCCTGGTTCAGGATCTTGACCATGTAGTCGCCGGGAACCGCGACGTCGTAGTCACCGAGCGCACCCGCCTTGAGCGCGGCCAGCAGCGACTCGTTCGAGTCGTAGGTGTCCATCGTCACCTCGACGTCGAATTCCCTGGAAAACTTGTCGAGCAACTCCTGCGGTATGTATTCGAACCAGTGGTAAATCGACAGCTTGCCCGCTGCCTGCGCCGGGGATACGGCGAAGGCCAGCAGGGCCGCGATCGCCATCATCAGGTTTTTCATGGGTACTTCTCCTCTTTTGGTTGAGTCCAGGTTTATGTTTTCACCCGTCGTAACGGCCGCGATTCAATCCGCGGCCCTGCCGCTGTCCGTTCCCATGCGGCCGATCAGCCACGACAGGGTAACGAAGATAAACGACAGTACCAGCAACAGGGTCGATATCGCCATGATATTCGGTTTGATGCCCTGTTTCACGGCGCCGAAGATTGCCGTCGGCAGCGTCTCGACCCCGGCGCCCTTGACGAAATTGGTGATGATGAAGTCGTCGAGCGAAATGATGAACGCGAGCAGGAAGCCCGACAGCACGCCGGGCGCCATCAGCGGCAACAGCACCAGCCGGAAGGCTTCCCAGCGGGTCGCGTACAGGTCGAGCGCCGCCTGTTCGTAGATTCCGGAGATTCCCTCGAGCCGGGCCGCGATCGGCAGGTAGGCAAAGGGGATGCAAAACACGATATGGGCCACCAGGATGGTGCCGATGCCGCGCTCGAAGTTGATCCAGTTGAAAAAGATCAGCGTGGCCACGGCGGTCACGATTTCGGGCACCATCAGCGGCAGGTTGATCAACGCGAAACTGACCGGGCGCCCGCGAAACTCGCCCGCGCGCAGCATGCCGAGCGCCGCCGAGGTCGCGAAACAGGTCGACACGACCGCGGCCGAAATCGCGATCGTGAAGGAATTCCAGGCCGCGTCCTTGAACTTGGCCGATTCGAGGCCGAAGAAAACTTCCTCGTACCATTGCAGCGAAAACCCGCCCCACAGGGTGATCGAGGTCGACGCATTGAACGAGTATACGGCCACGATCAGCAGCGGCGCGTAGAGAATAATCATGCAGAATACCGCGAGGTGCACGAAGCCGGGATAGCGCCGCAGGTCGATCTTGCGCGCCGGTTTGCGGATCCCGGTACTCATCCGCCACCCCTCGCGTTAGCGGCCTGCTGGCGCGCGTACAGGAACACGGCCACCAGCACCATCGTCAGCAGCACCATCGCGCAGGCGGCGCCGAACGGCCAGTTGCCGGCCGCCCCCTTGAACTGTTCCTCGATCAGCGAGCCGATCATGAAATTCTTCGCGCCGCCCAGCAGGTCGGGGGCGAGAAACGCACCGAGGCTGGGCACGAAAACCAGGATACAGCCGGCAATGATGCCCGGCCTGACGGCCGGCAGCAGCACCAGCCACAGGGTAGTCCAGCGATCGGCATAAAGATCCGCGGCCGCCTCGGACAGGGCGAAGTCGTACCGCTCGACCGCGGCGTAAATCGGCAACACCATGAACGGCAGGTAGGAATAGAACAGCCCGAGCTGGACCGCAAAATCGGTGTTGACCATCTTGATCGGCGCCTCCAGCAGGCCAAAGCTGATCAGCCATTCGTTGATCGGTCCGGTATCGCGGATCAGGAACTTCATCGACACCGTGCGGATCAGCAGGTTGACCCAGTACGGGATCGTTATCAGGAACAGCCAGACCATGCGGGTCGATGCCGGCCGGGTGGCGATGAAGTACGCGGTCGGGAACCCGATGGCGAGGCACAGCAGGGTTGCGACGCTGGCCTGGATAAACGAACGCAGGTAGATCGCGAGGTAAGTCCAGTGCAGTTTCGGCGGCTCGTCACCGAACAGGCCGCGATCGAAGAAGAACTGGTCGTAGGACGCCAGCGAAAACTCCCACAGGACGCCGCCGCGAAATTCCTTGGTCAGGAACGAGTAGACCGCCATCAGCAGCACCGGGCCCAGCATGAAGATCGCGATCGTGATCCACGACGGCGCCAGCAGCCAGTTGCGCACCGCGGCGTAGGCGCTGGATACGGAGTGTCCGCCGGAACTGCTGACGCCGCCCGCCATCAGTCCACCAGCAGCCGTGCCGTGCCGGGATTCACCCGAATCCCCACCTTGTCACCGGGGGCAAAATCCTTTTCGGCCTGTTGCGCGGCCTGGGTGCGAACCCGGATTTCGCTGCCGTCCGCCAGCTGTACGAGATGTTGATTGTCCGTGCCGAGATAGATCAGGCGGTCGACCACGCCCTGCATCAGCGCTGGCTCCTGCGGCGGCACCAGCACGAGCTGCTCGGGGCGGATCGACACGTGGCCTGCCGTACCCGCGGCAGCTTCACCCGAAGGCGTGGCCTGCAACAGCCCACCGTCCTGCAGGCGGCAGGCAACGCTGCCGTCATCGACGTTTTCGACCGTTACATCGAGCAGGTTGGTCTCACCGATAAAATCGGCGACGAAACGATTGCGCGGGCGATCGTAGATATCGTGCGCGGTACCGATCTGCTGCACCTCGCCGCGCGACATGACCGCGATGCGATCGGACATCGTCAGCGCCTCTTCCTGGTCGTGGGTGACGAAAATGAAGGTGATACCGGTTTCTTCCTGCAGGCTCTTGAGCTCGACGCGCATCGCCTGGCGCAGCTTCAGATCCAGCGCCGACAGCGGTTCGTCGAGCAGCAGCACCTTGGGTCGCGGCGCCAGCGCCCGCGCCAGCGCGACCCGCTGCTGCTGGCCGCCGGACAGCTGCGACGGCCGCCGCGCGGCAAATTCGCCGAGCTGAACCAGGTCCAGCGCTTCGTCGACGCGCTTGGCGACTTCCGCCTTGGGGTGGCGCAGGCGATGCAGGCCGAAGGCAACGTTTTCCGCCACGCTCATGTGCGGAAACAGTGCATATTGCTGGAACACGGTATTAACCGGTCGCTTGTTGGGCGGCAGGTCCTCGATTTCGTCACCGAACAGGAAAACCCGTCCCGAAGTCACGGTTTCGAAACCGGCGATGATGCGCAACAGGGTCGTTTTACCGCAGCCGGATGGCCCGAGCAGGGTGAAAAACTCGTTGTCGAGGATATTGAGGCTGACGCCCGCAAGCGCCCGCGCACCGGTCGTTGGCGGGCCGAAGACCTTCTCGACTTCGCGCACTTCGACAGCCGCCGCCGCAGACGGGTTGCCGGTTTCTGCGTTCACCGGGCAATCCGTTCGCAATTCACCGCTACCGGGGTGATAAAACCCGTCACTGGCATTTTCGATCTCCCCCCGCGAATCGACAAGAGCATAAGCTTGCCATTAATCGCCGTCGGCGGCGAGATGCGTGAAAAAAACCTTGGTGACGGTCTCGTGGATATCCCACACGACGCGCTCGCCGCGGCGGGTGAAGATACTGTCGCCCGGGCCCGCCTCGACGGTCTCGCCGTCGGCGCGCGTCAGCGTCAGGCGGCCGGCGAGAATCGTCTGCAGTTCATCACCCAGTTCGGTACATTCGAACGCCCCCTCGGTACAGGACCAGATCCCGAGCCGGCTGCCCTGATCGTTACCGCCGGCGTCGATGCGACCGCTGGCGCGCGGATCGCCGCGCAGGATCCGGTAGTCCGAGGCGGGATTATCGAACGGCCAGGATTCGAGGTCCGCGGGAACCTCGCGATGGGGGTATTTGTGCATGGGCCCTCGTCTCGGCCGGTTCTGTCGCCGGCGCTTTTTCGAAACCGGTCGACACTATAACATTGCTGGCGGCACAAATGCCGAACCCCGCCCCGTGTCTGTGGTATGGTCGCGCGCAAAAGGCTAACGTCCCTGACCGGAATCACCTCGTTGAACACGTCGACAATCGCATCGCGACCGCCGTCGCGGCAAATGGTCGGTATCGGCTACCTGCTGCTGTCCGGTCTCGGTGTCGTGTTCCTGCCGACCACCGCGAAGCTGGCTTACGAGGCCGACAGCAACGTCATGACCGTGGCCTTTGCGCGCGGTATCGTATCCACGCTGCTGCTGGCGCTGGTGGTCCTGCTGTTACGCCAGTCGCTGCGCCTGCCGCGCGAACTGCTGGGACCCAGCCTGGTCGCGGGTCTTGCCGGGGCCGTGTTCGTGTACGGCGTTTACGGCGCGATCCTGACGATCAATATCAGCCTCGCGCTACTGATTCTCTACCTGTACCCGATGGTGCTCGCAACCTGGAGCCACCTCGTCGGCAACATCCGCCTCGCACCCGCGCAGTGGTTGTGGGGCCTGGTCGCGATTCTCGGCCTGGTATTGATACTCGGTGTCGAATTCGAACAGATCAGCCCGATCGGCGTGGCGCTGGCGCTGATGGCGATGCTGGCCACCGTTGTCATCACGCTGACCAACGTTCGCGTCACCGAGCACAGCGGCTCGCTGGTATCCAGTTTTTACATGAGCCTGTGGAGTTTCCTGGTGTTTGCTGCCGGGCTGGCGGTATTCGGCGACTTTCGATTGCCGCAGACCACCCTGGGCATGAGCGGGCTGGTCGGCAACGGCATTGCCTACTGTGTTTCCTGGGTAGCCTTTTTTGCCGGCGCGCGAATCCTCGGCGCCGCGCGCGCGAGCATGATTACGCTGGTCGAGCCACCGCTGGCGGCCCTGTTTGCGTGGTTCATCTTCGGCGAAACCTTCACCCCGTTGCAGTGGGGGGGCTTCGCGCTGGTCCTGTTCGCCCTGCTGCTGTTCGAAAACTCCGCGCGGAGACAGGCGTGACGACCGCGCAAAGTGCGTGGCTCGGTATCCGCCTGTCCGGCGACTATTTCATCTCGACCTTCATCTTCGGCGTCATGTTCGGTATCACCGCCTCCGCGGTCGGCCTGCAGCAATGGCAGGCCCTGCTGATGAGCCTGACCTCGTTTACCGCGTCGGGACAGTTCGCCGCCCTCGAGTTCTGGCAGGCACCGATCCCCTACGCCACGATCGCACTGTCGGTGTTCCTCGTCAGCACGCGCAACCTGCTGCTCGGCATGGCAATGACGCACCACTTCGACGGCCACAGCCTGCGCCGGCGCATCGCCTGGCTGTTTCTGCTGAACGATCCCGGCGTGGTTACCAGTTTCCGGGTCGACGACGAAGTCGACCGGCTCGGCTACGTCACCGGTTACGGGGTGTCGATGATGGTCAGCTGGCTCACGTCGACCCTGATCGGTCTGAACGCGGCACACCTGTTCGCCAATTTTGATCTCGGCCAGGTGTCCTTCGCCGGCCCGCTGGTGCTGGCAACCATGATGATGCTGTTCTTCAAGAACACGAAGACGCCGCCGCTGCCCTGGCTGGTATCGGGCGCCGCCGCGCTGCTGCTGTTCGAGCTGGGTGCGCCCGACTACCTGATCCTGCTGCTGTCGGTCGGCGCCGGCGTCGTGATCGCGATTTACCAGGAACGACGCCGTGGTTGACCAGCAGTCGGCGTTGCTCGCAATTTTCATGATGGCCGCGATCGTCTACCTGACGCGCCTGACCGGTTACTTCATCGGCCTGCAGCTGCGCCATATCCAGGGTATCAAACCGGTACTCGAAGCCCTGCCCGGTTGCGCCTTCATGGCAATCCTCGCGCCCGCCGTACGCCAGGGCAGTCCCGGCGAGATCGCCGCGATGGCCTGCGTCGTACTGATCATGTGGCGCAGCAACAACGTGGTGGTCGCCACCGGCACCGGCCTCGCCGTGCTGCTGTTCGGCGGTCCCTGGCTCGACTCGGTAATCGCGTGACGCAGGCACGCATCACGCCGATGCCGATCCTGCTGCTGGCGGGCCTGGCGCTGTTCTGGGGCCTGAACTGGCCCGGCATGAAAATCATCCTGGGCGAACTGACGGTCTGGTGGTTTCGCGCGCTGTGCCTGCTGGCCGGCGGTTCGATCCTGCTTGCGCTATCCGGCCTGTCCGGCAACCGCTGGCGCCTGCAGCGGCGCGAACTCGCACCGGTGGCACTCTGCGGCGGTTTCGCGATCCTGGGCTGGATGGTGTTCTCGGCCTACGGCGTATCGCTGATGCCGGCCGGGCGCGCGTCTATCATCGCGTTCACGATGCCGGTATGGGCCACGCTGCTTGCGTCGCCGCTGCTGGGGGAACGTATTACGCTGGCCAAGATTGCCGGCCTGCTACTCGGCGTAAGCGGGCTCGGCGTGCTGATCGGCCAGGACCTGGTGATCCTGCGGCAGGCGCCCGTGGGCGCCTTGTTCATGCTGCTGGCGGCCGTCAGCTGGGCAATCGGCACGATTCTGCTCAAGCGTTTCAACTGGCAACTGCCGGTGCTGACCAACGTCGCCTGGCAACTGTTGTTCAGCGCGCTACCGGTTACGCTGGTCGCGTTGGCCAGCGAACCGTTGCCGGACCTGGCCGCGCTGAGCCTGCCCGCCGTGGTCGCGCTGGTCTACCTGTTCCTGTTCCCGATGAGTTTCTGCCAGTGGGCCTACTTCAAGGTCGTAACCCTGCTGCCGGCATCGGTGGCGGCAATCGGCACACTGATGGTCCCGGTGATCGGCGTCTATTCGAGCCACCTGATCCTCGACGAACCGGTCGGTCTCGCCGAACTGAGCGCCCTGCTGCTGATTGTCGGCGCGCTGGCGCTGGTGCTGTTATTGCCCGCGCTGTCGGCCAGAAAAACCGGCACCCCGACCGCCTGACAATTGCGGGGACAGTTTACTAATCAGTTTCGGGGACAGCTTACCCGAAAACTATAAAAATCAATAGCTTATAAGAAATCCAGCCCTTGCTGCCGGTAGCAAAAAAGCGGCAAAGCCAGCGCGGTAAAACCGGGCAGTTTCGCCAGATGCAGCCCCCAGCCTCGGTTCCACAGGGCCTGGTAGCCCCTGGATCGACCGGATCATCTAAAGTGTCACCGAAATAGATAAGTAAACTGTCCCCGAAAAGGGTGGCACCACCTGACCGCGGCGGGATCAGGCGTCGTGGTAACGGCTGACGGTGACGCGCTGCATGCGGCGGTATTCACGGTAATCGCCCACCGCGTAATGCAGGGTCGAGACGTTGTCCCAGATCGCGAGATCGTCCGCTTGCCAGGCGACGCGCACCTGGTAGCGCGGTTCACGGATCAGGTCGCGTAACAGGCCTAGTAACGCGTCGCTCTCGTTGCGCTCGAGTTCGACGAAGTGACTGACGAAACAGCAGTCGACGCCGAGGTAAGCGTCGCCCGTCAGCGGATGCACTCCCACCGCCGGGTGGACATTGCGCCGCAGGGACTCGGGTTTCGCCCGCATGTTTTCCAGCCGCTCGTATTCCCGGTTGTCGAGCAGGGTCGGCGCAAAGCCGCGGACCTGGTCATGCACCACGGTCAGTTGCTGCAGCAGGTCACGCAGCGGTGGCGACAGGTCCTCGAGAATCGCCGCCATGTTGGCAAACATGGTATCGCCGCCGCGCGCGGGCAGTACCTTCGCCTGCAGCAGCGAGCAGTGCGGCGGGTGCGGCAGAAAAGTCATGTCCTTGTGCCAGGATTCGTTGTCCGGCGGCCGTTCGGGACCGTTTTCGATCACCATGATATTTTCCAGGCCATCGATCGTCGGGTAGTCCGGATGCCGCGGCTCGAGCTCACCGAAGCGTGCGCCCAGGGTTACATGTGCCGCGGGGCTGAGCGACGGACGGGGAAAAACCAGTACCTTGTAACGCATCAGTTCATCGCGCAGGCGCGCAAATCCCGCGTCGTCGATGCCGGCATCGAAGTCGATGCCTTCGATACGGGCGCCAATACAACCGGTCAGCGGCGTGACCCGAATCGATTCAGTCATCCCCGCCTCCCGACATCGCCGGCGTCGGTAAAGTCGCCTTGCCGGCCTCGATGCGGCGGCGCGTGCCGTCGCGCTGGTAGCGGTTAGTCGCCTCGGGCAGCTCGGCCGCGAGTTCCTCGATCCGCAGGCGCGCGGTACGCGGCACGATCCTGCCCGCGTCGCCCAGACCCTGGTGGCGGGCCCAGACCGCGTACTTCTTGTGCATCTGGTGCGGCTGGTAGATGCTCATGTCGTCCGCGGTGATATCGTATTCGATTGCTAGCGCCCCGTCTTGCGCGGCTGCCGCCAGCAACTCCGCGCCGGCGCGCGTGCGCGCGATCACGCCGTTGGTGCCGGGATCGGTCTCGCTGTCGACGCGGTTGGGCGAACCGCCGGGCCAGGTATCCGACGCGGCGATGTCGGCGGTCTCGCCGATACCGTCCGGGCAGATCTTGCAGCGAAACGGCAGACCCCACATGCTTTCGTCGTCACCCCAGTAATCGAGATAGTGATACTCCGCGGCACCCTGCGCGGTCTCGACCCGGGTCGGTCCCGGGCAGCCGCGACCGCGGTAGCGCAGCGCGGTGACCTGCGCCGGATCGATGCCGTTGCGCTGGTAAAACGCCAGGGTCGTTTCCGGGGCGCCGAAGCCGCCGCAGACCATCGTCATCCAGTAGCGCACCAGCTGGTCGACCCGCGGATCGAATTCGGCGTGATTGCGCAGCGCGGACAGGTCGCAGGGAGTACCGACGACGGCGAAGGGTTCGCCGAGCGAGAGCACCGCATCGATATCGATCAGGGTCGCCGTCGGGCCGTAACGCGATCCCGCCGCGGCCAGGACATCGGCTCGACTGCGACTGATGGTCGCGTCACCGAAACTGGGCTCGGTTGCGGATGCGCGTGCATGCAGGACGAAGTTCACCCGCCCCGAATCGAGCAGGTAGGCAGCCAGCGCGGTCAGCACGCCGCCGGTGGCTCCCTCGTAGCGCATCTCGGGATCCGCCGCCCAGGCGCGCACGATTCTCTGCCAGGGACCCCAGACGTTGTCGACCCGGGTCTCCTCGTCGAGCAAACGCTCCGGCAAGCCCTCGATGCGGGTGCCGGGACAAACCTCGTAAATCCGGTCGACCTGCGCCGCTTCGAGTTCACCCACGACCACCGGGTGCAGGTAGCCGCTCGCGGTCTTCACCACGCGCACCACGTCCTTGCCGGCGACCGCCTGGCACAGGCCGCAACCGATACACAGTCCCTGCTCGACGATCGCGTCGAGCCGCGCTTTCGGATCCGCATCAGTCATTTTTGCATACCCCGACGACGTACATCACGGCAGTCCTCCTCTCTGTTCGGGCGAGTATGGAGGGTCGGCGAAGCGGGCGCAAACCACGAATTTCGATTGGATCAATGATAAAAGTCGACCGCAATCCGGCGAAAGCAGTCGCCATGCAGCTGTCGGCGCTTCAGGCGCGCTCGATGTAGGTTGCCGAGGGTTCGCCCGGCAACTGGTCGATCAATCCAATTTCCCACTCGAGGTAAGCCCGGTTGCGCGCCAGCAGCTCCTCCGCGTCGGCGTGATCGGCCGGATCGAGATCACGGTCCTCGAGCGGGCTCGGCAACGGCCCCGGGCCGAACTCGAGGTTGGACTTGTCGTCGTCGAGGGAGAACACGAACACGCGGCGCCAGCCCATGCGGCGCAGCCAGATCGCGGTCGTGATCGCGCGCACGCGGTCACCGTCGATCAGGATGACGATGGCGTTCCGCACCAGCAGGTAGCGATCGACATTCTGCAGCAGGTGCCCGCCGGGTACGTGCAGGGATCCGCGGATATGACCGTTCTCGTACTCGTCGCGCCCGCGCACATCGATGAGATAGCGGGTACGTACTTCCTGTGCCGGGATCGAGCTGACCCGGTCGATATACCAGGTCTCGGCCATGGCACGCGCGCGCTCCTGGATTGCGCCCAGTTGCGCCGGGGCCGGCGATGCCAGCGCCTGATCGTTACCCTGCTCCAGCTCGAAGCCTTCGAACTGCCAGGCCATGGTGCCGTTCTCGAGCGCGCAGACGTTTTCCAGGCCGGCATCGATCAGCGTCTGTGCACCGACAATGCTGCGCGTCCGCCCGCCGCAGTGAACCACGATCTCGCGCCCGTCCCCGGCATGCGGCAACACCCGGTAAACGAGCTCGGCACCCGGGCACAACACGGCGCCGGGGATACAGTAACTCTCGTGTTCCTCGCGCGTGCGCGAATCGATCAGCAGCGGCGCCGACCCGGTCTCGCGGCGACGGGCAAACTCGGCCGCCGTGATCGATGGTGTCGCGCAGGATTTTTCGATGAATTCGCCGAACGCCTTGCCCGGTACGCTGCTGCCGCTGAACAGCGGCGCTCCCGAGGCGCGCCAGGCTTCGACGCCGCCGGCGAGAATTTCGACCTGGTCGTAACCAAGGGCGGACATTTTTGCCGCCGCGGCATCAGCGTCTTCCCCGCCATCGTCCACCAGCACACAGCGCGTATCGGTGCGCGGTACACGCCAGGCAAGCTCGGTCTCGAAGCGATCCGGCGTAAGGTTGCTCGCGGCCAGCAAATGATTCTGCACGAAGCGTTCGCGCGGGCGCGGGTCGATCACCGCGAACTCTTCGTCGGTGCCGAACAGGGTGCGAAACGAGTCGACTGTGATCTGTTGCGCCATGGCCGGTAGTAAAACACTGCAACCCCGGCACACGCAAGCGGCAATCGGTGCTGCGACCCGAAGGATCCGGTGCAGTCAAAGGCCTGCTGCCGGGGAACCGGCACGAAGCCTGTCCCGGCACGGCGATTCACAAAAAAACATTGTTTCGCGCAACCGCTCGCGCATACTATTCCGAGCCATCGATTGCGGGGGAAACAATGTCAATTCCAGAGGTAATGCGCGCCGTGGTTCTGACCGGACACGGCGGCCTGGACATGCTCGAGTACCGCGAGGACTGGCCCACGCCGGTGCCGGCCGATGGCGAAGTACTGGTACGCGTCGGCGCCTGCGGGCTCAACAATACCGACATCAATACCCGTACCGCCTGGTATTCGAAAACGGTGACCGAGGGCATCACCGACGACGGCGGTAAATCCGGTTTTGCCGAAGCCGAGGCCGCGACCGGCAGCTGGGGCAACGCGCAGATTCGTTTTCCGCGCATCCAGGGTGCCGACGTGGCTGGCCGGATCGCGGCCGTCGGCGAAGGTGTCGACCCGGCTCGCGTCGGCGAACGCGTACTGCTCGATCCGTGGCTGCTGGCGACCGGCGACTGGCTGGATGCATCGCGCTCGCAATACTTCGGCTCCGAGGTCGACGGCGGTTTCGCCGAGTACACCCGCATTCGCGCGGAAAACGCGATCGCGATCGAAACCTCGCAAACCGATGCCGAGCTGGCCACCTACCCCTGCGCCTACACCACCGCGGAAAACCTGGTCGCGCGCAGCGGCCTGCGGCCTGGCGAAACGGTTGCGATCGCCGGTGCATCCGGCGGTGTCGGCTCGGCCGCGATCCAGCTGTGCCGGCTGCGCGGCGCGCGCGTGATCGGCATCGCCTCGACCGCCAAGGCCGGGCTGCTGACCTCGCTCGGGGCGGCGCACATCATCGATCGCGGCGAGGCGGATATCGAGGGTGCAATCCGGGCTGCTGCCGGCGGACCGATCGACGTTGCCCTCGACGTGGTTGGCGGCAGCATGTTCATGCCGTTGATCGATGCCTTGCGCCAGGGCGGACGTTACTCGAGTTCGGGTTCGATTGCCGGACCCATGGTCGAGTTCGACCTGCGCCAGCTGGTCTACAAGGACCTGCAGTTGACGGGCGCGACGATCGTGCCGCCCGGCACCATGGCGCGCCTGGTGCGCCTGATCCAACAGGACCTGCTGCAGCCGATGCTGGCGCAAACCTTCGCCCTGCGGGACCTGGCTCAGGCACAGGAAGTCTTCATGCAGAAAAAACACGTCGGCAACATCGTGGTCGACTGCAGCTGATGAAAATCAGCCGCATCAGCCTGTACCGGAGAAATCTTACCTACGTCGGCGGCAGCTACGCCTGGGGTCGCGGCAACGTGATCGAGAGCGGCCGCACCAGCGTGGTGGTGATCGAAACCGATACCGGCCTGTCGGGATGCGGCGAATTCTGCCCCTGCGGCGACAACTACATGACGGCGCACAGCGAGGGCACCGAGGCTGCGCTGCGCATTCTCGGGCCCGCGCTGATCGGCGAGGATCCGCGCCAGGTCGAGCGGATCTACTGGCGCATGGACAAATTGCTGCGCGGCCACGGTTACGCCAAGGCGGCCCTCGATGCTGCCTGCTGGGACCTGCTCGGCCAGGCCTGCGAACAACCCGCCTGGATGTTGCTGGGCGGCAAGCTGACCGACGGCGCACCGCTGTACCGGGTTGCGCCGCAGAAACCACCCGCGGAAATGCACGCCGAAATGATGGACCTGCGAAGCCAGGGATACCGTCTGTTCCAGATCAAGGTCGGCGCCGACTGGCGTGAAGATATCGAACGCATCCGCGCGACGGTACCGCAGCTCCAGGCGGGTGAAAAAGCGCTGGCGGATGCCAACCAGGGCTGGCATGTCGACGAAGCCCTGCGCGTGGTGCGTGCAACCCGCGACCTGGATTACATCCTCGAGCAGCCCTGCCAGACCTACGACGAGTGCCTGCAGGTACGCCGCGCCTGCGATCTGCCGATCAAGCTCGACGAATGTATCGACGGACTGGCGATGGCGCAACGACTGGTTGCCGACCGCGCGGCCGAAATCGCCTGCCTGAAACTGTCCAACCTGGGCGGCCTGACCCGCGCGCGGGTGGTGCGCGACTACCTCGTCAGCAATCGAATCCCGGTGGTGGCCGAGGATACCTGGGGCGGCGAGATAACGACCGCGACCCTGGCCCATTTTGCCGCCTCGACCCCGGCCGAGTTCCTGTTGTGCACCGCCGACCTGCACCGTTACAACCTAGAGTCCACCGGAAAACCCGCGCCGCGCATCGCTGACGGGCGCATCTACGCGCCCGATGCGCCCGGCCTGGGGGTGACGCCCGATTACGACAGTCTCGGCGATCCGGTAGCGGTCTACCGATGAGTCTATAATTGCAGCGTGGAACAGTTTGCCGCCATCGATCTCGGCTCCAACAGCTTTCACCTCGTCGTCGCGCGCGCCGAGGAACACGCGATCACGGTAATCGACCGCGAGCGCGACATGGTGCGCCTGGCCGCCGGTCTCGGTGAGAGCAACGAAATCGGTAAAGCTGCCAGCGAACGCGCGCTGGACTGCCTCGCGCGCTTCGGTGAACGGTTGCGCGGGCTCGAGCCCGACAACGTTCGAATCGTCGGCACCAACGCGCTGCGCAAGGCGAAAAATTCGCGCGAGTTCATAACCCGGGCGGAGAACGCGCTCGGATTTCCGATCGAGATCATTTCCGGGGTCGAGGAAGCGCGCCTGATTTATCTCGGCGCGGCGCAGACCCTGCAGGGTGATCGCGGTCGCCGGCTGGTAGTCGATATCGGCGGCGGCAGCACCGAGATCATCGTCGGCGATCGCAGCGAGCCGCTGTTTCTCGAGAGCCTGTACATGGGTTGCGTCAGCACCAGTGAACGCTACTTTCCCGCTGGCGAGTACAGCGAGGCACGCATGCGCCGCGCCGTGCTGAACGCACGGCTCGAACTCGAACCCAATATCGCGCACCTGAAGTCACTCGCCGCCAGCGACGTCATAGGTACGTCGGGAACCGCGCGGGCGATTGCCAACGTGCTGCACGAAAACGGCTGGAGCGACACCGGCATTACCCGCAAGGGTCTGAAGAAACTCGCCCGCCGCATCGTCGAGGCAGGTAACGTCGAGGCGCTCGATATCGCCGGCCTGAGCAACGAACGGCGCCCGGTGTTCGCCGGCGGCGTGGCCGTCATGCGCGCTATCTTCGAGGCGCTCGACATCGATTTCATGCGCATCTCCGACGGCTCGCTGCGCGAGGGTGTGCTGCACGACCTGATCGGCCGGGTCATGGCCGAGGACCGGCGCGCGATAACCGTGCTCGAACTGGTCAAGCGTCATCACATCGACCTCGAGCATGGCCGGCGCGTGCGCCGCACCGCGCTCGGCCTGTTCGACCAGCTGCGTGGCGAAGACCTGCTGCAGCGCGAACGCCGCCTGCTCGGCTGGGCCGCGCAGCTGCACGAAATCGGCCTGATGATCGCGCACAGTCAGCATCATCGCCACGGGGCCTACGTGCTGGCGAACATGGACCTGCCCGGATTCTCGCGCCAGGAGCAGGGCGCGGTTTCGATCATGGTGCGCCTGCATCGACGTAATTTTCGTCCAGAGCTGATAGAGGGCAGCGGTTACGTGCGCCCGGAAGCGCTCAACCTGATGACCCGCCTGTTGCGCCTCGGAGTGCTGCTCAACCGCGGGCGCATCCCGATCGAGCTGCCGCCGATCGATGTCGCCTGCGACGATCCGCAGCAGATGATCCTGACCATTCCCGGTGAATGGCTCGAGCATCACCCCCTGACCGCGGCCGACCTGCGCCAGGAAGTCGACCTGCTCGGCGCGGCCGGCTACGATCTGCTGCTGGCCGAGACCTGATACCGGACCGGCGATCCGCGCATGCACTCCCTCCTGCAGGCGATCGCGATCCTGTCGCTGGGAAAACTGCTGTTCGCCATCCAGGACGTGATCATCAAGCAGATGAGCACGTCCTACCCGGTAGCCGAAATCGTTTTCATCCGCGGCCTCGTGGCGGTTCCGATCCTGCTGCTGCTGATCCTGCTGACGTTGCGCCTGCGCGAGCTCCTGCGTCATCACCCCGGCTACCACGTGCTGCGGGGAAGCCTGATGTTCGGCGCTTTCATGCTGTTCTACATCGCGCTCGCCGAGATCTCGCTGACCACGACCACCGCGCTGTTTTTCACCGCGCCGTTTTTCATCACGCTGCTGGCGCGGCCCATGCTCGGCGAGCGCTTCGGCCCGCGGCGAATGCTCGGGCTCTGTGCCGGTTTCATCGGGGTGCTGATCGTACTGCGCCCCGGCAGCGACGACTTCAGCCTCATCCTGCTGCTGCCGATCGTGTCGGCCCTGCTCTATGCCCTGTGCCAGACGCTGGTTCGCTACGCGCAGTTGACCGCGCCGCCATCGGTGATGTCGCTGTATGCAGCGCTGGCATTCGTCGTTCTCGGACCGGTCATGGGCCTGGCGTTGCCGCTCCTGTTACCGGCCGCATCCGCTGACGCGGCCGGCGCTACCCTGTACCTGCCCTGGCGCCTGCCCGGGGGCAGCGATCTCTGGTGGCTGATGGCCACGGGCCTGACCAGCGCCCTGGGTTTCATGTGCACCAGTCACGCGTTTCAGCGCGAGCAGGCTTCGCGCATCGCGCCCTTCGAGTACGTGATGATCATCTGGGTAACGCTGCTGAGCTTCGTCGTCTGGGGCGAGGTGCCCGATGGCCCGACCCTGCTCGGAATCACGATCATCGTGCTGTCGGGAATCTACGTGCTGCGGCGCGAGGGGCGGCGGCAATCGTAGCCAACGGTCCCTGGCGGGATCACCCGCGCCCGGCGATAGTCGATGGCGGTTGAGCGCGCGGCTTGCCGGGCGAGATAGCTGCCGGATCGAATCTCGCGCAACCCGGTACCCGGTCGGCAATGCGCCATCTGCGCTTTACATCTCGCTTGCGCAACACGATTTCGCAGGTGTCCAGCCCGCGGCAGCAGACCGTCGACGAGGCCCCGTCGACCCGCAAGGCCGGGGTTGCGGGGCTCCGGGACCCCGCGACAACGGTGGAAATTAGCGTCCAGCCTGTTTATGCTGGCGCAAAAGAAGTAGCTTGAGCATGACACAACCGGATCAAAACGCGCTTCGCCGCGGCCGTTGGCTGCTGCGGCTGGGCGCGCATTTGACCGATGAAATCTACCGCGGCGCAATCCTGCCGTGCGCGCTGTTCTGGTGGCACAGCAGCGTGGACCTGCTCGAACTCATGCGGGCGAACCCGGTCAGGCCCGACTGGCAACGCCTGTTGTCGCCGTTGCTGTGGCTCGAACGCCGCATCCCGCCATTCGGCGGGCAGCCTCGCCTGCCGTTCAAGCTGGCGTTACTGCTGGTCGCGTTCATCGGCGCCTGGTCGTTACTCGGTTCCGGCACCACGCTCGAGGATCTGCAGCAGGATGGTGAGCTGGTGGTGGTGTCGCGCGAATCCGAGACCACGCTGATGCGCGAGGGCGAACTCACCCGCGGCCCGGTCCACGACTACCTCAACTCCTTCGCCGAATTCCTCGGCGTCAACCTGCGCTTCGACCTGCGCGACAGCAGCCGCGCGGTCAACGACGCCATCGCGCGCGACGAGGGACACATCGGCGCGGCCGGCATGACCTATCATCCACCGCTGCGCGAGCGCGGCCTGCTGCTGGGCCCGGGTTACCAGGATGTCGACATCCAGGTCGTGTGCCGGCGCAACCACGGCAAGCGTCCGCGCTCGATCGAGGAGCTGCGCGAGGTCGAGCTCGTGGTCGTCGCCGATTCGCCCTACGAGTCGCGCCTGTTCGAGCTGCAGCAGGACCATCCCGAACTCAGCTGGGAGTCGGACGAGGACGCCGACGTCGACGATCTGCTCGAGCTGGTCTGGCGCAAGGAGATCGGCTGTACCATCGCCAATTCGAGCGAAGTCGATATCAAGCGCCGCTTTTATCCCGAGCTGGCGGTAGCATTCACGATCAAGGAAAACGATTCGCTGATCTGGACGCTGTCGCCCGAGTGGGAAATACTGGCCGACTCGATCGAGCAGTGGCTCGAAATGATCGAACAGGACGGCACGCTGATGATCCTGCGCGACCGACACTATCGCCAGCAGGAATTCGACTACGTCGACATGCGCACCTTCATTCGGCGCATTCGCTCGCGCCTGCCCAGGCTCGAGCCGCTGTTCCGCAAGTATGCCGAACAACACGACATTCCGTGGACCCTGCTGGCGGCCCAGTCCTACCAGGAATCCCACTGGAACCGCCGCGCCAAAAGCCCGACCGGGGTGCGCGGGATCATGATGCTGACCCTGGCGACAGCGCGTGAAATGGGGGTCGAAAGCCGTCTCGACGTCGAACAGAGCATCATGGGCGGTGCCAGGTATCTGCGTCGCCTGGAGCAGCGAATTCCCGATTCGGTGCGCGGCGAGGATCGCTGGTGGTACGCGCTGGCGGCCTACAACGTGGGCATGGGCCACGTGCACGACGCGCGCAAACTGGCGCGCGAGCTCGACCTCGACCCCGACAACTGGCGCGATATGCGCGGCGTACTGCCGCTGTTGTCACAGGAAAAGTACTACCGGAATCTGCGCTACGGCCGCGCGCGCGGCAGTGAACCGGTGATCTACGTGCAGCAAATTCGTAACTACCGCAACATCCTGCACGCGCAACTGGTGCGCGACCGCGGCACGCACGGCGGCTGAGTCGCGACCATGCCGCCCACCGTGGCGGTCGAATCCCCTTGAAAAACAGGCAAATACGCGCACAACCGCTATAAATCAGGGCATCATGCCAAAATCCTGCCGCCAGTCCGGGTTCACCCTGGTAGAGCTGATTACCGTCGTCGTTATTCTCGGCATCATCGGCGCGGTGGCGATCGGCAAGTTCCAGGACCTCGGCGACAGCGCCGAAAACGCGAAGGTAGACGCCATTTACGCCAGCATCAGCCAGTACCTGGGTTCGATAAACGGCATGCGCTACACGCTCGCCGGCAAACCGGCCAACGCTACCTACGTCGATATCGACGGCATCAACATGCGCTTTCGCAACGGCCTGGTGAGACAGGTACAGAATTCCGCGCACGTGCCCCCCGGCACTCCCAATCGAAACAACCAGGCCACGCGTTTCTGGTTCATGATGTTCGAGGTCGCGCCGCCGGTTATCGGGCGCAACGACAACAGCAGCAAGGGCTGGGCAATGTACACCGGTAATGGCCAATGCGGCGCGGTTCGCAGCCGCTGCTGGAAATATCGTGATCGCGGCACCGAACTCGCGGTGATTACCTACGAGTTCACCAACGGCACGATCAGCCTGAGCAAGAATTTCTGATACAACCGCCGGCGGTCAAACGTTAAACTCGTGGCTGCGTTCCGTCATCCCCGCTTTGCCATGCACGTACTCGCCGTTTTTTGTCATCCGCGCCGCGAATCCTTCAGCGGCGCGGTGCTCGATCGTTTCGTTGCCGGCGCCGAGGCGGCGGGACACGATGTCGAGGTTGCCGACCTTTACGGCGAGGGCTTCGATCCGCGCATGAGCCGACGCGACCTGCGGCAGTTCGACGGCATCGCGATGCCGCCTGAAATTCTGGCCGAGCAGGCGCGCGTGGAGCAGTGTGACGCGCTCGCGCTGGTGTTTCCGCTGTGGTGGTGGAGTATGCCGGCGATGCTGAAGGGCTGGCTCGACCGGGTCTGGTCGGCCGGCTGGGCCTACCAGCCCAGGCAGGATCCCGAGGGCAGCCTGCTACGATCGCGGCCGTGTACACTGCTGGTACCGGCCGGCGCGTCGAGCAGGATGATGGGCTGGCACGATTACGACGACAAGATCGTCTCACTGTGGCGTCACGGGGTACTCGACTATTGCGGCGTCGAACCGGCGGCCATTCACCTGTTGCTCGACTCGAATCACGATGCCGGCGCGCGCGAGCGCCATCTCCAGACCGCCTGGCACGCCGGGCAGCGCTGCATGCAAGCCCCGCAAGACCTCGATTCATCCCCGGACTGCGCCTGAACAGAGACCGTCATCGACGGCACGTAGCCCTCAGCGAAACAGGGACTTTTCGAACACGACGTCTGCGAGACCCGGGAACGCGAGAACGGCGTCAGCGCGATCCTGCTGCAGGCGATCATCGATGCGTACGCGGGCTGTTACCTCGAGCTGCAGGTCGATGCTGTACAGGCGGACCGGTTCGGTCAGTGGAAACTCGTAGCGCCGGGCGCCAAAGTCGTCGCTGACGGTGAGCACCTCGATTTCGACCGTCAGGCGACCGGCATAAGCCGGTTGCGAGCCCACCGGCAAGACCAGTTCGACCTCGGGCTCGAACCTGGCGATCCCCGCCGAGGACTTCTGCCACGGGAACGCGAGGTCGAGTGCAGCCAGGCGATAGTTTCCCGGGGGCAGGTCGAGCACCGCGGTCTGTGCGGTCTCGTACTGGAGTTTGCGCAGGGGCAGGTCCCGGCTGCCGAGCGATTCGTCCGCGAAAAAAACCAGCTGGTGCAGGTCACCGCTGGCGGTATCGACCAGCTGCATGCCGCTGAGCTTGAGATTGGCCTGCAGCGGCCACACCCGTAGCGGCATCAGCACGAGAGTTTCGCGAATATCCACGATGCTTTGCGCGCCGGGCGCGAGCGCCTGGAAGTGCTGCCGCTGGCCGGCACAGCCGCCCAGCCAGCAGGCCACTACGAGGACGAGCAGCGCGCAGCGCCGGACCTGCCGGCCGCGGCGGCCGGCAACAGGATCAAACGATGCAAGCCCGCGCGTGTTCGTCATGGCGGCAAAAGTATCCGCCAGCTCCGCCGGGAGTGTCAATCGACCCGTTCAGGCTCAGATCGGGCATACGAGCTGGCCCAGCTTTTCGGTCAGTTTCATGTTTTCCGAATAGTCCACCGGGCAGTCGATCAGCACCACGGTGTCGTCGGCGATTGCCTGCCTGAGCGTCGGCAGCAGCTCAGCCGCCGATTCGACCCGGTAGCCCCTGGCGCCGAAACTCTCGGCATAACGAACAAAATCCGGGTTGGCGAATTCGATCTGTGTCTCGCGCCCGAAACGCCGGTCCTGGTGCCACTTGATCAGGCCGTACTTGCTGTCGTTCCAGACCAGGATCACGATCGCGATACCGAGGCGGAGCGCGGTTTCGATTTCCTGCGAATTCATCATGAAGCCGGCATCGCCGGTAACCGTGACCGCGGTACGCTCGGGATAAGCGAGCTTGGCCGCGATCGCGCCGGGTACGCCGATACCCATCGACGCAAATCCATTCGAGATGATGCAGGTGTTGGGCCGCTCCGCCTGGTACATGCGCGCCATCCACATCTTGTGCGCACCGACATCGGAGACGACGATATCCTCGGCTTCGAGAGCCTTGCGCAGGTCGAGAATGATACGTTGCGGCACCAGCGGAAAAGCATCGTCTTCGGCATGCGCGTTGAGCTCGTCGACGATGGTCGCGCGCAGGCTGGCCGCCCTGGATTCGGCCTGCGGGACAGCAACCTCGGCTATCTGCAACAGGGCTTCGCGGATATCGCCGATCACGCCGCACTCGAGGACGTAGTGTTCGTCGACCTCGGCCGGGCTCATGTCGACGTGAACGATCTTGGCGCGGTTTTCGGCGTTCCACAAGTGCGGGTGGTACTCGATCATGTCGTAACCGACGCAAACGATGACGTCGGCGCGGTCGAAACCACAGGCGATGTAGTCGCGCGCCTGCAGGCCGACGGTGCCAAGCGAGAGGTCATGCGAAAACGGCATACTGCCCTTGGCCATGAACGTGGTCGCCACCGGGATATTGAGTTTTTCCGCGAACGCGACCAGTGCGTCGTTGGCCCCGGCGCGAACCACGCCGTTACCGGCCATCACCAGCGGGTAGCTCGCCTCGGAGAGACACTTCGCCGCCTGCTCGATCTTGTCGCGCGGGGGCACCGGCGGCCGCGGGCTCTGCACCCTGAGCGGCAGCTTGTCGCCGGCATCCATTTCGGCGACGTTTTCCGGGAAGTCGATGAAGCTGCCGCCCGGCTTTTCCGCTTCCGCCGCCTTGAACGCCTTGCGCACGATCTCGGGTACGATTTCCGGTTCGCGGATCTGGATGCTGTACTTCGATATCGGGTCGAACAGGTTCACCAGGTCGAGCACCTGGTGGCTTTCCTTGTGCATGCGCGTGGTCGACCCCTGGCCAGCGATGCCGACGATCGGCGCACGATCCATGTTGGCATCGGCAAAGCCGGTGACCAGGTTGGTTGCCCCGGGTCCCAGCGTCGCCAGGCAAACCCCGGCGCGCCCGGTCAGTCGGCCGTAGACGTCGGCCATGAAGGCCGCACCCTGCTCGTGGCGGGTGGTGACGAAGCGGATCGAGCTGCCGATCAGCGAATCCATGACGTCGAGGTTTTCCTCGCCCGGTATGCCGAAGATATAGTCGACGCCCTCGTTTTCGAGACAGCGTACGAACAGGTCGCTTGCTTTCATCAGACCTCCTCAGGCCGTCAGCGCGTTGGTCGGTGGTTGATCCGGATACAGTTCGTCCAGCGGGATCGAACGGCCGTTGTCCTGCACCACGCGGCAGTGAAAACGGCGCAGCTGGCGCGGCTCGAGCACTCCGCAGGAATGAGCGATGATACCGACCTCGTGCTCGATCTGGTCCTGGAAGTTGGCCACGCGCTCGGCCTTGTTGGCGATGTCCAGCCCGCGCTGCAGCTTGGGATCGTGCGTGGTGATACCGGTCGGGCAGGTGTTCTTGTTGCACTGCAGTGCCTGGATACAGCCGAGCGCGAACATGAAGCCCCGCGCCGACACGCAAAAATCCGCGCCCATGCACAACGCCCAGGCGACCTTGGCCGGGTGCACCAGTTTGCCCGAGGCGATGACCTTGACCCGTTCGCGCAGTCCGTACTGGTTGAGCTTGTCGACCACCAGCGGCAGCCCCTCGCGCAGCGGCAGGCCAACCTCGTCGATCAGCGGCATCGGCGCCGCGCCGGTGCCGCCCTCGGCGCCGTCGACCGTGATGAAGTCCGGCGCCGACTCGAGGCCGCGGCGGCCGACCTCGTCGAACAGTTCGTCGAGCCAGCCCCAGGCGCCGACCACGGTCTTGAAACCAGCCGGTCGACCGGTAACGGCGCGAATCCGCGCAATCATATCGAGCAGGTCATGCACCGAGTTGATATCGGGATGGCGGTTGGGACTGATCGAATCCTCGCCGACGTGGATACCGCGGATACTGGCAATTTCGGGACTGACCTTGGCACCGGGCAGGATGCCGCCCTTGCCGGGCTTGGCGCCCTGGCTGAGCTTGATCTCGAACATGCGTACCTGCTCGTGTTGCGCCAGCTCGGCGAGCTTTTCGTCACTGAGATTGCCGTCGAGATCGCGCACACCGTACTTGGCGGTGCCGACCTGGACCACGAGATCACAGCCTCCCTCCAGGTGGTAGGGCGATACGCCGCCCTCGCCCGTGTTCATCCAGCAGCTGGCTTTGCTGGCGCCCCGTGCCAGCGCGGTGATCGCCGGTGCCGACAGCGCACCGTAGCTCATGCCCGAAATGTTGTACAGTGAACGCGTGACGTAAGGTCGCTCCGCATAAGGCCCGATCGTGACCTCGCCCGGCGGTACCGCGTCGGCGCCGAGCGTCGGGAACGGGCAATTGACGAAAATCGTCGTGCCGGCCGGCTTGAGATCGCGCGTCGAACCGAAGGCTACCGTGGTGTCCACGTGTTTAGCGGCGCGGTACACCCAGGAGCGCTCGGCCCGGTTGAACGGCAGTTCCTCGCGGTCCATGGAAAAGAAGTACTGGCGAAAAAACTCGCCGAGATGTTCGAAAAAATAGCGGAAGCGGCCGACGACGGGATAATTGCGCCGAATCGCCTGGCGGGTCTGGGTGACGTCGATGATGTAAATGACTATGACCGCGACCACCCCGAAGCAGATAGCGAAGACAAAAATGGTCGCGACGACCGACATGAACGCGCCGACAAAACGGTCGACGGCATCGCCTACGAACGGTAAGTCCATGGTTGACCCCTCCCCCACAGCAGTTTCAGCTTTCGACCCCAAGCATAATAAAAGATATCGAAACTTTGTTAGTTTTTATCTTTTGCGTTATTGGGGCTCAACAACGAGCGCAACTCGTGGGACAATCGCGCCCGCAAAAAAAATCCAATAATCCTGTTATCGGAGGGCACATGGAAAACATTACCAACTGGATATCGGAAAACGGCACCGACTGGGCAATCAAGATTGCGATCGCGATCGTCATCTTCATCGTCGGTAAAATCGTTGCACGCATGCTTGCCAACCTGGTCAAGAAGGCGCTCGAGCGAGGCGGCACCGACGCCATGCTGGTCGGTTTCCTCGGCAACATCAGCTACGGCGTCCTGCTGGTCGCGGTGGCACTGGCCGCGATCGATACGCTCGGGGTCAACGTCACCTCGCTGATGGCCATCCTCGGTGCCGCCGGCCTTGCCGTCGGCCTCGCGCTGAAGGATTCGCTCGGCAACTTCGCCGCCGGCGTCATGATCATCATTTTTCGTCCATTCAAGATCGGCGACTACGTCGACGCGGGCGGCGCGGCCGGCACCATCGACGAAATCGGCCTGTTCGCGACCCTGATGCACACGCCGGACAACAAGCGCATCATCGTGCCCAACGGCGCGATCATCAACGGCAACATCACCAACGTCTCGGCGCTGCCGACCCGCCGCGTGGACCTGGTGTTCGGTATCGCCTACGACGACAACATCGGCCAGGCGCGCGATATCATCATGGGCCTGCTGACCGGCGACGAACGCGTGCTGCAGGATCCGGCGCCAACGGTCACGGTCGGCGAACTCGGCGACAACAGCGTCAACCTGAACGTGCGGCCGTGGGTGAATGCGGAAGACTACTGGGGGCTGTACTTCGACCTGCTCGAAAACGTCAAGATCAAGTTCGACGAAGCGGGCATATCGATTCCGTTCCCGCAGCAGGACGTGTACATGCACGAGGTCAAGGCAAGCTAGTCTCGATGGCCGGCGACCGGGACGTCGCCGGATCGCGCCTTGTTTCAGGCGGCGGCCGCTTCCAGCGGCACGCCGTCGAGCGTGATGCGATGCATCAGCCGGCGTTGGCCATGGTAATCATTGAGCGCGCAGTGCTGGGTCGCGCGATTGTCCCAGATCGCCATCGAGCCCGGCTGCCAGTGAAAGCGGCAGGTGAATTCGTTCTGGCGCGCGTGCTGGTAGAGATACTCCAGTAACGGGCGCGACTCCGCATCGGTCCAGCCGGCGAAGCGCAGCGTGAACTCGGGATTGACGTACAGCGCGGGCCGACCGGACAGCGGATGCTTGATCACCACCGGGTGCAGGGCATCCTGCGTCGCCGCCTCGACATTGCCGAGCCGACCGCCGAGCTCGTCGTCGTCGATCCCGACATAGGCTTCCTCGCCGAAGGAGTGCCGGCTCGAGTGTTCCGCCTGCAACCCCAGCAGCATGCGCTGCATGCCATCGGACAGGGCGTCGTAAGCGGCATACATGCTCGCGAACAGGGTGTCGCCGCCGACCCGCGGCACCTCCCTGGCATAAAGTATGGAGCCGAGCGCGGGAACCTGGTCATAGGAGTGGTCGGTATGCCATTGCGCGCCGATGTTGTTTTTCTGGTGGGGCTCCTTGCGCACCTCGGCAATCTGCGGATGGCTGGCGACCGGCCGAAAAAAGCGATTGATGTTGATTTGCCCCCAGCGCTCGGCAAAGCCGATATGCTGCTCCGGGGTAATCTCCTGATCGCGCAGGAAAATCACGCCGTACTCGATGAACGCCTGGCGGATCTCGGCAAATTGCTCGTCACTGACACCGGCGGCGATGTCGACATTACCGATCTCGGCACCGAGCGCCGGGCTGACCGGTGTGACCCGGATGTACCTGTATTCGCTCTCCATCAAGCGAGTGTAAGCCCTGCCCCCGGCGGAATCAATCGGCCAGCCAGCGCCTACTGCAGCCCCGCTTGCCCGAGGCCTTCGAGGTAAGGATCCAGTCCACCCGGGTACTTGGTCGGCAGGTTTTTTTCGAGGAATGCGATCGACAGGTCGGGCTTGGCATCGACGGCACGCGCAAGCGATTGCTGCGCCTCTTGCAGGCGTCCGAGGTTTGCCAGCGCGGAAGCTTTGACCGCGTGCGGCCAGTAACCGGTCGCGTTCGGGATCTGCAGCGTGTGGTTGGCCCACTCCAGCGCGGTATCGAATTCCTTGCTGAGTATGTAGGTGAGCGCATGCACAACCGTAAATGCCCAAAGCATGGGATCGCGCGGACTCATCGTAACCGCCTGCCGCGTCGTCAGTTTCGATTCCTCCAGTTCTCCCGCCAGCGTCAGTACCATGCCGAGCCCGTGATATGCCTGGGCAAAGCAGGGATTGAGCCCGATCGATTTGCGCAGCGCGGCGATCGACGCATCGTGATCACCCTGCATCATGTGAATTCGGCCAATCGCGAAATAGGAAATGGCATCGCGGTCGTCACATTGCAGCGCCCGCCTGGCCGCGGCCATACCCTCCTCGAGCAGCTGGTCGGGATTTTCCGCGTCGCCGAGGATCACGATCTGGTAGCAGCAATAGGCGTAGTAGGCATGCGCCGGCGCAAACTTCGGATCCGCCGCCGACGCCTGCCGGAACAATTCCATCGCGGTCGGAGTTTTGTCGGTCTGGTAGGTCCACATGTACCACAGCGCACGCTGGTAAAGCTCCCAGGCATCCAGGTTGTCGGGCGGCTTGCTGAGTGCGCGGTCCCGTTCGAAGGCGTTGAGCTCGGGTTCCAGCGCCGACGCGATGATCCGCACCATTTCGTCCTGCAGGTCGAAAATATCTTCCATCTCGCGATCATAGCGCTCGGCCCAGACGTGGTGGCCGGTTTCGGCGTCGATCAGCTGCACCGTTACGCGCACGCGGTTGCCGGCCTTGCGCACGCTGCCTTCCAGCACGAAACGAACATCGAGTTCCTTTGCAACCTGGCGAATGTCGATCGCACTGCCCTTGTAGGAAAAGGTGCTTTCCCGGGATATGACCTTGAACGACCGAATCTTGGACAGCGCGGTAATCAGGTCCTCGGTGATACCGTCACCGAGAAAATCCAGGTCCGGGTCCCGATTCATGTTGGTCAGTGCCAGCACCGCGATCGACGGCGTTTCCGACGCCGGCGATTTTTTCGCTGCCTGCAAATTCGCACCCGGCTGCCAGTAAAACACCTGCACCGGCCGCTCGATGTTCTTGAACTGCGCTTCACCGCCGTCTTCGAACACCGCATTCTGTTTACCCTCGACCTGTTCGTGCACGGAAGAGGAAATGCAGACACCGCCTTCCGGCGCAGCACCTTCGAGCCGGGCCGCCAGGTTGACGCCATCGCCGAACACTTCCCCGCGATCCTCGATCACGTCACCGATATTGATCCCGATCCTTAGCCTGATACCGGCGCCGTCCTGCGCCGGGTCGGCCCGTTCATGCAAGTGAAGCTGGATCGAAACCGCGCACTTGACCGCCGTAACCGCGCTGGGGAACTCGGCCAGGATGGCGTCACCCGCGTAGCGCAGCACCGTCCCGCCGGCGTCGGTAATTGCCTCGCTGGCGTGGTCCAGTACCGCCATGGCACGGCGATGTGTGCCTTCCTCGTCCTCGCCGGTCAGGCGCGAATAGCCCGCGATATCGGCATAAAGGATGACGGTCAACTTGCGTTGGTAACTATCGGTAGTCATGAATAACGGCGATTTATTCTTTCTTGTCGGTCAGAAATTCGCTTTCAGCATACCGCAAAGGCCACAGCGACACACCTCGCCGGGTTCTCCGCGCGGCATCGGTGAACCTTGCGGAAATCGTGCCGTCGCTGGCGCGCAGGGCATCTCGCCACGGCATGAATCCAGTACGGAGGTTCCCGCGGAGCTCGCAGAGAACGCCGAGAACACGGATTGTTTTCTGGTTGTAGCCAATATTCGAATCCACCGCCCCTTCTCGACGACTCGCCACCTTGCCGCAGTCGAGTGAATGCTCCGGTAATATCCCGGGGGCAGCTTGCATCAAATTTACCGCGCTCCCCCGCGTTCTCCGCGAGCTCCGCGGGAAATCCACCCCCGACCCGCGGGCCCGTTTTCGAGTCAGCAACGGTAGCGGCCATGGCACCGCTAAAGATAGTCGAGTTCGAACGGGTAGTCGGACAGCACCACCGGACCGTCCGCGCTGAGCCAGACCGGCTGTTCGAGCTTGACGCCCTCGTGGCCGCCGAGTTCGCCGACGTAACACTCGATGCAAACCACCATGTTTTCCTCGAACACGCCGTCGTAGGCGCCCCACTCCTCGTCCTCGCGATACCAGATGAACGGGTACTCGACCCCCATGCCGCAGCCGTGGGCGACGTCGGCGTAACGATTGGGCAGGCAGTCGTCCGGCAGCTGGTAGGCCCTGTCGGAGTACTCGAGAAAGCCGATGCCGACCCGCAGCAGCTCGGTGTTGTGCGTCATCTGCGCGTAGGCCAGCTCGTACAGGCGGCGCTGGCGATCGTCGGGCCGGCGGTCGCCGACGACCCAGCTGCGCGATATGTCATTGTAAAAACCCAGCGGTCCGATCATGTCGGTATCGAAAGCCAGCAGGTCACCGTTTTCGATGACCCGCTGCGAGGTTTCCTGGAACCACGGGTTGGTGCGCGGGCCAGTGGTCAACAGGCGCGTTTCCGGGTATTCACCGCCGCGTTGAATGCTGCCGTCGATCAGCATGGCCAGCGCATCCGATTCGCGCATGCCGGGCTCGAGCCGATCGCGCATCGCCGCCACGCTTTGCTCGCAGGTCGCGAGCGAGCGGCGCAACGCGTCCACTTCGAGCGGCGACTTGATTGCGCGCGCACGCTCCATGATTGCCTGCCCCTCGACCAGCTGCAGGCGACAGCGCTCGGCCTGCTGCACCAGCACGAGATCGGCACGGTCGATCGCGAGCCGCCCGCTGGCCAGGCCCTGCTCGGCCAGTAACGACAGCATCGACTGCGCCCAGCGCCGGCCCATCTCCTGCGTGCGCCCGCCGACCGCCATGAAATCGGTGGTCAGCGCCGGGCGGATGTCGTCGACGTAGCCGCGCGCGAGGTGCGCCGAGCTCGGCAGTTCGAACAGCACCGGCGCGGCATCGGCGAATACCACGGCGTAGCGGCAGATGTTATGCATGGTCCAGACCTGCATGTTACGCGTGCCGGTGGCGTAACGAATGTTGACCGGGTCGAACAGCACGATGGCCTCGCAGCCGGCGTCGGCCAGGCGTCGACGAATCTGCGCGAGGCGATGCGCCTGGATATCCTGCTCGGCGGCGGGGTCTATCAGATCCTGGGCTTGTTCGGGCACGTTTATCAACCTGGTATCGGCAACAGCCCAGATGATACAAGCGCGGGTCGATAATGCGAACCGTCACCGCGCTGGAGCCCTTGCCGACATCGGCGTATGCTTGTCGGCACGGGAACACCATCGAGGGGGACAAGTGAACCTGGAACGCGTCGTTTTCGGCTTCGTCATCATCCTGGGGCTGGCATTCACCTTCGCCTTCGTCATCGGCGATTTCGATAATCCCGGCCATCACGATATCTGGATGCTGACCATCGCCATCCTGATCAACCTGATCGCCACCGGCCTCAAGCTCGGCGACCGCTCGCAGGTCGGCGCCCTGCTGCTGGCCAGCAGCCTGGTGGCCGACGTCCTGCTGATCGCGGCGCGCGTGGTATGGATCATCCGCGAACAGGAAACTGCCCTCGGACCCAGCGTCGAAACGATGGCGAATATCGTGTCGCTGGCGGCGGGCGCGTTGCTCGCGAGCATCGTCACGGTGGTCATCCTGGTCGGCGATACGCTGATCTCGCGTCGATAACCGCCGGCCATGGCTACCGTCTCCGATCTCGATCGCGTTTCGATGGTCATCCTGCGCTACATGCGCAGCCCGGTGTTCGTGCTGATCATCGTCTACGCCATCGGCATTACCGGCATGGCGCTGATCCCGGGACAGGATGCCGACGGCAACGTCGCGTACATGAGCCTGTTTCACGCGTTCTATTTCTTCACCTTCACCGCTACCACCACCGGCTTCGGCGAAATACCGCACGACTTTACCGACGCGCAGCGGCTGTGGGCAATCCTGTGTATCTACATGGGCGTAATCGCGTGGCTGTACGCGATCGGTTCGATATTCCGCCTGATGCAGAATCCCCATTTCCTGCTGGCACTCAACGAACACCGCTTCGCGCGCTCGGTACGTCAGCTCAGGGATCCGTTTTTCATCATCTGCGGCTTCGGCGATACCGGCAGCCTGCTCGCGCGCGGCCTGTCCGATCACTGGCTGCGCGGTGTCATCATCGACACCGACCCGGATCGCATCAAGGCGTTGCGCCTGCGCGACTACCGCGTTTCGATGCCGGGCCTGTGCGCGGATCCGACCGTCCCCAGGCACCTGGTGGATGCCGGCATCCGCATGCCGAATTGCCAGGGTATAGTGATCCTGACGTCGAAGGACGATATCAACACCCGCATCGCGGTCATGGCGCGCCTGCTGAACCCGGGGGTCCGCATTCTTTGCCGCGCGTCGTCGCCGCGCCACATCCACCATCTCGAATCGCTCGGCAACATCACGATCATCAACCCTTTCGAAATCTTTGCCCAGCTGCTGTCGATGGCGATCCAGTCACCGCGGCTGCACAACCTGAATGCCAGCCTGGTGCGCGCGCCCGGGGTTCGGCTCGGGGATCCGATCGAGGTGCCCACCGGCGACTGGATCATCTGCGGCTACGGCCGCATGGGACGCTGGCTGTATCGCCACTTCGTCGACAACGGCATCAGCCCGGTGGTGATCGACCCGCGCGCCGAGGATATCGAGGGCGCCGCGCGCGTGATCCGCGCGCATGCCAATCCCGAATCGCTGCGCGAGGCCGGGCTCGAGCACGCGGTCGGCGTGGTTGCCGGCACCGACGACGACCACGTCAACCTCGGCATCCTGACCAGCGTCGCCGCGATCAAGCCGGATGTCTTCACCATCGTGCGCCAGAACCGGCATGAAAACCAGCTCGCTTTCGACGCGGTCGACGCCAAGCTGGTGCTGCAATCGAGCCTGACCATCGCGCGGCGCGTGCTCAAGCACCTGATCTCGCCGCAGGTGCAGCTCTTCATCGAGTACCTGCGCGAGCGCGGTGAAGACATTTGCGCGCAGACGGTCGAGCGCCTGCGGCGCAACATCGGCGAGCAGGCGCCGCACCTGTGGCATCTGCGGATCGAGGAGAACAGTGCCGGCGCGGTCTGCGAACGTCTCGCCGCGGACCTGCCACTGCGCCTCGGCGAAATCCGGCGTGACCCGCACCAGCGCGACGCCAGCCTGCCCTGTATCGCATTTTCGATCATGCGCGCCGACCAGCTGGTGATGCTGCCCGGGGACGACCTGCTGCTGGTCGAAGGCGACGATATCCTGTTCTGCGGCACCGAGCGCAGCGAGACCCTGCTGAGCGCCAGCGCCAACAACGTCTACACGCTCGATTACCTGGTCACCGGTATCGACCAGCCGCGCGGTCACGTGTTTCGCTGGCTGCAGCAACGGGCCGCAAGCACGGGCTGAGCCGCTTGTCGGTCACCCAGAATGCCGTAGAATATCCCCGCCCCGAGCGAGAGACCCGAGCCTGCCGCATGATCCATACCGCAAGAATACGCGTTCGCGCGCATACATCGGCCCGACCACCGGTTGCGGGCGTTTATCACCCTTGTCTGCCCGCGCGCGCGATTCGAGCGAGTAAGCCATACCGGGCCGGGGCGCGGCGAGCCGCGCAGCCATGAGCCTGACCGCTGACCTGATCGCGCAGATCCGCGCCAAGCCGGTCGCCGACGACGACCTCACGCAGGCTGCGCTGTTCACCCTCGACGCGATCGCCTGCGCCTACGCCGGCAGCGCCACCCCGGTCGGCAAAATACTGCGCAACTGGTCCGCAAAGGCGCCGCGTGACGACCGTCGCGACGCTTTCCTGATGGGCGCGCTGACCCACATAACCGAGACCGACGACCTGCATCGCAAGTCGGTCACGCATCCGGGCTGCGTGGTGGTGCCGGCAACGCTGGCGCTGGGCCAGCGACTGGGGGCAAGTCCCGCGCAGCTGCTGCACGCGATCCTGCAGGGTTTCGAGGCCATGTGCCGCGTGGGCGCGGCGGTCGGCCCGGCACACTACCGCGTCTGGCACAACACCGCGACCTGTGGCCCGTTCGGTTCCGCCATGGCCGCCGCCTGCCTGCTGCAGCTGAACGACAGCAGTACGCGCGACGCCCTCGGCAATGCCGGCACCCAGGCAAGCGGTTTCTGGGAATTCATGCAGAGCGGTGCAATGAGCAAACACCTGCACGCCGGGCGCGCGGCGGAGTCGGGGCTGATCGCGGCCGAACTCGCCGCCGAGGGTTTTACCGGGCCGCCCGAGATACTGGAAGGAAAACGCGGTTTCTTCGCTGCCATGTGCGACGACCCGGTAGCGGACAACCTGCTGGCGGACGCCGCCGCGCCGTGGCAACTGCGACTGACTTCGATCAAGCCCTGGCCGTCATGCCGCCATACCCACCCGATAATCGACTGCGCGCTGGAACTGCATGGCCTGCTGGCGGGCGAGCCAGTCCAGTCGATCGAGATTCGCACCTACCAGGCCGCGCTCGATGTCTGCGACAACCCGGCTCCGCGCAGCGAATACGAGGCCAAGTTTTCCCTCTACCACTGCGCCGCCGTCGCCCTGCTCGACGGCGCGGTCGGACTCGGATCGTTCGATGACACGGCGCGGACGCACACCGCCGACCTGTGCGCGCGGACCCGGGTCGAGGTGGTCGAACCCTACCGCTCAAGTTACCCCGATGCCTGGGGTGCGGAGGTGCGCGTGGAAACCGTCTCCGGCCAGTCGCTCAAGGTATCGCGCCGCGACTGCCGGGGTGATCCCGAGCTGGCACTGTCGGCGGCGGAAATGCGGGCCAAGGCCGAGGGTCTGCTGGCGTTTGCCGGTCTCGGCGCAGACGACGCTGCCCGTGTGTGCGACGCGGTGCTCGCACTGCCCGCGTCCGAATCGTCACCCGCTATGTTCAGCGACTTCATCGCGACGCTCGACCTGCCGGCCTGAGCAACCAGGCGGTTGGCGCGTCGTCAGCAACCCGGGCATGGTGCCCTCGCCAGGTTTCGATACCGCGACCGAATCGAGGAGCCTTGGTCCGGGCGGTAACCCGCTTGAGCAACTTTTGGGTTCCGACGCACTTATTTCTATATTTCTAGAAATATAGTTGACTTGCTCGCACCAGGCACCTATCATTGCCTGCATGAACCTGGACAAAGCCGCCAACATCCTTGCCAAGATCGGTAACCCGACCCGCCTGCGCATCGTGCGCCTGCTGGTGCGGGCCGGTGACGAGGGCTTGCCGGTAGGCGCGCTCCAGCGGCAACTGGACATACCGGGCTCGACGCTGACGCATCATATCGGCCACCTCAAATCGGCCGGCGTCATTCGCCAGGATCGTCAGCAGGCCACGTTGCTCTGCCGCATGGAGTACCGGGTACTGCGCGAACTGGTCGATTTCCTGACCGAGGAATGTTGCGCTGACGAGGATGCAGGCGAGCACGCCGCGTGATTTTCTACAGTCAATAATTCGAATATTCTAGAAATATGGATACAGCGACCAACACCCTCTCCTACTCCAGCGCGGTCAGCCGCGGCGCCCGCAGGCTGTTGACCGATTCGGTGTTGCTGGCGATGCTCGCGATGCTCGCGGCACTGGCGCTGCTCGACCTGCCTCAACTGTCGCGCAGCCTGCTGTTCACCGCCGCTTCGCTGTGGGAGATGCTGCCGTTTTTTGCGCTGGCGATCGGCATTGCCGCGCTGGCCAGGGCCACCAGCGCCGATAGCCTGGTTGCGAAGGCCTTCAGCGGCAGCCCGGTCAGGGCCACGGTGCTGGCAGCCATTGTCGGCGCGATGTCGCCCTTCTGCTCCTGCGGCGTAATTCCACTGATCGCGGCGCTGCTCGGCGCCGGCGTGCCGCTGGCACCGGTAATGGCCTTCTGGATCGCTTCGCCGATCATGGATCCGGAGATGTTCGTGCTGACCGCGGCCGGTATCGGTTTCCACTTCGCGCTGGCCAAGACGCTGGCGGCCATGGCAATGGGTCTGCTGGCGGGCCTGGCGGTGCTCGCGATTCAGCGCTCGGGCGGTCTCGCCGACCCGTTGCGCGCGGAAGTGATCGGCTGCTGCGACTCGCAGTGCGGTGGCGCCAGGCCGCAGGTCAACTGGCGCTTCTGGCAAGAACCCGCGCGCATCGAGGCATTCCGGGCCGAAGCGCTCGCCATCGGTACCTTCCTCGGCAAATGGCTCACGCTCGCTTTTTTCCTCGAATCGCTGATGATCGCGTATGTTTCATCGGACTGGATCGCGGCTTACGTCGGCGCCGACAATCCGTTTGCAATCCCGCTGGCCGCGGTCGTCGGCGCACCTTCCTATCTCAACGGTTACGCCGCGATCCCGCTGGTCTCGGGGCTGATCGAAATCGGCATGACCCCGGGCGCGGCGATGGCGTTCATCACCGCCGGCGCGGTATCGTCGATTCCAGCCGCGATCGCGGTCTGGGCACTGGTCAGGAAACCGGTGTTCGTGCTCTACCTGCTGCTTGGACTGGCCGGCGCGATGCTGACCGGCTGGATCTACCAGCTCGCCGGCGGCCCCGTCTAAACCGGTTGCAGCGCGTTACAGCCGCATCACGACCTTGCAGGCCTGGCCGGCATTGAGTTTATCGAATCCGGTTTCGAAGTCCTCGAACGCGATGTGATCGGTGATCACCGGGCTGACGTCGAGCCCGGAGCCGAGCATCGCGACCATCTTGTGCCAGGTTTCGAACATTTCGCGCCCGTAGATACCCTTCAGCGAGAGCCCCTTGAAAATCGCCTGGTTGAGGTTGACCGTCGGGTTGCTCGGGTAAATACCGAGCAAGGCGATCTTGCCGCCGTGGTTAATGATATCGATCAGGTCGTGCAGCGCGTTCTGATTGCCCGACATTTCGAGACCGACGTCGAATCCCTCGAGCATGCCGAGTTCGTCCATGACGTCGTGCAGGTCTTCGCGGCCGGCCAGAGCCGTGCGGCTCGCACCGAACTGGGAAGCCATTGCCAGTCGCTTTTCGTTAACATCGGTAATCACGACATGACGCGCGCCGACGTGGCGGGCCACCGCGGTCGCCATCAGGCCGATGGGGCCGGCGCCGGTGATCAGCACGTCTTCACCCACCAGGTCGAAGGACAGCGCGGTATGCACGGCGTTACCGAGCGGATCGAGAATCGACGCAATATCGTCGCTGATCTCGGCCGGGATCTTGTAGGCGTTGGCCGCCGGTATGCAGACATACTCGGCAAACGCGCCGGGGCGATTGACGCCGACACCGCGCGTATCCCGGCACAGGTGGCCGCGACCGGCGCGGCAGTTGCGGCACTCGCCGCACATGATATGACCCTCGCCGGAGACCCGGTCGCCGACCTTGACCGAGTGCACGAGTTCACCGATTTCCTCGATCACGCCGATATACTCGTGACCCACCGTCATGGGTACCGGCACGTGGGCCTGTGCCCACTGGTCCCAGTTATAGATGTGCAGGTCGGTGCCGCAGATCGCGACCTCGTTGATCCTGATCAGCACGTCTTCGGGCCCGGGCAGGGGCTTGTCCACTTCCTGCAGCCAGAGTCCGGGTTTGTCGTAAGCCTTGACCAGTGCTTTCATGATTTTCCTCCCCGAAGTTATCCCGGGATCAAACCGATTTCCGCGCCGACCGCGACGAAGGCTTCGATCGCGCGATCGAGCTGTGCGCGACTGTGGGCCGCGCTCATCTGCGTACGTACCCGCGCCTGCCCGCGCGGCACCACCGGAAACGAAAACGCGGTGACGTAAATACCGTGCTCCATCAACCCGCCCGCGAGCTGCTGCGCAAGCCGCGCATCACCGGTCATGACCGGTGCGATCGGGTGTTCGCCCGGGATGATGTCGAAGCCGGCCGCGGTCATGCGCCGGCGAAAGTAAGCCGTGTTGTCGGCGAGCCGGCGCCGCAGGTCACCACTCTGCTCGATCAGGTCCAGCGCGCACAGCGTCGCGTTGACGATACTCGGCGCCAGGCTGTTGGAAAACAGGTACGGCCGCGCGCGTTGACGCAGCAGGTCGATGACCGCTTGCGGGCCGGTGACATAACCGCCGCTGGCGCCGCCCAGCGCCTTGCCGAAGGTACCGGTAGTCAGGTGCACACGTCCTTCGACCCCCTTTGCCTCGGGGGTACCGGCGCCGCGCTCGCCGATGAATCCGATCGCGTGACTGTCGTCGACCAGCACGATAGCGTCATGGGCGTCGGCCAGGTCGCAAATTGCCGGCAGGTTGGCATAGGTGCCATCCATCGAAAACACGCCGTCGGTGACGACCAGGCGGAAGCGTGCGTCGGCGGCTTCGCGCAGCTTGGTCTCGAGGTCGGCCATGTCGTTATTGGCGTAGCGGTAGCGCCGCGCCTTGCACAGGCGGATGCCGTCGATGATCGACGCGTGGTTCAGCGCATCGGATATGACCGCATCCTGCTCGCCGAGTAACACCTCGAACACGCCGCCGTTAGCGTCGAAACAGGACGAAAACAGGATCGCGTCGTCCATGCGTACGAAATCGGCAACGCGTCGCTCGAGCTGCTTGTGGATATCCTGCGTGCCGCAGATGAAGCGCACCGACGCCATGCCGAAGCCGTGGCTGTCGAGGCCCGCGTGCGCGGCGGCGACCATTTGCGGGTGATTGGCGAGACCGAGGTAATTGTTGGCGCAGAGATTGACCAGGTCGTCGTCCCAGGCCTGCGCATGCACGCTGGCACCCTGCGGCGATTCGAGCGGTCGTTCCTGCTTGTACAGTCCCTGCTCGCGGATTTCGTCGAGCACGGATTCGAGGTGATCGAAGATTTGCTTTGACATGGCCGAGCCCTCGCTTCAGGGGCACCAATATAGCCGAATTACTCCGACGATTCAGGCGGCAGCTGTTGATTGTGCGCAACTTTTTGTTGCGCATACAGATACAGCACGAGTCCCGCGGCCGCCAGGCCGATCAAACCCGGCAATAACAGCTGGTAACCACCGCGCGACCATACCAGCGACCCGAGATAGGGTGCCGAGGCCGAGCCGACGAGATAAATCAGCGCCAGCGCGCCCGACTTGGCGCCGAAACTGGCCTCGCCGAGCAAGTCGCGCGCGATCACTGGCCGGATGATGCTGACGACCCCGTAGGCGCCGCCGAACAGGATCACGAACCCGATCAGCAGCGTCGGCGTCAGCCCGGCGCCGATCAGCAGCAGGATTGCGCTCGCCATCAGCGCGAAGCAGGCAATCGTGATGGCGTGGGTCGATACATGGCGTTCGGCCGCCATCATCGCCAGCCGGCCGGCAACCTGCATCGGACCGATGAACGAAATCGCGATGACCGCAACGTCGGGATGCACTTCCCGCTCGGCCAGGATCGGCAGCAGGTGATGCAGGGTTACGCCATGCGTAATCGCAACCAGGCCGAAGCCGAACGCGAGACACCAGAACACCGGTGAACGCAGGTGCTGGTGTCGACTCGGCCCGGCGTGACTGGCGGGCGCATGGCGTGTCGCGCCTTCACGCTCGACCGCACTGGCACCGGCCCACATGATCGGCGCAACCACGACGATTGCGATGCCGCCGAAAACCGCCGCCGCGGTGCGCCAGCCGAAGCTGCCGGCAAGCGCGTGCGCCAGCGGGAAACTGAGCGTACCGGCGAAACCCGCCACGAGGGTCACGAACACGATCGCGCGCTTGGCGCCGGCACCGCGCGCCCGCGTGATCAGCGCAAAACAGGGTTCGTACAGGGCGCCCGCCATGCACAGGCCGATCAGCCCCCAGCACAGGTAAAACTGCCACAGCGCGGTGACCTGGCCCAGGCCGATCATGCAAACACCGCCGAGCGCCGCCGCGCCGGCCATCATGCGCGCGCCCTGGCCGGCGTCGATCAGCCGACCGTAGAGCGGCGACGCGAAGGCCGAAACCAACACCGCCAGCGTGATCGCCGCGGTCAGCTCCGCGCGACTCCAGCCCAGGGATGCTTCCCAGTGCAGCAGCAGGCCCGGGAAACTGTAGTAGATACAGGCCCAGATCAGGGTCTGCGCGATCGCAAGCAGCAGAATCGGGCGGTCTTTCAAGCGCGTTCCGGGTAGCCGGGGAATCTACGATAAAATAACCGGATGTCGACCTACCGTCCAATTCCGCGCCGGCGGCGCGCTGCGCCGGGCGCGTGTTTACAGTCATGACGCTTGCCACCGCCGCCCGGGTGCTCGATTTCTGGTTCGCGCCCGGCACCGAGCTGCTCTGGTTCGATTCGACCGCGGCTTTCGATCGCACCATCGAGCGCGAATTCGGCTCGACCTGGGAGGACGCGCGCGCCGGTCGTCTCGCGCGCTGGCAGGACGACGCCGCGGGCTGCCTCGCCCTGGTCATCGTGCTCGACCAGTTCCCGCTCAACATGTACCGCGGCCAGGCGCTGGCTTTCAGCACCGAGACACAGGCCCGCGACGTCAGCAGGTTTGCGCTGGAACGCGGTTTCGACCGCTGCCTTGCGGCCGACAGGCAAGCCTTTCTCTATCTGCCCTGGCATCACAGCGAGTCGCTGGCAGAGCAGGAGTTTGCTGTCGAGCTATTTGAACGACCGGGTCTCGAGGACTGGCGCAAGGGAGCACGACAGCATCGCGATATCATCGCGCGGTTCGGCCGTTTTCCGCACCGCAACGCGATCCTCGGACGCGAGAGTACGCGGGCCGAACTCGACTACCTCGCCTCGGACGACGCATTCCTCGGCTGAAGCGGAACAGCACTGCCCGCTCCGCTCGTACATCCGGATTCCGTCATGCCGCGTAAAGGCTTATCATGAGCCGCCCCGGCCGATGACCGGCCCGTAATTCGCGGCCAGCGACTGACACATGGATATACCCGCCGATCTGTTACCAACCGCAGTGCTCTGGGCAGGCGGCATCCTGTGGATGCTGCTGTTCGTGCCGGCACTGGTAACCGCCCCCTGGGCGAAAATTCGCGACAGCGAGGCACAGCACGTTTTTCTCGGCGCCGTGGTCGTCCTGTGCCTGCTGTGGGTCATGCGCGGCGGTATCCGCGAGGGTCTCGACCTGCACCTGCTCGGCATGACCCTGCTGTGCCTGATGTTCGAATGGCAGTTCGCGCTGCTGGCGGCGAGCCTGATCGTCGCGGTATCGACCTGGCAAGGTGGTTACGGCTGGGCTGCCTTCGGCGTCAACACGGTGCTGATGGGTGCGCTGCCGATCCTGTTCACGCGCGTGGCGCTCTACTTTTCCCAACGCCACCTGCCGCACAACTACTTCATTTACGTACTGGTCAACGCCTTCCTTGTCGGCGCCCTGTCGGTGCTGCTGGTGGGCCTGGCTTCCGCCGGACTGCAGCACCTGGCCGGCGTGCAGCCCGCGCGCAACCTGGTCGAATTCATCATGATCCTGCCGTTGCTGATGTTTGGCGAGGGTTTCATCAACGGCGGTACGCTCGCACTGGTAGTCGCCTACCGCCCGCGCTGGGTCGCAACTTTTCACGACCGCTGGTACCTGCGCGACTAGCGCCGCCTACTGCGGGAGCGGATAGGGCTCGAACAGGGTTTCGAAACCGTCGGGACATTCGACGCTGATCCCGGCCGCGCAGGCGCGGTCATACTCGATCCAGAGTTCGTCGTCCTGGATTTCCCAGCGGGCAAAATAACTGCCGCTGCGCTGGTAGGCGGGCGCGGCCGACTTCAAGACCGGATCTATGATGGTCAGCATCTGTGCGTGCGCACCGACGTTGCAGCGGATTACCAGCAAGCCTCGAGGTCGCGCGGCAACGCGCACCACGGCAACGTCGACACCGTTGTCCGCCTGCGCCGCGTCGACCCCCGTGAGGTCGCAGGGCAGGTTGAATATACCGACCAGGATGCCACGCGTGTACACCGACACCCGGCTTTCGTCGAGACCCGCGGACAGCAGGTGCCACGACAGGTCGGCATCATGATCGTGATCGGCAGACACCGCGGTCGTCATGAGCGGCAGCAACAGGAGTAGCGCTTGCAGGTGGCCGCGAAGCACGTCAGACCTCCGGCTGGTCGTTGGTGTGGCAGTGCACGCCACCGCCGTGATACCAGGACTCGAGCATCTCGACAACGTACACCTTGCGGCCCGGAAAGTAACCCTCGATCCGTTGTTGAGCCGCGGCGTCGGCCTCGGCATGTCCGAATCCGACCGTGATGACGAAGTCGTTGCCGACCAGCCAGTTCAGGTAGTTGGTGTCGAAGGTTGCATCGCGATACGACACCGTGCCCAGAATCGGGTCGCGGATGACCTCGAAACCGGCCGCAGCGATGGTTTGCGCCGCGCGATCGTAAACGCTACCGTCGGCCCCATCGCCCGGCCGACAACGCGAGTTCTCGGTGCATTGCGCGACCACGACCGTATCGGCGTCGATGAAGCGCGCAAAACCATCGATGTGACCGCGTGTCAGGTCGCCCTGCGGGATTCCCTCGACGAACAGCACGCGCTCGACGCCGAAGTGGTACCGCAGGTCCTGTTCGGCGCGCGCGCGGCTGTAGCCGGGGTTGCGCGCCGGGTCGCCGAGCGTGCTCCAGTTCAGCAGCACCGTGTCGACGCCGTTGAACTCGAGATTGCCGCGCTCGTGCACGATATCGACCGGGTCGACCGGAATACCGAGGTACTCGCCGACCCGTGCCGGCACCAGGTTATCCAACCGGTACGGAATATCCTCGCCAAACGCGCCGCCCCAGGCGTCGAAGTCCCAGTCCTGGATTCGCAGCTGGCCATCCTCGACCACGTAAACTGGCCCGTTGTCGCGCATCCAGGCGCTGTCGTTGGCAATCGCATGCCAGACGATGTTGACATGCGCCGGATCGCCGCCGGCGCGCGCGATCGCCTGTTCCGCGCGCGCACGGATACCGCCGGTGGCGTGCAGGATGTGCAGCTTCTGGTAACGCGCGATGATTACCGACATCTGCGCGAATGCGGTTTCGTGCGAGCGCTCGTAAGGCCCCGGCCACTGCAGCCAGGTGCCGGCCTGCGGTTCCCACTCGGCCGGCACGCGCCGCTCGGGCGCGGGCTCCATTGCCGCTAGCGGCCGCAGGCAGATACCCAGCAGCAAGAGCAGCACGATCGCCGGCAGGTGCAAATTATCAGGTGTCGCGTTTACGCGCGACGACAAAACTTTCATCGTTGAACCAGATACCGTTGTGCTTGTGCAGGATGTCGGCGGTTGCATCGAGATATTCCCCCGACGACACCACCGGCTCGAGGCGCTCGTCCTCGATCTGGCCGACGTAGATCGCCGCGTTCCAGGCGGCGAACAGCGTAGAGGTGCCGATGGCTTCCGAGATCTCGGTCGGCAGCGTGTGCATGCGGTAACGGAATACGGCCTTGTCGTCACTGCCGGCGTTGAAATTATAATTCTGCGCGGCCTTGCCGAGACTCGCTTTCAGGGTTTTCACGAGTTCATGGCGATCGACCCGGAACGGATCTTCCTCGGGCCAGATGCGCTGGACCAGTTCCAGCCCGGGGTCGTTACCCCAGGACTGCACCGTCAGCAGTCGACCGCCCGGGCGCAGGCTGCGCGTGAGGGGCGACAGGACGTGCCGTACCTTGAAATCGGCGTTCATGCGCGCGCGCCAGGGCTGCGACGCCAGCACCAGGTCGTAATCGCCGCCAGCCGCCTGGCCGCGGCGCGGGATCACGTCATCGAGCAGAAAGCGGTGGTCCTCGCGGAACATGACGAGCACCGACGGGCGCACGTACATCGGGTTGCCCGACTTTTCGCTGGCCTTGACCTGCCAGCCGTCGACCAGGTCGGCGTCGAGGCCGCGCAGCTGTTCACCGAACTCGTGCGCCGACGAACCCTGCAGGCCAACCTCCATCCAGTTGAGCGCGGCCGCCTTGTTGACGTCGTTGGGCATCAGCCACGGCGATTCGGCGTAGTAGAGGTTGGTCACGACGATCACGCTGGCGGGATGCTCGATGAAACGATCGGGCAGTTTCTCCAGCGTCAGGCGCACGTCCTCGAGGCTGATCTCCTTGCCGACGATGAAAAACGGGATGGTCGGGTAACGTCGGTGCAGCGCGCGCATCAGGTGGCTGAGTACGGTACCGTCGCCGACACCCGCATCGTACAACCGCAGCGCCGGCGGTTGCGGGCGAATGTGCGCCAGTTCCTGCACCGCGCGCTCCGCCACCTTCCACTTTTCGTTGCAGGTATTGACGAAGGCGAGATATTTCTGGCGATTGTCGTAAAACCGGAACGGCCGGTCGTCGATCGGGTTTTTCATTTTGTTACCGCTTCCCGCTGGGTTTACTTGACCGATGAGCGTTCGAGCCGCGCGTAATTGTCATCGTTGAACGGCATTGCCGCGCCGCTGTCCCAGTCGAACAGCGAGCGCTCGATCGTGGTCAGCGGCGCGAGGTAGACGTGAATGGCGTAGCTGACCCGCTCGTCGGCGGTTTCCACCGAGTGGATTGCGTTCGGCCCGATCGCGATCACGTCACCGGGCTCGACCCGCCGAGTGCTCTTGTGCTCGAGACCGTTATCGCCGGCGAGGTAGAAATGGTTGTTCTCGACGCCGTCATAGACACCGATGGTTGCGATGGTCTGGTGATCGTGCGGCGGTACGTGTTTGTGCGGATCGAAACCGCAGTACCAGATCGATACTCTGTCGTCCTCGAACAGGACTTCTTCCTCGCCGGAAAACCCGGACATCGCGCCGCGCACCGCGTCGACATCGCGGAAAGCCTCGGTCATCAGTGCACGCACGCGTTTCGGCGCGTCGTCCTCGCGCGCGGCCGCGCGCAGTTGCAGCACGAACTCGTCGAGATCAAATCCGGGCATTACGCTCCCCTCCGGTCAGCTTTGCCGCGTTATGGTATCAGTCCCGGCGGCGAAAATCGCCATCGCCGCGCGCTCGCAGGCCGCGAGGGTTGTTTCGAGCTCCGCCGGATCGAGCTTGTCAGCGGTATCCGCGGGGGTATGAAAGTGCTGGTCGATGCCTGACAGCGACAACACCGGGCGCTGGCCGTCGATCCAGTCGGCGGCTTCCCCGGCCCATTCCACGGGAGAGGCGCCGAGCGGCAATCGACGCAGTTCGAAGCGCTGCCCACTGAACCAGCTGGCCGGCTCGTCCGCAGCGAGGTTGTGGGTAACGCGGCAGGATCCTTCAGTCGACGCAATACAGGAACCGAGATGCAGCACCGGGATTCCGGCCGCAAAGGATTCCTGCGCCCGCACCGCCGTGCCGCCCAGGTGATGATGCTCATGCCCGGAGGTCACCACGACCGCGAGACCGATTCGATCGGCGAGGCGCGAAACCAGGCCCAGCAGGATCGCAAGACCGGCACCGCGCTCGGCGGCACAGCCAAACCAGCCGGTATAGGACGTCACCAGGACCAGCTGCGGCGAGTCAGCGCCACGGGCGACTATGGATGCGGATGCGGAAGTTTGTCGCCGCGCGCGCAGCGAGCCGCCGACAGCGGCAGCCTCCTCCCAGTCACGTACGCCAAACAGGAGTATCGGAAAATCCGGGTGATAGTCGCTGGCAACATTGATCGCGCTCACCCGGCCGTCGGCTGATTCGGTCGCGAGCGCCAGCCCCGCCCCCCCGCGCCGTCGTTCGGTTTCGACCATGGCTTCGATGCGGGCCAGGGTCGAGGCTTCGTTCCAGTGATCGGGCTGCAGGCGGTACAGGCCGGCGCCGGCAAGATCGAATTCACCCTCGGCGCAATAGAACAACGGCAGTGCCTCGACGAAGCGATCATCGAGTGACAATGACCAGTCCGCGTCAAAACGGGAAAACTCGAACCCCGCCAGGCTGGTGGCGAGGCTGCGGGCCTCGAGTTCGGATACCAGCCAGTCGCGCGTGCGCTTTTCCGCGTCGGTGCCGCTGCGATGCTGCGGTTCGCGGGCATAACGCTCGACCAGCTCGATCAGGCGCATCGCCAGGTCAGTCCAGCAGGGATTCCTCGTACGGAAACTGCGTCAGCAACTCGTAACCGTCGTCGGTGATCAGCACCTGCTGCTCGATCTTGACGCCGTCGCGTTCGCCCCTGGGCCCCATGTAACTCTCGATGCAGACCACCATGCCGGCTTCGAGCGTACAGTCGTAGGCGTTGCGCTGGCGAAAACCCTGGCGCACCTGCGGATACTCGTCGCACATGCCGACCGCGTGCATCATGCAGACGTAGGCATTATCGCGGCATTCTTCCGGGATCGGGTATGCCTGGTCCTGCATTTCGAACAGCGTCATACCCGGGCGTACCAGCTTGAGGTTATGCTCGATCTCGTCCACCGCCATGCGGTAAATCTGCTTCTGCCGCCGGGTGGGTTTGGCCGGCCCGCAGTGGAAAGTGCGCGACAGGTCGACGAAATAACCGAAAGGCCCGACCATGTCGGTATCGAAACCGACCAGGTCACCGGACTCGACCCGGCGGTCGCTGGCTTCCTGCAGCCACGGGTTGATGCGCGGACCGGAGGCCAGCATGCGACCCTCGTGCCAGTCGCCGTTGTTGGCGATGTTGGTGTAATTCAGCAATCCGAACAGCTGCAGTTCGGTCACCCCGGGACGCAGCGCCTGTTTCATCATGTGGGCGCCGTGTTCGCCGACCGCCACCGCCCAGCGCATGCAGGCGATCTCGTCCTCGGACTTGATCACGCGGGCGAGTTCGGAAATGCGGACCCCGTCGATGACCTCTACACCGCGCGCCTCCAGCGCCTGGGTCACCGACGGATTGACGTATTCCACCGCCACCCGGCGGTTACTGCTGCCGATCTCGGCGAGGTACTCGACCACGTCGTCCGCCAGTCCGCGCGCGGCCTCGTCGATGTTGGTGCCGCCATCGAAAAAGGCATGCGGCCGGCCCGGGCGAAAATCTTCCACCCCCGGCAACTGGTAATAACAGCCGTAAACCACCAGCGGCCCTTCCTGCGGAACGAACAGGTAGATCTGCGGAATATGCGACTGGAACAGCAGGTAGCTGCGGTAATCGACCGCGTAGCGCAGGCTGATCGGGTTGACCAGGATACAGAAGGCCGCGTCGTGCTCGCGCAGCTGCTGGCGGAGTCGTTCGACCCGGTAGCGCATCATGCGGTCGAAGTCGATTTCCGGCATTTCCTGCAGCCGGCGCACATCGCTCCACTCGTCCGCGAACAGCAGATGTTCGACAGGATTTGCGCTCATGCCGCGTTCCTCCGGTAAAACGAATCGAAGGCGCCGATCGCCTGCTCGATACCCTCGTCGTCGACATCCAGGTGAGTGACCAGGCGCATCTCGGCATAGGGTGAGCCGACCTCGATCCCGCACTCGCGCAGGAAGGAGACGAGTTCGCCGGCCTCGTCCGCACCAGGCTCGATGAACACCATGTTGGTTTCCTGGAACACCGGGAAACGTTCCAGCGCGCGCAGGCCCTCGGCCAGGCGCACGGCGCGTGCGTGATCCTCGGCGAGACGATCGACGTTGTTTTCCAGCGCGTACAGACCGCCGGCGGCTATCACGCCGGCCTGGCGCATGCCACCGCCGAGTATCTTGCGCTGGCGGCGCGCGCGCTGGATAAACCCGGCGTCGCCGCAGAGCATCGCGCCAACCGGCGCGCCGAGTCCCTTGGACAGACACAACATGACGCTGTCGAACGGCGCCACGATTTCGGCCGCGGGCCGACCGAGCGCCACCGCCGCGTTCATCAGGCGGGCGCCGTCGAGGTGCACGCGCAAGCCGTGTTCGCGCGCGGCCGCTGCCAGGCGCGCGTGCAGTTGCGGATCCTGTACCCGGCCGGACACGGTATTCTCCAGCGACAGCGTGCGCGTGATCGGCTGGTGGGGATCGTCTTCCTTGATCGCGTCGAGCACCTGTTCAACCGACAGCGCGCCGCGCTCGTCGGTCGGCAGGGTTTCGAGCACGACTCCACCGAGTACCGAGGCACCGCCCGCCTCGTTACGGGACACGTGGTAGTCGCGACCGACCAGGATCTCGTCACCACGGGCATTGTGCACCAGCATCGCCACCAGGTTGGCCTGGGTCGCGCTGCTGAGATACAGGCCTGCTTCCTTGCCGAGCAAACGCGCCGCGGTGGCTTCGAGACGGTTGATCGTCACGTCTTCGCCATAAACATCGTCGCCGACCTCGGCGGCCATCATGGCGGCGTACATCGCCTCGCCGGGGCGGGTGACGGTGTCGCTGCGGAGGTCCACGGTAACGGTTGCTGGCATATCTCTACTCCGCCAATAACTGATCCCCGAATATTAGGACGGATCGAAAAACAAGGGAACGGTTCGGCAATGAAAAAGTTTCATACCCGCTATCGGGTTGCTGGGTTACCATCGGCGCATGAGCCAGCCCGCTCCGACCGATATGCGCACCCTGGTAGCCGCCTGCGCGGCAATCACGGTGTTCGGTTTCGCCTTCGGCATGACTTACCCGCTGCTGTCACTGATACTCGAATCACGCGGCGTGTCCAGCGATATGATCGGCATGAACTCGGCAATGATGCCGATCGGTATCCTGCTGTTCTCACCCGTGATCCCCTATGCCGCCAGGCGCTTCGGTGCGAGCCGGGTCGCGATCGTGGCGGCGATGGTCAGCGCCGCGATCGCAATCGGGTACAAGGTGTTCGACAACCTGCCAGCCTGGTTCCTGCTGCGGCTGATACAGGGGATGTCGATTTCCACCCTGTTCGTGCTCAGCGAATCCTGGATCGTCGGCGCCGCAGGCGACCGGAACCGCGGCAAGATCGTCGCCATTTACTCGGCAATTCTTGCCGCCAGCTTTGGCGCGGGGCCGCTATTGATCAGCTTCATCGGTATCGAGGGCTGGCTGCCGTTTGCGATCGGCGCGGTAGTGCTCGCACTCGGCGCCCTGCCCTTCCTGTTCGTGCGCGACCATAGCGAGGCCGATCCCGAGGAAACGCCGCCCTCGAGCATCCTGACTTTCGCGCCCAGGGCACCGCTGCTGATCGCGGCGGTCGGCGTCATGGCGATCTTCGACGCCGCGACGCTGTCACTGATCCCGGTGTACGGCATCAAGATCGGGCTCGACGTCTCGACCTCGGCCAACCTGCTGACGGCGATGGTGCTCGGCAACACGGTGCTGCAGTTTCCGATCGGCTGGCTCGCGGATCGCTACAGTCATCGCCGGATGATCGCCGGGCTGGCGGTGATTACCATGACCTGCCTCGTGCTGTTGCCGGCGAGCAACGGCAGCTGGGCCATGTGGCTGTTGCTGATCGTGCTCGGCACAACCGGTTACGGCGTTTACACGGTCTCGCTGACGTCGCTCGGCAATCGCTTCAGCGGCACCGAGCTGGTCAGCGGTTCGGCCTCCTTTTCGGTCATGTTCGGACTCGGCGCGCTGTGCGGATCCGTGTCCGGCGGCTGGGCCATGACCGGCTTCGGTCCGCAGGGATTACCCTACATGCTCGCCATTGCCTACCTGCTGCTGACGATAGGCGTCATTCAGCGGCAATTTATGCTAAAAAGGGCAGACACCTGACCCGCGCCGTCCCGGCGGAGATCGCCACGTGAGCAGCAACGATCGCTATCAGCGCCTGCAGCGCCTGTTCGACCCGCGCAGTATCGCGTTCGTCGGCGGCAGCGCCCTCGAACCCGCGATCGCCTACAGTCGGGCGCTGGGTTTCGACGGCGATTACCACGTTATCCACCCGCGTCGCGACGAGCTCGCCGGCATTGCCTGCGTGGCGAGCGCGGCGGAGCTCGCGCGCGCGCCGGACGTGGCCTTCGTCGCGGTGCCGGCCAGCGTCGTGGTCGACGCGGTGCGCGACCTGGCCGAGGCCGGCGTCGGCGCCGCGGTGATCAACAGCTCGGGTTTCAGCGAGGCGGGCGACAACGGTCGTGAACTGGAAGCCGAACTCTCCGCCGCGGCCGGCGACATGCCTTTTCTCGGCCCCAATTGTCCCGGCGTCGCCAATTTTCTCGATGGCGTCGGCCTCATGCTCGATCACTTCGGCGACTGCGATCATGCCCGCGGGGTAGCCGTACTGTCCAACGGCGGCGCCTGGCTGGCCGATATCAGCAATGCCGACCGCTCGCTGCCGGTTGCGTATCTCGCCGGACTCGGCAACCAGGCCAACGTCAGCATCGCCGAATTACTCGAGGTAGTGCTCGACGACGAGCGGGTCAGCGCGGTCAACCTGCATATCGAGGGTTTGCGCGACGTCCAGCGCCTGTCGCAATGCGCGCTTAAGGCCCATCGCCGGGGAATCCCGGTGGTGGTCATCAAGGCCGGCCGCTCGCACGCCGGCGAGCGCGCCGCGCGTTCGCATACCGCGTCGCTGGCCGGGGATGCCGAGATCGCGTCCGCGCTGTTCCGGCGCCTGGGTTTCGTCGAGGTCGAATCGACCAGCGAGGCGCTGGAAACGCTCAAGATGCTGACCGTAGCCGCCGCGCCGCGTGGTCCCCGCACGGCACTGGCCACCAGTTCGGGCACCTACGCGGTGATCGGTGCCGATTTTGCCGAGCGCTTCGGCCTGGTTCTGCCGCAAAGTAGCGAACGCACGCGCGGCGAGCTCAAGCCACTGCTGCACGACTTCAACGCGGCCGCCAATCCGCTCGACATCGCGACCGCGCAATTCTGGCCCGATGCGCGTCAGCGCGAGCTGTTCGAATGCTTTCTGCAGGACGATTACGACCTGGCACTGCAGATCATGTCGTTCCCGGCGCCCGCTACCTGGGACGACGAAAGCTGGTATCGCTCGGCGCGGGTTTTCGCCGAGGCGGCAGCCAGTGCCGGGCTGCCTGCGGCATTCGTCGCGCCGGTTACCGAGGGTTTGCCACGACCCGCGCGCGAACTGCTGATCGACCTCGGCGTGGCGCCGCTGCAGGGGTACCGCGAGGGATTCGCCGCGATCGCGCATGCGCTCGAATGGCATCGGCGGCGCAAGCGACTCGACGCGCACAACCTGCTACTGCCGGCTCCGCCCCCGCCTGCGGGCAGCGCGAGCGTGAGCCTCGACGAGGCCGACGCCAAGGCGCTGCTGGCAACGGCCGGCATCGAGGTGCCGTTCGGCGTTCGCTGGGATTTCGCTGCGGACGCACCCGCGGGACTGCGCTACCCCGTGGTGCTGAAAGCCTGCGATCCTGCGCTGGCGCACAAGTCGGACATCGGCGCGGTCAGCCTGAACCTGGCCGATGCCGACCTGCTGCGATTCGCGCGCGAGCAAATGCTCGCCAATCTCGAGCGGCAGTCGATCGAGGTCAGCGGCCTGTTGATCGAGGAAACCATTCACGGCGGCGTCGCCGAGCTGTTGATCGGCCTGCGGCGGATCGACTCGGTCGGCCTCGTATTGACGCTCGCGATTGGCGGCATCGCGGTCGAGGTATTGCGCGATTCGGTAACCCTGCTGCTGCCCTGCGACACGCAAGCCATTCACGATGCGCTCGGCAGCCTGAGATTGTACCCGTTACTGGCCGGCCTGCGCGGCGGCGCGGCGGCCGATATCGACGCGGCCGTGGCGGCCATCGAGGCACTTGCCGAACTGGTGCTGACGCGCAATGACATCGTCGAGGTCGAGATCAATCCGCTGCTGCTGCGCGGCGCCGGACACGGTGCCGCTGCCGCCGACGCGGTCGTGCGCCTGCAACCGCAGTAGCAAGGCCCTCGGGGCACGCGCCGAGCACAGCGCAAACGTCGCCAAATCGTCGTATCATGCCCGCGTCAGACCGAGGTAGTCAGAACATGCCCGCAAACCCCTTGCCAAAAAGCGTCGACGTCGTGGTAATCGGTGCCGGCGTTGCCGGCATCTCCGCCGCCTGGTTCCTCGAGCGGGCCGGCTTCAGGGTGCTGGTCTGCGAAAAAGGCACGGTCGCGGGCGAACAGTCCAGCCGCAACTGGGGCTGGATCCGCCAGCAGGGTCGCGACCAGTCCGAGCTGCCGATCGTGATGGAAAGCCTGCAACGCTGGCAGGAGATCGCTGACGATCTGGATGAGGATATCGGCTTTCGTCGCCACGGCAGCCTGTACCTGTGCGAAAACGATGCCGACATGGCGCGCAACGACCGCTTCATGTCCTTCGCGCCGGCCTACGGCCTCGAAACCACGCGACTCGGCCGCAAACAGCTGGAGGACCTCGTCAAGGACTGTCCGCCGCGCTGGCAAAGCGGCCTGTATACCCCCGACGACGGCCGCGCCGAGCCGTCACTGGCGGTACCGGCGATGGCGCGCAGGCTCGGCCAGCGCGGGGTGGATGTTCGCGAGCATTGCGCCGTTCTCGAAATCGTCACCCGCAATGCTGCGGTCGACGAGGTCGTCACCGAGGCCGGAGCGGTCAGGGCCGACGCGGTACTGGTGGCTGCCGGGGCCTGGTCGACCTTTGTGCTCGCTGCCTGCGGCATTCGCCTGCCCCAGCTGACGGTCAAGGCCAGCGTTGCCCGTACCGCGCCGATGCCATCGATTTTCGAGGGTAATGCCTCCGGCAGCCAGGTTGCCTTTCGCCGTCGTCTCGACGGCGGTTATTCCATTGCCTGTACCGACTACCTCGAGATTTTCCCGACCCTGGGACAGCTCGGGTTCGTCAGGGATTTTCTGCCCCTGGTGCGCGCTTCGCTGGGTAAACTGAAACTGCGCTGGCCCGAAGCCAGGGCCGGGCGCGACTTCACCGCCACGCGCGTGCTCGATCCGCAACCGAGCGCCAAAACCGCGGCCCGCATTCGCGCACGCCTGGCAGACCGGGTACCGGCGTTTGCCGCAGTCGACATCGCCGCGACCTGGTCCGGCATGATCGACGCCCTGCCCGATGTCGTACCCGTGCTGGATCGCGCGCCAGCGATCGACGGCCTTTACATCTCCACCGGTTTCAGCGGCCACGGCTTCGGTATCGGTCCCGGCGCGGGCCGGGTCATGGCCGACCTGATGCAGGGCAAGCGGGTCAACTACGACCTGTCGAGATTTCGCCTCGCGCGCTTCAGTGACGGCAGTCGACTCGAGATGGGGCCGTCGATCTGATCCTTACAGCACCATGGACGCTGGCAGCCCGGCTTCCAGCCCGGGGTATTCGCGCGCCAGGCGTTTGGCGTTTTCGACCGTGCGCAGCCACTCGTAGTACAGCGGCTTGACCGCGCTAATCAAAGCACCGGCATCCCGCATCCGTGCAAGACCGATATCCTGCTCGTCCGCGCTAGTCAGTACCGCGTCCTTCGGCACCGCCACCCGGTAACCCCGCTGCAGCAAACCGAGCGCCGAATGCGCCACGCAGACATCGGTTTCCATGCCGACCAGCACCGCGGTGCGACGGCCGGTCGCCTCGATCGCGCCGAGGATAGCGGGATTGTCGGCAAGGCCGAACGCATCCTTGCTGTAGATCTCGGTGCCGGGCAGCAGCGCCCGCGCGATACGCGCGGTCAGCTCGCCGGTGGCCGGAATGTCCTCGCCCATCGCAACCACCGGCACGCCGAGCGCGCCGGCCACCTGCAGCAGCCAGGCAATGCGCGCAACCACGTCCCGCGCGCGCGCCGCCTCGTACTTGTCGAGGAAATAGTCCTGCACATCGATGATGACCAGCAGCGAATCGTCGACGTCGATCAACCCGGTCGAGATATCGTTCGTGCCGTTGCTCATGCGGGCGCCGCCGGCGACATCAGCGCCGGACCGGGTCGCGCGGGGCAGGATCCCAGCCGAACAGCTGCTCGAGATGTGCCGCGAAGGCGAACAGTTCGCACTCGCCATGCGGCTTGCCGATCAGCTGGACCCCGAAAGGCAAGCCCTCGGCGGTCCTGCCGAACGGCAGCGTGATGACCGGCAGCGTGGTCACGGTAATCGCGTACACGATCGCGAGCCAGCGATAGTATTCCGACCAGGGCAAGCCGGCGCCGTAGCCGACATAGCGTTCCTCCACCGGGAACGGCGTCACGATCGCGGCGGGACAGACCAGCAGGTCGAAGTCCTGCATGAACCGACTGGCGGCGGCGAATACCTCGCCCTGGGCCGCCAGCCCGGCGCGAATCCGGGCCGCGTCGAGACCCAGGCCGAACTCGATATTCCAGACGTTTTCCGGCTTGATTCGATCGCGAATATCGTCGAACCCGGATTCGAAATCGATCGCGTAGCCGAGCCCGCGCAGCACGTCGAAAGCGCGATGCGAAGCTTCCAGCTCGGGCTGGCCGTGCTCGACCCCGATGCCGTCGCCGGCCAGTTTTTCGACCACGGCGGCGAACAGTGCGCGCACCTCGTCCGAGGTATCGGCGATGCCGAGGTCGGGGCTGACCGCGACCCGCAGCGGTTTGCGCGCAGCGGCCGCGGCGCGGCGAAACTCGTCCCCGCCATGCGGCTTGCTCAGCCCGGCCAGGCTGCTGGGTCCGGCCATGGCATCGGCGAACAGTGCGAGATCCGCGAGGTCGCGCGCCATCGGCCCGTTTTGCGCGTAAACCTCGTGCGGCTGGCTGCCGCCGCGCGCAAACAGGCCCGGTGACGGCCGCAGGCTGGAGACGCCGCAAAACGACGCTGGCGTGCGCAGCGAACCGCCGAGATCTGAACCCTGCGCCAGCCAGGCCATACCGGTGGCGAGCGCGGCGGCCGCACCGCCCGACGAGCCGCCAACCGTGCGCGTCAAATCGTAGGGATTGCGGGTTGCGCCGAAGACCTCGTTGAAGGTGTTCGCACCGCTGCCGAATTCAGGCGTGTTGGACTTGGCGTAGACCACGCCGCCGCTGACTTCGATGCGCGCCACCGTCAGGTCGGACTCGGCGGGAACGTAATCCTTGTAGGCCGGGCAACCCGAGGAGGTCGGTACCCCGGCCACGTCGTTCAGATCCTTGATCGCAACCGGCAGGCCGGCCAGCGTACTGTTGCGCGCGTCGATTTCGCGCGCCCTGGCATGCGCGCGCTCGAAACAATGAACCGGCAACGCGTTGACTTCGCCGTCGACCTCGGCGATGCGCGCCGCCAGCGCGGCAAGCGTATCGTCGACCGAGATCTCCCCGCCGCGCAGCAGTTCCACCACGCGGGTTGCGCTGTAACCGATCAATTCATCCATAACGTTCTCTCAGCAGATTTTTCTGGACCTTGCCCATCGCGTTGCGCGGTAACTCTGCGACGAACTCGACCCGCCGCGGCAGCTTGAAGCGCGCCAGCGAAGGCCGGATGGCGTCGATGATGGCGTCGGCGTCGAGCGCGGCGCCGGCCTCGGTGACCACCGCGGCAACGACGATTTCGCCGAGATCCGGGTCGGCCGCGCCGAATACCGCCGATTCGACCACGCCGTCGAGTGCATCGATCTCGGTCTCGATCTGCTTGGGATAGATATTGTAACCGCCGGAAATGATCAGGTCCTTTTCGCGGCCGACGATCTGCAGGTAGCCGTCGGCGTCGATCACGCCCATGTCGCCGGTGACGAAAAAGCCGTCGGCACGAAATTCCTGCGCGGTTTTTTCCGGTTTGCGCCAGTATCCCCGGAACACGTTGGGGCCGCGCACCTCGACCATGCCGGTTTCACCGGCTGCCAGTGATGCACCGCTTTCGGCATCGGTAATCCGGATATCGACCCCGGGTAATGGCAGGCCGACCGTGCCGGCGCGACGCTCGCCGTGGTAGGGATTCGACGTGTTCATGTTGGTTTCGGTCATGCCGTAGCGTTCCAGGATCCGGTGGCCGGTGCGGCTTTCGAACTCGACGTGGGTTTCGGCGAGCAGCGGAGCGCTGCCGGATATGAACAGGCGCATGTGCGCCACCAGCTCGCGGTCGAAGCGCGCGTCGGCCAGCAAGCGGGTGTAGAAAGTCGGCACGCCCATCAGCGCGGTGGCTCGCGGCAGCTGGGTGATCATCGCTTCCAGGTCGAAGCGCGGCAGAAAGATCATCGATGCCCCGGCCAGCAGCACGACATTGGTGGCGACGAACAAGCCGTGGGTATGGAATATCGGCAGCGCGTGCAGCAACACGTCGTCCTGTTCGAAACCCCAGTAGTCGACCAGCGTCAGAGCGTTGGACAGCAGGTTGTCGTGACTCAGCATCGCGCCCTTGGACAGGCCGGTGGTGCCGGAGGTGTAGAGAATCGCGGCCAGGTCGTCAGGCGCGCGCGCGACAGTATCGAATTCAGCGCCCAGCGTATCCGCGGCAGCGGTGAAACTGCCGCCACCGGCGGCATCGAGCGACAGCACCGTGGTCTGCAGGTTATCGAATTCGCTTGCGCGCGTCGGATCGCAGACGAACAGGGTGGGCTCGGCATCGTCGATGAAATACTCGATTTCCTTACCGGTATAGGCGGTATTGAGCGGCAGGAATACCCCGCCGGCTCGCACCGTGGCGAGGTAGAGGGCAACGGCTTCGGGCGACTTGTCGACCTGTACCGCGACCCGATCGCCGGCTGCGACGCCGCGTTCGATCAGCAGGTTCGCGTAACGTCCACTCAGGGTATACAAATCGGCCCGGCTCAGGGTCGCGCCGGATGGCAGTCGGACCAGGCAGCGCGAATCTTGCGCATGCGATCCCAGCAGGGCATCGAACAGGTGGTTACTCATCTAGATCACCGGTATGGGTTTGCGGCGTAAACCGCTCAGGGCGTTGCCCGCGATCGCGAGCATCAGTACGGCGCCGCCGAGCAGCGTCAGCGGGCTCGCGGTCTCGCCGATAAACAGCCAGGTCCACAGGGGCCCGAGGACGACCTCGGTCATCGACAGCAGCGCCAGCTCCGCCGCCGGCACGACGCGCGAGCCGATGGTAAAGATCGTCAGGCCGAGGCCAACCTGGAACACGCCCATCGCCAGCGCGATACCGATATCGTTGGCCGGTATCTCGAAATCGTAGCCGGCGGACAGGCAAACGGTGCCCGAGATCAGGATCGCGAATACGCCGGCAAGAAACACCGCCGGCATCATATCCTCGAGCCTGCCCCAGCGCAGCGTAATCGTGAACACGGCGAACCCGAACGCCGAAAACAGCGCGCTGAGGTTACCTGCCGCGCGCCCGAGACTGATGCCGTTGATTACCATGACGGCTACCCCGGCGAGGGCGAAGCCCATCGCGATCCAGGTTGCGCGGCGTACCGATTCGCGCAGCACGATCCAGCCGAACAGCGCGGCCATGAACGGCGCGGACGCGAACAGGAACATGGCGTTGGCCACCGTGGTCGTCTGCAACGCGTAGATCCCGCCCGCGAAGGCCGCGACCAGCGACAGGCCGCCGATGGCACCGGCCAGCCCGGCTCGCCGTATCGTTGCCAGGGGCTTCCAGCCCGAGCGCAGGCTGATCACGGTAAACAGGAACAGCGCCAGCGCGATCGAGCGATAAAACAGGATCTGCCAGACGTTGGCCTGCTCGATCAGGCGAATACCGATACCCATCGACGACCAGAAGACCCCGGCCATCAGGACCAGGATCACGCCGTGGGCGTAGCGGAGGCCCGGGGCCTCGACAGTGGCAGCCATGGAATCGGTCAAGGGTACGAAACGCTTGCTCGGAATTCGACCAGTATACTGGTTTGCGTCCCCGAATCGGTACCCGCGGGCTGACTTTTTATGCCGCGTGCAGCGGGTCCCGACGGCTACCCCGGGTCACCGCCTGGCGCCCAACCGGGACATAAACAGGCGAAGTCCCGCCAGCTAACGACGAACCTCTTATCCGCGACAGCGGCTCGCCGCGTGCGCACAGGTTTCCGCTTCCGCCGCGCGCTTCCGGGTCGCGCCGGTCATTCATTGGCGGTAGCCCGGCCCGGCAACAGTGGCCCGTAACCACCCCCCGCAAACCGACGGCTTGTGCTTTGCATACAGTCCTGTATATTTTCGCGTACATATATGTATGGAATGCCATGCCCGACTCCCAGCTACTGATTTCGGCCGCCGAACGCAGCCAGCAAGGCAGCGAACGCAAGGCCCTGCAGCGCCTTGACTGGTTGCGCCGCGCGCTCGACCTGTTCGTCGCCGAGGGTATAGACGCGGTCCGCATAACCCGCCTCGCGGATGACCTGCAGGTCACCCGCGGCAGCTTCTACTGGCATTTCGACAATCGCAAGGACCTGATCGACGCGCTGGTGGATTTCTGGCAACGCAAGAACACGCCGGCATTCACGACCGCGGTACGTGACGCGGACAGCCTGGAACAGGGCATCTTCAATGTATTCGAGCTGTGTATCGACAGCGCGCGTTTCGACCCCCGCCTCGATCTCGCGCTGCGCGAGTGGGCCCGACGTTCACCGGGGATCCGCGCACGGGTAGATGACGCCGATGCCGAGCGCATCGACGCACTGCGGGATTTTTTCGCTCGCTACGACTACGCGTCGACCGACGCACTGATTCGCGCGCGTGTACTCTATTTTTCGCAAATCGGCTTTTATGCGCTCGAAGTTCACGAACCGCTCGAACAAAGGCTGGCTTACACCGAGGCCTACTTCGAAAGTTTTACCGGTCGTCGCCCCGATCCCCGGCGTTGCCGGGAATTCGTCGAGTACATCAGCAAGCACCACGGAGCACAGACCCCATGAATCGTCGCAGACGCAGCCGGCGCCAGCCGGGCAGCGCGCCGACAGCGCCGGCACGCAACGTAGACTACCGCAACCTGCGTAACGGCCTGTTGCGCCAACCCGCGTTCAGCGAAGATCGCGTCGAGCACATACACGAGACCGCGCTGCGCGTAATCGAAGAACTGGGTATAAAGGTATTGAACGCGCAAGCGCGCGATGTTTTTCGCCAGGGTGGCGCCGAGGTCGACGAATCATCGCAAATGGTCAGAATCGCGCCGGGCATGGTGGCAGCGGCGCTGGCAAGCGCGCCCTCCGAATTTGTGCTGCGCGGTGCCGAACCCGCATATGACGTCACCCTCGGCGGTGATCACGTTGCCTTTTGCTGCGTTGGCGGCGCGCCGCACATTACCGACCTCGATCGCGGTAAGCGACCCGGCACCATCGAGGACACGCGCAACATCATCCGGCTGTCGCAACACTTCGACGTGATGCACGTGCAGTCACCCAACGTCGAACCGCAGGACGTACCCGTACACCTGCGCCATTACGCTACTACCGACGCCCAGGTTTCGCTGTCGGACAAGCCGCACTTCATTTTTGCGCGCGGCAGTGCGCAGGTCGCGGACGCGTTCGAGATGACCCGGCTCGCGCGCGGGCTCGACGTCGCGCAGTTCGAGGCGGCTGCCTGCTGCTACACGGTTATCAACACCAATTCACCGCGTCAGCTCGACGTGCCCATGTGCCAGGGCATCATCGATTTCGCGCGCGCGGGACAGATGGCGATTATCACGCCGTTCACGCTCGCCGGCGCGATGGCGCCGGTCACCATGCCTGGTGCGCTGGTACTGCAGCATGCCGAGGCACTGGCCGGCGTGACCCTGTCGCAACTGGTGCGTCCGGGGGCACCGGTCATGTATGGTTCGTTTACCTCCAACGTCGACATGAAATCGGGCTCGCCCGCGTTCGGCACACCCGAGTTCGTGCAGGCCGCGTTCGGCGCGGGTCAGCTGGCAAGACATGTCGCCCTGCCCTGGCGCGGCTCGGCGGCGACCGCGTCGAATGCACCGGACGAGCAGTCCGTGTATGAATTCCTGATGTCAGCCTGGGGCAGTATCCTCGGTGGCGTCAACCTGATGATTCACGCCGCCGGCTGGCTCGAGGGCGGCCTGTCGGCATCGATGGAAAAGTACATCCTCGACGTCGAGATGCTGCAGATGTTCGCCGAAATGTTTACCCCGCTCGACAGCTCGGATCCCGAACTCGCCTTCGATGCTATCGCCAGCGTCGACCCGGGCGGGCATTTTTTCGGTTGCGAGCACACCATGACACGCTACCAGAGCGCCTTCTACGAGCCGCTGGTATCGGACTGGAGTAACTTCGGCCAGTGGACCGAAAACGGGTCGCTGACCGCGACCCAGCGCGCCAACGGCATCTGGAAGCGGATTCTGGCCGAGTTCGAGGCGCCGCCGATGGATCCGGCTATACGCGAGGCGCTGGACGATTTCGTCGCCCGGCGTACCGCCGAAGGCGGCGCACCGGTGGATTGATCGATGCGGCTAGATCCGGCGCTCCTGGTAGCGCCCGGAAACACTCGATACGTAGCCATCGAGATGCAGCGGGTAGTCCAGGTCGGGATGCTCGACCGGCGCGCGATCCGGCATGACGCGGAAAAACGCGGTGCTTTCGTGCACCAGCCCGGCATCGGTGTCGCGCGGATTCTTGCGCGCCCACAGCTCGATCTCGAGTAACAGGGGCTTGTTCTCCTCGTAGGCGCGCGCGGCGAAATCCTCGACCTGTTCGACGGATTCGACCGCGTGGTAGTGCCCGCGGTAGGCGATGCCGGTGATGGTCTTGACGTCGAGCAGGTACGGCAATACGTAGGGACCCTTGACGATCACCGACTTCTGCGAGCTCGATATCCGCGCCCGGTGCGCGGGGCCGAGACTGTGCACGCGGGTGATCACGGGATGCTTGAAGTTGCCGCGATCGCCGTCGTGGTCGGCCCACATTTCGAGTCCCAGGCCGAGGTATCCCTCGTAGTCGTCCGGCGCCGGCGCGGCGGCACCGCGCCAGCCTTCGCCGAGGGTAATGTCGATTTGCTGTTCGCGTCCGTCGCGAATCAGGGCGAGCCTGACCGATGCACCCGCGTCGTGCTGGCCGATCAGGCGCAGTGCCTGGTCGCGATCGACCACGTCGGCGGAGCCGATGCCGTAAATCACGTCGTGCGCCTGCAGTTTACCCGCGCTCGGGCCCTTGTCCGGCGTGCGTGTAACTACCAGTGCGGCCCTGCCGCCGGGCACGTTGAACACCTCGGCTTCGCCCGGGGTCAGGTTGGCGACGATCTCACCGATGCCGGCATCGCCCCAGCTCGGCGGGCCTTCGCGCAGCTGCGCTATGGCCTGCATCACGCGGTTGATCGGCAGGGCGAAACCGACGCCGAGATTGGCACCGCCGTTGCGCGTGGTATCGATCGCCGTGTTGACGCCGATGACGCGCCCCTCGCGATCGAACAGCGCGCCACCCGAATTGCCCGGGTTGATCGCGGCATCGGTCTGCAGGTAAGGAATATTGGTATCACGAAACCGCTGGGTGTGGGAGATAATGCCGCGGCTGACCGAGTCGGGGTTACGGCCCATCGGGTTACCGACGGCAAAGGTTTCATCACCGGTTCTGACCAGCGAGGAATCGCCGAGCCTCGCCTGCGGCAACAACGGGCACTCGTCGAGCCGCAGGATTGCCAGGTCGGAGCGTGGCGTCGAGTTGACTACGCGCGCGGTAATACCGGCGGTACGATCCCAGCCGCGCGGATAGACCTCGATCAGCGCGGCGTCGGCGACGACATGATGGTTGGTCCAGATTTCGCAGTCGCGACTGGAGACGACGAAACCGGAGCCGTTGTTGATTTCCCATACCGAATCGCCGAAGCGATCGACGGTAACGTGCGAGGTCGTGCGAATCGAGACCGATACGTCGAGCATACCGTCGACATCGACCCGATCACGCTGATCGATCTGGTGGTAACCGAGTGGCAGCAGGCCGACGATCAGCGCCAGCACGGCCAAGCGCCAGACTAGTGTTTGCTTCCTGTTCATGCGTCACCTCATATCGCTACGGGTGATGCCCTGCCGGTTAACATTGGATTACTAACTTGTAATAGGTAACTTATAGCAAATAACGCGCCAGTTCGTGTTTTGGACTTCCGTAAATTGGAACTTGGCGCCGTTAATAAAATAACGGCCGCAATATCAACAACTTGAATAAGGTCGTCGCGGGCTACAACGGGATAAAAGCATCGATCTGGCGTCGACAACGGCTCGGCTGGCGCGCGAACGGCGTCAACTTGCCGACTTAATCGCTTTTCTTGCCGGGATTGCCGCCGGATTTTTCGATTTCGTACTTGATGAGACGGAGAATCCAGTTCGACAGGCTGCGGCCATCGTTTTCCGCCAGTTTCTTGGCCTGCTTCTTGAGCTCCGCCTCGACGCGAATGTTGATGATTTTTTCCTTGGCCATTCTTGTAACTGATTCTCGATAAAAAATGCAGAAAATACAGTAAGTTCTGTACTATTTTACATAAAAAGCTTGCGAATACTATACAACGAGCTACAATGTATACACATTTTGCATACACGAGCCGCGAAGGCCAGTATTTTCGAAAGCGAGTTAAAGGACTATGAACTATCTGGAAGCTAAAATCGAGCTATTGAAGGAATCTCCGCAAATCCCGTTCAAGATGTTTGCCATCGAAGCGGCCGTAATGATCGGCGTTGCCGGCCTGCTGGTGCAGATCTTCGCCTGACGCAAGTCACTGCAGAGCGCCCGCGCAAGGGCGACTCGAACGAACCGCCAGAATCCGGGGTTGACCGGCCCCGGAACAACTAGCTGCCCCCTAAACGATAGCGGATCACGCGGTCGTTTCCCGAATCCGAAATCCACAAAATCCGGTCCCGAATCTCGACGCCCTCGGGCGTTCTGAGACGATACTTGCCCTTGCCCGGCGCACCGTCACCCAGCACGTGCACAAGGCGGCGGTCGGCAGCGATGAACTTGACGACATGGTTGTTCTTGTCGGCCGCGACGATCATGCCCTCGGCGGTCAGGTCCAGGTAGCGCACGCCGTTGAAATCGTAGGCAGCCCGCTCGAGTTCCTCGCGCACTTCCAGCGACGGGGTCAGGCGCAGCAGGCGGCTGTTGCCGGCGTCGGCAAGCCACACGTCGGACCGGTTGGCAGCCAGTTCGACATCGTGCGGCGACGACAGGCCGCTTAGTTCGGCAACGACCTGTCCGTTGCGGTACACGACCAGGTTTCCCGACCAGGCCCCGGCCACGAACAGATCGCCGTTGGGGTGCGCCAGCACGCCTTCGGGACCCCGAATGTCTTGGTCGAGCTGCCTGACCAATCGCGCCTCGACGCCGTCCAGTTCGTATACGGTCACGCGACTGTTGTGGGTATCGGCGACGTAGGCCCGCCCGGCGGCATCAAAATCGATATCGTGGGTACCGTCCTGGTGATCGGCGCCGAAACTCCCGACCCATGCGAGCGTTTCGGGATCGAGGATCACGATGCGATCGTTACCAACATCGGCAACCATCAGGTAGCGACCGTCCGGCGACAGCTTGAGGTCGTGCGGATTTTCCAGGTCGACCTCGCTTTCGCCGAGATATTCGAGTTCTACCCCGGCGGCATTGAGCGTCAGCGGAATCGCGAGCGACAGCATGGCCGCCAGGGTACGGGGCAAATTCATGTCGCCGGCAGGGATTTCGAAAACAGGCTGCCGAAACGACCCAGATCGTCCTCGATGCCGGCCAGTCGCAGGGCGTGCCAGGCCATGGCGTGGTTGGACGACGTCAGCGGTATTCCGAGTTCGCGTTCGAGCTCGGCGCAGTGCGCAAGCAGGCGCACCGAGGTGCAGGAGACGAACACCGCGTCCACGTCCGCATGGCGCAGCAGTTCGCGCACCGCGCCGGCTACCGACGCCGGGGTAATCCGCGCCACCAGCGTATCCCGCTCGAGATTGAACGAACCGAACACGGGCACGTCGAAACCGCGCGCGGTAATGTAGTCGCCGACGATACGATTGACGTCGGCCGGGTACGGCGTGAGCACGCCGATGCGGCGAGCGCCGAAAGCACCGAAGGCGGCAAAGGCCGCGGTAATCGGCGTGGTGCAGGCAACTCCGGGACGGACCTCGTGAATCGCGTCGAATACGCCGTCTTCGCCGATTGCCATCGACGCCGAGGTACAGCCGTAGGCCACCACGTCGAGCGGCGTGTCGGGCGTGATCAAGCGGGTGCTGTCGGCAATCCGCGGCGCCATCGCGCGCAGGCTCTCGGGGGTAATCCGGTCTTCGTTATGGATCCGGGTCTGGTAAAGCGCAACCCCGTCGACCGCACCAAAGGCCTGGCTCCACTCGCGCTCGATGGTGTAGTCGGTCGCGAGCACGATCAGGCCGATCGCCGCGCGCGCGGCAAAGCCATCGTCGAGCTCGCAGGGAATGTGTTCGATCAGTTTCGAGGTTTCGATTGCTTTACCGGCAGGCTGACTCATAATGATTTCCTGGATCACGACCGGACCCAACTCTAGCATGATTTCTTCCGCCATGACCGGAAACGCCGGGTGGAAATTCCACGCGCCTGCGACTACCTGATCATCGGTGGAGGTTCTGCCGGCTGTATCCTCGCACGCCGGCTCGCCGAGGCCGGTAGCGACCGGGTGCTGCTGCTCGAGGCCGGTCCGTCCGACGAGGGTGATCCGGTCGCGACCGAACTGGCGCGGCTCGATGAACAGGACGACAGTTACGACTGGGGCTACCTCGCGCGAGCGACCGCCGCATCCCGCCATGCCATGCGTTACGATCGCGCGCGCATGCTGGGCGGCTGCGGCAATCACAACGACTGCGCGTTCCTGCTGCCGCCAGCGTCGGACTTCGACGCCTGGGTGATGCTGGGTGCCAGCGGCTGGGACGCGGCCGCGCTGGCGTCCGCGCAGCGTCGTCTCGAGCAACGGGTCAATATCGAGGCTGCGCCGGCCGGCAACGCGATCGGGCGCGCGTTCATCGATGCCGGCATCGCCTGCGGCCTGGCGGAAATCAACTACCGCGAAACGATCTCCAGCGGTGTCGGCTGGTTCCCGCTGAACGCCGACGGACCGCTGCGGCAATCCGCCTCGATCGCTTACCTGCACCCGCTCGACCGCCTGCCCGCAAACCTGCAGGTATTGACAGGGACGCTCGCCAACGCGCTCCTCATCACCGAGGGACGCGTGGCCGGTGTCGACACCGATCAGGGCCGGATCACGGCGCGCCGCGAAGTCATTTTGTGCGCGGGCGCGATCAACACGCCGCAGTTGCTGATGCTGTCGGGTATCGGCCCGGGTGAAGAACTGCAAGGGGCCGGCATCCCGCCGGTACTCGATCTGCCGGGCGTCGGCCAGAACCTGCTCGACCACGTGGCCGGCAACATCGCCTGTGAAATGTTGGCCCCGCCGCCGGCCTGGGAGCGGACGCCCTGCGAGGCGGTGGCGACGATCCGGGTCGACCCCGACGCGCCGGCACCCGACGTGCTGTATCACTTCATCCCGACGCTGCGCGACAAGTACAGCGGGGTCGACCATTTCGGCGGCGTCGAGCACGGGCTCAAGATTTCACCCAACGTCGCGCGGCCGCAAAGCCGGGGACGATTGAGCCTCACGGGCAATTCGATCCACGACGCGCCCAACATCGACCTGAACTATTTTTCCGACCCCGAGGATTACGACCTGCGCATCCTGGTCGCGGGGCTGCGTTTCGCGCGCCGGCTCGCGGCCGTTCCCTGCCTGGCGCGGTACATCGCGCGCGAAATCCTGCCGGGTCCGCAAGCCGACAGCGACGCCGATCTGGCCGATTACCTGCGCGACACCTGCGAGACCGTTTACCACCCGAGCGGCACCTGCCGCATCGGCAAGCATGACGATCCGCTCGCGGTGGTGACCCCCGACCTGCGGGTACGCGGCATCGCCGGCCTGCGTATCGCCGATGCGTCGGTGTTTCCGAGCATGGTCACGGTCAATATCAACAACACCGTCATGCTGGTGGCCGAGCGCGCCGCCGAGATCATCGCGGCAGGCGAATAAAGTCAGCCGCGCGGGCCTTCGCTCGGGATACGTCGGTCGAGCGAGCGGCCATGACGCGCGCGAAGGTGTATGATGCCGCGATGACCGATCTCACTCCCCGGGACTTTTACGTCATCGCGCGCGAACCGGGCGCGGAGCACCCAGAAATCCCGACCTGGGCCTGCCGCGCGGATAACCCGGCGGCACTGGCCGACAGCGCGCCGGGCGTGGTGACCCGCAGCGATGTCGCCGGCGTACCGGGCGCGTTCCAGCTGTTTGGCGTGCTAGCTGCCGAAGAATGCCGGTTGCTGGTCGAGCTCGGTGAAACCTGCGGCTACCTCGGCGATGCCGCGGTGTCGCTCGGTCGCGACATTCGCCACAACGACAGCTTTACCTGGATCGCCGACGATCAAACCTGCGCGCGCATCTGGCGACGCTGCGCGGACCAGGTCGATCCGATTGCCGGGCGACCGGCTCTCGGCATCAACGCGCGCTTTCGCTTCTATCGTTACCAGGTCGGCGACTATTTCGGCCCGCACACCGACGGCGCGTGGCCGGGTTCACGAATTGTCGACGGCGAACTGGTGGCCAACGCCTACCCCGATCGCTACAGCCAGCTGACCATTTTGCTGTTTCTGAGTGACGGCTACGACGGCGGCGCGACGCAGTTCCAGGTCAGCGCAACAGATCCTTCGCGCCCGGCGCGATTCGGCGAAGCGGTGACGGCCGTCGAGGTGCGCACCCCGCTCGGTGGCGCGCTGTGCTTTCCGCACGGCAGCCACCCGCAGCACTGTGTGCACGCATCCACGCGGATTACGCAAGGCAGCAAGTACATCATTCGCAGTGACGTACTGTTCGAGCTGTAACTAGTTCTTGCTCGAGTTCCGGCCGTCATCCCCGCGCAAGCGCACTGCTGTCCGGAATAATTTTTTACAGCACTGTTAACACCTGTCACCCCGCGGCTTGACCGCGGGGTC
>JASJCI010000003.1 GCA_030066085.1 Gammaproteobacteria bacterium | reverse complement strand
ACCGAGGCCGATCTCGACACCGTGTTCAACACCGGCTCCCTGTTCGGCGTGGAAGACGCCCCGCTGCGCGAAATCATCGAACGGCTGGAACAGACTTACTGCGGTACGATCGGCTCCGAGTACATGCACATGGAAGATCGCGCCCACAAACGCTGGCTGCAGGTACAGCTCGAGACCTCGCTGGCCCGGCCCAGCTTCCGCGAGGGCCGTCGCAATCGAATACTCGATCGCGTGATCGCCGCCGAGAACCTGGAAAAATACCTGCATACGCGCTACATCGGGCAGAAACGATTTTCGCTCGAGGGCGGCGAGTCGCTGATACCGATCCTCGACCGCGTGGTGCAGCAGGCCGGCGTGACCAGCACCCACGAGGTCGTTATCGGCATGGCGCACCGCGGACGACTCAACGTGCTGACCAATATCTTCGGCAAGATGCCGAGCGACCTGTTCGACGAGTTCGAGGGCAAGGTCGAGTTCAACGAACGCTACAACTACGACGTCAAGTACCACCAGGGTTTTTCGTCGGACATCTACACCGATTCCGGGCCGATGCACATGGCGCTCGCGTTCAATCCGTCGCACCTCGAAATCGTTGATCCGGTGGTCGAGGGTTCGGTGCGCGCGCGCCAGCGCCGGTTCGATGACCGCACCACCAACGACGTGCTGCCGGTGCTGATTCACGGCGACTCGGCCTTCGCCGGCCAGGGCGTGGTGATGGAAACCTTCAACATGTGCCAGACCCGCGGCTACAAGACCGGCGGCACGATTCACATCATCGTCAACAACCAGATCGGCTTTACCACCAGCGACCCGCGCGACGTGCGCTCCGGCACCTACTGCACCGAGGTCGCGCGCATGGTGCAGGCACCGATATTTCACGTCAATGGCGACGACCCCGAGGCCTGCGTATTCATCGCCGAGATCGCGGTCAAGTATCGCGAGACTTTCCAGAGCGACGTCGTGATCGACATGATCTGTTACCGGCGCCACGGCCACAACGAGGCTGACGAGCCGGCCGTGACCCAGCCGCTGATGTACGACCGGATTCGCAAGCATCCGCGCCTGGTCGAGCTGCACTCGCAGCGCCTGATCGAGGAAGGCTTCACCACGCGTGAAAAGGTCGACCAGATGATCGCCGACTATCGGCGCGCGCTGGAAGAGGGCGGCGCGGTGGCGCTGAACGTCATATCCGGGCTCGAGGCCAGTACCGCGCGGGACTGGGCGGCGCTGCACGACGGCGACGTCAACATTACTCCCGGAACGGCGGTCGAGGCCGAAACCATCCAGCAGATCGGTCGCCGCATGCTCGAACTGCCCGAGGGCTACAGCCTGCATCCGCGGGTGGCGAAGATTCACGACAACCGCCACAAGATGATCGCCGGTGAATTGCCCGGCGACTGGGGTTTCGCCGAAAACCTGGCCTACGCGTCGCTGCTCAACGATGGCTACCGGGTACGCCTGTCGGGGCAGGACAGCGAACGCGGTACCTTTTTCCACCGGCATGCCGCGCTGCATGACGTCAAGAGCGGTGAAATCTACAAGCCGCTGAAGCACCTCGCGCCCGACCAGCCACGCTTCGAGGTCATCAATTCGTTCCTGTCGGAGGAAGCGGTACTCGCATTCGAATACGGCTATGCCTCGACCGATCCCAACACGCTGGTAATCTGGGAGGCCCAGTTCGGCGACTTTGCCAACGGCGCGCAGGTCGTGATCGACCAGTTCATCAGCTCGGGCGAGATGAAGTGGGGCCGCCTCAGCGGGGTGGTCATGCTGTTACCGCATGGCTACGAGGGGCAGGGGCCGGAACACTCGTCGGCGCGTATCGAGCGTTACCTCGAGCTTTGCGCGCAGCACAACATGCGCGTGGTGCAGCCGACCCTGCCGGCGCAGGTATTCCACCTGTTGCGCAGCCAGATGATGTGCGGCTTTCGCAAGCCGCTGGTGGTCATGAGTCCCAAGAGCCTGCTGCGCCACGAAGCCGCGGTTTCACCCCTGTCGGCCTACAGCGAGGGTGAATTCCAGAAGGTGATTCCCGAGATCGACGAGATCGACGAGAGCAAGGTCGACCGGCTGATCCTGTGTAGCGGCAAGATTTACTACAAGCTCTACGAAACCCGCGCGCAGAAATACGGGCACAACGCCGCGATCGTGCGCCTGGAACAACTCTACCCGTTCCCGAAGGTCGACCTGAAAGCAATTTACGAACGTTATCCGAACGTCAGGAACGTCGTCTGGTGCCAGGACGAGCCGCGCAACCAGGGCTGTTTCCGCGAGTTCAAGAGTCGCCTCAACGAGATTTTCTCGCCGATCCGCGTACAATACGCGGGTCGGATTTCGTCAGCATCGCCGGCCGTGGGCTACATGTCGCTGCACCTCGAACAGGAAGCGCAGCTGATCCAGGAGGCTTTCGAGGCCGATTACGCGCCGACCCGCTGGACCGACAGGTAAAAAATCAACAACGGGAGTTGAGCATGCAGGTAGAAATCAAGGTCCCGGTATTGCCGGAATCGGTGACCGAGGGGACTCTGGGAGACTGGCACAAACAGGTCGGCGACGCCGTTGCGGTCGACGAAAACCTGGTCGATCTAGAAACCGACAAGGTTGTGCTGGAAATTGTCGCCAGCTCTGCCGGCGTGCTCGAATCCATTGCCTTCGAGGGCGGCGCAACCGTCAAGAACGGCGACGTACTCGGTGTGATCAACACCGAGGCGACCGCGTCCGCGCCCGCGGCGGAGGCTCCCGCCGAGGCACCGGCGGAGGCACCGGCTGCCGTCCCGGCCGCGGCGGCGGAGGCCCCGGCACCGGCGGCTGCCGAGGGTGACGGCAAGGCCAGCCCGGCGGTGCGCAAGCTGCTCAACGAGCATGGCCTCAGCGTCGAGGACGTGCAGCCGACCGGGCGCAAGGGCGCAATCACGAAGGAAGACGTCGAGCTGTACCTGCGATCAACCCCGCCGGCCGAGGCCGCGCCGGCACCAGCCGCCGCACCGGCGGCGCCGATCATGCCGAGTGCCGGGCGTAACGATCGCCGCGTGCCGATGAGCCGCCTGCGCGCCAAGATCGCCGAGCGCCTGAAAGAGGCGCAGAACACCGCGGCGATGTTGACTACCTTCAACGAGATCAACCTGCAGCCGATGATGGATACGCGCGCCCGCTATCGCGATCTGTTCGAAAAGACCCACGGTGTCAAACTCGGCATGATGTCGTTCTTCACCGCGGCCGCGGTAGAGGCCCTGAAACGATTCCCCGCGGTCAACGCCTCGATCGACGGTGACGATATCGTGTACCACGACTATTTCGACATCGGCATCGCGGTCAGCTCGGACCGCGGCCTGGTGGTGCCCATCCTGCGCGACGCGGACCAGATGAATTACGCCGAAATCGAGCAGTCTATCCGCGACATGGGCGAACGCGCGCGCAGCGGCAAGCTTGGTATCGAAGAGTTGACCGGGGGCACTTTCAGCATCACCAACGGCGGTATTTTCGGCTCGATGCTGTCGACGCCGATCCTCAATCCGCCGCAATCCGCGATCCTCGGCATGCACGCGATCCAGCAGCGCCCGGTTGTCATCGATGGCGAAATCGTGGTGCGGCCGATGATGTACGTCGCGCTGACCTACGACCACCGGATCATCGATGGTCGCGAAGCGGTACAGTTCCTGGTGACGATCAAGAACCTGCTCGAGGATCCGGCGCGCCTGATGCTCGGCGTCTGAATCCGCCCGCCAGCGTCCGGGCGGGCACCGCGGTTACATCCTTAGCTCTGTGCTCGAGGTGATCGGGCTGCTTATGGCTTCGGTGGATTTCGAGGCTATGGGTTTCCCGCGGAGTACGCCGGGGAAACGCGGGGACCGCCGGGTGGTGAAAGATTGCGGCACCCTGATCAGTCGGGCTCTCTGGTCGATCGAAGCAAACCATTTCTCTATACTCCGCGAGCTCTGCGGCTCTGCGCGCGTCAGCGCCACCGCGGGAAGCTCAATTAAATCGTTGCTTGGCGCTCGAGGTAGTAGAGCTGCTCATGGCGTTTGCCGGTTTCGAGGACAGGGATTTCCCGCGGAGGGCGCGGGGGAGGCGCGGAGAACGCCGGGTGGGGAAAGTTTGTCGCACTCCAGTAAAACTTGCTTTCGAACCGATCGAAGCAAACCAGAGTTCTAAACTCCGCGAGCTCTGCGGCCCTGCGCGCGCCAGCGCCTCGGCGGGAAACTCAATTAAATCGTTGCCTGGCGCTCGAGGTAATAGAGCGGCTCATGGCGTTTGCCGCTTTCGAGGACAGGGATTTCCCGCGGAGGGCGCGGGGGAGACGCTTAGGCCGCCGGGAGGTGGAAGGTCGTGGTACTACGATCAAACGTGCTTTCGAATGGATCGAAGCAAATCCGACCTCTAATCTCAGCGAACTCGGCGGGCCCGCGCGCCAGCGCCTCGGCGGGAAATTACGGAAGATTTAACGCAGTTGACTGGCCGAGACGGGATATCGGCGGGTCTAGAGCGTTTTCATGAAACTGAACTGGGTTTTCTCGGAATCGGTCGTGCCGGCAGCTTCGAGGGTTGAGATCTCGCCGCTGTCGAAACGCGACGACAGTTCCTCGGCGTCGATCTCGCACACCCGGCTGCCGTCGCGATCGACGAATATGAACAGGCTCGAATCCTCGGCTTTCCACTTGAGCTTGACCAGGCTGGTTTGCCCGTCCTTGCGGTGGTTGAGCCAGTCGCCGGTATTCAGGGTTTCGATCAGGTTGACGCGCTTGGGTTCGGTTTTCTTGGAGTTGAGCGTTTCCAGCATGTCTTTCGGCACCTGGAATACACCGGTCTGCATCATCGCATCGAACTCGGTGCTGTCTTCGAAGGTGCCGAAGGACTGGGCGCCGAGCGAACGCGTGCGCCGCTTGGCCTCGACGATATTCTGCGTGGTTTTTTCAGCGACGTCCTGCTGTTGCAGGCTGAGGTAGTCGCGCAGCGACTGCTGCAGTTTTTCCGCCAGCTTGAGGCTGCGCATCGCGCGGTGCAGCGAGTGCGCGACCTGTTCCTGCGCCTCCAGCAGTTCCGTCTGTTCCTCGAGAGTCGATTTCGGAATCAGCGACCAGACCAGCCGTTGAACCATCGCGATGGTCTTGTGCCAGGCGTCCGAGTCCATGCCCTTTTGCAGCGCGATCTGCACCAGCAGCGGTAGCCAGACCTTTTCGAACAGGATCAGCGACGTGCCCTGGATTTCGAGCGGATGCGTCAGCTCGGACAGGCGGCCGGTGACCAGCGGCATGATCTTGCGCGTCGCTTCATCGCGCCGCGCCTTGCGGGTCTTCGCTTCGTGCTCCCGCAGGTACTCGAGGTAGGCGTCCAGCATTTCGCTGTAGCTCTCGATCGTGATGAACTGGCGGCTGGCGAGCCCGTCGATGTACTCGCGGATGAACTTGATACCCGAGAAATCGGGATTATCGCCGCGCGCTATCTCGACCTCGTGCTTGATGACTTCGTCGAGCAGGCGTCGCGCCGGGTTGCTCGAGCGACGCAGGAAGTCTTCTTCCTGGATCGCGGTGATGAACACGTAGATCTGCAGCCGCGCGAGCTGCTGCTTGACCGGCACCGGCAGGTCTTCGTCCTCGAAGATCAGTTTGAAGATTCCGTTGAGCTGGTCGATCTGCTCGTGGTGGCCGGTCAGCCCCAGGTGGGTGAAGCGCTGCTTCAGCTCCGGGAACAGGTTCTTGTAGGCGGCGGTGGCCTGGCGTGACTTTTCCTTGAATCGCTGCAGCAGGATCAGCAGGCTGGCGCTCTGGTCGGGCGTGAACGACCCCGGCGGCTCGCTTTCGCTCAGGCCTTCGCCATCGCGCAGCAGGATACGCGCCGGCGGAATGTCGGGCTGCATACCCTGTTCGAGCAGGTAGCGGTCGATGCTGCGGTACAGCGGTCCCAGCGCCTCGATGAAGCGGTCGGCAAACAGGTAGTACAGCGCCAGCTTGTAGTTGAGCGCGAGGTTGAGACTGTCGATGGCGTACTGGAAGCACTCGCACAGGCGGCGCACCTGCAGCGGGTTTTCGTACACGCTCGCGCGCGGACGCTTGATGCAGGTCTGCAGGCGTTTGAGGATACTGCGATCGAATTCGCGGAAGGCTTCGTCGTAACGTTCGGCGATGCTGGTCAGCTCGTCGGTTTCACGCGGATCGATAGCGCCGGGCAATCCGAGCCGGTTCCAGTCACGCGCGGACGTGGTCTGGTCCTTCGCTGCCTTGAAATCGTTGAAATGCTTGCTGAGCTGAAAATTGAAGGAAGAGGCGATGATACGCTGCTTGTGCCGCAGCAGCTTGACGACGCGCTGGCCGTCCTGCTCCGACAGGCTCCAGCCGTAATACTCGTCGGCGCTGTCGAACATGCGCTCGAGCATTTGTGTCATTCGTTTTTTGGCGAGGCCGGAGACCTCGTTGTAAACTTCCGGTCCCGACGACGATGCGGCATTCTGGCGCATGGTTGGGGGTCTCTTGCCTGTTTGTGTCTCAAATCCGGCTGGACGTGCATAATATAGGTCAAACGCGACGTTTGTGCTGCGACTAATGTCATAAAACCCGGCCAATTCGTCAATTTTCCGACAGAAGGATCCAAAAGCACATTTGCCGGCAGCGCCGGTGTCGAGTTCATGCACAAGTACAGTCTGTTCGTTACCGGGCACAAGGGCTTCGAAACGGCCCTGCTGCACGAAATCAGGGAGATCCTGGCCGGGCTCGAGCTCGCGCCGACCAAGGTCTACGGCGGGCTCGAAATCGAAGGCGATCTCGAGGCCGTGTACGCGATCTGCCTGTATTCGCGGCTGGCCAACCGGGTTTTCTGCGAACTGGCGCGCGGGCGCGCCGCAGACGAGGCCGGTCTCTACGACGCGGTAGCGGCGATCGACTGGAGCCGGCACCTGCGTGCGCGCGACAGTATCGCGGTCAACGCAAGCCTGTCGAGCTCCCGGCTGCGGCACACGCGCTTCGTCGCGCAGAAGACCAAGGATGCCATCGTCGACCAGTTTCGCGCCGCGACCGGCGAAAGGCCGCGTGTGCAACCGCGACGTCCCGACCTGCAGGTCCATGTGCATATCCACCGCGACCAGGCGCGAATCAGCCTCGACCTGTCGGGCGAGAGCCTGCATCGGCGCGGCTATCGCACCGAGCACGGCGGTGCGCCGCTGAAGGAGCACCTGGCGGCGGCGATCCTGCGCCAGGCCGGCTGGGAGCGCGAATCCGCGGCGCGCGGACGAATGCTCGATCCGCTGTGCGGTTCGGGTACCTTCGCGATCGAGGCCGCGCTGATTGCGAGTGACCGGGCGCCGGGTCTGACACGGGACTACTACGGCTTTCTCGGCTGGCGTCAGCATGATGCCGCGCGCTGGCGGCACTGTCTCGAGACGGCCCGCGAACGTATCCGCGCGGCGCCTGGCTGCGCTATATTCGCCAGCGACAGCGATGCCGGGGTGCTGGCGATCGCGCGCGCCAACGCCGAGCGCGCGGGGGTCGCCGACCTGGTCCGCTTTGAACACGCGCAGCTGGCCGACCTGCAGCTGCCCGCCGACGAGCGCGAGACACTGGTGGTCACCAATCCGCCGTGGGGCCAGCGCCTGCAGGCGGAGCAGGGCCTGGCCAACCTGTACCAGGACCTGGGCGAGTGCCTGCGGCGCCATCGACCGGCGCGGCTGGTGCTGATTTCGGCCAATCCGGACCTGCTGCACAGGCTCGAAATGACCCGGCTCGAACGCAAGGACGTCAGGAACGGTCCGCTCGACTGCCTGCTGGCGACCTACGTGACCGATGCGCAGCCCGTCGACGCCGACGATGACGCGCACGCGGCCCAATTGCCGTCCACGGCCGACCCGCTGTTAAACCGCCTGCGCAAGAACGCTCGCCACCTCGAGCGCTGGGCGCGGCGCAACGGCATCGACTGTTACCGGATCTACGACGCGGACCTGCCGGAGTTCGCGTTTGCCCTGGATGTCTATCGCAGCGCGCTCGATGCGGACGAGGCCTGGTACCACCTGCAGGAATACCGCGCACCGGCGAGTATCGATGCCGCGCTGGCGGCACGGCGCCTGGAGCTGGCGCAGGCCTGCGTGCGGCAGGTGTTCGGCGCCGATGCAGGCCATGTTTATACCAAGACCCGCCAGCGGCAGCGCGGGCGTGACCAGTACCAGCGACAGAACGATCGGCGCGAGCTGCTGCAAGTACGCGAGGGCGAGGCGCGCCTGCTGATCAACCTCGCCGATTACCTCGATTCCGGCCTGTTCCTGGACCACCGCCCGTTGCGTGCGCGCCTGTTCCGCGAAGCACGCGGCAAGCGCCTGCTCAACCTGTTTTGTTACACCGGCAGCGTCGGCGTATTGGCCGCGCTGGGTGGTGCCGCGAGCGTGGTCAACGTCGACCTGTCGGCCGGGTACCTGCGCTGGGCCGAGGAAAATTTCAGCCTCAACGGTCTCGAAGACGAAGCGCGTTACCAGTTTTTACGTGCCGATGTGCTGGAGTTATTGCACAATCCGGCCAGGTTTGGCCTGCAACCGGAGTTCGACCTGGTATTCCTCGATCCACCATCGTTTTCCAACTCCAGCGCGATGGCGCGGGCGCTCGACGTGCAGCGCGATCATGTTGCGCTGATCGACGGCGCGATGCGCCTTCTGCGCGCCGATGGCCTGCTGCTGTTCTCGACCAACCGGCGCGGCTTCCGGCTCGATCCGACGCTGGCCGAGCGCTACGCGCCAAGCGATATCACGCGCTCGACCATCGACGAGGATTTCCGCCGCCGGCCGCAGATACACCAGTGCTGGGAGCTGCGTCATGGCAGCTGATGCGGCCGTGCTGCGCGCTGATACCGAGGATTATCGCCGCCTGTTCCTGGACGACGTGCCGCTGATGGACGTGCGCGCGCCGGTCGAATTTGCGCAGGGTGCTTTCCCCGGCGCGCGCAACCTGCCGCTGCTCGACGATTCGCAGCGCGAGGCGATCGGCAAACGTTACCAGCAGGCCGGCCAGGACGAGGCGATCCGGCTCGGGCTCGAGCTCGCGACGCCGGCGATACGTGCACAGCGGCTGGCGGCCTGGAGTGAATTCTGTCGCGATCATCCCGATGGCTATGTCTACTGTTTTCGCGGTGGCCTGCGCTCGCGCACGACGCAACAGTGGCTGCGCGAGCAGGGTATCGACTACCCGCTGGTGCGCGGTGGTTACAAGGCGATGCGGCGATTCCTGATCGACGCCCTCGAGCGTTCGGCGGCGGAGCTGCAACTGGTCTGTATCGGCGGCCTGACCGGCAGCGGTAAAACCCGGGTGTTACGCCAGGTTCGCCACCACGTCGACTTCGAGGGGCTGGCCAACCACCGCGGTTCCGCCTTCGGCCGCGATCCGCTCGATCGGCAGCCGAGCACGATCGACTGGGAGAACGCGGTATCGATCGCGATGCTGCGGCACCGCGAGCAGTATCCCGGCATACCGCTGTTCGTCGAGGACGAGGGTCGCCTTATCGGTCGGATCAACATGCCTGACAGCCTCTACACGGCGCTGTTGCGCGCACCGCGGGCCATCCTGCGCGCGCCCGTCGAGCAACGGGTAGAGCTCATACGCGAGGACTACGTGGAGCACGCCTGGCCGGCGTATCGGCGGGCCCACGGTGTGGAGGCGCGCGCGCAATTCAGTTGCTATGTGCTCGATAATCTGGCACGAATACGCAAACGCCTGGGGGGTGAACGTTACGCACGGGTCCGGCGGCAGTTCGAGTCTGCCCTCGAAAGCCTGTTCGAGAGCGGGGAGGACGCCGGCTTCGCCGACGGTATTCGGCTGTTGCTCGAAGAGTATTACGACCCGATGTACCGCTACCAGCAAGAGCTCAAGCAACCGAGGGTCGTGTTCGAGGGCAGCGACAGCGAACTGCTGGAGTGGGCAAAAAGTTGGCGGGGTGGCTGAACTAAGTCCCCCGGACGACGTCTGAAGCCATCACATAGCATGAGAAATAACAAATGAAAAAAATAGTACTCGTGGCAGTGTTGGCGCTAGTTGTCTTGCTGTTCTTCCAGTTCGACCTGGGCCAGTTCCTGACGCTGGAGTACATCAAGAGCCAGCAGCAGCAAATCGACGAGTATTACCAGCAAAACCGCGTGCTGACCCTGCTCGGATTCTTCGTGGTTTACGTGGTCATTACCGGCGCATCCCTGCCGGGCGCGGCGGTGCTGACGCTCGCGGCCGGCGGCATCTTCGGCCTGGTCACGGGCCTGATCCTGGTGTCTTTTGCCAGTACCATCGGTGCCTCGCTGGCGTTTCTGCTGTCGCGTTACCTGCTGCGCGACACGGTGCAGTCGCGCTTCGGCGCGAATCTGCAGGCAATCAACGCCGGCATCGACAAGGATGGTGCCTTCTACCTGTTTGCACTGCGCCTGGTGCCCGCATTCCCGTTTTTCGTGATCAACCTGGTCATGGGCCTGACGACGCTGCGCCTGTGGACATTTTTCTGGGTCAGCCAGGTCGGCATGTTCGCCGGCACCGTGGTCTACGTCAACGCGGGCACCCAGCTGGCGCAAATCGAGTCGGCCTCGGGAATTTTCAGTGTCGAGATCGTCCTGTCGTTCGTGCTGCTGGCGATCTTGCCGTTCATCGCCCGCAAGGCCCTGTCGATCATCGCCAGCCGCAAGGCGCTGGCCGGCTTCAGCAAACCGTCGGCTTTCGATACCAACCTGGTCGTGATCGGCGCGGGTTCGGCCGGCCTGGTCACGGCCTATATCGCGGCCGCGGTCAAGGCGAAAGTGACCCTGATCGAAAAACACAAGATGGGCGGCGACTGTCTCAACTTCGGTTGCGTGCCGTCCAAGGCCATCATCCGCTCGGCCAAGTTCATGTCGCATATCACCCGCAGCAAGGAATTCGGTATCAAGGAAGCCAGTGCCGATTTCGACTTTGCCGAGGTCATGCAGCGGGTACAGCAGGTCATCAAGAAAATCGAGCCGCACGATTCGGTCGAACGTTATACCGGTCTCGGCGTCGACGTGGTAGAGGGCGAGGCACGCATTACCTCGCCGTGGACCGTCGAGGTCAACGGCGAAACCATCCGCACGCGCAACATCGTCGTCGCCAGCGGTGGTCAGCCCTTCGTGCCGCCGATCGACGGCATCGAGCAGGTCGACTACTACACCTCGGACAACCTGTGGGAGCTGCGCCGCAAGCCGCAAAAGCTGGCGGTACTCGGCGGCGGTCCGATCGGCTCGGAGCTGACCCAGGCGTTCGGCCGCCTCGGCGTCGAGGTTACCCAGGTAGAGATGCTGCCGCGCATCCTGTTGCGCGAAGACCCGGAAATCTCCGACCTGGTGCGCAGTCAATTCGAAGCCGAGGGTATCCGGGTGTTGACCGGGCACCGCGCCAAACAGTTCGTCAAGCGCGACGGCAGGGATTTCCTGATTGCCGAGCACGACGACGGCGAGATCGAAATCGAGTTCGATACGCTGATCGTCGCGGTCGGTCGCCGTCCGCGTACCAGCGGTTTCGGACTCGAGGAGCTGGGCGTGCGCCTGAACCCGAACGGCACCATCGAGGTCAACGAGTTTCTGCAAACCAGCATCCCGACGATATACGCCGCCGGCGACGTGGTCGGGCCCTACCAGTTTACCCACGTCGGTGCCCACCAGGCCTGGTACACGTCGGTCAATTCGCTGTTCGGTATCATCAAGCGTTTCAAGGTCGACTACTCGGTCATTCCGTGGGCAACTTTTACCGAGCCCGAAATCGCGCGCGTCGGCCTCAACGAAACCGAGGCGAAGGAACAGGGAATCGAACACGAGGTTACGACCTTCGGTATCGACGACCTCGATCGCGCCATTGCCGACAGCGAGGCCCACGGCTTCGTCAAGGTGCTGACGGCACCGGGTAAGGACCGCATTCTCGGCGTCACGATCGTCGGCGAACACGCCGGTGACCTGATTGCCGAGTACGTGCTGGCGATGAAGCACGGCCTGGGGCTGAACAAGATCCTCGGCACGATCCATATCTACCCGACGCTGGCCGAGGCCAACAAGTATGCCGCCGGCGAGTGGAAACGCGCGCACGCACCGCAAGGTCTGCTCGAATGGATCGGCCGCTTCCACGCCTGGCGCCGCAACTAGCGGCCTGACAAACGGCAGGTTCCCGCAGGGGCGCTGTCGCGCAGTGCCGCTGAGACCGCGGAGCTTTTACCTGGCGGCGTGTCTTTTGTTTAAACGGCAGCCGGGGATTGGCGTCAAAGCCGAATTCCCGCGCGTTGTCGGTACGGTATTACCTTTCGATCCTCAGCGCTCTCTGCCCCTCCGCGCCCTCCGCGGGAAACCCCTGCAAGGCGAAAACGCCATGCCCGCCAAATTTCGCCGACTGTCTTGATCTGAAGGATTGGCCGGTGCCAGCAAGACCCGGTGAGAGCCGATTTATCCTCAGTGGTCGGCGAAGACCTTGTTGAATTGCTCGGCGGTGCGGACGAAGGTGGTGCACTTCGACAGCCACTTCAGCTTCTTGGCGCCGGCATAGGTGCAGGTGCTGCGGATGCCGCCCAGCAGGTCCTGGATGGTATGCTCGATCCGGCCGCGGTAGGGTACCAGGATTTCGCGCCCCTCGGAGGAGCGGTACTCCTTGAGTCCGCCGAAGTGTTTTTCGTTGGCCGCGCGCGAACTCATACCGTAAAAATTGACGAACTTGCGTTCCTCGATGACGTCATCCCAGCCGTCGTCGACCGCCCTGACTTCCCCGGTGCGGTAGTGCCGCGTGATGATTTCGCCGCCGCCCTCGTCGTGGCCGGCGAGCATGCCGCCGAGCATGACATAGTCGGCGCCGGCGGCAAAGGCCTTGGCCAGGTCGCCGGCGCAGGTGCAGCCGCCGTCGGCAATGATATGTCCACCGAGGCCGTGCGCCGCGTCGGCACATTCGATGACCGCCGACAGCTGCGGAAAACCGACGCCGGTCTGAATACGCGTGGTGCAGACGCTGCCCGGGCCGATACCGACCTTGACGATATCGGCGCCGCTCAGGATCAGTTCTTCCGTCATTTCGCCGGTGACGACGTTGCCGGCGATGATGACGATCGCGGGATACGCCTCGCGCAGGTGCTTGATGAACTCGGAAAAACGTTCGGAATAACCGTTGGCGACGTCGACGCAGACGTATTTCAGTCCCCGGCCGGTGCGCTCGTAGACGGATTCGAACTTGGCATAGTCCTGCTCGGTAATGCCGGTCGAATAGGCCACGTTTTCCCGCCGCGCCGGTTGTCCCGCCGCGAAAAAACCGATCAGGGCCTCGGCGTCGTAGTTTTTCACCAGGCAGGTGAACAGGCCGAGCCCGGCCAGCCGGTCGGCCATTTCGAAGGTGCCCACGCCGTCCATGTTCGAGGCCATGATCGGGATGCCGCGATAGTGGATTTCGCGCTGCCCCTGGTAATTGCGAAAGCTGTACTCGCGTTCCAGTTCGACATCCTTGCGACTGCCGAGCGTGCTGCGTTTCGGCCGGATCAGGACGTCCTTGTAGTCGAGCTTGATATCGTCTTCGATTCTCATCTGCGGTCGGTGTCGGTGCGGAGATATACCCGGAACATTAGCACGAATCCGGGAGGTGGTAATACCTGGGCCCGCAGACAACTATAGCGCAAATCCGCTGACTTGAATGTGCCGCCTGGCCTGCGTATTCTGACAGAATCGCGACCGCCTGCCGGTTGCCCGGCATTCGGTGGCCGCGAGCGCGAGGCAGTAGCGAATGGCCGAGGGTACAGACAGCAACAGGGCGCTTTTGATCGATCTCGACGGGGTGGTGTACCAGGCGGGTCAACCCATCGACGGCGCGGTTGCGGCTATCGACTGGATGAGGCGCCGGCAAATTCCGCACCTGTTCGTTACCAATACCACGTCACGCTCACGCGGCGCCCTGCTGCAAAAGTTCGAACGTCTCGGATTTGCTGCCGAAACCGACGAGATCATAACCCCGATTACTGCCGCCGCGGGCTGGCTGGCGCAGCGTGGCCTCGGCCGCGCCGCGCTCTACCTGCCGCGCGAGGCGCAATCGGATTTTGCCCCGATCGAGGCAATCGAGATCGACAGCGACGCGCCGGTCGACGCGGTCGTGATCGGCGATCTCGGTGAAGCCTGGAATTTCGACCTGCTGAACAATGCCTTCCGCCGACTGATGCGCGAGCCGCAACCGCAGTTGCTGGCGCTGGGGATGACGCGCTACTGGCGCGGTCCACGGGGTTTGCAGCTCGACGTCGCGCCGTTCGTCAAGGCGCTGGAACATGCCGCCGGATGCGAGGCGGTAGTGGTCGGCAAACCCGCGCGCGGCTTCTTCGAGGCGGCGCTGGAGCAGCTCGACTGTCCCGCCGCGCACACGTTGATGATCGGCGACGATATCCGCGGCGATATCGACGCCGCGCAGCAATGCGGTATCAGGGGTATCCAGGTGCGAACCGGCAAGTTCCGCGAGGCCGATCTCGGCGGCGAGATCGTGCCCGCCGCGGTACTCGATTCGCTCGCCGACCTGCCGGCGTGGTGGGACGCGCAGGCCTGAGCCTGCGATTCCCGGGCCAGGCGGCTAGCGCGTGCGCGGGCAAACCCCGTCGCTGCCGAAGAAGAAATCGATCTCGTTGCGCGCGGTATCGGGCCCGTCCGAGCCGTGCACGGCGTTTTCGTCGACGGTCTGCGCGTAGTCCGCGCGGATCGTGCCCGGCGCCGCGTCGGCCGGGTTGGTGGCGCCCATGACTTCGCGATTTTTGGCGATCGCGTTGTCACCCTCGAGAACCTGCACCATGACCGGTCCCGAGGTCATGAAGTCGATCAGGTCGTTGTAAAACGGGCGCTCGCTGTGTACCGCGTAAAACTCGCCGGCCTTTGCGGCCGACAGGTGCTCCATGCGCGCGGCGACGATGCGCAGGCCCGCCTTTTCGAAGCGGTCGTAGATTTCGCCGATCACGTTTTTCGCGACGGCATCGGGCTTGATGATCGAAAGAGTGCGTTCGATTGCCATGAAGGAATCTCCGGGAATCACAAAATGGGGCGAATGATATCCGTAACCCGCGGCTTGCGCCAGTGCCCGCTGGCCGCTTGAGAGCGGCTGTTGCCGCCCACAGCTTAGGGTACACTTGACGGTTTCCAGTACGGGGAGTTGCATGAAGACCGACCAGCATCCGCGCCGGCATCTCAGGGACTATCGTCCGCCGCCGTTCCTGATCGAACGAACAGACCTGGTATTCCACCTCGATGCCGCCGGCACCCGGGTCGGCAGTCGCCTGTGGATCCGGCGGAACGCGTGCGCCGCGGATGCGCCGCTGGTGCTCGACGGCGTCGAGCTCGAACTGCTCGAACTGCGCCTCGACAAGAGCGTACTGACCGCCGATGAATACGAGCAGGGCGAGGAAACCCTGACCATTTACCAGGTCCCCGACGAGTTCGAACTGTATTCCGAGGTGCGCGTGGATGCCGCCGCTAATACCCGGCTCGAGGGGCTGTACCTGTCCAACGGTAATTTTTGTACCCAGTGCGAAGCCGAGGGATTTCGCTACATCACGTTTTACCTCGATCGTCCGGACGTCATGTCGGTGTTCAGCAGCGAGATACACGCCGAGCAATCGCGTTACCCCGTGCTGCTGTCGAACGGCAACCCGGTTGCCAGCGGCAGTGCCGATGGCTACCACTGGCAGCGCTGGGAAGACCCGTTCCCCAAGCCCAGCTACCTGTTCGCGCTGGTGGCCGGCGACCTGGCCTGCATCGAGGACAGTTTTACCACGAGCTCGGGGCGCGAAGTCAGCCTGCAGATCTACACCGAGCACCACAACCGCGACAAGTGCGATCACGCGATGCTGTCACTGCAGAAGGCGATGCGCTGGGACGAGGAGGTCTACGGCCTCGAGTACGATCTCGACCTGTACATGATCGTCGCGGTCGACGACTTCAACATGGGCGCGATGGAGAACAAGGGTCTCAACGTATTCAACACCCGCTACGTGCTGGCCAATCCGCAGACCGCGACCGACGACGACTACCTCGCGATCGAGGGCGTGATCGCGCACGAATACTTCCATAACTGGACCGGCAACCGGGTGACCTGCCGCGACTGGTTCCAGCTGAGCCTGAAGGAAGGCCTGACCGTGTTCCGCGACCAGGAGTTCAGCGCGGACATGTCGTCGCGCGCGATCCAGCGCATCAGCGACGTGCGCGTGCTGCGTAACCACCAGTTTGCCGAGGATGCCGGACCGATGGCGCACCCCGTGCGGCCGGCAGCCTACCAGGAGATCAACAATTTCTATACCGCCACGGTCTACAACAAGGGCGCCGAGGTTGTACGCATGATGCACTGCCTGCTGGGCGCGGAGAATTTCCGCAAGGGCATGGATCTCTACTTCGAGCGCCACGACGGCCAGGCCGTCACTACCGATGACTTTCGCGCGGCAATGCAGGACGCCTCGGGGGTCGATCTCGATCGCTTCCAGCGATGGTACGAACAGTCCGGCACCCCGCGCGTCGATATCCGCCGTGACTACGATGCCGCCAGCGGCGTGCTCAACCTGGAGATCACGCAGCAGGCCGGCACGACCCGCGGCGAGAATAACCGCCCGTTCCAGTTGCCGATGCGGCTGGCGCTATTCGATGCCGACGGCCGGGCGCTGCCGCTGGCAGCAGACGGCAGCGTCGAGCAGGTCGTTTCGCTGACCGAGCACTCGACCCGGCTCGCGTTCGACGACATGCCGCCGGGCAGCCTGGTGTCGGCTTTCCGCGGCTTTTCCGCGCCGATCATCCTGACCACCGATGCCAGCGACGCCGAACTGGCGCGCCTGATGATCTGTGACACCGACCCGTTCAACCGCTGGGAAGCATCGCAACAGTTCGCCTGCCGGGTCATGCTGGCGATGCTGGACGCGACCGAGGAGACCTGGGATCAAATCGCCGAGCCGCTGATCGCGGCCTACGGCGACCTGCTCGGCCATGACGCGATCGAACGCGCGCTGCTGGCCGAAATGCTGGTTCTGCCGGGCGAGAAGTATCTCGCCGAGATGCTCGAGCGCGTCGATGTGCACCGCGTGCGCCGGGTTCGCCAGGCGCTGCGTGACGATATCGCTCGCCGGCACGAAGAGCGTCTGCGCCAGCTATACCTCGACTGCCGCGACGACGGCGACTATCGTTTCGAGGCGAACGCAATCGCGGACCGGCGGCTCAGGAACCGCTGCCTTGCATACCTGCTCACGTTGCAAAGCGACGAGTATTTCGGTCTTTGCGAGGCACAGTACGACAGCGCCGACAACATGACCGACCAGATCACCTGCCTGCAGCTGATCGTGGATTATCGACATACGCTGCGCGATCGCATCGTCAATGGCTTTTACCGCCAGTGGCAGGATACCCCGCTGGTGGTCGACAAGTGGTTCGCCGCGCTGGGCATGGCGCAGCGCGACGATGCGCTGGAAGCGATTCAGCCTTTGTTCGAGCACCCGGCCTACAACCTCAACAATCCAAACCGTGCGCGCTCGCTGCTCGGCCCGATGATCGCCAACAGCCTGGCTTTTCATCGCGCCGACGGAGCCGGTTATGCCTTTGCCGCCGATCGCATACTGGCGCTCGATTCGATCAATCCGCAGGTTGCGGCCCGCCTGGCCAACCCGTTCGTGCACTGGCGCAAACTGGTACCGGAGCAGGGACAGAAACTGAAGCAGGAAGTCGAGGGTATGCTCGGCGGGGAATCCCTGTCGGGTGACCTGAACGAACTGCTGTCGGCCAGCCTCGAATCCTGATCCTGCGATGGCGACGCGGGCCCAGATTATCCTGCCGGGACTGTTCGATCTGCCCGCGGACGAATTCGATGCGGATTTCCTGCGCGAAGGATTGCCGTGCCTGAACCACATCCTGCGCTTTGGCGCGGTCCGGTCAAACAATCACCATACGCTCGATGACCTGCTTGGTAACGCGCTGTTCGCGGGGCATGTGCCCGGCAGCAGCCTGCCGCTGGCGCGGGTCTATGCCGGCGAGCAAGAGACCGATGGGGCCCGGGCACTATTGTTCGAGGCGGTCCACCTGCATGCCGATCTGAATGCCGCGCTGTTGCTGCCGATACCCAGGAATCAGCGAAACGTCAATGATATTGTTATATTGATCAAAGACTTATCAGATTTATTTAAAGTAGATTGTGATATAGTGGCCGTGGCTGAAGGTGTTTACCTGATGATACTCAGGGAATTCGACGCGCCAACCCATTATCCCCACCCGCTATCGGTCGTGGGTAAGGCGGCCAACCCCTGGACGGAACAGTCGCGCGCGCACCTGCCGTGGTACCGCTTGCTCAACGAAATACAGATGTTCCTGCACCAGCATGCCTGTAATGCCGAGCGCGCGCGGGACGGCCTGCTGACGATCAACAGCCTGTGGTGCTGGGGAGGCGGGACTTTCGAGGGCGATTCGCGGCCATCCCGGTGGTTTTGCGACGATCCGTTGCTGGCCCGGCTGCCGCGATACCTCGGCCTCGAGCTGTCGTCGACGACGGAGTTCGCCGCCGATCTGCCGCCGACCGACTGGAACTATGTCGACCTGACCCTGCTCGAAACCCTGAAGGGTGCCCGCGACGAAGCGTTGACGGAATGGTTGCGTGCATTCGACGAAGCGGTGCTGGCGCCGGCGCTCACCTGGGTCAGGCGTCATCGCGCCTCGCTCACCCTGCGGGCCGCAAGTGCCGACGACCAGGTTATCGCTGCCCGTGACGGCTTTCGTTTCTGGCGCGCGCAGCGTTCGCTGGCGGATCGCCTGCAGGGAGGATGAACGAACATATTCAAGCCGTGATTACTGTGCGAAGATACGCCTTTTGTAACGGGAATTGGGCATGAGCAGCATCAGCCAGGTTCGCTCTTTTGCAACGGTCGAGGAGGTCATCGAGGACCTGAAGCCGGGTTATCCCGTGTACTGCCTGCGACCCGATGAAATCAAGCGCCAGGCGCGTTATTTTCTCGATACCTTTCCGGGACGCGTCATGTACGCGGTTAAGTGTAATCCTCACCTGACGGTGCTCAAGGCGCTTTACGATGCCGGCATTCGTCACTTCGACACCGCTTCGCTGGCCGAGATAGCGCTGGTACGCGAACACCTGCCGCAGGCCGACTGTTACTTCATGCATCCGGTCAAGTCGCGCGCGTCTATCCTGACCGCGCACGAGGTGTACAAGGTCGGCCATTTTGTCATCGACCATGAAAAAGAGCTGGACAAGATCATCGATCAGACCGGGGGCGGTAACGGCATGGTGGTGCTGGTGCGTATCGTTACACCGGTACACGATGCGCAGTACCAGCTGTCCGACAAGTTCGGTATATCCGCGGAAGCGGCGCCGGAACTGCTGCGCAAGGTGCATGATGCGGATTTCCAGACCGGTGTCGCGTTTCATGTCGGGTCCCAGTGCCGCACGCCGCAGGCTTTCGTCGACGGCGTCAATACCGCCCTGGATGTCATCGACGCGGCCGACGTGCCGGTCCACTATCTCGACGTCGGCGGCGGGTTCCCCGCGCTGTACCAGGATGACCAGCCGCCACCGCTCGCGGCATACTTCGATGCCATCTATGCCGCCTTCGACCAGTCGCGCCTGCGCCGCGACTGCGTCCTGATGTGCGAACCGGGACGGGCGCTGGTAGCGTCGGGCTGTTCGCTGCTGACCCAGATACAGCTGCGCAAGGACAACCAGCTGTATATCAACGACGGTATCTACCAGAGCCTGTCCGAAACCCTGCTGGGCAAGATGAAACTGCCCGCTCGCCTGGTCAACCCGGCGCGTAAATTTGCCGACGAATACCAGGATTTCACCATTTACGGGCCGACCTGCGACAACCTGGACATACTGCCGGAGCCGTTTCACCTGCCGGTGGACGCGGAGGAGGGTGACTGGATCGAGATTGGCCAGACCGGTGCCTACAGTAATTCGGCGGCGACGCGTTTCAACGGCTTTTTTCCGGAGACCTTCGTATCGGTGGACGCGCCGCCGCTGCTGCCGCAATAGTCCATACCCTCGGCTATAATTGCCGGGTAGCACAAGTAGCCTGCCCATGTCGCAAATATCGAACACCCGGTCGTCTCGATTCCCGGTCCTGGCCGTTGCCGCCATTGGTGGTGTCGGCCTGGCAATCGTCGCGGTAATGGTCCAGGGGCTCAATTTTGGATTTGCCAACGTAACCGCGCTGAGCCTTTCGATTCCGTTCCTGCTCGGCAGCGCTGCAACCTGGTTCGTCGCCTTTTTGCTCGACAGGAACCTGCATCGGCAAAGGCGCAGGCTGCAGGTCGAGTTCGAGCGACGTACGCAAGAACTGGAGGCTACCGAAACCCGGTTCAACGAATACACCCGCTCGGCGGATAACTGGTTCTGGGAAACGGATGTCGAGCACCGCTTCGTCTTTCTCTCTTCGCACCTGTTTGAGGCTACCGGCATCGATCCGGATTCGATGCTCGGCAAGCGGCGTACCGAGATTCGCCTGGACGGCGACGATCCAGTGGAAAGCGAGGCCTGGGAGCGACATCTGCAGTGTCTCGAGCGCCACGAGGTTTTCGAGAATTTCAGGTATCGCGCGCGTACGCCGCGCGGTGAACGTATCCTCCGCACCAGCGGCAAACCTTTCTTCGATAACAAGGGCGGGTTCCTCGGTTATCGCGGACTGGCGGTGGATATAACGGATCAGCCCGACGAAGATCGGCTGCAGCCTTTCGGCCAGGAACCGATCTATACCGCGATGACCTCGCTCCACTCCGGCTTCGTGCTGTTCGATACCGACGACCGGCTGGTGACCTGCAACGCGCGCTATAGAGAGCTTTACCCGGAGGTTGCCGGGCTGTTCGAACCGGGAGTGGCATTCGAGACGATTTGCCGCGCCTACGCGGATACGCTGGAATTCGACAGCGAAGCGGACAGGAGCGCGTTCATCGAGCACCGCCTCGAACAACACCGCAATCCGCAAGCGCCGTTCGATCAGCAACTGGCCAACGGCACCTGGATCCGGATCATCGATCAAAGACTGCCGAGCGGCGGGGTAGTCGGCCTGCGAATCGACATCACCGAAAGCAAGCACGTCGAGGAAGAATTCGAAAACGCGCAACGGATGGCGATGGTGGGCAGCTATCGCTGGAGCGTGCCCGAGGGCAGGATTATTTCCTGTTCGCCCGAACTCGCGCAGATAATCGGCAGACCTTACGACGAAGTCGTGCGTTACGGTAGCGGCGAGCAGGCGCTCTGGATTCATCCGCATGACCTCGATCGCGTCAACGAGGCTTACCAGCAGGCAGACCAGTCCGGCGATTCGTACCGGGTGGAGTTCCGGGTCGTCCGCCCCGGCGGTGAAATCCGTAACGTGGTCGAAAGCGGCGTGGCGTCGATCGTGCGTGACGGGGAAGTAATCGAGCAGTTCGGCTCGCTGCAGGACGTTACCGAAACGCGGCGCGCAGAGGCCGAACTCGAACAGGCCCAGCGTATCGCCAACGTCGGCAGTTTTCGCTGGGACGTCGAACAGGACCGCTACATCACCTTTTCCGACGAACTCGCGCGCATTTTCGGCTATTCGAAAGACCAGATGATGACGATGGGGAGCGCCGACTTCGAAAGTCTTCCGCTGGAAGAGGACGCCGAACGCGTCGGGGCCGTGTTCGATGATTTTTATCGCAGCGGCGAAGAATTCGCATTCGAATGTCGAATCCGCCGTGCCAACGACGGCGAGATCCGCAACATAGTCGAACGCGGTGTCGCGACCGTCATGCTGGACGGCAAGGTGATCGAGCACTTCGGCACCGTGCAGGACGTGACCGATTCCCGCCGCATTGAAGCCGAGCTGGAGGAAGCGCAGCGCGTGGCCGAAACCGGCAGCTTTCGCTGGAACGTGGCGGAACAACGCATGATTTCCTGCTCGCCGCAGATGGCGAAGATATTCGGCCTGACGCGCGAGCAGGCGCTGGCTTTCAGCGCCGATGACTTCGAGCGGCTTACGCTGCCGGAAGACCGCAAGCGGGTCAATCGGCATTATGACAATTTCAATCGAAGCGGCGAGGCCTTCGAGCTCGAACGCCGGATTCGACGTCCCGACGGGCAGGTTCGCACCATCGTCGAACGCGGCATTGCGACGACGATGCGTGCCGGCAGGGTGGTCGAGCAGCTGGGTACCGTGCAGGACGTGACCGCGTCGCGCCTGACCGAGGCCGAACTCGAACAGGCCCAGCGCATCGCCAGCATCGGCAGTTTTCGCTGGGACGTCGAAAACGGGCGCTATATCTCCGTGTCGGACCAGATGGCACGTATCTTCGGCTATTCGCGCAAGCAGATGACGAGCCTGACGGGTGACGATCTCGACGACCTGACGCTGGAAGAAGATCGTGATCGGGTCAATGCGATATACGAGAAATTCGACCGCACTGGCGAGGAGTATTATCTCGAATGCCGCATTCGTCGAGCCGACGGTGAAATCCGGAATATCGTCGAACGCGGCGTTGCCATCGAGATGCGCGAGGGCAGGGTAATCGAGCAGTTCGGTACCGTGCAGGACGTCACCGAGTCCCGCAGGATCGAGGCGGAACTCGCACAGGCACAGCGTGTGGCCGAGATCGGCAGCTTCCGCCGCGATGTCGAAAGCGGTCGCCTCGTCTTCTGTTCGCCCGAGTTCGCCAGGATCCACGGCCGCTCGGCCGAACACCTGCTGTCCCTCGATGAGGCCGAGCTGCTGAACGAAGTCCATCCCGAGGACCGCGAGCGGGTGATGGGCGCGTTCGATACTTCCGGCCAGGCAGGCGGACAACGGGAGATCAGCTATCGCCTGCTGTTGCCGGATGGCGAGATCCGTCACGTGATCGAACGCCGCGATGCATCGATACGGCGCGATGGCAGGGTGGTGGAGCAGCTGGGCACCTTGCAGGACATCACGCGCTCCAAACGCATCGAATTCGAGCTGGAGGAGGCCCAGGCCCTGGCCAAGATCGGCAGCTTTACCTGGGACGTTGATGCGGGCGAGCTCGTTTCCTGTTCGCAGCAGTACCTCAATATTTACGGCCGCACCTTCGCCGAAATGCAGCAGTTTCGCGAGTCGGACTTCGGCGAGCTGGTGCACGCCGATGACCTGGATCGCCTGCTGCAAGCTTATGAGCTCACCAATGTGCACCCGAAGGTGCTGGAGATCGAGTATCGCATCCTGCGTCCTGACGGCGAGGTGCGCTACGTGGTCGAGCGTCTGCAGGCCTCCGCATGGCGCGATGGCCGCATCGTGGAGCAGATCGGCACGCTGCAGGATATCACCGACCGGCTCGAAACCGAGCTACAGAAGGCCGCCAGCGAGACGATGCTCGAGGCCGCGATCGAAAACGTACCCGGCGGTTTCCTGGTGGTCAATGCCGCGGGCACGATCGAGCGTTTCAACCGCAAGTTTTTCGACCTCTACCCGGAGCAGCAGTTTTTCATCAACGAAGGTATACCGTTGCAGCGTTTTATCGACTATGGCGTGGAGCGCGGGGTTTACCAGGGCGCACTCGATGACCCGGAGGGATGGAAAGCGCAGCGCATGAGGCTCGCCATGTCAGACAGCGTGGAATACACCGAAAAAATGGCTGACGGCCGCTCGATCCGCGTGGCTTCGCGCCTGCAGGCGGACGGCAGCCGGGTCGGTATTCACGTCGACGTTACCGAGCTGGAAAGCGCGCGCGAGCAGGCGGAATCGGCCAATGCCGCCAAGTCCGATTTTCTCGCATCCATGAGCCACGAGCTGCGCACGCCGATGCACGGCATCCTCAGCTTTGCCGAGCTGGGGCTGAAGCGTATCGACAAGATCGCGCCGGACAAGATGCGCCAGTACCTCGAGAACATTCAGCTCAGCGGTACCCGGCTGCTGTACCTGCTGAACGACCTGCTGGACCTGTCCAAGCTCGAGGCCGGCAAGATGAGCATGGCGCCGGGCCCGGTCAACCTGGTAGAGCTGCTGCAGGCCTGTATCGACGAACAGCAGCTGAGGTTGCAGGATAAAAACCTGCGTTGCGTGCTTGAAACCGGGTTTTCAGGCGCCCGCTGCGTTTGCGATCGTCACCGCGTCATGCAGGTTGTGACCAACATCCTGGCCAACGCGGTCAAGTACAGTCCCGAGGGTGGGGAAATTCGTATGCTGCTGCGGCGTGACGACGGCAATTTCCAGCTGTCGGTTGCGGACCAGGGTATCGGGATTCCGGAGGATGAACTCGATCGCGTGTTCGAAAAATTCCACCAGAGCAGTCGCAGCCGGGAGATACCCGGCGGGACAGGCCTCGGGCTGGCAATCTGTCGCGAGATCGTGGAACTGCACCACGGCAGGATCTGGGCGGAAAATAACAGCGACGTGGGTAGCAGCATTCACGTCGAACTGCCGACGGGCTGAACCCCGGGGGTTTAAAACACTAGTCGTCGGCCAGCGCCTGCTGCAGGGCTTCGAGCGCCTCGAGATCGACCTCGGGTAGCGTGACAGGATCGTCTTTCGTATCGATGCGTGCCACCGCCTGCTGGCAGGCCTCGTGCAGTGCCTTCATCTGCTCCAGCAGGGTGGCGGCGGATGCGAGCTGCTGTTTTTGCGACTCGATTTCGGCCTCCAGCTTGCTGTTTTCCTTGCGCATGGACTGCAGCTTGCTCTCGGCCTGGCCGCGCAGCTTGGCCTCGTCCATCTTCTGCTTCTTCAGCGTTTTGAGCTTGCGCACGACGTTCTCGGGGGTATCCGCGAGTGCCTTGGAAATCGCCTTCAGCCGGTTCTGCTTGTCGTTGACCTCGGCGCGAGCGCGTTTGAGCGCTTCCGCGTTTTCGGCCTTGCCGTTGGCCAGCTGCCGTTCCGCCTGTTCGCGCGCCTGTTCGGCGGCCTCGATGCGGGATTCGGCTTCGGCCCGCGCAGCCTCGGCGGTTTCCGCTCTCTGGCTGAAATCGGCTACCTGCGCATCCGCCTGCGCGCGCGTCTCCTGGATGTTGATATCGGCGTCGCGGGCCCGTTTGATCGCGGAATCGAGTGCCGACTTGAGCTCCTCGGTGGAACACTCCGCGTCCAGGCCGAGCGCGTCGGTGGCCGCGCCCATCAGGATTTGTTTGCTGATCGCGAGGTCCTTCCAGACCTGCAGCTGAATCTCAACGTCTTGTGACACTGCTTACCTCGGGGGTTGAAAATTTGGCGCGTTATTCTAGCCGATGAAGGCCCGGAAAAATAGGCCGTGACTAGTGATAAAGGCTCACTAGATCGGGTAGAATGCGCGTTTTTTCAAGTGGGGATGGCTACATTGGAAACAAATCCGATTTTTCAGCAAATCGACGACCTCAAGACGAGGGTCGAGGCGCTGCGGAGGTATCTTTGACTACGACCAGAAACGAGAAAAACTGGAAGAAGTCATGCTCGAGCTGGAAAACCCCGACGTCTGGTCCGAACCCGAAAAAGCCCAGCAGCTGGGTAAGGACAAGGTAGCGCTCGAAACGGTTGTCATCGGCCTCGACGACAGTCAACAAAGCCTCGAGGAAGCGGCCGAGCTGCTCGAGCTGGCGGCGGCCGAGGATGACGAGGCGACCGTTGCCGAGGTCGAATCCGACCTCGCCGGCATCGAGAAGCGGGTGGCCGAACTGGAGTTCCGGCGCATGTTCTCCGGCGACATGGACGAACACAACGCCTATCTCGATATCCAGGCCGGCGCCGGCGGTACCGAGGCGCAGGACTGGGCCGAAATGCTGCTGCGCATGTACCTGCGCTGGGGCGAGGCGCGCGGCTTCAAGACCGAGCTTATCGAGGCGTCGCCCGGTGATGTCGCCGGCATCAAGAGCGCCACGGTGCGTTTCGAGGGTCCCTATGCCTTCGGCTGGCTGCGCACCGAGAGCGGGGTGCATCGACTGGTGCGCAAGTCACCGTTCGACTCTGGCAACCGTCGGCACACGTCCTTTGCCTCGGCCTTCGTGTCACCCGAGGTAGACGATGATATCGATATCGAGATCGATCCTTCCGACCTGCGCATCGACGTCTACCGGGCCAGCGGCGCGGGCGGGCAGCACGTCAACCGCACCGAATCGGCGGTGCGTATCACGCACCTGCCGACCAACGTGGTGGTGCAGTGTCAGAACGATCGTTCGCAGCACAAGAACAAGGCCACCGCGATGAAGCAGCTCAAGGCCAAGCTGTACGAGCTGGAAATCCAGATGCGTAATGCCGAGGCGCAGAGTATCGAGGACCTGAAATCCGACATTGGCTGGGGCAGCCAGATCCGCTCCTACGTGCTCGACCAGTCGCGGATCAAGGATTTGCGCACCGGGCACGAGACGGGCAATACCCAGGCGGTGCTCGACGGGGCACTGGATCCATTCATCGAAGCCAGCCTCAAGAGCGGCGCCTGAACAACACGAGAATCCAGATGGACGATGAAAATCGCTACATAGAACAGCGGCGCGAAAAGCTGGCCGCGTTGCGTGCCACGGGCCAGGCTTATCCCAACGGCTTCGATCGCCAGGATCTGGCCGGTGACATCCGTACAGAGTTCGGCGAACTCGACAAGGAGACGCTGGCCGACAAGGGCGCGCAGGTGCAAATGGCCGGCCGCATGATGCTCAAGCGCGACGGTGGCAAGGTGATTTTTGCCGACCTGCAGGACATGAGCGGGCGCATCCAGGTATTCGCCCGGCTCGATGCATTAGGCGAAGAGACCTTCGAAGCTTTCAAACACGCCGATATCGGTGATATCTACGGCGTGACGGGAGAAGTGTTCAAGACCAATCGCGGCGAACTCAGCATCAAGGCAGAGCGTCTCCAGCTGCTGACCAAGTCGCTGCGACCATTGCCGGAAAAGTTTCACGGCCTGACCGACCAGGAGCAGAAGTACCGCCAGCGTTACGTGGACCTGATCATGAACGAAGAGTCGCGTCGTGTGTTCTCGATTCGCAGTCGTACGGTGCAGTTCATTCGCGAATACATGATCGGCGTCGGCTTCACCGAGGTCGAAACGCCGATGATGCAGGTGATTCCGGGCGGTGCCACCGCGCGGCCTTTTATCACCCATCACAATGCGCTGGACATGGAACTTTACCTGCGCGTGGCGCCCGAGCTGTATCTCAAGCGGCTGGTGGTTGGCGGCATCGAGCAGGTCTTCGAAATCAATCGCAATTTCCGCAACGAGGGCCTGTCGACCCGGCACAACCCGGAATTCACGATGCTCGAGTTCTACCAGGCCTATGCCGATTACGAGGATTTCATCGACCTGACCGAGGACATGTTGCGCAAGCTGGTGGATTCCGTGCTGGGCACGCAAACCATCAGCTACCAGGGCCGGGAATACGACCTGTCGCAGCCGTTCGTGCGCATGACGGTGGCCGAGGCCATTCTGAAATACAACCCGGAGCTGGACCCGGCGCGTCTCGAGGACGTCGACTATTGCCGCGACGCGGCGAAAGCGCTCGGTATCGAGCCCGAACCGGGCTGGGGCGCCGGCAAGCTGCAGATCGAGATTTTTGAGAAGACTGCCGAGGACCGGCTCGAGCAGCCGACCTTCATCACCGCCTATCCGACCGAGGTGTCGCCGCTGTCACGATGTAACGACGACAACCCGTTCGTGACCGACCGTTTCGAGTTCTTCATGGCGGGACAGGAACTTGCCAACGGCTTTTCCGAGCTCAACGACCCGGAAGAGCAGGCCGAGCGCTTCCGCCAGCAGGTCGAGGAAAAGGAAGCCGGCGACGAGGAAGCCATGTTTTACGACGCGGATTATATCCGCGCGCTCGAATACGGTATGCCGCCGGCGGCGGGCGAGGGTGTCGGTATCGACCGCCTGGTCATGCTGCTGACCGATTCGCCGAGTATCCGCGACGTCATCCTGTTCCCGCACATGCGCCCCGAATAGCCGCTAGCGCGCGATGCACCGTTTCGAATCGGTGCGCGGCGGGCGGCCCGCGAGGCAATCGGACCAGCGGAATCTCATTCGTCCAGCGTCGGCCCCGGCGCTTTCGAATGTGCCAAAGCGGTGGAATTCACGCCAGCTGCTAGACTCCGCCCATGGACATCGCGGCCTCCGTTCCGGCTTTTCATGCCTATGCAGTGATGGCGCTGGTCGTGCTGGCGCTGTTCCTGTTCGCCAGCGAGCGCCTGCCGCTGGCGTCATCCAGCCTGCTGATCCTGGTTCTGCTGGCGTTGTTGTTCGAAATCTTTCCTTACAGCAATGCGCGCGAGCCGGTGCGCGCCGCCGACCTGTTCCTCGGCTTCGGTCACCAGGCCCTGGTCGCGGTCTGCGCGCTGATGATCGCGGGCCAGGCGCTGGTGCGTACCGGTGCGCTGGAGCCGATCGGTCGCCAGCTGGCGCGCTGGTGGACGCGCCGGCCGCTGCTGTCGTTTCTTGCCACCCTCGTCGTCGGCGCGATGCTGAGCGCCTTCATCAACAATACGCCGGTGGTGATCCTGCTGCTGCCGATCCTGATCAGCGTTTCGCTCAAGACCTCGACGCCGGCCTCGGACCTGCTGCTGCCGATGGGGCTCGCGACCTCGGTCGGCGGCATGGCGACCAGTATCGGCACGTCGACCAACCTGCTGGTGGTCGCGGTAGCCGCCGACCTGGGCCTGCGCCAGCTCGGCATGTTCGATTTTGCTTTTCCGGCAATGATAGCCGGTGGCTTTGCCATCCTGTACCTGTGGCTGCTGGCGCCGCGCCTGCTGCCGTCGCGCGAGGCGCGCCTGCCGACCACCTCGCCACGGGTTTTCAGTGCGCAGCTGCGCATCCACGAGGAAAGCATTGTCGAGGGCAGGACGCTGTCGGAAATCATCGAGCTTTGCGGCGGTATGCTCGACGTGGTGCACATCCTGCGCGGCAAGAACAACAACCGGCTGATGCCGATCCCGGACCTCGTGTTGCGCAGCGGTGACCGGATCATGGTCAAGGGTACGCCCGATCGCCTGAAGGAGCTCGAAAGCCTGCTCGGCGCGAGCCTGTTTTCGGGCGACGAACGGGTTGACGAGGAACATCCGTTGCGCGATACCACCCAGCAGATCGCCGAGGTGGTGGTTGTGCCGGGTTCGACTCTCGATGGCCGCACGCTGGCCAACGTGCGCTTTCGCGAACGCTACCAGCTGATGGTGCTGGCGCTGTTCCGCACCAACAAGTGGCTGGCGGAGCAGGGCAAGGAACACACCGAGGAAACCCGGCTGCACTCGGGCGACGTGCTGCTGGTGCAGGGCTCGGTGGAAAACATCAAGCGCCTCAAGTCCAGCCGCAACCTGCTCGTGCTCGACGCCAAGGCGGCGCTGCCGATTTCGAAACGTGCGCCGCTGGCGCTGATGATCATGCTGTGGATCATCGTCACCGCGGCCTTTGGCCTGCTGCCGATCGCGGTCAGCGCGCTGACCGGCGTGGTGCTGATGCTGTTTACCGGCTGTATCCGCTGGTTCGATGCGACGCGCGCGCTGAGCGCGCCGGTGGTGCTGATCATCGTGACCAGCCTGGCGATGGGCAGCGCGATGATCGAAACCGGGGGTGCCGACATGCTTGCCACCGCCTATGTCGAACTGACCGCCGGCGCGTCGCCGTGGCTGGTGCTGAGCGGCTTGCTGGCGATGATGGCGCTGTTGACCAACGTGGTATCGAATAACGCCGCCGCGGTCATTGGCACACCGATAGCGATCGGTATTGCCCAGCAGATCGGCCAGCCGCCCGAGCCGTTCGTGCTGGCGGTGATATTCGGCGCCAACATGAGCTTCGCGACGCCGATGGCTTACCAGACCAATCTGCTGGTGATGAACGCGGGCAACTATCGTTTTGCCGACTTCCTCAAGGTCGGTCTGCCGCTGGTGCTGATCATGTGGGCCCTGCTGAGCTTTTTGCTGCCCTGGCTATACGGCATGTAGCCGCTCCGGTAAAATCCGGCTTTTTTTGACCGGCCAGGCCATGCACCAACAACTGCTCGTCATGCTCGAAATGCAGGATGCGATGAACGCGCGCGTCAATCCCGACTGGCGCAACGCCGGCAACGCCTGGTACCGCGCGATCTGGACCGAATGCGCCGAAATGCTGGATCACTACGGCTGGAAGTGGTGGAAACACCAGCAGCCCGACCTCGAGCAGGTGCGGCTCGAGCTGGTCGATATCCTGCACTTCGCGATGAGCGACTACCTGTTGCGCGAGGCTGACAACGACGCAGTCGCGCAACGCATTGGCCGTGAGCTTGCCGAACCGCGTGGACACGACGATATCCGTGCCGCGATCGAGGCGATGGCGCAGTCGACCATCGCGCAGCAGTCCATGCACTTTTCCGATTTTGCCGACATGCTGGCGCTGGTCGACATGTCTTTCGACGAGCTGTTTCGCATGTACGTCGGTAAAAACGTGCTGAACTTCTTCCGCCAGGATCATGGCTACAAGGACGGCAGCTACGTCAAGACCTGGGATGGTCGCGAAGACAACGAACACCTCAGCGAAATCCTGGCGATCCTCGACAGCGACAGCCAGACCTTCCGCGACGACGTCTACGCCGCCCTGGCCGAGCGTTACCCCGGGTAGTTGCCAGCCTGCCGTGGGGTTCCCGCGGGGGGGCTGGCGCGCACTGGCGCAGGGATCGCTGGGTGGATTAGCGGTGTTGCGGGGATTGCCTGCTGAACAGAGACAAACCTCGAGACAGAACACTCGGCGAGACATCGGCTTGTGTCTGTCAAAAATATCTTCTGCGAACTCCGCGAATTCCCTGCGCCCTCCGCGGGAACCCCAAGCTGGCAAAGCCGCCGGACCTCAGGGTAATTTCGGGGCACTCGGTCGGCACGCGGCTGCCTGGTTCGAAGGACTGCCGTGGAGTTCCCGCGGAGGCGCTGACGTGCATTGGCGCAGGGGTCGCGAGGCTGACAATGGTGTCGCGTGGATCGACTACCGGGCTGGAAAAGATCCCGAGACAGGGGCTGTGGTGGTGCGTCCTCTGCTACCGGCAATCACCTTGAATCCCTCTGCGGGCTCAGCGCCGTCCTCCGCGTTCTCGGCGGGAGACATCATCGCACAAGTTGGCAGGAGATCCCCGATAAGCGCTGCGCGCTTTCGGGGATGACTTCGACGCGTCGAAGTCAGTCGCGGTCGTTGGTATCGATGTGGCGCACGTCCTTGCCGAGTACGAAGTACACGACGTACTCGCAGATGTTCTTGGCGTGGTCGCCGATACGCTCCAGCGCCCGCGCGCACCAGGACATGCGCAGCGCGCTGCGGATCGTGCGCGGGTCTTCCATCATGTGCGTGATCAGTTCGCGCATCAGGCTCTCGAACTCATCGTTCACCTTGGCATCGTAATCGATAGTCGCCATCGCGTCCTCCGCGTTCATGCGCGCAAAGGCATCCAGCGAGCGGTGCAGAATTTGCCGTACCAGGTTGCCGAGGTGTTCGAGTTTGACGTAAGTCGACGAGGTCACGCCCTGGCCTTCGAGTTCGAGCTGGATCTTGCCGAGTTTCGCCGCCTGGTCACCTATGCGTTCCAGGTCGCTGATCGTTTTGGTCACCGCGACGATCAACCTGAGATCGCCCGCCGCGGGTTGCCGGCGCGCGAGAATCTGTACGCACTCTTCGTCGATCTCAACCTCCATCCGATTGACGCTGTGATCTTCGTTGATTACCCGGCGCGCGAGGTCTGAGTCAGCCTTGAGCAGGCACTCGATACCGTTGCTGACCTGGGTTTCGACCAGCCCGCCCATCGACAGCACCTGGTTGCGGATGTCATCGAGTTCCTGGTCGAAACGTTTCGAGATGTGACCGGTAATCTGCGGCTCGTTGCTGCTCATGATGTTACCCGAATTTCCCTGTGATGTAGTTTTCCGTCAGTTCGTGCCTGGGGTTGGTGAAGATCTGGTTGGTTTCACCAACCTCGATCAGTTTGCCGAGGTGGAAATAGGCGGTGCGCTGCGACACGCGCGCTGCCTGCTGCATCGAGTGAGTGACGATTACGATGGTGTAATTGGCGCGCAGCTCGTCGATCAGCTCCTCGATGATCGCGGTCGCGATCGGATCCAGCGCGGAGCAGGGTTCGTCCATCAGGATCACCTCGGGGCTGACCGCGATCGTGCGCGCGATGCACAGGCGCTGCTGCTGACCGCCGGACAGGCCGGTACCGGGCGCGTCAAGGCGATCCTTGACCTCTTCGAACAGGCCGGCGCGCTGCAGGCTGGTGACGACGACTTCGTCGAGCTCGGCATTGGTCCTGGTCAGGCCGTGGATGCGCGGCCCGTAGGCGATATTATCGTAAATCGACTTGGGGAACGGGTTCGGTTTCTGGAACACCATGCCGACGCGCGCGCGCAGCAGTACCGGGTCCATGTTGTGGGCGTAGATCGGTTCGCCGTCAATGGTCAGGTCGCCGGTGACGCGGCAGCCAACGATGGTGTCGTTCATCCGGTTCAGCGCGCGCAGGTAGGTCGATTTGCCGCAACCGGACGGCCCGATCATCGCGATCACCTCGTTACGGCCGATATCGAGGCTGGCGTCGAAAATCGCCTGCTTCTCGCCGTAAGAAATGTTCACGTTACGGGTCGAAATCTTCGGATTATCGAGGGTGTTTTCACCGATGGTGCCCTCGAAACCCTTGACTTGGGTTGATCGGTCAGGGTCTCGCACGTCGAATTCGGTTACGGAGCTGGTGCCCAGATCTTCGGTTACGGAAGCGTTCATGATATCAGACTCTCTTTCAGGCGATTACCAGCGGCGCTCGAAGCGACGGCGGAGATAAATAGCGATCGCGTTCATCACGACCAGGAAGCCGAGCAGCACCAGGATGGTGGCGGCGGTCAGTGCGGTAAACGCGCGCTCGGGGCTGTCGGACCAGAGATAAATCTGCACCGGCAGCACGGTGGCGGAATCGAAAATACCGCCGGGCACGTCGACGATGAACGCGACCATGCCAATCATCAGCAGCGGCGCGGTTTCGCCGAGCGCCTGCGCCATGCCGATGATCGAACCGGTCAGGATGCCGGGCATCGCCAGCGGCAAAGTGTGGTGAAACACGACCTGCATGTGTGAGGCGCCGACGCCGAGCGCGGCTTCCTTGATCGATGGCGGTACCGACTTGATCGCGGCGCGGCTGGAGATGATGATTGTCGGCAGCGTCATCAGCGCCAGTACGAGGCCACCGACCAGTGGTGCCGAGCGCGGCATGCCGAAAAAGTTGATGAACACCGCGAGACCTAGCAGGCCAAACACGATCGACGGCACCGCGGCGAGGTTGTTGATATTGATTTCGATGAAGTCGGTAATCCTGTTTTTGGGCGCAAATTCCTCGAGGTAAATCGCCGCCGCGATACCCACCGGCAGCGATACGATCAGGGTAACCAGCAGGGTCCAGAAGGAACCCAGCAGCGCGCCGCGGATACCGGCCTGCTCCGGTTCGCGCGAATCGCTTGCGGTGAACAAGGTCGTGTTGAACACGGTTCGTATGCTGTCGGAAGCGCGCAGCTGTTCGATAATCCCGAGCTGCAGATCGGAAATGCGGCTGGTACGCGTGTCGAGCTTGTACAGGGTGTCGACGTCGTCGTCCGCCTTGAACCAGATTCTCAACGGCTGGTCTCCGATCAGATCCGGATTGTTGACCAGCATTGCCTGCAGTGCGAACTCGGCGCCGCTCGAAACCAGGCGATACAGTTCGCGCTTTTGCTTGCGCTTGGTCACGTCGGGGAAGGCCTCGCGCAGTGATTTCTTGATCACCCCACCAAAGTTGACCGCGATAATCGCATCCCGATCCAGGCGGCCCTCGACGGGCAGTTCCAGCGCCTCGCGCGAAACGTCCACATCAAGCCTGATCTCGGTTACGCTGAAGGCTGGCAAAGCCTTGACCACGATATCGGTCAGCAACAGCGCGAGGAAAACAAAGCCGACCAGGACCGCGCAACGCCCATAAAGCTGGAAGCGCTTTTCCCTTGCGTAGCGCCGTTTCAGGCTCTGCTTGACGATTTCGGTGTTATTCATATTGTTCACGGTACTTCCTGACGATGTGCAGCGCGACCACGTTGAGCAGCAGCGTGGACACGAACAGCATCAGGCCGAGCGCAAACGCGGCCAGAGTCTTGGGGCTGTCGAACTCCTGGTCGCCGGTCAGCAGGGTCACGATCTGTACCGTGACCGTGGTGACCGCATCCAGCGGGTTGGCCGTCAACCTGGCCGCCAGCCCGGCGGCCATGACTACGATCATGGTCTCGCCGATCGCGCGCGAGGCCGCCAGCAGTACGCCGCCGACGATACCCGGCAGCGCGGCCGGGATGATCACCTGTTTGATGGTCTCCGACTGGGTCGCGCCGAGCGCGAGCGAACCGTCGCGCATCGCCTGCGGCACCGCGGTGATGACGTCGTCCGACAGCGAGGATACGAACGGGATGATCATGACCCCCATGACGATGCCGGCCGCCAGCGCACTTTCGGAGGCAACGGACAGTCCGAGCGACGTACCGAGATCGCGGATGAAGGGCGCCACCGTGAGGGCGGCGAAAAAACCGTAAACCACGGTCGGGATACCGGCCAGGATCTCCAGCGTCGGCTTGGCCGCCGAGCGAAACCGCGGAGACGCGTACTCGGCGAGGTAGATCGCGGTCAGCAGGCCAACCGGTACCGCTATGGTCATCGCGATCAGCGAAATCAGCATGGTGCCGGCAAACAGCGGAATGGCGCCGAAGGAGCCGGACGAGCCGACCTGGTCCGCGCGGATCGCGGTCTGCGGACTCCAGGTGGTGCCGAACATGAAATCGAGGATGGGAACCGATTCGAAAAAGCGGATGGCCTCGAACAGTACCGACAGCACGATCCCGACCGTGGTGACGATGGCCACTCCCGAACACAGCATCAGAAACCAGCGGATAACTGTCTCGACACGCTTGCGCGCATGCAGCCGGGTCAGGTAGCGGGTCAGCGAAAAAATGATGCCCGACAGGCACAGCAGCAGGATCAGGCCGGTGACAAGCATGCGGCTTTGTTCGCGGGCCGCCAGGTAGGCCGCGGCCGCGTCCTCGATGACCGGGTCGGGCGACAAGCCGCCGTTACCGACCGCGAGCAGCACGTTGTTGACCAGCAGCGCGAGTTCCTCGGTCGGCAGTTGCTGTGCTGCGGCCGGCAGGTTGGCGATAACCTGGTCGTTGAGGTATCCGGGCTCGAAGGCTAACCATGCCAGCAGCAGGATGATCGCGGGCAAGGCACTCCACATCGCCGTCAGGTAGCCGTACTGGTTCGGCAGCGCCAGCAGCCGCCCGTCCAGGCGATAGGCCTGTGCCCGCGTGCGCCCGGTGTAGTAGGAAATCAGCGATAATCCGGCAATGACGATGACGAGGGTCGTGGTCTGCATGAAAGTTTCAGCTCGTTATGCTGTGCGCCTGGCGGTAAAAGCCCGAGGCCGAAAAAAAGCTCCCTTGAAGATTCAAGGGAGCGATTCGGCGGATCATTACATCGCCAGCCTACATCTGCAAGGTCTTTCCGGCCAGCGTGTTCTTGCGCAGCATTTCACGCTCGGAATCGGACAGCGGGATCAGGCCCTTGTCGATGAGGTAACCGTCTTCACCCATTGCGGCTTCGCTGGTGAATTCCTTCAGGAACGCATCGATGCCCGGGATGGACGCCATGTGTGCCTTCTTGACGTAGAAGTACAGCGGGCGCGAGATCGGGTAGGAACCGTCGGCAATGGTTTCGAACTCCGGTGACTTGCCCTCGATAACAGAACCCTGGACCTTGTCGTCGTTTTGCTCGAGAAACGAGAAGCCGAAGATGCCGAGCGCATTGGGATTCTTGTCGAGCTTTTGTACGATCAGGTTGTCGTTTTCACCGGCTTCGATGTACAGACCGTCTTCGCGAACGTTGTGGCAGACGCTCTTGTAAGCACTCTTGTCGGTCTTCTTCATCGCCTTGATCCAGTCGAACTTCTTGCAACCGCCTTCCATCGCCAGTTCGGCGAAAGCGTCGCGGGTACCTGACGTCGGCGGTGGTCCGAGCACCTCGATCTCGATGTTCGGCAGGGCCGGGTTGACGTCTTTCCAGGTCTTGTAGGGGTTTTCGACCAGGGTTTCGCTGCCGTCAGGGTTCGGTACGTCCTTGGCCAGCGCCAGGAACAGGTCCTTGCGGGTCAGTTCCAGCTTCTGCGCCTTGCTGGAGTTGGCCACGGCGATACCGTCGAAACCGACGTGCACTTCGATGATGTCCTTGACCCCGTTGGCCTGGCATTTCTCGTACTCGGACTGCTTGATCCGGCGCGAGGCGTTGGTGATATCGGGGGTGTTGAGACCGATGCCGTTGCAGAACAGCTTCATGCCGCCGCCGGAACCGGTGGACTCGATTTTCGGGGTTGCGTGGGACGTCTTCTTGCCGAAACGCTCCGCCACCACGGTGGCAAACGGGTAAACGGTCGACGAGCCGACGACGCTGATGGTGCTGCGCCCGGCGGCGTAGGCGTTGGCTACGAGAGCCACGGAAGCAACCGAGACGGCAGCGGTAAGCATTAGCTTTTTCATTTGAGGAGCCCTCAGCAGATTAATGGTTAAAAGCGGGCCCCATTATGCTTTTGTAGTGTAACAATCAGGTTACAAAAGCGAATATTCGATTGTTGCGGTGGGTCGGATCAATAGTCCGACAGGTTGAAAACCCTGGCCGTCGGTCGCTCCGCCTGCAGGCAGCGGTAACTCGGAAAGATCACGCGAAAAGTCGATCCTCGACCGGGTGCACTGTCGATCTCGATGCTGGCACCGTGCTTGTTGGATGCCTGGCTGACGATCGCGAGCCCGAGGCCGGAACCGGTTGTATCGGCCGCGTTGTGCGCGATACGGTAGTAGCGTTCGGTTAAATGCGGTAGCTCGTCGGAATCGATACCCGGCCCGCGATCGGAGACCTCGAAGCTGTATTCGCCGAGCTCATTGGCCTGCCAGCGCACGTCGATCGGCGTGCCCGGGGTGGCGTACTTGAGCGCATTTTCCACCAGGTTGATGCAAATTCCTTCGATTTCCGATTTAACCGCGAGCAGGTACAGATCGGACGGATAATCCCAGTTGACCCGATCGCGGTCCTCGAACTTGTCCATCGCGGCCATGGTATTCGTCATGACCTCGAGCAGCGCGACGCGCTCACCCTCGTCAGGGCGCAGCTGGTAACTCTCGACCTGCGACAGCAACAGCAGGTTCTGGATCAGGTCGCGCATGCGCGCGGCCTGGCGCCGGGCTGTTTTCAGTGACGCCCGTCCCGTGTCCGTTAGCCGCTGCTCACCATCGAGCATCTCGAGGTGGCCGGAGATGACGGTCAGCGGTGATTTGAGCTCGTGCGAGGCGTTGGCGACAAAGTTCTTCAGGCTCTCCTGCAGCTGCTTCTGATCACTGATGTTGCGCGCGATGATGAGCCTTTGGCCACCTCCGAAGGCGACGTTACGTACGTGTACCGTAATCGATGGATCGCTCGGTGCCGGGATCTCGATCTGTTCACGCGCATCCTCGTTAGCCAGGTAGTCGAGAAACTCGGGACTGCGAACGAAATTACCGATGCGCTGGCCCAGGTCCTGCGGGGAACGCACGTTCAGCAGGTAGCGCGCGGGCTCGTTGCTCCACTCGATTTCGAGGTCGGGGTTGAGCAGCACGGTGGCGTCGGGCAGCGCGGATATATTCCGATTGAGCCGCCCAAGTATCTGTTTTGTTTTCTTTTTTCGCTGGTTGTGGGTTTTTTTCTGCTGGTGCAGGCGGCGGATGATGATGCCGATGAAGCCGCCGTCGTCGTAGACCTGGCTGACCTTGGTGCCGCGCCGTATCCACTTCTCCAGCTTTGCCAGGCGCGCATAAATCCACAGGATGTAACCGCCGAGGGTGAGGGTGCTGGCCAGCCACCAGTGGCCGGTCACCAGTCCGATCACGATCAGTGCAAACGCCGCGGTAAGAACCGCGGGATACTCGGTGGCCCAGATCTTCGACATAATCCTCAGGCCGACGTCTGCTCTGACAGGCGATAACCGCTGCCGCGTACGGTCATGATCATGCCTTCGACGCCGTAGGGTTTGAGCGTCTTGCGCAAGCGCAGGACATGCACGTCGACGGTACGATCGCCCAGAAACGCGTTCATGCCCCAAACCGCGTCCAGGATCTGCTCGCGGCTGAAAACCTTTTTCGGGTTTCCGATCAGCAGCTTGAGCAGCTTGAACTCGGTCTTGGTCAGTTCGATCGGGTTGTCCATGACAAAGACTTCATGGGTGCGTGTATTGAGGCTGAGCGGACCCGACTGCAGCAGATCCTGCTGTTCCTCGTAATGTGCCGGCCGCCGCAGCAGGGCGCGCACCCGCGCATTGAGCTCGCGCAGCGACATCGGCTTGGTCAGGTAATCGTCGGCGCCCGAATCGAGCCCGGTAATCATGTCGGTTTCCTGCGCGCGTGCGGTCAGCATCAGCACCGGGATCTGTTTGAACTGCTCCTGCCGGCGCAGCCAGCGAATCAGGTCGATGCCGGAGCCGTCGGGCAGCATCCAGTCGATCACCAGGCAGTCCGGGTTGATCTTGGCGATGGATTGTTTCGCGTCCTGCACGTCACGGCAGCCGAGGGTCTGGAAATCATTCTGCGCCAGCGACTGGCACACCATTTCGCGAATATCACGATCGTCTTCGACTACCAGCACGTGCATCGGGATCCTTCCGGTCAGGGAGCAGGCTTCACCCTAGTCAGCCTGTGTGACGATTTCATGACAAAATTACCGGGCGTTATTTTAGCGCCGATCCGGCGCGGTTAACACAGGGTAATGCGGTTGTCCTCGATGCGGATCGTGCGCTGGCGATAGAGTTGCCCCAGGGCCTTCTTGTAGTTTGCCTTGCTGACGCCGAAAGCGCGGTAGATGTCGTCGGGCGGGCTGCGGTCGGTCAGCGTCGAGACTCCCTGGTTTTGTCGCAGGTGCTCGACGATCGCGGCGGTCAGCCGATCGCGTTCGAGATGTGCCGGCAGCTGCAGCGCGAGGTCGATCTTGCCGTCGGCGCGCACGCGGCGGACGTATCCCTGCAGCCGTTCGCCGTAGTGCAGGGGACGAAAGGTTTCGCTGGCGAACAGCTGGCCGAGATGAGTGCCGTCAACCACCGCCTTGAACCCCAGGTCGCTCTTGCCATGAATCAGCAGGTCGACCGGCTGCCGCGGGCGAAACCTGGGGGCCATTTTGTGCAGGTGGCGCTCCAGCTTGCTCGACGCGACGATGCGCTGCGTGTCGGCATCGACGTAGAGGAAAACCGTGTAGGAATAGCCCTTTTGCATCTTCTGCTGCTGTTCGCCGAACGGCGCCAGCAGGTCTTTCGGCAGCCCCCAGTCGAGAAAGGCGCCGACCGGGCCCGTGGTGACTACCTTGAGGTAAGCGCATTCACCGACCTGCACCTTCGGTGTCTCGGTCGTGGCCACGACCCGGTCCTCTGAGTCGTGGTAGAGGAATACTTCTATTGAATCGCCGACCTGCCAGGCCGGGTCGACATAACGGCGTGGCAACAGCACCTCGCCGAGCGCGCCGGCATCGAGGAATAGCCCGACCTTCGCGCGTCGCACGACCGGGAGACGATTGAAACGACCGAGTTCCGCCATGGCGCGATTGTACCCCAGCCGCGGGTAACGGCCAGTGCCTGTGTCTGGATCCCGCGATCGAGTCGCGGGATGACGCTGTGCATTTACCTGTCACCCCGCGGCTGGACCGCGGGGTCCAGGGGTCGCGCAGGTGAGTGTCGTCCAAATCGAGGCGATCGGATCATGCCGGGGATCGCAGGCTTACGCGGTCGTGCGGCCTAGATCGCGGCGAGGTGGGACTCGATGGCCTCGATTTCCGCGCGCGACTGCTGCAGGAATTCGACGATCTGCGCAACGTTGATGTCACCCATGCCGAGCTTGTCGAAAGCCGGCAGGCTGGCGGCCGGCGGCAGGTTTTTCTGCTGCTCGGTGCCGATGTAGCTATGGTACTGCGCGATCATCACCAGGTCGCAGAGGTCGGCCTCGTCGGCTGGATTGCGAAACCAGTGCTCGGATTCTTCGCCGACGGTGATGAATTCGGTGCCGAAGTTCCACTGGTTCAGCAGCATGCCGGTAATCTGCGGGCGCAGGTTGTTGCAGGCCTTGCGCAGCAGGTCGGCGTCGCCGCTGAGTACCGGGTTGTCCTGCGCGTAGTGCAGGATCGCGACTTCGCCGAGATCGTGTACCAGTCCCGCGAGCTGGGCCTGTTCGCGGTCGAAACCGCCGATCTTGCCAGCCAGCAGCCGGCTCAGCGAAGCAACCTGCTGACAGTGTTTCCACAGTTCGATCATCTGCTTGCGCACCGCGTCCGTGCGCGCCTGGAACAGTTCCTTGACGGCGTAGATCATGACCTGCTTGCGCGTGGTCTCGGCACCGAGCCGAACCACCGCCTGCTGCAGCGATTCGATCGACGCCTGGCCACCGTACAGCGCGCTGTTGGCGATCATGATCAGCTTGGCGGTAATCGCTGGATCGGTCTGGATGATCTGGCTGACGGTTTCCGCGTTGGCGGCATCGTCGTCGAACGCCTGCTGGATGCGCGCGGCGACATGCGGCAGGCTGGGCAGGGTGAGCTTGCCGGCCATCAGGTCCTGGAACAGTTCGATCGTGAGCGCGTTTTCTTCTTCGCTTTGCTCGAGTTCGACCAGTTCGAGGCTGTCGTCATTACCCTCCAGCGTTTGCGCGAACTCGGTCAGCAGATCGTCATGGATGCGCAGGTAGCGCGCCGCGCCGACCGCGCTGACGCGGTACATGCTCGGCCGCAGGCGGGCAATCGCCGCCAGTTCGCCGTCCGCGCCGGCATCGAAACGGGTTTCGACCCCGTCGCGGCTGAGTGCGCACAGGCTGCCCTCGATCGGGTACAGGCTGTCGCGCTCGGCGTAGCCGTGGTCCATCAGCATTTCGCCCGCCGTGGCATCGACAATTTCGAGCCGTTGCGCGAGGGCTTCGAGCTGGCCGGCATCGAACTGGCTGAGACTGCGAATCCGCTGCAGGCACTGGATATCTGGATGCGTCATCCCGGGAAAGGTCGCCAGGTTGTGGAATTAACAGGAGTTTAGTCGATTCGCATCAGTTTGGAGGGCAGATCGGTAAAAACACCGGCTACGCCGCGACGTTTGAGTTCGCGTGCGCGTTCGACGTCGTTGACCGTGAAGACCAGGCTGGGGACGCCGCGATCGCGCAGCTGGGCGACCAGCTCGAAATCGAGATACTCGTTGTCGAAGTGCCACGAAGCAGGTGCCAGCGTCTCGATTTCGAGTTCGACGTCGACCGGGATGCCGCTGTCGATCGGCGCCAGCGGCCACTCGCTGCCGAGCTCGCGCAACTCGACCAGCACGCGGTGGTTGAACGACGACAGCAGGATCCACGGCAGGCCAGCGCGCGCTTCCGGCCGGGGATAGCGCGCCAGCAGTTCCAGCAACAGGGCCGGTTGCTCGATCGTCTTGATCTCGATATTGAGCGGCACGCGGCCCCAGGCCATGTCCAGCACGGCTTTCAGTGTCGGCAGTGGTTCGCCGTTGGACAGGTGGATGGCGCCCGGATCGGTCAACGCCGCGAAGCTGCCGCTGGCATCGGTTACGCGGTCGAGCGCGGCGTCGTGGAACACCCAGAGTTCTGACCCGTGCTCGCGGATATCGAGCTCGATCATGTCCACGCCAATGTCCAGCGCGTGGGCAAATCCCTGCATGCTGTTTTCGAGGTACTCGCCGGCGGCGCCGCGGTGGCCGAGGATGTAAAATCGTTCACTCATTTCATTGCATTTTCGGGGTGCGGAGAACGGGCGAAATTGCAGGCTTCAACTATAATCGCGCTATCGGTTTTCACTTAATTCCATAGATGGCGCGAATAGAACCCGATCCCGAGAGTCAGCAGACGCTCGACAATAAGGTAATCCAGCAGCTCATACAAGACATGGGCGAGGATGCCGGCATGGTGATCGAATCCTATGTCGAGTCGATCGACGAGTTCCTGACCGATATCCAGAATCGCACGGTGCGCACCAAGCCGGACGACCTGCACCGCTGGGCGCACACGATCAAGTCCTCGGCGGCGAGCGTCGGCGCCATGCGCCTCGCCCATCTCGCCGCGCAGATGGAAAACTCCTACCGCGACCAGGTGCAGATCGATCTCGATCAGCAGCTGCAGTTCATGCGCAACGAGTACCGCCGGCTCAGCGACAGCCTGCAGAAAATCAGCATCGACTGATCCGTTGGCGCTACTGGCGTCGGCGCTTGCCGCGGGTTAGGCTATTCCGTATGTTTTATTTCCTGGTCATCGTCGCCGTGGTCGTGCTGATTTACGGCCCGCAGTTCTGGGTTCGCTGGGTGCTGACCCGCCACAACCGCCAGCCCGAGGCCAATTTTCCAGGCACCGGGGGCGAACTGGCGCGCCACCTGCTGAATCGCTATGACCTGCAGGAAATCGCGGTCGAAATCACCGATGCGGGCGATCACTACGATCCGCAGGCGCGCGCCGTGCGCCTGACCCGGGACAAGTACGAGGGCAGGACCATGACCGCGATCACGGTGGCCGCGCACGAGTGCGGACACGCGCTGCAGCATGCCGCGGCCGAACCACTTTTCATGCTGCGCAGCCGGCTGGCGATCGGTTCGGTGATTGCCCAGGGGGTCGGGTCGTTCCTGCTGTTCGCGGCTCCGCTCAGCGTGCTGGTGACCAAGGCCCCGGCCGCCGGCCTGATCAGCGTGCTCGGCGCTTTCCTGGTCATGGGTTCGGCGATCGTGGTGCACTTCGTGACCCTGCCGGTCGAGCTGGACGCCAGTTTCAACAAGGCGATGCCGCTGCTCGAAAGCGGTTACCTCGAGGATGAACAGAAGCCGGCGGCACGCTCGATACTGCGTGCCGCGGCCTGGACCTACGTTGCCGCCTCGCTCGCCTCGCTACTCAACTTCTGGCGCTGGCTTGCCGTTTTGCGGCGCTGATTTCCGACCCTCTACTGAACAGAAATCGCAACACGAACACCGTATCGCCTGGTGTAGAAAATAATGTATACAATTTGTATACGATTATGCGACAATTCTCCTATGGACAAACAAGAGATCTACGACGACCTGAAGAAACGCATCCTCACGCTGCAGCTCGAACCGGGTGCGGCGCTGGACGAGGCGAGCCTGAGCCAGGCCTACTCGATTTCGCGTACGCCGCTGCGCGAGATCTTGCGCGCACTGGCCGGTGAAGGTTACGTCGAAATCGTCAGCAATCGCGGCGCACACGTTGCACCGATGAGCCACAAGGTGCTGCGCGATTTTTTTCAGACCGCGCCGATGCTTTACTCCGCGATCGGTCGCCTGGCGGCGCACAACGCGCGGCCCGCGCAGATCGACGAAATGCGCGCGGTGCAGGCTCGCTTCCGCCAGGCGATCGAGGGGGGTAGCAGCGAGGACATGGTTTACTGGAATCAGCGTTTCCACGCGTTGATGGGCGAGATGGCCGACAATCCCTACCTCAGGCCGAGCTATGATCGCCTGCTGATCGACCACGCGCGTATCAGCCAGACCTTTTACCGTCCGCGCGACAAGGACATGCAGCAGCGCACGCTGGATGCGCTCGCGCAGCACGACTACATGATCGCCGCGATCGAGGCCGGTGACGGCCAGCGCATGGTGGACCTGATCGTCGAGCACTGGGAACTGTCGCGCGACCTGCTGGAATATTTCGTCAAACCCGATCCGCTGGCGTTCGAGCTGCCGGCGGTCAACTCCTGAACGCGGAAAACACTATGAAATTCGAAGGCATCTACACGCCCGTGATCACGCCGTACCGGGACGATTACAGCATCGACTACGACCGGCTGGCGGAGATCGTCGATTTCCTGGTCGACGGCGGCGTGCACGGGATCATTTCCGCCGGCACCACCGGCGAATACTACGCCCAGGACATGGACGAGCGCATGGCGCTGATGAAGTTCATTCACAAGCGGGTTCGCGGGCGGGTCGCGTTCATCGTCGGTACCGGCGCACTGCGCACCGAGGAATCTATCGAGTACGCCACTGCCGCGCGCAAGCTCGGCGCGGACGCGATCCTGGTCGCGACGCCGCCTTACTCGTTACCTACCGAGCGGGAAAACGCGCTGCATGCGTTTGCGATCGACCGCGCCGCCGACCTGCCGATCCTGCTGTACAACTACCCCGGCCGCATGGGCGCCGAGATGGGCGAGGAGTACCTCGACCGCGTCGGCCGTTCGCCCAATTTTTGCGCGATCAAGGAAAGCTCTGGCGACGTCAACCGGATTCATCTGCTGGCACGCGATTACCCGCACATCCAGATGTCCTGCGGCATGGACGACCAGGCGCTCGAGTTTTTCGCCTGGGGTGCGCGCTCCTGGGTCTGTGCCGGCTCCAACTTCGCGCCGGAAATTCACGTCGCCCTGTACGAGGCCTGCGCGCTGCGCGGCGATTTCGATACCGGCCGGCG
>JASJCI010000023.1 GCA_030066085.1 Gammaproteobacteria bacterium | reverse complement strand
ATCGCCAACATGGCCGTGCCGAGCCGGGTCGATGAAATCGATACGATTGCGCAGCACCTGGCACAGGTCGACCAGCAAGCGATCCTGCGCCCGCCACGGGGCTGCCTGCTCGAAGGTGGCGACGTCATCGTACTGGATGCGAAAACGGTGCTGGTCGGCTATCACCTGCGTTCCAACCGCAAGGGCTACGAGTTTCTGCGCGACACGCTGTCGCCCGAGGGTATCGACGTGTACCCGGTCCCACACCGCCAGCTGCATCTAGATTGTTGCCTCAGTCCACTCGGCATGGGACACCTGCTGATCCATCCGCCAAGCCTGGTCGGACTGGATCGGCAAAGCCGCGAAATCCTGCGGCAATACAGCTGGATCGAGATCGACGCGGTTGAGCGCGAACACCTGGCGACCAACGTGCTTTCGATTGATTCGTCGACCATCGTCGCGCGTGATCATGTCTCCTGCCGCCGGGTCAACCGGCAGCTGGAATCACTGGGTTACAGGGTAGAAGCGATCGGCTTCGATGGAGTACCCGCTACCGGCGGCTCTTTTCGCTGCGCTTCGCTGGCGCTGGCCCGGAATTGATCGAGATCCCGCGAGCGGGGATAAAAACGGCAATCAGTCCTCGCCGATTTCCATCGCCACCATGCCGAACGATTCCATGACATCAAAAACCATGTCGTCGGCAAGCTGGCATGCGCTGGCGATCTGTTCCAGGTCCAGGTCGCCCTGGTCCCAGTTTTCGATGCCGTCGAGTATGTCCGCGGTTTCCCCGTCGTCCAGCGGCGGGACATACTGGCTGAGCTGGTTGGCGAAATAGATCAGGTGGGTGGCGCGCCGGTGCGGACCGTCGTGCACGACTTCGTGATGCAGGCGAGCGCAATCGATCAGTACTTGCGGCAGGCCCCAGTGATGCATCAGCGTTTCGCCGACCGCGGTATGGGTCAGACCGATTTCGGCGATTTCCGCGCTGACAATATCGACTCGCTTGCGAATCATGTATTCCTCGGCGGCCAGCAATTGTTGCGGCACCCGGTTTATCAGCAACAGCCGGCCGATGTCGTGCAGCAGGCCGGCGGTGAACATCGATTCCGACTCCTCGATAGTCGGCAGCTCATGCGCCAGCTGCCGGGCAATGATCGCGGTCTTGATGCTGTGCTGCCAGAACTCCTGCATCGAAAATGCCGGGTTGTCATGCGAGCTGAAGACCCCGCGCAGCACCGAGCCGATCAATATGTGCTTGAGACGTTCGCGTCCAAGCAGCGAAACGGCCTGCGCCACCGAGGAGACCTGGTTCGGCAACCCGTAGTAGGCGCTGTTAACCATTTTCAGCACCCGGGTCGTTATTGCCGGATCATTCTGTACGGTTTCGCCGATCTCGGACACGCTGACCCTTTCGTCCTCGAGCTGTTGCGATACACGAAGGTATATCTCGGGCAGGCTGGGTAATTCCTGGCCTCGACCGATCAATTCGTCGATGGTCAGGGGTTGCTCGGCGATCAGGGGTTCCATGTCTGGATCGGCTCCGGTTGCAGTCGATGGATCTGAGCATAGCAGAGAAAAATCGGGGTATAGCGCCGGATATCTGACGCTGTTGGTGCCGCTGAAATGACTCTTTTTCAAGCAAAATCAGCAGCATACGGGTCCTATCCAACCCCTGTCCGGACCGATCTCGTTGTGCCGTCGAGGCGCGATAAACTCGTTAAATCAGGCGCTTGCGAGAACAAGCTAGAATCTTGTTGAACGGCCACTGGCGAGGACAGCAGCTGGCAAAACCGCGGCAAGCAGGTTGAGCCCGGGCCATCGATTGCGAACGCGAAAGGCGACGACCATCACATTACCGTAATTTTAAGGATTCGACGGGATCGGTCCACGCGGGCGGGCATTTGCCTCGCGGCGACCGACTGCTGCCTGCCCCTGGTAAAGCAGGAGCAAATCCCGCGCCAGAACAGGACGCGCTCGGCCAACTTTAATCGCGCCGGTTTTGCCCGTGCTCCGACAGGCCCGGCGCCGGTTTACTGCTTGTCCTCGTGCAGCGACGGAGCCAGCACTTCCTCGAATTTCAGGCCGGTCAGGCCGCTGATCGTGCGCCACAGGAAATAAAAGATCACCAGCATCATGATCATCGACGGCAATGCAATCACCGGGTAACTGACGAGGGTAAGCTGGCCGAGTTCCTCGTTGAATGCAGTGGTGCCCGCCGGGCTGGTTACGATCCAGGTAGCCAGCAGGTAGTTCATCACCGCGGAAAAGAAGAAGGTTGCGCTGACGAGGTAGGTGGCGTTGCGCAGGCGCAGCTCGAACAGCTCTTCGTATCCGCGCTCGCGCAGCACGCGCGAGATCCTGTCGGTATCGAGCACCATCGGGTTGTATATCAGTTTACCGACCAGCGGGTAGCCGAGCCGGGCGGCGACCAGGATCGCGATACCGATAAGCGCCGGGATAGCCGCTTCCTTGACCGCGAGCCAGCGCGCATCCAGTTCGAGCAGGCCGATTCCGCCGGTCAACAGCACGCTTACCAGCCCGAGCACGGCAATCCAGTTGGTGGCGCCGAAGCGAATCAACTCGTAGAGTCCGAGGCTGATCGGGAAGACCAGCGCCAGCACCAGCGCTGCGGGAGCTCCGAGGTCCTCGGGACCACTGAACTTCATCAGGATGAGCGACGGCAGCAGGATACCGAACAGCAGATCGAAAAGCGGTCTCGGTTTACGTTGCATCATAGGTCCCGTTGTTCAAAGTGATGACGCGACCCGGTCGAGCCGAGCGCATCCGGCAAGCAAAAACGTGCCTGTAGCACCCACTGCGAGGGTCCCGGCTTGAGCGCTATCAGGCTTGATTTCGCTTCGCTCCCTAACCTTACGAGTTTATACGAAACTAATGCAGGGATCGATTATCTTGCAAAAAAGCCGAATTGCGCCTGGTTTCAGTGGCTCTTTTCGAAATCTGCCGGGCGCAAGCGCGAACCTCGCCGGTGATCGCGGCCGCGGGCAGAGCACGAAGCCGGTTTGATGTCCCGGCAACAGGCCTTATCAGCCGCTGGCGAACGTCGCTTTCAGAGGCGTCGCGCCAGCACCTTGAGCTGAAAAAGGTTATTGCGCTCCTCTTCCTCGAGGCTCGACTCGACGTAGGCGATGGTGCGCTGATAGCGGGGTATCACGTTGTACTTGAGCGCATTAACCCGTTTCTGTGTCTTGCGCTGCTCTTCGAGCAGCCGCCATAAAGCGGTCTCGACCTCGGCCAGCTGCGCCACCCGCACCGCCATCTCGGCAAAGCTTGCGCGCGTCTCGTCGAGGCTCGCATCGGTGCCGAGAATCCCGACCGGCATCAGCGGCAAGCGCGAGATTTCGACCGACGGGTACTGCACGCTCATGTTGCGCCGCGGCAGTACCCTGGCCTCCACCGCCAGCGGCATACCGAGCGCCAGCTGCTCGATGCGGTTGCTGCCCATGCGCATCTGCGTAATACCCAGCCAGCGGTAGGCACGCGCCATCACCGCGCGCGTGGACCGGCTCAGTTCGCCGTATTCGCCCAGCTTGTCGTATACCAGGCGCGTCAGCAGTTCGCGCTTGCGTTCGAGCAGGCGATAACCCTCGTTGAGAAAAACGAGCTTGCGCCTGAGATCCAGCAGCGAACTCTTGGTCGGCGGGATATTGAGCCGGTCCTGCATCAGCCGCCCTCCTCCCAGCTGTGATACTTGCGCAAGTCTTCCGCGGTGACGCGCCCGAGCACACCCGGCGGCAACAGTGACAGCAGCTCCCAGGCGAGATCGAGGGTTTCGATGATATTGCGTTCCTCGCTCTCGCCCTGGCTGACGAAGCTGGTTTCGAATCGATCGGCGAACTGGAGATAGCGCCGATCGCGGCCTGACAGTTCCTCCGCGCCGATAATCGACGCCAGGTTGCGCGCCTCGAGCGCGCGCGTATAGGCGGCGTAAAGCTGGCTGGCCACGCGCGGGTGGTCTTCGCGGGTATCGTCCTTGCCGATACCGTCTTTCATCAGGCGCGATAGTGACGGCGGCACGTTGACCGGCGGATACACCGACTTGCCGTGCAGTTCCCGGCTCAACACGATCTGGCCCTCGGTGATATAACCGGTCAGGTCCGGTATCGGGTGGGTAATATCGTCGCTCGGCATCGACAGGATCGGGATCATGGTGATCGAGCCGTGGCGGTCACGCAGCCGGCCGGCGCGCTCGTAGATCTCGGCGAGATCCGAATACAGGTACCCGGGATAGCCCTTGCGCGAAGGCACGTCACCCTTTTCGGTCGCGACCTCGCGCAGCGCCTCGGCATAATTGGTCATGTCGGTGATCACGACCAGCACGTGGTGATCGAGGTCGTAGGCCAGGTACTCGGCAGCGGTCAGCGCCGTGCGCGGCAGAATCAGGCGTTCCATCGGCGGATCGTTGGCAAGGTTGACGAACATGACGACGTTGCGCAAGACCCCGCTGGATTCGAATTCGTGCTCGAAAAAGCGCGCGTCCGAGTAGGACACGCCCATCGCGGCGAACACGATGACGAAGTTGGAGCTGTCGCCCGGCAAGCGCGCCTGGCGCACGATCTGCGCCGCAAGCCGGTTGTGCGGTAAACCCGATCCCGAAAACACCGGCAGTTTTTGCCCGCGCACGAGCGAGTTCAGGCCATCGATTGTCGATACCCCGGTCTGGATAAACTCACGCGGGTAGGCGCGTGCAGCCGGGTTCACCGGCGAACCGTTGACGTTGCGTCGCACGCTGGAAACGATCGGCGGCCGGTCGTCGCGCGGTTCGCCGATACCATTGAAATTGCGACCGAGCATGTCGGGCGACAGCGCCAGCTCGAACGGCTGGTCGAGAAAGCGAACCCAGGTATTCTCGAGGTCCAGGTTGTCGGTGCCCTCGAAAACCTGCACCATCACCAGCTCGTCCGAGCTGCGAATCACCTGGCCGTTACGTCGCCGGCCGTCGCGATCCCGGATCAGGACACGGTCGCCGAGGGCGACGCCGTCGACCTTGCGCAGGAACATCAATGCACCGTGGATCGAATCGACACGACGGTACTCGATTTCGCTCATGGCTTCGCGCTCCCGCCGCTGTATTCGACGCGCAGTCGGTCGAAAGCGTTATCGATGTGTTTCCAGTAGTCGTCGAGCGGCGCCAGGTCATCATTGGGCACCGAGGATTTGAGTCGCGCCAGCTCCCCGCCGAAGGGCAGCTCGGTCAACTGTTCGACCGGCACGCCCAGGTCGATCAGGTCAGCGCCGCCCCGGTGGAAGCGCAGCACCAGGTCGAGCAGTTTGAATTGTTTGTGCGGCGAGCAAAAGCTGTCGATTTCGTCCAGCGCGCTCTGCTGCAGTACCGCTTCCTTGACCAGGCCGGCGCTTTCGAGTACCCAGCGCTGTGCCGACGACAGGGCCTCGGGACCGACCAGGTTGACGATGCGCTCGAGTTCGTCGGCATCGGTCAGCAGGGTCAGCGCCTGCTGCCGGCGCAGCGGCCAGTCGGGACTGACTTCCCGTGTCCACCAGCGGCCCGCGCGCTCGGCATAATCGGTAAAGCTGTCGAGCCAGGACACCGCGGGGTAATGACGAGCGTCGGCCAGCGGTTTGGACAGTGCCCAGAAGGTGCGAATGATCTCCTTGGTGTGGCTGGTCACCGGTTCGGAAAAGTCGCCGCCGGGCGGCGAGACCGCACCGATCAGGCTGACCGAGCCGCTGCCGCCGGCCAGGGTATCGACGGTGCCGGCACGCTCGTAGAAAGCGGCCAGCCGCGACGCCAGGTAGGCCGGGTAGCCCTCCTCGACCGGCATTTGCCCGAGGCGACCGGCAACCTCGCGCAGCGCCTCCGCCCAGCGGCTGGTCGAATCCGCCACCATGACGACGTCGTAGCCCTGGTCGCGATAGTACTCGGCCATGGTGACGCCGACGTAAATACTGGCTTCACGCGCGACTACCGGCATGTTCGACGTGTTGGCGACCAGGAAGGTGCGTTCCATCAGCGAGCGCCCGCTGTACGGATCGATCAGCTCGGGAAAAGTCTGCAGGATTTCGACCAGTTCGTTGCCGCGCTCGCCGCAGCCGACGTACAGCACGATATCGGCGTTGGACCAGCGTGCAATCTGCTGCTGCACGATCGTCTTGCCCGCACCGAACGGTCCCGGTACCGCCGCCTTGCCGCCCTTGAGCAGCGGGAAAAAGGTATCGAGGATGCGCTGCCCGGTAATCAGCGGCTGGTTTCCGCTCGAGCGCGCGCGGTAAGGCCTCGGCTCGCGCACCGGCCAGCGATGGTACATGCGCAGGTCTTCCACGCTGCCCGCTTCGCTGCGCACCCGGGCAACAATCTCGTCGATCGTGTAATCGCCTTCCGGCGCGTGCTCGATGATCTCGCCGCGACATTCGGGTGGCGCCAGCACCCGGTGCTCGATAACCCCGGTTTCGCGCACGCGGCCGAGCACTTCACCGCCGTGCAGACGCGCGCCGACCACGAGATCCTCTTCGGGCACGTAGTGCCAGGACCTTGTGCGGTCGAGCGCGGACAGCTCGAGGCCGCGGCCGATATGTTCCCCGCTCTGGCGCATGATTTCGTCCAGCGGCCGCTGCACGCCGTCGAAAATCTGCCCCAGCAGACCCGGTCCGAGTTCGACCGACAGCGGATGGCCGAGCCCATGTACCTGCTCGCCGGGGCGCAACGACTCGGTTGATTCGTAAACCTGCACCAGCGCGTCGGCGTGGCGTATATGGATGACTTCGCCAACCAGGCCGAGCTCGCCGATCGTTACCTGGTCACCGTTACGAATACCCGCTTCGCGAATAGTGACGATAGGCCCGTTGACCTCGACCACTTCACCCATCGATGACGCTCCCCTGGACCGCGACGTGCGCGAACAGGCGTTCGAATACCAGGCGCTGCAGCTCCTGTTCGCGGCGCGCGATGATCCCTTCGAAAGTATTGTCGATCATACAATCGCCAGCGAGCGTCACCAGGCGCACGCCGCCGCTGCAGCTGCAGGTTTCGGGCGCCAGCCTGACCTCGACCGAGTCGCCGCAGGCTTCGACGACCAGCGCACTCCACCGCTTGTGATACCGTTTGCGATCGCCGTTGTTGATGGCCGCGACCACTACCGGCTGCGCCAGCGCTTCGACGCCGTTTCGAAGCAGGGCTAAAAAAACCGGGCGGTACGCGGACTCGTCCTCGCGCAGCTCGACCAGGCGCCGCGCGAGCTTGTCCATGACAGCCTGCACCAGTCCCCAGCGGTTACGATCGAGTTCGGCCCTGATACGCAGCTCGCTGGCCTGCACCCGCCGGTGATACTCGCGCTCCGCGTGCACCCGCGCCGAGAGCAATTCTTTTTCCTCCATCAGCTTGAGCTTTTCCCGCATGTCGGCGATCACCTTGGCGCGCGACATCTCGCCCTGGCTCACGTGTTCGGCCGACAGCTCCCGCGCGCGCTCGAGAATCGCCGCCTGCAGCGCCCTGACCTGGTCGGCTTCAGTGGCCAAGTTGACGCTCCAGCGCAGAACTGCCGAGCACGCGTCCGATCAGCGTTTCCACCTGCGGCCGGTAGTCGTCGACGTCATGCAGGCTCGGGATTTCGCAAATCAGGATGTTGCCGCCCTGCGCGCGCAACTGCGCGACGAGCGGGATTTCGGCCTGCATCAGGTCCTGCTGCAGGTACACCAGTGCACGCTCCCGCTTGCGCACCAGCTCGCCCAGAATCCGCTCGATCGTATCGCTGGCGGCGTCGGCATGGGTCTCGATTCCGAGCAGGGCGAAGCCATCCATCAGTTCGCTGCTGCCGAAGGCCAGGATTCTCATCAGAGGCGTCCCAACAGCAGGATACTGATGACGAGACCGTAAATCGCGATACCCTCGGCGAGGCCGAGGTAAACCAGCGTGCGGCCGAACATTTCCGGCTTCTCGGTGATTACCGCCAGCGAGGCCGAGCCGACCGAGCTGACCGCGATACCGGCGCCGATGGTGGCTATCGCGGTGGGTAATCCGACCCCGATCAGCGCCAATCCCCTGCCGAGGCTGAACTCGGCCGCGGCGTCGGTGGCGGTCTCGGCGGCCATGACCTCGCCGATGCCGCTGATGAGCAATCCCGCCAGTCCCGCGGCGAACAGGGCGATATTGAACACGAGCCCGCCCTTGAGCCAGCGCGGATTCAGTCGCACCGTTTGACGCGAGGAAAATACCAGGTAGGTACCGAACAGCAGGCTACCGAGTGCGCTAACGGTTAGCAGGATGGTTATGATTGACATGACAAACTCCCGATTTCAGATTCAGGTTTCCAGCTCGAGCGGTTCGAAGGCCCTGCCCTTGCCGGTGAAAAAGCGTGAAAATCCCTCGTAGTATTCGAGCCGCAGGCACTGGATCGCGACGATTGCGCCCTCCAGCACGATAATGAAAATGTTGCCCAGGATCACGGTTAACACGTGCCCGACGCTATCGAGCATGCCGGCGATGGCGAACACCGCGGCCGCCAGCGCGATATGATTGAGGCTGAATGCCGCCACCCGCAAAAACGACAGCGTTCCCGAAACGTTGCTGATGACATGCTCGAGGCCCTCGATAAAAACCACCATTATCCGCTCGAAGCGGGGTCCCGACGAGTGCCGCCACTGCAGGGCGACGATACTGGCGAATGGCAGTGCCACGAGCGTCGACTCCATCCAGCCGACCTTGCCGCTGGCGAAGGCCTGGTAAGCCGCGTAACAGGCGGCGAGATAAAACAGTAATCCGGCGAGGCCCCTGCCGCCGAGCAACGCCGCCTCGGTTTGGCCCTGCGCCAGCAGGTTGCGAATCGATAACAGGTTGGCGAACAGCAGAAAACCGGCGCCCCAGACGACCGCGAGCACCAGCACCAGGACCGGGTCTTCCATCGGCGACATCCAAAGGGGCTCGATGACGTGTTCGTAACCGAACAGGCTGCCGTAGATGAAGCCGAACACGGTCGACGACAGCCCCGCCAGCATCGCGATGATCGCCGCCGCCGGGTAGCGCTTCCACAGCAACAGGCCAGCGAGCGCGATCACGGCGCCATGGCCGATGTCGCCGAACATCATGCCGAACATCAGTATGTACGACAGCGCAAACGCACCGGTGGGATCGACCTCGCGGTATCCCGGCAGACCAAAAGTTTTTACCAGCCCCTGGAACGGACGCAACAAGGCCGAACCGGGTAGCAGTGTCGGCACCTCGGCGAATTCGTCGAATTCGGGATCGCTGATTTCGATATGCAGCGGGAAACGCAGCTCTTGTCGCAGCTGTTCGCGCAGCTGCTGCACGCGTCGGGCGGGCACCCAGCCCTGCAGATTCACCAGTCCGCCCCTGCCGCGCAATACGCTGGCGAGGCGGGCATAGGGTCGGGCCCGGTAAAGCAGTTCCTGCGCGCGCTGCAGGGTCTGCCGTTCGCTGGCCAGCATAGCGTCTACCGACTGCTCGAGTTGCGCGACCACGGCATCGGCTTCACCGATTTGCCGATCCAGGTCACTCTGCAGCTGCGCCGGGCTACCTTTGAATTCGTCGGGTACCGATATCCCGCGAAAATCCGCCGAATCGAGCACGTCCTGCACGTCTTCGTCTTCTTCACTGGCGCCGAACACGACCAGGTGGTCGAGACCCTCGCTGGTGTAAAACGATTTGGCGATGAAGCTGGTCAGACTCAGCGCCCGCTTCAACTGGTCGTAGTTGGCCGACGGCACCGTACCGACGAAGATGCGCAAAAAACGCCCGCGCCGCCGCAGACGGCCCAGGTCCAGATCCAGCGAGGAGAATTTTCGCAGGCTGTTCGACAGTTGCCGAATCGCACCGGTGCTCTCGTGCTGGCGGCGCAACTGCTCCTCGACGTCGGATACCCTGATCCAGAGATCTTTCAGACCTTCATCCAGCGCCTGCAGCTGATCGAGATGGACGATTTCGCTGGACGGCACTGGCGGCACGAGCGGCTCCTGGTGATAACCCATGATCTTGTTGAAGCGGGATTCGAGGTCGTGGTAGACGCGGTAAAAAGAGGTCGCCGGGTATTCGTTCAGCTCGCTGTCTTCCTCCGGCGCCTCGATCGGATGCATCGCAGCCATGCCGGCCAACACCGTTGCGGCCCGCTGGGCATCGGCATCAACCATGTACAGGCTGACTTTTTTCATCGCTAGTGGTGTCGTCAGCATCAGGTTCCGGCCCCCACCGCCTGCCGTATCAGCGCCGGATCGAAATCGAGCAGCTTGCCCTTGATCAGCGCCTGCAGAAACCTGACCTCGGCCTCGCGCAACAGGATGTATGCGAAACAACCCGCGAGCAGATTGCTCTTGCGCTGCAACATGTCGCTGGCGACGGTCAGCGCGTGATACTCCATCACGGTTTCCATGTCGGCAATCACCTGCAGTCCCTCGAGCCGCTCGCGGTAGGGAGCCGGCAGCGACGCAATCACTTCCTCTACCGTTTCGAGCCTGGCCAGGCGCATCAGCTCGACCGATCGAAGTTTACGGCCGGTCGCGGTCAGCAGATAGAAAGACTTGGCCGCCGATAAACCGTAGGCAAAGCGATAGCGCAACAGCCACAGTAGATTGAACCGATCCAGTACTTCACTCATGACTCGGCCGACGAACTCGGCATCCTGCGACTGCAAAAACTGCGCACGCTGGGTTAAATCGATGAAGAAGACGCGGTCGATGGTGGCGTCGAGCAGGAACAGGTCGTGCCCCTGTTCTTCGTATACCCGCCGCGCCTGGCGCACGATACCGGCGTAGGCCGTGGTTTCGAGCAGGCGCAGCATTTCGAAGGGATCATCGGTTTCGAGCAGCCTGGTCAGCGGCAGATCGGTAAAGCTGCCCAGATCCACCAGCTGCTGCTCGATTTCCTCTCTTGCCGCGCCGCTGAACTTGCCGCGAATCAGGACCTTCAGATTAGCCAGTTCGAACCAGCGCATCGCGAAAAAAAAGAAGCGCCGTTCGCTGCCTGAAAACGGCCGAATCAGGATATGGATATCCTCGAGTGCGTGCTGCATCAACTGCGCCTCGACCCGACCCGCTCGGGACAGGTCAAAAGCTTCTCGACCCGGTCTCGGCCCGGCGAGCTCGGCCATGATCCTTTCCAGCGGCTGCTCGATGAAGGCGACCAGCCGGGGATAACCGATCAGGCGGCCGGCGAAAATATCCAGCCGCGTATCGAGGTAATGGCTGCTGAATCGACTCAAGGCCTGCCCGCCGCGCCTTCGAGAATCAGTGCGAGCGCACGTTCGAGAACCTCCTGCTCGTGCTCGCCGGCCTGGTCACGCAGCACCTTGTTACGTTCATCGTAACGGAGCTTGATCTCCGCGATGGTCTGTTGCGCACGCTTTTCCGCCTTGTCGACGAAGGACTGGTGCATCTCGGGCAGGCGATCGCGAAATTGCTGCTCCATTTCACGCGCATCGTCGAGCGCTTTCTGCACGATGGCATCGCGCTCCTGCTCGCCTTCGGCAACAATCGCTTCAGCCTGCGCCTCTGCTTCCAGCAGGTCTTTTAACGAATCGCCCATGTCGCATCACCGTTGAAAAACTGGTGAAAATTCTAATTCATATTCGAAGTACGGGCGTGATGTGAGTCAATTTGCAAACGCGTCGAGTCGGCAGCGGGGACACGGTCGCACCCGGCGCGGCGGGCGAAATCTGTTTCCGCGGGTGTCACTTGATGCGCGGTTATTACGCTGAGCCGGACAAGACCGCAGCGGCGGTCGATCAGGCCGGCTGGCTACGCTCCGGCGATCTCGGCTGCATGGATGAGGTGGGCTACCTGCGTATTACCGGCAAGCTGCAGAATTTCAGGATGCGTGAACTGATGGAGGCCGGGCTGTCCCGGCAGACCGCGACGCAAACCTGAGATCGCAGGTGCCGGGTTCAACAAGTGCCGGGGCGGATTACTGCCGCTGGATGCAGGCAGGTGGATACGGGGACCGCGAGTCCGTCGATGCACCGATTCGGGTAACGGCTTGCGACGTCAGGGGGGGCTTGTCAAAATACCGCCTCCCTTAACAGTGGCATCCGGCACACTACATGCGGCGGGTCATCTTCAATCAAAAAGGCGGGGTCGGCAAATCGACCATTACCTGCAACCTGGCAGCGATCAGCGCCAGCCGCGGCCTGCGCACGCTGGTCATCGATCTCGACCGGCAGGCCAACTCGACGCATTACCTGCTCGGGCACAATCCCGACTCGCAGGAGCATACGAGCTGGGGTCTGTTCGACCAGATCATAAACTTCAAGGCCAATCCCAGGGCGACGATCGAATTCACCCAGGCAACCCCGTTCGATAACCTGAGAGTGCTCGCCGCGCACCCGGATCTCGGTGAAATGGAGTCGCGCCTCGAGTCGCGCTACAAGATTTACAAGCTGCGCGATGCGGTCGACCAGCTGTTCGACAACGACGACATCGACGCCGTTTACATCGATACCCCGCCATCGCTCAATTTTTACAGCCGCTCGGCATTGATCGCCGGCAAAAGCTGCCTGGTGCCGTTCGACTGCGACCAGTTCTCGCGCAACGCGCTGTACACCCTGCTCGAAAACCTGCGCGAACTGCGCGAAGACCACAACCCGGAGCTCGACCTCGAGGGTATCGTCATCAACCAGTACCAGGCGCGCTCGAAGCTGCCGCGACAAATCGTCGACGAACTGCAGGCCGAGCAACTGCCGGTGCTGCCCTGTTTCATCTCGCCGTCGGTCAAGGTGCGCGAATCGCACCAGCACAGCAAGCCGCTGCCCTACCTCGCCCCGAAACACAAGCTGACCGCCGAGTTCGTCGCGCTTTACGATCACCTGGAGGCGGTGACCGGTCAGTGACCATGATTCGTTACTGCTGACGAATTTATCGCGGGTGTGGCAGGCAAAAGGCGGTAAAATGGGGCGCCATGCTAATCCAGGCCATCGACAATGCACCGTTCGGCGCCAGCGTCACCGGTGTCGATTGCGCCGCCCCGCGCAGCGTCGACCTGGACGCCATACGCTCGGCCCTGCATCGTCACCAGCTGCTGCTATTCCCGCGGCAGGCCCACCTGACGCCACGACAGGAAGTGTCCTTCTACCGCGCTCTCGATCGCGACTGCCGCGGCGTATGGCGCGACCAGGTCAACAACCCGTGGGAAGTGTTCAAGGTCGAACAGGGTAACCTGGCCGGTACCTACCAGATTCCCGACGAACCCGGTGTCCTGGTGCTGGGCAAGGGCGCCATCGATCACTATGGGCTGAAGGTCACGCTCGGCGGCGCGCGCGGCGCCTACGGCAAGGACGAAGGCTCGCAGGTACTCGGTGGCGGTGCCCTGCAGTGGCATATCGACGGTACTTTCTACGGCGAGGCTCCATGCAACTTCACGCAGATGCGCTGCATCGAGGCCCCGGGCGGCGAAGGTCACTGGCTGGCCTATGACGACGGCAGCGGAGACCGCCTGTGGTGTGCAGCGGGATCCACCGCGTTTGCCAGCGGCCGCATCGCACACGATCTGCTCGACAGCAACGAGCTGGAATTCTGCCGCCGGACACGGATACATTACGCCAGCAGCCCTTTCGAAACCAGCTACGGGCTAGGCAACAGTGCCAACGGACTGCGCCTGCTGGACCGCGAGGCGGAATCTCTATACCGCGGAAACAGGGATACTCCGGGAGGTCCGGTCGACGACAGCGCGGCGCAGGTTTATCCGCTGTTGTGGCATTGCGCGCAAACCGGCCTCGACGCGTTGATGGCGCAACCGCGCTGCATGCATGCGCTGGAACTTCGCGCCAATGGTGACAGCCAGTTCCTGGGCATGGTCGAATCCCGTTTACGCGTAGAGGCCCTGATGCGGCCGGCGATCGATCCCGCGCGGGTTTACGTCCATGCCTGGCAGTCCGGTGACCTGGCGATCTGGCACAATCGCTCGGTCTGGCACTCGGCCACCGGGGAACTGGCGCAGGACGATCGCCGGGTCATGCACCTGACCGCGTTCAACGGCAGCAGTCCGCCGCTGGCGCCGGGGTTGTGAAGGCCGCGAATTCTGCATTTGATCGTGCAGACCCGCAATCCAGAGCAGCAGCGTGTAGCGGGGTTTTGTTCGGCTTGGAAACCCGGGACGTGACGCCTGAATTCAGGTTTTTTCACCAGAATTAACCGAATTTCGATAGTTGCCGGATTTTCCGTCCGACGCAACTAATCGGCTCAACCCTACCGTTTGTCGGTAATTACGGCAACCACCCACCCTGTTATACAAATCTCGACTATAGGTTGATAGTGCATCGGTGGTCAGTCGGGATCATCAGCACGATTATTAAAAAAAACACCAAATGGACAGAATACTATTAATCATAACGGTCGTTTTGTTTTACTGCGCCCCTGCAGTCGCGGCAGGCGAAACCGGCGACTACGATGACTTTCGCTATACCCCCGTGAGCTATCAGGAAATCGAGTTCGATGAAACAAAGCCAATCATCGGGGCGGCTGGCTACGACTGGTTTTTCGATGTTGACGTTTCGATCGAGGATAGTTCGGCGAATGGTTGGCTGCATTCCGGTGGCAGGTATCTGGAAGCAGGCCTCGGTCTCGGCGTTGCTCCCTTCTTCGATTCATACGGGGTTTTCCGTACCAGTAGCAATGATGAAAATCCCACCTACTTCGTGCTGGGGTATGTTTCGGACGAGCTTGTTGCGGATGATGCCACCCTGCCAGACGAAGTGGACGATAGAGGATTTTCAGTTGGTTTTGGCATCAGCGAATCGTCATTCAGCCTCGAATACATGATTTCAGTCGATGAGGCCGACTATGAATTCTCGACGATCGGCGTGGGCTTCATTTCAGAATTTTAAGACATTGCTGCGGGCTCACCAGCACCGAACTTTCAGTTCAATACCTTTAAGCCGACAAGCATTCCTGCAAGCGCAGCCGCAGGCCACCTCGACATCGCGCAGCCTGCATTGAATCGGGATGTGCCTTGTATCGTATTTTTCGCAAGCGCGCCTGGAGAGATTGTGCGGCGCGGCCCTGCGCCCCACCCATTGGGCCGGATGCCCAGGTGCCGCGAAGCACAGGGATGTGCGAGAGCGGCCCTGCGGACGGCTTCGCCGTCCTTCGGGGCCGCCCTTCGGGCGTCCCGATTCGCTCCCGGCGAATCGGTCGAACTGCAGGCTTCGCCTGCGAGTTCTGCATCTGATCCCGCAAACTCTCCATCCATAAAAAAACCCCGCAGAGCGGGGCTTTTTTATGGATGGCGCGCCTGGAGAGATTCGAACTCCCGACCGCCTGGTTCGTAGCCAGGTACTCTATCCAACTGAGCTACAGGCGCTTTGTTCGCAGAGGCGCGATTCTACGGATATTTGCGCAGATTTGCCAGATTTTTCAGTGGATTCGGGATGTACGGGGAAAAGTATCCCGGCATTAAAAGCCCATTGCCAGCCGGGCCTCGAGCCGCTCCGCGTTGTCGGTCAACTCGATGATCCGCCGACGTATTCGCGGCGCACGTGCGCGCCGACGTTGCACAGGATTTCGTAGGCAATCGTCTCGGAGCAGTCCGCCAGATCGCTGACATGGGGCGAGACACCGAACAGGATTACCTCCTCGCCTACGTCGAGATCGTCGAACGCGCTCACGTCGACGGTCAGCATGTCCATCGATACCCGGCCAACCACGTCGCACAGGCGATCGCGAATACCGACACGCGCGGTATCGATCTTGTGTCGCGGATAGCCGTCGGCATAACCGGTTGCGACGATGCCAATTTTCATGTCTCGCGGGCAGGTGTAGGTGTTGGCATAACCTATGACGTCGCCTGAACGATGGACATTGACCGCCAGCAGTAGCGATTTCATCGTCATCGCCGGCAACAGCTGCCGCTTTGCGCTCTCGCGATCGGACAGGGGATCGGCGCCGTAAAGCGCTATGCCGGTACGCGCCCATTGCCGGCGCGCTCCCGGCCAGCCGAGAATACCGGCCGAGTTCGCGATGCCCCATTCGTAAGAGTCCAGTGCGAGCGACCGGATACGTTCGATCTGCCGGCGCGTGAAGTCGCTGTCGAGCATATCGGCACTGGCCAGGTGGGTCATCAGTCGAATTTCACCGAGCCCCGGCATAGACTGCAGGCGCTCGAGTACCGCCGTCGCCTCGTCGAGCGCGAAGCCGAGACGCCCCATACCCGTATCGAATTTTACCCAGCAATCCATGTTGCGCAGGTCGCCCGAGGCCTCGAGGCAGTCCAGATGGAAGCGGTGATGCACGACCGGATCGATACCCGCTGCGATGCAGGCGTCGAGTTCGGCGGCCGAGGTAAAGCCGCCCATGACGAGAATCTTTTGCCCGATACCGAGTCGGCGAAGGTCGAGCGCCTCGCCAACCGCGGCGACCGCAAACGCGTCGGCTTCCGCCAGTGCCTGCGCCACCTCGCCGGCACCGTGACCGTAGGCGTCGGCCTTGACCACCGCGATCAGGCGATTACCTCCCGCCGCGTTTTTCAGGTAGCGGTAGTTATGGCGGATGGCTTCGAGATCGATGATGGCGCGCGGGTGACGGTTGGCGCCATACCTATTCAAATTCGCCCCCGCCGTAGTCGTCGAACGCGAGATTTTCGAAGCGGGTGTACTGGCCGAGGAACGCGAGCCTGACCATGCCGACCGGGCCGTTGCGCTGCTTGCGAATCAGCAGTTCGGCAACACCCTTGTCGGGGCTGTCCTGGTTGTAGACTTCGTCGCGGTAGATGAACAGGATGACGTCGGCGTCCTGCTCGATACTGCCGGATTCACGCAGGTCCGACATTACCGGGCGCTTGTCGGGCCGCTGCTCGACGCTGCGATTGAGCTGCGACAGGGCGACCACCGGTACGTTGAGTTCCTTGGCCAGCGCCTTGAGCGAGCGCGAAATCTCGGATATCTCGGTTGCCCGGTTCTCGGCCGAGCCGGCGACCTGCATCAGCTGCAGGTAGTCGACAACCACCAGGTCGAGCCCGTGTTCACGCTTGAGCCGCCGCGTGCGCGCTCGCAGTTCGGTCGGTGTCAGCGCCGGGGTATCGTCGATGAAAAGTTTTGCCTTGGACAGCATGTTGACCGAGGAAATCAGCCGCGGCCAGTCATGATCGTCGAGCTTGCCGGTGCGCAGGTTGTGCGAATCGATGCGTCCGAGCGAGGACATCATGCGCAGGGCAAGCTGTTCGCCGGGCATTTCCATGCTGAACACGGCAACCGCGCGCTCGCCATGCAGGGCGGCGTTTTCGGCAATGTTCATGGCGAAGCTGGTTTTGCCCATGGACGGACGGCCGGCAACGATAATCAGGTCGGAACGCTGCAGGCCCGAGGTCTTGTCGTCGAACTCGTTGAAACCGGTCGCGATACCGGTAATCGCTTCCTTGTTGCGATACATCTCCTCGACACGCTTGACCGCACGCCCCAGCAGATCGTTGATCGCTTCGAAGCCTTCGCGGTTGCCGGCACTTTGCTCGGCAATGGCGAAAACCTTGCGTTCGGCCTCGTCGAGCAGTTCCTTGCTGGGCCGTCCGTCGGCGTTGTAGGCGCTGGCGGAAATCTCGTTACCGATCTGGATCAGTCGGCGCAGGACCGAGTACTCGCGCACGATTCCGGCATATGCCTTGACGTTGACCGCGGTCGGCGTGTCGTTGGCGAGAATACTGAGGTAGGCGAGCCCGCCGATATTATCCAGTTCGCCGCGCGAACCGAGCCATTCCGACACGGTGACCACGTCGTAGGGCTTGTCATCCTCGGCCAGGGCGCCGATGGCGCGAAAGATCAGGTTGTGGTCGTGGCGGTAAAAATCCTGCTCGTTGACGACGTCCGCGATATTATCCCACGCGCTGTTGTCGAGCATCAGTCCGCCGATCACCGACTGTTCGGCCTCCAGCGAGTGTGGCGGAACCTTGAGATCGTCGACACGCTGGCCGAGCTCCGCCACGCGGGAGATGATTTCGGACATGATCAGGTGGCGGTCGTGCGGCTCATGGGCGGGTAATGATAACCCGTTTTAGCGCGTATCGAAACGAAAAGGAAGCGGACGACGACCGGCGCCCGCTTCCCGCCGGCATCACTCTTCGCCGACGACGTTTACCGTCACCTGGGTGTCGACATCGGTGTAGAGGTGAATGTCGACGACCTGTTCGCCGGTTTCGCGAATCGGGCCCTCGGGCATGCGGATTTCGCTTTTTTCGACCGTTTCACCCAGCGCGCCGATCGCATCGCTGATATCCGCGACACCGATCGAGCCGAACAGCTTGCCTTCGGAACCGACGCGGGCGGTGATTTCGATGACGTCGAGCGCCTCGATTGCAACCTTGCGCGCCTGCGCTTCGGCAAGCGCCTCGGCCGCGGCCTTTTCGAGCTCTGCACGGCGGGCCTCGAATTCAGCCAGGTTCTCCGCGGTGGCCATCTTGGCCTTGCCCTGGGGTACCAGGTAGTTACGCGCGAAACCGGCCTTGACGGTGACCTTGTCGCCGACCGAACCGAGGTTTTCAATATTCTCCATCAGGATTACGTCCATCCTGTCACCTCACTTTTTCAATTCAAATCGTCCGGCGTTTCGGATTTCTTGCGAAACGCCAGCCAGTTATCGATCATCCCCGTGATCGCCGTTAATACGCCCGCTATCTGCCACATGAACAGCAGCAGTACGTAAAACAGCACGAGCAGCGGTATCGCCTGTTGCTTCGACTGCAGCCGACTGTGCACGATCGCGATTCCCTGGAACATGAACGCGATGACCACCAGCAGCGCCAGGCTCATGCCCCAGGGCTGCTGCAGCATCAGCGCCGCGCCGACGATCACGAAGCCCGCCGCCGCCGCCGGCTTGCCCAGCGCAAGCCCGCGAAACTCGGCGCCGAAGCCGCCGGACTGCGCAACTTTCGCCTGCAGATGGCGGGCGACCAGCAGCACCAGCGCCCAGGTCAGGAACAGGCTCGGCACGACCACGACCATCATCAAACGCACGACCAGCCGCAGCTGTTCCACCTGCTCTTCGTTCGCCTCGGTGCCGGCGGCCGAGGCCTGCACGAACTGCGTCAGCCAGCCGGCTTCGAGTTCGGCCCACCAGACCTGCTCCAGTCCGACCCCGAGCATGCCGAGCACCGCACCCACGATCAAGGCCAGTCCCAGCGATCCGCTGCTGCGCAGGCCCTGCGCCATCGCCGCCACCGGCAACCACTGCAGGCCGACCAGCGAAACCGCCTGGTTTGGCGTGCCCGCCACCAGCAGGCCAACCGCGACCACCGCCGCCACCGCCGCCAGTACGGGTTTCAGCGCCGATGACACGCCCTGGGTCAGTACGATCAGGGCCACCAGCACCACGCTGATCAGGTTCAGCATCAGGGCCAGGGCCCCGCTCCACAGCGTCGCGCCGGCCATCAGGTCCATCAGCAGCGCGAGCACGCCGACCGAACCGACTACCGCCGCGGCCTGGTAAGGTCCCCTGAGGGTGAAATTCGCCAGTGCCAGCATCGTGACACCTGCCCCGGGATCTACTTCAGCTTGTGCTGATCGGTGTACGGCAGCAGCGAGAGATAGCGTGCCCGCTTGATCGCGGTCGCCAGCTGACGCTGGTACCTGGCCTTGGTTCCGGTAACGCGACTAGGTACGATTTTACCCGTCTCGGTAATGTATTCCTTGAGCGTTTCCAGGTCCTTGTAGTCGATCTGGTCGACTCCCTCGGCGGTGAACTTGCAGTAGCGCTTGCGGCGAAAATAACGTGACATCTTACTCTGCTCCTTCCGTGGCCGCCGCTGCGGCGGGTTTCTCGGCGTCGGCAGCAGGCGCGGCCGCAGCCGGCTCCTCGGCCTTGTCGGACGCGGCCGGCGCCTTGCGGTCGCCTGACTTGGCGGACTCTTCGCGCTCGACTTCCTTCATCATCGCCGACTTCTCGGTTACGGCAGCCTTGCAGCTCAGCGTCAGGTGGCGCAGCACGGCGTCGTTGAAACGAAACGCGGACTCGATCTCGTCCAGGGTTTCCTTGCTGCACTCGATGTTCATCAGCACGTAATGTGCCTTGTGAATCTTCTTGATCGGGAATTCGAGCTGGCGTCGGCCCCAGTCTTCTTCGCGATGCACCGCACCGCCGGAACCGGTAATCAGGTTGCGATAGCGTTCCACCATCGCGGGCACCTGCTCGCTCTGGTCAGGGTGGACCAGAAACACGATTTCGTAATGTCGCATTGTTCTCCTCGTGGATAAAAGCCCCCGGACTCACGGCCCGTGGAGCAAGGAGCGATCGAGGTGGTGGCGCCACCCGATCGGGGAGCGCGGATTGTACCCGAGCCCTCCGCGCCCCGCAATACCCCGGTGCCGCCTTCGCTACGCGTAAAACCGGCGCCGTGGCGGGGTTGGTCGGTTTACCCGCTACAGGCACAGCGAGCGCGGACAGGATCCGGCCGAGGACCTCGGTCTCCAGCGCGATCAGACCGGGGCAGGAGCAATACGGGGTTACTGTCGCGACGCGCGGGCGCGGCGGATTTCGTAGAGGCAGATGCCGGTGGCGACCGATACGTTGAGGCTTTCGACACGTCCCCGCATCGGCAGGTGAAACAGGACATCGCAGGCGTCCCGGGTCAGGCGGCGCAGCCCCCCAGCCTCCGCGCCCATGACCAGCGCCACCGGGCCGCTGAAGTCGCATTCGTAGATACTGCGATCGGCCTCGCCGGCGGCGCCGTACAGCCACACCCCGGCCCGTTGCAGCTGCGCCAGGCTGCGTGCCAGGTTGGTGACCTCGATCACCGCGACCGAGTCGGCCGCGCCCGCGGCCACCTTGCGCACCGTGGCGTTGACACCGACCGCGCGATCGCGCGGAATGATTACCGCGTCCACGCCGCAGGCGTCCGCGCTGCGCAGGCAGGCGCCGAGATTGTGCGGATCCTGGACTCCGTCGAGCACGAGTAGCAGGCTGTCCGGCTGGATTTTAGCGATGCAGGCATCGAGATCCATCGCCGGCGCATCGGGCTCGCGAGTCAACAGCGCGCAGCCCTGGTGCCGGTCGCTGCCAACCAGCCGCGTCAATTCGTCACGGCTCAGCGTTTGCAGGCGTAAACCCGCCGACCGCGCCTTTGCCTGCAGCTCGGCAAGCCTGCGGTTCGGTGATTCGAGACAGTAAAACTCGATGCAATCGGCGGGAGCGCTCGCCAGGCGCCGGGCTACCGCGTGAACACCGTATACCCAGCCTTCGCTCAACGCTGTTTACCGCCACGGCCGCGCTTGCCCTTGTTGCCCGTCTTTTTCGCCTTGCGATCCCGCGGGCGGTCTTTTTTGGCCTTGCGAAAGCGCCGCGCACGGTCGACCTGTTCGCCGAACTGGCGCACCAGGTCAAAATCGATTTTTCGATCCTCGAGGTCGACCCGCGCGACCTCGACCTCGACCCGGTCACCGAGCCGGAACAGGCGCCCGCTTTCCTCGCCCAGCAGGCAGTGCTGCGCGGCATCGAACTGATAATAATCGCGCGGCAGCGCGGTCACGTGCACCAGGCCGTCGATCAGCAGGTCGTCGAGCTGCACGAACAGGCCGAAGCCGGTCACCGCCGTTACTAGACCGGTGAAACGATCGCCGATATGTTTTTGCAGGTATTCACACTTGAGCCAGTCGGCCGCGTCACGGGTGGCGTCTTCGGCACGCCGCTCGTAGCGCGAGCAGGATTCGCCGAGCTGCGTCATGCGCTCGTTATCGTAGGCATAACCCTCGGCACTGCCCTGCCGCAGCCAGTGTTTGATCGCGCGGTGCACGAGCAGGTCGGGGTAGCGCCTTATCGGCGACGTGAAATGGGCATAGTCCTTCAGCGCCAGGCCGAAGTGACCCATTTTCGTATTGGGGCTGTAACTCGCCTGCAGCAGGGAGCGCAGCACGACGGTCTGGATCATGTCCGACTCCGGCAACCGGCGCGCCTGCTCCACGACCCTGGCGTACTCCAACGGGGTCGGATTATCGCTGCCGAGCATAATGCCGAAACCAAGCAGAAACTCCTGCAGATTTGGAATCTTGTCCGGGTTGGCGCCTTCGTGAATGCGATACAGGGCCGGCAACTTCTGCTTCTTCAGCAGGCGCGCAGCCGAGATGTTGGCCGCGATCATGCACTCCTCGATCAGCAGGTGCGCCTGGTTACGCGTGTAGGGCAGGATCGCCTCGATCTTGCGTTCGCGGTTGTAGCGAAACACGACTTCGCGTGTCTCGAACTCGATCGCGTGTCGGCGCCGCCGGGCCTTCGCCAGCGCGCGGTAAACCTGCTGCAGGCGCCGCAGGTCATCGACGCGCTGCGCCAGTTGACCCTTTGCTTTCACACCGTCGAACAATACCGCCGCGACGTCTTCGTAGATCAAACGCGCCGCCGAGTGAATCACCGCCTCGAAAAACTCGAAGCGCTTGATGGTGCCCTGGGGATTGATGTCCATCGCGCATACGAGACACAGGCGGTCGACCGCCGGGTTCAGCGAACACAGGCCGTTGGAGAGTTTTTCCGGCAACATCGGTATCACTTCGCCCGGGAAATATACCGAGGTTCCGCGTTCCTCCGCCGCCCGGTCGAGCGCGCTGTCGCGCGTCACGTAATGGGCAACGTCCGCGATCGCGACGTACAGCCGGAAACCGTGCTCGAGCGTTTCGCAGTAGACCGCATCGTCGAAATCACGCGCGTCGGCGCCATCGATGGTAACGAAAGGCCGGTCACGCAGGTCCACCCTGCCCTGCTTGTCGGCCTCGGTTACCTCGTCGTCGATCCGGTCTACCTGCGCGAGCACCGCCTCGTCCCAGTGATGCGGCAGGTGATGCGTGTTGAGCGCAATCGTGACTTCCATACCCGGTGCGTTTTCCTGCCCCAGCACCCGCTCGATCAGCCCGATCGCCTGGCTGTGGTGTGACGGGTATTCCCTGATGCGCACGACGACGATATCACCGGGCTGGGCCGCGTGCCCGTAGTCGCGCGACAGCAGCACGTCCTGGGTCAGGCGCTTGTCGTCGGGCACCACGAACTCGATACCGCTTTCGCGGTAATAGCGGCCGACCAGCGTTTCGTGGGCGCGATTCAGCACCGCCACCACCGCCGCCTCGCTGCGTTCACGCCTGTGATCGGTGCCGGTTATCTTGATCGCGACGCGGTCCCCGTGCATCAGGCTGCGCATTTCCCGCGCCGGCAGGAATACATCACGTGCGCCCGTTTCCGGCGTGACAAAACCGTAACCGTCGGGGTGGGTGCTGACGGTGCCGCGCACGAGGTCCATGTGATCGAAACCGAGGTAACCGCCGCGCCGATTGCGGAACAGCTGCCCGTCGCGCACCATCGCCTGCAGGCGGCGGCGAAGTGCCTCGAGCGATGCCTCGTCGGTGTAGCCGAGCGCGTCGGCGACATGCTCCGGCGGCAGCGGCACGCGTTGATCGCGGAACAGTTCCAGCAGGTGCTCGCGGCTGGCAATCGGTCGCTCGTAGCGCTCGCTTTCGCGCGCGTGGAAGGGGTCGGTAGTGCGACCCCGGGGTTTTTTCGGCATGGGGAATCCGGCGAAAGCCGCGAGTATATAGAAACATTTGCCCAGCCGATACCAGTGGTGTATATTCCCGCGCCATGCCCAGGTGGCGGAATTGGTAGACGCGCTAGCTTCAGGTGCTAGTGGCCGTAAGGTCGTGGGAGTTCAAGTCTCCCCCTGGGCACCACCGACAGGATCACTGGACTCCCCGCATCGATGAAACAGCCGCTGTTGATCTGCATTCTGCTCGGATTGCTTGCGGCCTGCGCCGGCTCCGGCAACCAGATCGACCCCTATGTGCAAAAACTGCAGTGGCTCGACGCCGCCGACCCGCAGGCCGACGCCGAGCAGGCGGTTCGCCAGGGCGACCTGCGGATGCTCGGCATGGCCACGCGCTCGGTCAGCATCCCCGGCATCGACGCCAGCGAAAGCATCAAGTACGAGGAAGCCTGCGGGATACAGCTGATCGAGGGCATTTCCGACGTGGTGCGCAGCGATGAACACCTGCGCCTGATGCAAAAGGCGCGCAGTTACGCGCTCAAGTACAACGCCGTCATCAAGCTACACTGTCAGCCCTGACGGTAGCGCCTGCGCCGCCAGGCCAGCCACCACAGACTTCCACCGAGTCCCGCCAGCAGCAGGTCCGCCGAGCTCGAACCGCCGCCACCGCTACTACCCTGGTCGATGACGGGTGAACCGCAGGCCGGGGCGATGAAACCCGTGGTGCCATTGTTGTTGAAGAAGGTATTGTTGTCCGTATCGTCGTACAGCATCGCCGAGCTGCCGACAATATTCAGGTCGGCATTGGAGATATCGTAGAACACGTTGTTTTCACAGCGGATCCGGATGCGTGCACGCGGGTGCGACATCGCTAAAACCAGGGTTTCGTTACCATCGTTCAAGGTCGCCCCGCCGTTGAGCTGGTGCACCGAGTACTGCGTGCGACCAGGATCGGCGAAGGTGAGCAATTCGATGACCACGTTGGGACAATTGACCGCCCCCGCGCTGGTATTGGCGACATCCCAGAAAACGACAGGACTGGAGGCCGCGTTGAGCGTTTGCGGCGTGCCAAAATTCGTGATTCGGAAAGGTCCCGCGCCGGTGGTAGTGGTTACGCGCACATCCTCGGTGGCCTGGCCACTGGCGCCGTCGCGCACGGTCAGGCGAAAATCCAGCGCGCGGGCGTTGCACGGGATCACCTCGGCATCGTCGAACAGGTTCTGCAGCTGCGTACCCAGCGCCGGAAAATCGCGCCGCGCGACATCCTGCGGTTCGTAGCTGCGAAACAGCGGGTTATCGCCGAGATCAGTGCCGAAGGTAACGGCATCGGTGGCGCTGCCGCCCGGGTCGAGCTGGTCCCACTGGTAACTCAATGTCTGCAGATCGCTGTCACTTGCGCTGGCCGCGAGCGCGAACGGCGTGCCGACCGGGATGGTGTAGTCGGGTACCGGGGTAATCGTGGGTTCATTGTTGCCCGGCGGCGAGGTCGGGATCTGCACGCCGCAGTTGCCGGCACCGGCGACGAAGGCATCGATCTGCGCGATATTGCCGGCATGGAAGGTCGCGTCGCTGTTCGGCTGCAGGTCTTCGACCCCGCAGATACCGGCATAACCCATGATGGTCGTTCCACTGCCGGGCTCGTAAGCAGTCGCTCCGATGCGAGCACCAAAACTTCCGCAGGCATTGGTAGTGCCGTTGAAGCTGTGGTCGGCGTTGAACTGGTGACCGAGTTCGTGGGCGACGAAGTCGATGTAAAACGGATCGCCTACCGGATTAAACTGTCCCGTTGCGCCCTTTGCCTTGTCTCCAGCGTCGCATGCGCTTCCCAGAAAAGCGGCTCCTCCTGCTCCCGTACTGAATACGTGACCAACATCGTAGCTCCCGTTACCGATCTGCGAATCGATCCAGGCCTGGTTTTCGCCGAACATGGCGAACGCGCTGTCGTTGGTAAAAGGCACGTTGTCGCCGTTCTCGATCAGGATCTGGTTATTGGCCACCAGCGTCAGGCGGATACCGAGATCGCGTTCATAAATTTCGTTGACCCGGTTGATCGCGACACCGATGGCCGCCTGGGCGGCGCCGACGGTTCCGCCAAACCGAAGCCGGTACTCGTCGGTGGCGGAGACGGCCAGGCGATATTCCAGCAGGTTGCCCGGCACCCGCGAAGCCGAGCGCCGCGCCGGACTGGCCAGCGGACGGCGCGACTGGTCGACATCGTCGACCGCGCAATGCGCGGGCTGATCGGGATATTCACGTCGCTGGCGCATGACGAAGCGGTCGTCGCCACGCATCAGTTTTTGCGGATCGATGAAAACGCGTCCGTGCACGGTCTGCAGCATCGCGTGAAAACCCAGTTCGCTGAGGCTCAGCCGCCCGCGTGCAGTCGGATCGTCGATACCCCGCACCCGGTACGTCCTGAACCCGGGAAAATCGTGCGCAAATCCTGCCTCGACCATCGGTGATTCCTGCACGTAAAACCGGCCGAGCTCGCCACCACCCAGTGGCAACTCGATCACGTGCGAGCGATCACCGGTCGTTTCGTGGGGGGCATCGGCCAGCAGATCCCTGATGACGATCTCGTTGGCCGTATAGAGGCGCAGGCCAAGATCCTGGCTGCGCGCCAGTATTGCCGGCCCCTTGATACGCGTCTGCGCCTGGATATTCGAGCCGTCCGCCTGCAGGTCGACTTCCTGCCACAGGGACCGGGCCGCATGCCCTTCGGCGGCGAATATGGCGACCAGGAAGACCGCCAGCATCCTGTAAACTCGAAACATCCGCGTCCGGTTCCCGTTCTACTGTCTACTGGATTTAGGCACAAAAACCGCGAAAAGCAAAGGAAGCCGCGAAATTCGGTTACCGGCTCAGTCGCCGAAGGGGTGGTTGATGATCATGGTTTCGGCCCTGTCCGGACCGGTCGAGACGATATCGATCGGAACAGCGCAGATTTCCTCGACCTTGCGCAGGTAAGCTACGGCGCTCGCCGGCAGTTCGTCCCAGCAGCGCAGGCCCACGGTGGACTGGCTCCAGCCCGGCATTTCGATGTAAACCGGTTCGCAATCGGCGAAGTTATCCGCACCCGTCGGCGGACTGGTAATTTCTTCTCCGCGGTAACGATAGGCAATCGCCAGCTTCACCGTATCGAGGCCGTCGAGCACGTCGAGCTTGGTGATGCACAGGCCACTGACCGAGTTGATGCGCAGCGAATGCCGCAGCGCAACCAGGTCGAGCCAGCCGCAGCGTCGCTTGCGCCCGGTAGTGGCACCGAACTCGTGCCCGCGTTCACCCATGTGGCGACCGCAGTCATCGTCGAGCTCGGTCGGAAACGGACCGGCACCCACCCGCGTGGTGTAAGCCTTGACGATCCCGAGAATGTACTCGATGTCGCGCGGTCCCACACCCGAGCCCGAGGCCGCGCCGCCGGCGGTGGTGGTCGACGAGGTGACGTAGGGATAGGTCCCGTGATCGATATCGAGCAGTGCGCCCTGCGCACCCTCGAACATGATCTTCGCACCCTCGTCCAGTGCCCGGTGCAGCAGGCTCGCGACGTCGCCCGTCATCGGTGCAATCTGTTCGCCCTGCGCGAGTGCGCCATCGAGGATCTCACGATAATCGAGGGGATCGGCATCGAAGTAGTTCGCCAGCGCAAAGTTATGGTAATCGAGCACTTCCTCGAGACGACGCGCGAAGTGTTCGGGCTGCAGCAGCTCGCCGAGCCGAATACCCCTGCGCGCGGCCTTGTCTTCGTAACAGGGCCCGATGCCGCGACCGGTGGTACCAATCGCCTTGTTGCCGCGCGCACGCTCGCGCGCCTGGTCGAGGGCGATGTGGTAGGGCAGGATCAGCGGGCAGGCTTCGCTAATGACGATACGTTCGCGCGCCGGCACCCCGCTCTGTTCGAGTTGCGCCAGCTCCGCGAGCAACGCTGCGGGCGACAGCACCACGCCGTTGCCGATCAGGCAGCGTACACCGTCACGCAACACGCCCGAGGGTATCAGGTGCAAAACCGTTTTTTGCCCGTCGATGACGAGCGTGTGGCCGGCATTATGTCCGCCCTGGAAACGCACCACGGCGGTAGCCTGGTCGGTCAACAGGTCGACGATCTTGCCCTTGCCCTCATCACCCCACTGGGTACCGATAACGACCACTGTTTTTGCCATGAAACTACCGAGCCTCCTCGACGACCCACTGCTCCTTACGCTTGACGAGCCACCGGTCACACTGTTGATCCGCGGGCGGACTTTTACCTTGACTCAGGTCAACCACCACCCGCTCCCCTGCCGCGCGCAGTTCCGCGATCCTGGCCTGCAGGGCCTTATCGGCCGCATCCGGTGCGAGTATTGCCCCGCTGACGGGCCAGCTCGCGCCGCGCAGCTGGTACAGGTTGAGCAGATCGGCGCTGAAGCCGGTAGCCGGGCGCGCGTTACCGAACACGCTGCCGACATCGTCGTAACGACCGCCGCGGGCAACTTCACGGCCCTGCCCGGGCAGAAACGCGGCAAAAACCAGGCCGGTGTGATAACTGTAACCCCGCAGCTCGGACAGGTCGCAATGAATGGGGGTATCGGGATAGCGCGCGGCGAGCGCTGATACCACCGCCGCCATGCTGTCGAGCGTGTCGAAGAGCGCCGGCGGTCCGCCGGCGTACAGCTCACGGGCCTCGTCGATGACGCTGGCGTCACCGTTGAGCTGCGCCAGACGGCAGATTTGTTCGCGCTGACCGGCGTCCAGCGGCAGGCTTTGCAGGTAGTCCCTGAGATCCGGTATCGACTTGCGCTGCAGGCGGTCGAACAGCTGCTCCTCCTGTTCGGGATCGAGCCCGCTGCCCGCGACCAGTGCCCGGAACACGCCGACGTGGCCGATATCGATCGAAATACTGTGCAGGCCGACGGTGTGCAGCACCGCGATCATCAGGCTGACGACCTCGAGGTCGGCGCTGATCGCGTCGCTGCCGAATATCTCGGCGCCGATCTGCAGCGGTGTGCGGCTGGCGTGAATACCGTCACCGGTTGCATGCAGCAGGTGGCCGCAGTAACACAGTCGCGACACCCGGTGATGCCGCGCGTCGTCGGCCAGCAAGTGGGCATCGATCCGCGCTACCTGTGGCGTCATGTCCGAACGCACACCCATCAGCCGGCCCGACAGCTGGTCGACCAGCGCAAAGGTCCGGGTTTCGAGATCGTGAGCGGTGCCGGTCAACAGGGATTCGCGGTACTCGATCATGGCCGGCATGACCAGGTCGTAACCCCAGCCGTGGAAAATCCGCAGCACCTGCTGGCGCAGGTCTTCCACCGCGCGTGCGTCCGGCGGCAGGGTTTCCTGTACACCGTCAGGCAAGATCCAGCGTTTTTGTCCGCGGCTCAAGGAATCAGCCCCGCACCAGGTAAAGGCAGAACAGGCCGAACAACATCATCCCCAGCCCGGTGTAGCGCAACGCGGATTCCGGCATTGCCGCCATCTGCTGGACCAGGTTGCGATAGCCCCGCGGACTGAAAAAAGGCATCAGTCCTTCCAGTATCAACAACAGCGCCAGCGCCGCCCACAAGTCTGCCCAGTTCATCTCTATTTATAGTCGTAAAAACGGGCGCAGCATGCGCCCGTTCAGCCCCTGGTCGGTGTCTTCGCAGTACCCCGCTACTCGGAATCCTTGAAGAACTTGAAGAAGTCCGAATCCGGGCTCAGCAGGATCATGTCCTCGCCGTTGCCGAAGCTCTGCTCGTAAGCGCGCAGGCTGCGGTAAAAAGAATAGAACTCGGGATCCTGGTTGTAGGAGTCGGCATAGGTCCTGGCCGCCTCGGCATCACCTTCACCGCGGATCTGTTCCGCCTTGCGGTAGGCCTCGGCGAGGATTTCCTCGCGCTGGCGGTCGGCGTTGGCGCGAATCTGCTTGGCCTGCTCCTCGCCGCGTGAGCGGAATTCCTTGGCCACGGTCTGGCGTTCGGTCGCCATGCGCCGGTAGACGTTGATACTGACGTTGTCCGGCAGCTCGACTTTCTTGACCCGCAGGTCAATCAGCGCGATACCCAGGTCCTCGATCTTTACCGCCGCCTTGTCGGTCACTTCCTGCATGATCGTGGCGCGCTCGCCGGAGATGACCTCGCGCATGGTCTTGGACGCGATCTTGCCCTTGAGCTCGTCATTGATAATGGCAGCCATGCGCGCGATCGCGCGCCGCTCGTCACCTCCGGTCGAGGTGTAGAACAGCTTCGGATCGACGATGCGCCACTTGGCGAACGAGTTCACGATGACGTTCTTCTTCTCCACCGTCAGGAAGCGCTCGGACGGCGTATCCATGGTCAGGATGCGGCTGTCGAACTTGCGCACGTTGTTGATGATCGGGATCTGGAAATAAATCCCGGGCGTGTAATCGGCCTGCACGATTTCACCCAGCTTGAACTTGATCGCCAGCTGGCGCTCGTGCACGATAAAAGTGGACATCCACACGATCACGCCAACCACGGCGAGCAGGATGAATCCGAAACGAAGATTGCTGGTCATTGGCGGCTCTCCCTTTCACGGTTGCGGCTGGCGTTGCGGCGAAACTCGTCGATCAGCGAGTTGTTGTCGCTCTGCGTGCCCGACAGGCCCTGCAGCGGATTGCTGTTGCTACCCGCGCCACTGCGCGACATCAGTTGATCGAGTGGCAGGAACATCAGGTTATTACCCCCCTGGACATCGACCATGACCTTGGGCGAGCGTGCCATTACCTGCTCCAGCGTATCGATATACAGGCGCTCGCGCGTGACCTGTGGAGCACGCTGGTATTCGGCCAGCAGCTGGTTGAAACGCGCGGTTTCACCCTGTGCCGACTTGACGACGCGGGTCTTGTAGGCCTCGGCCTGTTCCAGCAGGCCCTCGGCGTCACCGCGCGCCTTGGGCACGATGTCGTTGCGGTAAGCGTTGGCCTCGTTGATGATGCGCTGCTCGTCCTCGCGCGCCTTGATCGCGTCCTCGAACGCGTCCTGCACTTCTTCCGGCGGCTGCGCCTCGTCCATGTTGACCTGGATGACATTGATGCCGGTGTTATAGTAATCGAGGATTTCCTGCATGATCTCCTTGGTGGCGCTACCGACCACGGCACGGCCCTCGGTGATGATCAGGTCCATGACGTTGTTGCCGACGACTTCACGAATCGCGGTTTCGGCCGTCTGCTCCAGCGCCAGGTCGGGGTCGAAGACCTCGAACGCGTAAGCCTGCGCATCCTTGACGTTGTACTGGATTTCGATACTCATGACGACGATGTTTTCATCGCTGGTCAGCATCTTGGAATTCTTGCGCGCGGTGCGTATCTGCGCAACGTTGACCTGTTCCACGTCCTCGATCGGGTACGGGATGTGCCAGTGCAGGCCCGCCTGGGTTACGATGGTGCGCTCGCCGAAGCGTGTTTCCACCCCGCGCCAGCCTTCGTCGACAATGTAAAAGCCGGTCAGTCCCCAGACGACGGCCAGCGCGATGATGATGAAACCAACCACGCCGGTAAGGTTCGAACCGCCCGGTACGCGAGGCATCTTGCCCTTCTTGCCACCGCCGAGCACGCCGCCGAACTTGTCCTTGAGATTCTTGAAGACCTCGTCCAGGTCAGGTGGGCCGTCGTTATTGCGTTGGCCCCAGGGGTCCTTGTCTTTACCCGGTTCATTCCAGGGCATAGTAAACTCCGAGTAGATTCAGTAAATAAGTGGGTCGAGGGCGCACAAAGATTGCGGATTGTAGGGCGATCAGGCAGCTCCTGCAAGCGTATCGGCCAGTACCTCGAGCCGGTCCTGCGGCAGGTCGAACCTGCGTTGCAAACGCTTCAGAAGTGCGGGCGTCAGGCGCAGTTTCAAGTGAATTTCACCGCTGGCGGAGTAATTTTCAGCTTCGATTGCCCCCTCGGAGAACAAAAAGGCGCGAATCTGGCCCTCGTTGGCGGCCAGTACCAGGTCGCAACTGCGGGTCTGCTCGCAAAAACGCCGCCGCAACGCATCCAGCAGGGCATCGATCCCGAGGTCATCGCGCGCCGACAGCCACACGCGCCAGGGCTCGTCCTGGTCGTCGAGATCCGCCCGCGGCGCAAAGCCGTCGATGTCGATCTTGTTGTATACCAGCAGCTGCGGCACCTCGCCGGCACCCACTTCGTGCAACACCTGGTCGACAGCCTCGATCTTTTCGCGGCGCGCCTCGTCGGAACAGTCGACCACGTGCAGGATCAGGTCGGCTTCGCGGGTTTCGGCCAGGGTCGCGCGAAATGCGGCCACCAGGTCATGCGGCAGGTGACGGATGAAGCCGACCGTATCGGCCAGGATCACGTGCTGATGATCGGACAGCGCCAGCTTGCGCAGGGTCGGATCGAGCGTCGCGAACAGCTGGTCTTCCGCATACACCTCGGCGCGCGTAAGCCGGTTGAACAGCGTCGACTTGCCGGCATTGGTGTAGCCGACCAGCGAAACCGTCGGTACCGCGGCCTTCTTGCGCGCCTGGCGCCCCTGTTCGCGCTGCCGGGCAACCCGCGCCAGGCGGCCATTGAGATACTTGATCCGCTTGCCGAGCAGGCGACGATCGGTTTCCAGCTGGGTTTCACCCGGACCACGCAGGCCGATACCGCCCTTTTGTCGCTCCAGGTGGGTCCAGCCGCGCACCAGCCGCGTCGACAGGTGCTTGAGCTGGGCCAGCTCTACCTGCAGCTTGCCTTCGAAGGATTGGGCCCGCTGCGCGAAGATGTCGAGAATCAGGCCGGTACGATCGATCACGCGACACTGGAATGCGCGCTCGAGGTTGCGTTCCTGCGATGGTGACAGTGCATGGTTAAACAACACGACGTCGACGCCGAGCGCGCGCACGCGCGCGGCGATCTCCTCGACCTTGCCACTGCCGATGAAGGATTTTGCCGCCGGCGTCTGCCGGCTGCCGACGATCAGCTCGACGTCTTCGACGTCCGCGGAACGCACCAGCTCGACGAACTCCTCGAGATCGTCCTGATCCTGCTGATGCGGGAAATTGATATGGACCAGGAGCGCGCGTTCACCTCCGCGCGGTCGTTCAAATTCGAACAACGATACCTCCGGCCCCTGCCATGCTAGCGGTTGCCCTCGCCGCTGTCGTGGTGCGGATGTTCGATATTGACGTTGCGTGCGGGCACGATGGTCGAGATCGCATGCTTGTATACCATCTGGCTGACGTTATTCTTCAGCAGTACCACGAACTGGTCGAACGATTCGATCTGACCCTGCAGCTTGATTCCGTTCACCAGGAAAATCGAAACGGGGACATGCTCTCGGCGTAACGCGTTGAGGTAGGGTTCTTGTAACATTTGCCCTTTTGACATAATTCAGCTCTCCTTCAATTTATTATTGTAGGTCAGCGCCAGCGAGTGCCTTCGCTCGCTGGCGGAGTATAGGATTCCGTTCATGTTCACGAGTTCCCGTCAAGCCTTCCCGAGAGAAGCCTCGACCCGCCGGAATATATCATCTTTGCGAAGGTTCAGGCAATCGACGGCGGCGGCGGCCGGCTGCCGCCGCAGCCAGGTGATCTGCCGCTTGGCAAGCTGCCGCGTGGCCGCAATCGCCCGCTCGATCATCTCTGCGCGGTCAATTTCGCCATCGAGAAACCGCCAGGCCTGGCGATATCCGACGCAGCGAATCGACGGCATCGACGGGTCGAGATCACCGCGACGGTGCAGGGCCGCCACTTCCTCGATCAGCCCGTCCTCGAGCATCTGGTGAAAACGCCGCTCGATCCGCCGATGCAGTTCGGCCCGCTCGTCGGTGGCCAGCACGATCTTGTGCACGGGTTCGGCCCAGGCCTGGCGCGCCTCGCGCTGCAGCCGCGACAGCGGCTGTCCGGTCAGCGCGTACACCTCGAGTGCGCGCTGAATCCGCTGGCTGTCACCCGGTTCGATCCGCGCGGCGGTTTCCGCATCGATGTCGCCGAGCCGCGCATGCAGCGCAGGCCAGCCCAGTTCCTCGGCCTCGCGCTCGATTCGACGGCGCAGCTCGACATCGGCTTCGGGCAATGCATTGAGTCCCTGCTCGAAGGCGTGGAAATACAGCATGCTGCCGCCGGCCATGACGGGCATGCGGCCACGCGCGCGGATGTCGTCGATCAGGCGGCGACTGCGGTGGACAAATTCCCATACCGACCAGGCTTCGGCCGGGTCGAGGATATCGATCAGGTGATGCGGTAGGCGCGCACGGATTTCGGCCTCGGGTTTGGCGGTTCCTATATCCATCTGGCGATAAATCTGCGCCGAATCGACGCTGATCACCTCGATCGGGAAGCGGTCGGCGATATCGACGGTCAACGCGGTCTTGCCGGTCGCGGTCGCGCCCATCAGGAATATGACCTCCGCTGCCTGCAAGCTACTGTCCGCGCAGGAACAACCGATCGAGCTGCTCGAGACTGAGCTGCTTCCAGGTTGGCCGCCCGTGATTACACTGCCCGCTGCGCTCGGTTGCCTCGATATCGCGCAACAGTGCGTTCATTTCTGCCAGCGACAGCTGCCGATTGGCGCGCACCGAGGCATGGCAGGCCATGGTCGACAGCATCTGGTTCTGGTATTCCTGTACGCGCTCGCTGCGGCCGAACTCGGCCAGGTCGGCGAGCACATCGCGCACCAGCTGTTCGCTGTCGGCTTGTTTCAGCAGCGCCGGCGTGGCGCGCACGCGCAGCTGCTCCGGCCCCAGGCGTTCGAGCTGGATGCCGAGATGGGCAAACAGCGCCTGGTGGCGATCGACCAGCTCGGCCTCGGCCTGGCTGACGTTGAACGCGATTGGCACCAGCAGCGGCTGTGCGATCACGTCTTCGCGCTCGGCATTCTGTTTCATGCGCTCGTAGACGATGCGCTCGTGCGCGGCGTGCATGTCGACCACGATCAACCCGTCGCTGTTCTCGGCCAGGATGTAAATACCTTTCAGCTGGGCAATGGCATAACCCAGTGGCGGGGGGGCATCGCTCGCCGGATCGAGGCCGGCCGCGGATATATCGCCGGTATCCGGCTGCAGCAGCGCCGAGTAGGACGCCATTTGCTCCCGCAGGTTGGCGCTGCGATCGCTCGCCTGTTGCCGGGGCAGCCGCAGCCCGCCCTGGGCGGGCGCGCTTGCCATCGCCGGGGATGCCTGCGCCAGGCTGAAGCCCGGCGAGCCGACCTGCTGCGCCGGCTGTATGTCCGCCAGTGCCCGGTGCAGGCTGCGGAACAGGAAGTCGTGTACCTCGCGCGCATCACGAAAACGCACCTCGTGTTTTTGCGGATGCACGTTGACATCGAGGCGCGTCGGATCCATGTCCAGCGACAATACGTAAGCCGGGTGACGTCCGTGAAACAGGACGTCCTGGTAAGCCTGCCGTATCGCGTGATTCAGCGTCTTGTCGCGTACCTGCCGCCGGTTGACGAAGAAATACTGCATGTCGGCCTGGCTGCGGTTGAAAGTCGGTAACGCAACCCAGCCATACAGGTGCAGGTGATCACTGGCGACGTCGATTTCGACCAGGCTGTCGGCAAACGTGCTGCCGCACAGCCTTGCGAGGCGCGACATTCGCTCGCTGGTATTACTGGCCGACGACAACTGGTAAATCGTTTTCTGGTTGTGCAGCAGGCGAAAGCCGACCTCGGGATGCCCCAGCGCAAGGCTCTTGAACAGCGCCTCGATGTGCCTGTATTCGGTTTGCTCCGTGCGCAGGAACTTTTTGCGCGCCGGCACGTTATAGAACAGTTCGCGTACCTCGACCCGCGTTCCCTGCGGCAGCGCATCGGGCACCGCACCGTCGTGATCACGTCCGGCAATCCTCCAGGCGTGTTGCGCGCCGGTGCGGCGCGAACACAGGGTCAGGCGGGAGACCGACGCGATACTCGGCAGGGCTTCGCCGCGAAAGCCCAGCGACGCGACCTTCTCCAGGTCCTCGAGGCTGCCGATCTTGCTGGTCGCGTGACGCGACAGCGCCAGCTCGAGTTCGTCGGCCTCGATTCCCCGGCCGTCGTCACTGACTCGTATCAAGCGGGTGCCGCCACCCTCGATCTCCACCGTTATCGAGCTGGCACCCGCATCGAGACTGTTTTCCACCAGCTCCTTGACCACCGAGGCCGGTCGTTCGACCACCTCGCCGGCGGCGATCTGGTTGACGAGGTGGGAGCTTAGCGTATGGATACCGGGCAAGGCAGGAATCAGGCCACCAGCCGGGATTGGGGGTTTTCCAGGCCGCGGGCAAAAGCGCGAACGCCGTCGGCAGCCATGGCGTCCTCGTGGATATTCCGGCACAACGCTGCCTCGCGCGGGTCAGCGGTGTCGGCGACGACCCGGGTCATGGATTTCAGCTGATCGAATTTGTTCATTGCAGCCACCTTCAGTACTATGGCGCATATGTGGTCGGCGGGTAGAGAATACCAGAATTTTACGCCCGGGATTACGTCAAGACGCAATGCAAGAACTCACCATCATCGCCCTCACCCTGATCACGATCTACCTGCTGATCGGCGCCTTTTTCTTCTTTTACCAGCGCAAGCTGATTTACTACCCCACCGGGGTGGATCCTGATTTCAGCGCCGACGAGATCAAGCTGACCAGCCAGGGACACGAGTTACGCGGCTGGGTGCTGCACCCCGGCAAGTCGCAGGCGGTAATTTACTTCGGCGGCAACTCGGAACTCGTTACCCACCGCGAACAGTTCTTCGACGATGTGTTCGCCGATTACAGCGTTTACATCGTCAACTATCGCGGTTACGGCAACAGCGAGGGTTTTCCCAGCGAACGCGCGTTGTTCGCCGACGCGCTCGCGCTGTACGACCGGATCGCACCCGACCACGAATCGGTGATGGCCTACGGCCGCAGCCTCGGTAGCGGTGTCGCGGCCTATCTCGCCGCCCGGCGGCCGCTGGAGCGCGTGATCCTGCTAACGCCCTACGACAGCGTCGAGCGAGTCGCGCAGCGGATGTACCCGATTTTCCCGGTGCGTTTCTTTCTCAAGGATCATTTCGACTCGGCTGCGCTGGCGCAGGATATTGATATGCCGGTGCTGATCGCCACCGCCGAGCTGGATCGGGTCATTCCGCTGCAGCACAGCCTCAGGCTGCGGGAGCGGTTCGACCCGCAACAGTTACGCTACGCCATGATCCGCGGCGCGGCACACAACGACATCGTCGATTTTGCCGACTACCGGCAGCTGGTGAGCGATTTTATTGCGTCCTGAAGGCAGGCGCCGGGAGACTTATCCCCGGCGACTGTCGAGGTGGGCCTTGACGCCGGAGAACACGGCCCGCGCCAGTTTCTGCTGGTGCTTCGGACTGCGCAGCTTCTTTTCTTCGCCGGGATTCGACAGGAAAGCGGTTTCGATCAGGATGGACGGCATGTCGGGCGCTTTCAGCACCGCGAACCCGGCCTGCTGAACCTCGCGGTTATTGAGCCTGGAAACCTTGCCGATGTGGCCGAGGACGTCGGAACCGAGCTCCAGGCTGTCCTGGATGGTCGCGGTCTGCGACAGGTCGAGTAAAACCGAGGCGATCAGGTCGTCCTTGTCGTCGAGCGTGATACCGCCGATCAGGTCCGATGCGTTTTCCTTCTCGGCAATCCAGCGCGCGGCTTCGGAACTGGCGCCGGAAAGCGACAGTGCGTAGACCGACGCACCCCTGACATGCGAGCTGCGAAACGAGTTCGAATGCAGCGAGATGAACAGGTCGGACTGGGCCTCGCGCGCTTTTTTGACCCGGTTGCGCAGGCTGACGAAACGGTCGTTGGGCCGCGTCAGGATAGCGCGATAGCCGGGTGTGCGGTTGATAATCTTTTGCATCCTCTTGGCAATCGACAGGGCTACGTCCTTTTCGCGCGTGCCTTTCTTGCCGATTGCGCCGGGATCGCGGCCACCGTGACCGGGATCGAGCGCGATGACGTACTCGGGCTTGCTCTGCTTGCGCTGCTCGCGACTGGTTTTGATCGGTGTCGGGTCGAGTTCCGTGGCATGCAGGTCGACCACCAGGCGATGCGACGACTTGCCGTCGGACTTCAGTTCGAAACTGCGCGGGCGCACCTTGCCCTGCATGTCGAGCACTACGCGTAAACGGCCACTGCCGCGGCTGGCCGAGCGGATACCCTGCATCAGGCTGGTCGCGGTGCGACTGATATCGATGGCTTCGCTGCGACGGGTATGTTCGAGATCGATGACAATCCGGTGTGGATCATCGAGCGTGAACAGGCGGTGTTCGATGTCGCCGGTGAGGTCGAACACGACGCGCGTGTGCTCGGCCGAGGATTCGGAAACGCGGATGCCGGTAAGCGTCGCGCGCGCACCGGCCAGCGCCGGTGCGGCACCGGAAAACAGCGTCAGGGACAGACCGTAACGACCGATTCGGCGCAGGAACGCGCGCCTGGCAGTAGATAATGGACCCATGATTCCCGTCTTGCTTTGTTACCTTGGCCCATTTATAGCCAAAGGCGGGACGAAAATCAACGCCTTTTCCTATATTTATTAACTAGATAGTGACTTTTTCTAAAAATCTTGTGAAGAGATTCAGACGCTCGTCAGGGCGGCGGCACTCAGCACGCGCCGACCATCTGCGCTGCACGCGCGCAGGCTGACTCTGCGCCCGGCGGGGTCGTACGCCAGTTCCACCTCGATGTCGACCCCCTGCAGGTACCCGGCCGCGCGCTCCGGCCACTCGATCAGGCACAGGGTCGATGGATTGAGGTAGTCGCGATAACCGAGGTATTCCAGCTCCTCGGGGTCGCCGAGTCGATACAGGTCGAAATGCGCGATGGCAAAATCGGGCAGCGGATAATACTCGATCAGGGTATAGGTCGGGCTGCGCACCCCGCCCTCTACCCCGCGAGCGCGCAGCCCACCGCGCACCAGCGTGGTTTTGCCGGTTCCGAGTTCACCGCTCAGGGTAATGACGCCGCCGCTGTCACAGGCGCTTACCAGGCGCGCGCCGAGCGCGCGCATCTGCGCCTCGTCAGCCACCAGCAGCTCAGCATGCATCGCGCACACCCTGCATAACAACCGGCAGCCGATCGATGATATCGCTCGCGATCAGGCACTCGGGCGCGCCTCCGCGGGCAAAGTCATCGGCGCAGGCCGCGTGCAGAAATACGCCGGCACGGGCCGCCGGGGCCGGTTGCATACCCTGTGCAAGCAGGGCTGCAATCATGCCGCCGAGCACGTCACCCATGCCGGCACTGGCCATCCCGGCATGCCCACCGGTATTGATCGCGGTGGTCGCGCCCTCGGCCGCGATCAGCGTACCGGAGCCCTTGAGCACCGTGACAGCGCCGAATTCCCGCACCAGTGCAGCCGCCGACGCCATGCGGTCCGCCTGGACCGCGCTCGCGGCAGTGTCCAGCAGGCTCGCGGCCTCCCCCGGATGCGGCGTGATGACCCGCGCTTGCGCGCCGAGCGCCCGCAGAAAGCGCGCGCGCAGCGCGCTGGCGTCGATCACCATCGGTATCTCGGCCCGCTGTAGCAAGCGCAGGCAATCGTCGGCGGCGGCACTGTTTCCAAGGCCGGGGCCGACCAGTGCCACGCTGGCCTGCGCGAGCTTGTCGTCGAGGCTGCTCCAGTCGAGCGTCATGACTTCGGCAAACGGCGCCAGGCTGGCGCGGCAATCCGGGTGCACCAGCGCCGTCACCAGCCCCGCGCCGCTGCGCAGGGCCGCGCGTGCCGCCAGCGCGACCGCCCCGCTCATGCCCGGCGCACCGCCGACGACCAGCACGTGACCGTAGTGATTCTTGTGCGAATTGGAGCGCCGTGGCGGCGGCAGCGAACAATGCTCGAGCACCTCCAGCGCCGGTTCCGCCGTGGCCCGCGACAGCCGCGACGCACCCAGGTCGGTGAACACCAGCTCGCCGCAATAATCCGGGCCATCGGCCAGGAATTGACCGGTTTTGCGCCCGATGAAAGTCACGGTCAGGTCGGCGCGCACCGCCAGCGGCTGGACCGTGCCGGTCAGGCCATTCAGCCCGGACGGAATATCGATCGCCACGCGTGGCACGGCCGGCCGGTTGATCGCTTCGATCAGTTCCTGCCAGGACGAATCGAGATCCCGCTGCAGGCCGATGCCAAGCAGGCCGTCGACGATCACGTCGGCCTCGATAACCTGCCCTGCCCAGGTTTCGCAAACTCCGCCGCCGGCCTGCCAGCGCTCGCGAAAATGCCGCGCGCTGTCGGACTGGCGCGACAGGTCACCCAGGGTATAGAGCTGAACCTCGACCCCGGCGCGCCGGGCGCAGTCGGCAACCACGAATGCATCGCCACCGTTGTTGCCGGCACCGGCGAATACGCAGACTCGGCTTGCGCCCGGCCAGCGCTGCGACAGTTCCTGCCAGACGCGCTCGCCCGCCCGCGCCATCAGCTCGCTGCCGCTGATGCGATCCTTGTCGATCGCGCCACGGTCGAGTGCATAGACGGATTCGGGCGTATAAAGATACATGCGGGATTTATACCCCAGTGGACGCGCCAAAGCTACCGCGCACGGCGATGACGAGCGATGCTGGCAAGATCCCTGGCGAAAACCCGCAGGCTGGGCCGGTCGCCTCTGATATACTCGCGGCCAGTTTGCCGCGGGACCCGCTATGAGCGTACCCAGTATCAGCTTCCATGCCAAATCGGACCAGGACCTGCGTTCGCGGGTCAAGCTGTTCGGCAAGTTGATCGGCAACGTGTTGCTCAAGTACGAGCCACCCGAGGTTTTCCACGCGGTCGAATCGCTGCGCACCGGCTTCATCCAGCTGCGCCGGCGCGACAGCGAACCGCAGCGCAAGCTGCTGCGCGACCTGATCGCGGGTCTCGAACCGCGGATCATGACCCAGGTTATCCGCGCTTTCGCGATTTACTTCAACCTGGTCAACCTCGCCGAGGAAGACTACCTGCACCGCCTGCGGCGCATGTCGGTGCAGAAACACGGCCACGCCGCCTGGGTCGGTTCGTTCTTCCACACGCTGCAGGAGTTTCACCAGCAGGGTGTCGAGGCGCAAGCGCTGCAGGCACTGTTCGATCGCCTGCTGTACAAGCCGGTGTTTACCGCGCACCCGACGGAATCGCGCCGACGCACGATCATGTTCCACCAGCGCGAAGTGTTCCGGATCATCGATGCACTGACCGATCCGCGCCTGAGCCCCTTCGAGCGCGACGACCTGGTCGACGCGCTGCAGCTGCAGATCGAAATCCTGTGGCGCACCAACGAGGTCCGGCCGAGCAAGCCCAGCGTGAGCGACGAAATCAAGAACGGGCTGCACTACTTCCGCCGCAGCCTGTTCGAGGCGATCGTGATCGACTATCGGCACCTCGAGCGCGCGGTGATCCGCATATACGGCGAGAACGAGTACGGCCGGCCGCTGGTGAAGGTGCCGAGCTTCATTCGATTCGGCTCGTGGATCGGCGGCGACCGTGACGGCAATCCCTTCGTCACCGCCGACACGACCCGCCTGGCGTTACGCATGCAGTCCGAGGTCATCCTTGCCGAGTACGTGCGCCAGGTCTACAACCTCGCGCAAATCCTGACGATGTCTTCACGCTGGTTCGAGCCCGGTGCGGACTTCCTGCGCCGCTTCGAGGTCGACGCCACGCTGGGCGTCGAATCTTTCGCACAGCGCCGCGACCAGTTCGAAGACGAGGTGTATCGGCGCAAGCTGCTGCACATGCACTACCGGCTGAAGAAAAACCTGGCCGTGGTACGCAACCGGATGCGCTCCGCCTACACGCCGAACGCGGATCACGCCTATCCGAACGCGGCCGAGTTTCTCGCCGACCTGTACTCGATTCGCGACTCGCTGATCGGCCACGGCGCGTATGCCGCGGCCAACGCCGAGTTGCAGGACACGATCCGCATCGCCGAGACCTTCGGCTTTCACCTGCTCGAGCTCGACGTGCGGCAGGAGTCCGGCCGCCACACGCAGGCAGTGGACGCGATCCTCGCGCTGACCGGCGAGACCGGCTACTGCGAGCTCGACGAAGCCGATCGCGTGGCATTGCTGGCCGGATTCATCGAAGCCGGCCGCTTCGCAGAATTCGACCCCGGTGACCTCGAACAAGACGACCGGCAAACGCTCGAGCTGTTCCAGTGTATCGCCGAAATGCGCGCCGAGATCGGCCGGGACTGTATCGGCAGTTACGTGATCTCGATGACGCACAACGCCAGCCACATCATGGAAGTCATGTTTCTCGGCTTTCTCGCCGGGCTCGCCGGCGTGCGTGACGGCGCGCTGTTCAGCGAGCTCGAGATCGCGCCGCTGTTCGAAACCATCGACGACCTGAATCATATCGACACGGTACTCGACAGCCTGCTTGCCAACCCCGTTTACAAGCAGCTGCTGCTCGACAGCGGGGGCACCCAGGAAGTCATGCTCGGCTACTCCGATTCCTGCAAGGACGGGGGCATCATGTCGGCCTCCTGGGGTCTGTACCAGGCGCAGGAAAAGGTAAAGCGCATCAGCGCCGGGCACGGCGTTGCCTGCCGCATGTTCCACGGTCGCGGCGGCACTATCACCCGTGGCGGCGGACCGACGCACGAGGCGATCATGGCGCAGCCGCCCGGAACCGTACAGGGCCAGATCAAGTTCACCGAACAGGGTGAAGTCCTGTCGCATCGTTACAGCAACGCCGAAACCGCGATCTACGAGCTGGCGATGGGCATTACCGGCCTGATGAAAGCCAGCCTGGATCCGGCGCGCGACGACAGCGCCGACTACTCCGAATTTCACGCACCGATGCAGCAACTGGCGGACGCATCGGAGGATTTTTATCGCGCCCTCACCGATCGTACCGAGGGTTTCTTCGAGTATTTTTACCAGGCGACGCCGGTAGCCGAAATCGGCCTGATGAACATCGGTTCGCGCCCGTCGCACCGGCGCAAGGGCGATCTGTCCAAGGCGTCGGTACGCGCGATTCCATGGGTATTCGGCTGGAGCATGTCGCGCACCACCATGCCCGCCTGGTACGGCGTCGGCCACGCCATCGAAAGCTGGCTGGCCGGTGGCCGCGGCAGGCAGCGCGAGCTGCACGCGATGTACAGCCGCTGGCCTTTTTTCAGGGCGATGATCGACAACCTGCAGATGTCGCTGTTCAAGTCGGACATGAAGATCGCGCGCGAATACAGCAAGCTGTGCGAAGACAGCGCGCTGGCAGGCCGGATTCACGGTGCGATCGAGGCGGAAAACCGACGCAGTATCGACAGCGTGCAGCAAATCGCCAGGGTTCCCGAGCTGTTGGCCAACAATCCCGTGCTGACCCTGGCACTGACGCGGCGCGATCCCTACCTCGATCCGCTGGCCTACCTGCAGGTAGAGCTGCTGCACAAGTTCCGCGACGAAAGCCAGCCCGAGGCGGACCGGCAACTCTGGCAGGCCGCGCTGCTGAGCTCTATCAACGCGATCGCGGCCGGTTTGCGCAATACCGGCTAGATTCAACTTCGCGCGCATCGGCTGCAACGTCGAACGGGTCAGCGTTTGTTGCCGAACCAGAGGCAGAGTTCGGGCTCTGCTGTCTCGAGCAAGCCCGGCGCCGGATTCCGGCGCGACACCCGGCGGCTGCGCGGCCTAGCCGGCAACAGCGGGCCACAACGCGCGCACCAGGATAAAACCGCCGAGCCCCAGCAACGTCAGCATGAGCAACCGTCGAAAGCGACTTTCCGACAGGCGTCGACGCAACTGCTGGCCGAGCGCCATGCCGAGCAGGGTCGGCAGCAGCGCCAGCCCCGACCAGCCCAGCCCGTGCACCGGCAGCAGGTCCGCCGAGCGCAGCACCAGGCCGAGCGCCAGCGTCGACAGCGCGAACAGCAGGCCCATGGCCTGCACCAGCTGATCACGCGGCAGCCCGAGCGCCCGCAGGTACATGACCCCCGGCACGACGAAGGAGCCGGTCATACCGGTCAGCACCCCGTTGAGTGCACCGACCAGTGGACCGCTCCAGGCCTCTCGCCGCGGCGCCAGCCGCAGATCAAGTCCCGCGAGGCCACTGGCGGCATAGATGACCAGCAGCAACCCCAGTAATGCCGTCAACCAGTACAGCTCGATGCGCTGCAGGGCCAGTCCGCCGATCCCGATACACAGGGTGGCCGCGGTCAGCATCGGCCACAGCCGCCGCAGCAGCGTCACGAGGTAGCCGCCGTTCAGCGCCTGCCAGCAGTTGGTTACCAAGGACGGCACCAGCAGCAGCGCCATCGCGGTGGGCAAATCGAACGCGATCGCGAGCAATGCCAGGCTCGTCGTCGGCAGGCCGAGGCCAACCACGCCCTTGACCAGGCCCGCGAGCACGAAAGCCAGGCTGATGAAAACGAGTTCGGCGGGGCCGAAGAACAAGGGTTGTCAGCCCGCGAGCGCCGTACGGGCGTACTCGATTCGCGCCAGCGTCGTCGTTGGCAAATCACGGCAATTGGGTCCGAATTGCAGCAGGTACTGCTGGTACATGCCCTGGTCGTACATCGGCTCGCACTCGGCGATACATTCGGCGCGCACCGCGAGCGCTTCGCCGCGCAGCCGCTCGGCATCGGGTGGCGGGGGCACGCGCAGCTCGTCGACCAGCTCGATATCGGTCAGGGTTTCGAGCACAACTACCGCCCGCGCCCATTCGTCGGCAAATCGATCGCGCGCAAAATGGCGCTGGAAGGTGTGGCCGTCAAGCATCTCGACCTCGATGAACGGTTTGCGGAACATCGACGAGCAGGCCCGTACGCGACGGATCGGCGTCGGTTTCGGCGGCCAGAACACGAGTTCGTCGATAATCGCGTTGTCTTCGGCGAAACGGTCGAGGGCCAGGTTCATGCGCCGCCCGCCGCCAGTCGTTTTTCCATGAATACGCTCAGGGGATCTGGCCGGTAGGCGCCGAAAGGCCCACGCTCGACGTAGCCGAGCCGGCGATAGAGCCCGAGCGCCTCCGGCTGGTGCACACCGGTTTCGAGGCGAATACAGCCGATGCCGCGCGTCGCGAGCTCGTCCTCGAGCGCACTCATGATACGTCGCGACAGCCCCTGCCCTCGATGCGAGTCGAGCACGAACACGCGCTTGATTTCCGCGTAATCGCCGTCGTCGGACATCAGTTTGAATGCCCCGCTGCCCACCAGCTGGTCCTCGACTCGACAACCGACCAGGAAAACGCCCGGCGCCTCGAGATCGGCAATGCTTTCGAGGTGGTTGCTCTCGGCAGGATAAAGCCCCTCGTAGTAGGCGTCGGACAGCGCGATCAGCGCGCGCGCCTCGTTGCTGGCGGGATCCAGTGGTGCGACCTGGCCGTTCAAAGGTTTCTGTTGTTCCCCGTAATCCATGAGTACAGTCGAATTTCGTCGCGCTGTTGCCAGCCGCGTCGCTGCCAGAATTCTCGGCCCGCGCGATGGTCGTCGAACACGTGCACGTGCATCTTGCCGATACCCTCGGCCTCGAGCGCGGCCAGGCTGAGCTCAAGTAATCGACTGCCGATACCGCGACGGCGGTGCTCACGGGCTACCGCCAGGTGCTGCAGGTAGCCGCGCCGACCGTCATGGCCGGCAAGCACGCTGCCGACGATGTGGCCGTCCAGCTCGGCCACAAAACTCAGGCCGGGATTACGCCGCAGGTAAACCGCAAGGCCGGCCGCCGAATCCGAATCGCGCAGGCCGACACCTTCGCAGCTGCGCCACAGCGTCATGGCATGGTCAAAATCATCCGCCCGTAGCGCGCGATAGTGCAGCATCCAGCTCCCCGGCAAAGGGGACATGATACCGCTTTGACGATGCCGGGCAATGCGCCTGCGCGGGATTCACGGCTAGCTCGTTTCAGAAGCTGGTGCGGCCGCGGAGATCGTCGAAGGGCAGCATCACCGTGTCGCGGTAAGCGTCACGGGCACCCAGTCGCTGGTACCAGTCCAGCAGTCGGTCCGGGGTTTCCACCGGCAGTCCGAGATTGAAATAGCGATACAGGCATACGCCGCAGGCGATATCGGCAACGCTGAAGCGAGCCCCCGCCAGGTAGTCGCCGGCTTCGAGTTGTCGCTCGAGCTGACGCATCGCGGCCCCGCAGCGTGCGCGAGCATCCTCGATTGCGGTCTCGTCGCGCTCGTCGGCGGGCTGGCGATAGTAGCCCCAGAACAGGTCGATAAAGTCGACCTGCAGGCGCGTCAGTTCCCAGTCCATCCAGCGCTCAACCAGCGATCTCCGCCAGGGATCCGATGGCAACAGCCCGTCCGGATCGTAGCGATTCGCGAGATAGCGCAGGATGGTGTTCGATTCCCACACCACGCGATCGCCATCGACGATGACCGGTACCCGCCGGTGCGGGTTGAGGCGCACGAATTCGGGTTCATCGAGATCGCCCGGCCGGCTGCCGACATCGTGATGGCGAAAGTCGATCCCGAGCTCGGCCAGCATCCAGCTCACTTTCTGGACGTTGTAGGCATTTTTGCGACCCCAGAATTCGAGCACGTGGCGTTTACAGCAAGACGCTGCCCTCGATCAGGACATGGACCTGGCCGCCGACGCTGATCTCACCGTCCTCGCGCGGCGCCAGGAAAACCCGGCCATGGCGTTCGATAACCGTGCCCTGTGCCATGACCAGGGGTCGGCTCAGTTCACCCTCGCGCTGCAGCCAGTGCGCCAGCGCCGAATTGAGCGAGCCGGTGATCGGGTCTTCACTCATGCCGCTCGAAGGCGCGAGCATACGCACCTCGAACTGGCATTCACTGCCTGGCGGATGCGCGCCGAGCAGACCGATCGACTGGAACCCGGGCCAGCTGACTCGCGCCGCATCCAGCGCCAGCACGCTGGTGGCGCTGTCGAGACGAAACGCCTGCCAAACGGGGCCGTTATCGAGTTCGACACTTTGCAGGATTGCGTCGGGCGGAATATCCAGCGCGGCGACGATCGCCGCCCTGCTGGCGTCGGCCATGGGGCGAATCTCGGTCGGCGGTGCGGTAAAGGCCGGCAGGGATGGATTGCTGATATCGATCTCGACGATACCGATGTTGCACTGCTGGCGCACGACGCCGGCTTGCCGCGGCGTTCCGCCGCTGTGCAGCCAGGCGGCGCAGCTGCCGAGCGTCGGGTGCCCGGCAAAGGGCATTTCGCGAGTAGTGGTGAAGATACGCAGGCGATAGTCGGCCGATGGATCGGTCGGCGGCAGGATGAACGTGGTTTCGGCGAGATTGGTCCAGGCGGCGAAGCGCTGCATGTCCGCATCGCCGACGCCCTTGCCATCGACCACCACGGCGAGCGCGTTACCCCGCGTCGGCGTCGGCGTGAACACGTCGCACTGGACAAAGCGGCGTTGTTGCATACGATCGTCTCCCCGGATCAAGCCCGGTTTCAGTACAGCACTTTGCGCAGGTATTCGTCGTAACCCTCGTCGTAGGCAGCACCGTCGAAACTTTCGCCGTGCAGCGCGGAAAAATGTTCCGCCAGCTGCCCGGCGGTCGGCAGCGCCCCGCGTTGCGGATGGCTTGCCGGATCCCACAGGCGCGAGCGCACGATTGCCTTCTGGCACTGGTAGTATGCCTTGTCGACACGCACCGACAGCACGCTGCTGGCCGGCTTGCCGCGTACCGCGAACGAGCGACACAGATCTTCGTCGACCAGGATTTCGGCGCGCCCGCTAACGCGCAGCGTCTCGCCGGCGTTCGGCACCAGGAAGAAGAGCCCGATACGGGGGTCAGCCACCAGGTTGCGCAGGGTGTCGAGCCGGTTATTGCCGCGCCGGTCGGGAATCTGCAGGTGCCTGCCGTCGACCACGCGCACGAAACCGGCGGCATCGCCGCGCGGCGAGCAATCGATGCCCTGCTCGCCGCTGGTGGCGAGCAGCACGAACGGCGACGCCTCGATGAAACGACGGTAATAGTCGTCGATATGATCCAGCTCCTTCCAGCGTGCACGTGGCGATACGGGCAGCGGGTAGACGGCCTCGAGTTCCTCGAGCGTGGTGATTCTGCGCATGTGTCCCCTTTGCGAGCGGCCAGCCGGGCGCCGGCTGAAACTTCACCCGGACAATAACACGGCGACCAGCGAGATGGCAGCCGGAAACGCCTGCAGCCACAGAATTTTCCGGCTCGCGGTGAAGGCCCCGAAGATCCCGGCGAGCAGCACGCAACAGAGGAAGAACAGCAGCACGGGCTGACCCGGCGAGCCGGGCAACAGTCCCCACAGCAGGCCGATGGCGAGAAAACCGTTGTACAGCCCCTGGTTGGCGGCCAGCACACGCGTCTGTCGCGCCCGCCCGGACGAGTGGCCGAACACGCGACGGCCGAGTGGATGCTCCCACAGCAGCATTTCCAGTATGCAGAAAGCCAGGTGCAGCAGCGCTACCAGCAGTACCAGCACCAGCGCCAGCACATTCATGCCCGGTCCGGCATGCGGCGCCGCAATCGATGACTGCAGGCGTCAGCGGGCCGCATCGGGCCGCAGCACCTCGATCGCCACGCCGGCCAGCGCCGCGGTGCGCCGCGCGATGGCATGCTGGTCGGCAAGGTCGCTCGCCACCCGTTCCGGGTGGAAGCCGAACTGGCGTCCGTCGTCGAACACGAAGCGATAGTAATCCGCTACCGGGCGACCGGTGAACGCCTCGTCCGGCTCGATTACCCGCGTTACCTGCAACACCCGGTCGAGGCGGTGGACCTGTTCGTCGAAGCCCCAGAACGGGTTGACGATGAAATGTCGCTCGGTTACGCGGGCATAACTATCCATCGCCAGCAGCGTCAGCACCAGGCAAGGCGGCACTACCAGCAGCGCCAGCCAGCGCTGCAGACGCTGCGAGTTGACGCCGTGACGCCGGTTGCCGTACTCGATCCAGGCGGCGTAGCCACCGGCTCCCAGCAGGCGACGCAGACCCACGGCCATCAGTCCGGCGGCTGCGAACAGGCCTGTCAGCGAAGCCGGAATGACCCACAGGATATCGGGTAGCGGCAGCATGAGGCCGTCGTCCATGGCAGCCAGGCGCGCGCCGTAAAGCCGCGTCGCCAGCCACCACAGGCAACCGCCGCACAGGATGACGAACAGCGGTGCAAGCAGCAGCGAGAGTTTCAGCAGGCCGTCGAATTCACGCGCGAGATCACGCGTTTGGTAGCGCGCGTCGGGCACGTGGCGCAGGGGTTCGAAGCGGCGTAGCGCGGCCAGGACCAGCGGTGTCGCGGCAGCCGCGGCGAGGGTACAAACGATTGCAGGCGTTGTCTCCATCTGGCGTCGATTATATCCCGTGAACCGGGCATCAATGCAAACCCGGTTCACATTGTCCACCGGCTGATGCAAGCCCGGGGTGAATCGGCTAAGATGGCCGCGATGCCGCCGGGGCCGGGTTTTGCCAGTAATCGATCAGCACGACAAGATGATCCGCGTCGAAAACGTGTCCAAGCACTTCGGTGGCTTGAAAGCGGTCGACGGCGCGACCATCAGCATCACCCGGGGTTCGATAACCGGGCTGATCGGCCCCAACGGCGCAGGCAAGACGACCCTGTTCAATACGATCGCCGGGCTCTACGCCCCCACCTCGGGCCGGATATTCCTCGGCGACGAAGACATCACCGGGCTCAAACCGCACGAACTGTTCGCCAGGGGCCTGCTGCGCACCTTCCAGATTGCGCACGAGTTCAGCCGCCTGAGCGTAACCGAAAACCTGATGATGGTGCCGGGCAACCAGTCCGGCGAAAACCTGGTCAACGCCTGCTTTCGGCGCGACCTGGTCGAGCGCGAGGAACAGGCAATTCATCAACGCGCGCTCGAGGTCATCGATTTCCTCAATCTCGATCACATTGCCGACGAGCTTGCCGGCAATCTTTCCGGCGGACAGAAAAAACTGCTGGAGCTGGGACGCACGATGATGGTCGACGCGAAAATCGTGTTCCTCGACGAAGTCGGCGCCGGCGTCAACCGCAGCCTGCTGCGCGAAATCGGCGATGCCATCCTGCGTCTCAATCGTGAGCAGGGCTACACCTTCTGCATGATCGAGCACGACATGGATTTCATCGGCCGCATGTGCGACCCGGTCATCTGCATGGCCGAGGGTGCGGTGCTCGCCGAGGGCAGCGCCGAGGAAATCCGCAACAACGAGGAAGTGATCGAGGCTTATCTCGGCCGCGGGCTCAAGCACCGGGAGATGGCCGGTTGAGTTTCCTGGTCGGAGAAAACCTGGTCGGCGGCTACGGCGGTGCCGATATCCTGCGCGGCTGTACCATCGAGGTCAACGAAGGTGAAATCGCGGTCATCGTCGGACCCAACGGTGCCGGCAAGTCGACCGCGATGAAGGCCCTGCTCGGCATGCTCGACCTGCGCGAGGGCGAGGTGCGCTTTCGCGATCGCAACCTGTCTTCGCTGACACCGCAACGACGGATTGCCGAGGGTATTGCCTTCGTGCCGCAGACGCAGAACGTCTTCACCAGCATGACCGTATACGAAAACCTGGAGATGGGCGCATTCCTGCGCGACGATCAAATCGACGAGACCGTGGAACAGGTCTACGAACTGTTCCCGATCCTGGCGCAAAAACGCGACCAGCTCGCGGGCGAACTGTCCGGCGGCCAGCGCCAGCAGGTGGCGGTCGCGCGGGCGCTGATGTCGCGGCCGTCGGTACTGATGCTCGACGAGCCGACCGCGGGCGTATCGCCGATCGTGATGGACGAGCTGTTCGACCGGATTCTCGAGGTGCGCGCTACCGGTGTCGCCATCCTGATGGTGGAACAGAACGCGCGCCAGGCCCTCGACATCGCCGACCGCGGCTACGTGCTGGTGATGGGAGAAAACCGCCACACCGACAGCGGCAGCGCCCTGCTCGCCGATCCCGTGGTCCGGCGCTCGTTCCTCGGAGGCTGAATGGAGGTCCTGGGCGATATTACGAGCGCCGTCGTGCTGCTGTTGAATTTCATCGTCGTGCCCGGCCTGTCCTACGGTTCGCAGCTGGCACTGGGTGCACTCGGCATTACCCTCGTGTTCGGCATCCTGCGCTTCGCCAACTTTGCCCACGGCGACACCATGGCCTTCGGCACGATGATCGTAATCCTGGTGACCTGGTGGCTGCAGGCACAGGGCATCAACCTGGGTCCGTTGCCGACCGCGCTGCTGGCACTGCCGGCCGGAATATTGCTGACCGTGGTGCTGCTGGTGGTAACCGATCGGCTGGTCTACCGCCACTACCGACGGCAAAAATCGGCACCGGTTACCTTCATGATCGCATCCATCGGCGTCATGTTCGTGACCAACGGTGTCGTGCGCTTCGTTATCGGACCGAATGACCAGCGTTTTCTCGACGGTGAACGTTTTATCCTGCGCGCGCGTGATTTCAAGGCTTCCACCGGCCTCGCCGAGGGCCTCAGCATCAAGGTTTCGCAGGGCCTGACGATCGTCATCGCCGTGCTGCTGGTCGCGGCGCTGTTCTGGTTTTTGCAAAAAACACGCACCGGCAAGGCCATGCGTGCCTACTCGGACAACGAGGACCTGGCCCTGTTGTCGGGCGTCGACCCGGACCGGGTCGTGCTGGTGACCTGGACGATCGCGGCCATTCTCGCGACCATCGCGGGCACGCTTTACGGGCTCGACAAGAGTTTCAAACCCTTCACCTACCTGCAGCTGCTGCTGCCTATGTTCGCCGCCGCGATCGTCGGCGGTATCGGCAACCCGATCGGCGCCATTCTCGGCGGCTACGTGATCGCGTTTTCCGAAGTGATGGTAACCTACGCCTATAAAAAGGTGTTCATCTACCTGCTGCCGCAGGGCCTCGAACCCGAAGGCCTGGTGCAGCTGCTGTCAACCGACTACAAGTTCGCGGTTTCGTTCGTCATCCTGGTGCTGGTGCTGCTGGTGCGACCGACCGGACTGCTGCGCGGCAAGGTGTTGTGAACGAAACGCAGAAAACCACGGCCGCCTTCGGCGTGATCGCGCTGCTGCTGCTGATCATCGGCTTCGCCCAGTCCTGGAACGTCGCGCTCGGCATTCTCAACCTGTGCCTGATCTCCGCGGTTATGGCCCTCGGGGTCAACATGCAGTGGGGCTACGCCGGCCTGCTCAATGTCGGGGTCATGGGTTTCGCCGCGCTCGGCGGCCTCGCCGCCGTGCTGGTGTCGCAGGCGCCGGTGGCGGAAGCCTGGCGAGGGAACGCCGGCGGCCTGCTGCTCGCTGCAATGTGCTTCGCCGCAACCGTCTTCGCCGGCATATTCACCTATCGCCGTGTGCCCGTTGGCCGCACCCGCACGCTTGCGCTGGCCGCGGTGATCATTGCCGGCCTGTTCGTCACGCGCTTTTTTCTCGATCCGACGATTGCGTCGATCGAGTCGGTCAACCCGGCCAAGACGGGTTTTCTCGGCGGCATGGGGCTGCCGATCATCTTTTCGTGGCTGATCGGCGGATTCGTCGCCGCCGGCATCGCCTGGTGCATCGGCAAGGTTGCGCTCGGTCTGCGCGCGGACTATCTCGCGATCGCTACTCTCGGCATTTCCGAGATCATCATCGCGGTGCTGAAGAACGAGGACTGGCTGTCGCGCGGCGTCAAGAACGTCACCGGCCTGTCGCGGCCGGTGCCCTACGAACTCGACCTGCAGTCGAGCGCCTGGTTCGTCGACCTGATGCGCTGGTGGCACGCGGACGCGTTGGCCGCGCTGGCAGACGGCGCGCGCAGCGAGGCCCTGAAACAGTTCGCTATCGACGGCTCGAGCATTTTCGTCAAGCTGTGTTACACCGGCCTGTTCGCCAGCGTACTGGCAATCATCCTGTGGCTCAGCGTGCGCGCACTGAATTCCCCCTGGGGACGCATGATGCGCGCGATTCGCGACAACGAAATCGCCGCCGGCGCGATGGGCAAGAACGTAACCCGCCGTCACCTGGAGATCTTCGTGCTCGGCTCGGCGGTGATCGGCGTGGCTGGCGCGATGCTGACCACGCTCGACGGCCAGTTCACGCCAACCTCCTACCAGCCCCTGCGCTTCACCTTCCTCATCTGGGTCATGGTCATCGTCGGCGGCTCGGGCAATAACGCGGGCTCGGTGCTGGGCGGTTTCCTGATCTGGCTGGTCTGGATCCAGGCCGAGCCGGTCGGGGTCTGGCTGATGGAATTCTCCACCGGCTGGCTGGCGGAGGACAACGCGCTGCGCCTGCACCTGATCGATAACGCGCAGCACATGCGCCTGCTGTTCATGGGCCTGGTGCTGCTGCTGGTGCTGCGCTTCAGCCCGGGCGGCATCCTGCCCGAAGTCGTGCGCAAGCGTAGCTGATCCCGGCACAAAAAAACCCGGCCGCTTGCGAGGCCGGGTTTTCGCAGTACAGGCGTTTGGTCTGGATCAGTGAATCTTGATCGTGTTGAACTTGCCGCTGCCGACTTCCAGTTCCTTGTAGGTACCGAATACTTCACCGACCTCGTTGAACTCGACATTGGTGGCACCCTGGTAATCGACGTCGCCGCCGGCGGCGATGATCTGCAGCGCCTTACCGAGTTCACCCGGACCGATCTGCTTGCCCGGTGCGTTCGCGACCATCATCATTTTCGACTGGATCGCCGCGCGGTCGGCGCTGCCGGCTGCCTGCATCGCCAGCACGATCAGCGCGGCCGCATCATAGGACTCGGGTACAAACGGGCCGTCATGCTTGACCCCGTTGGCCTTGGCATACTCCATGAACGCATCGGCACCGGCGGCACCGCCCGGCAGGGTTGCGATGGTGCCGTCGAGATCGGAACCGATCGCCTCGATCAGCGATTCGCCGACCATGCCGTCCGCCATCACGAAACCGTCGAAGGCGTCGGCGTCGATCGATGCCTGGATGATACCCTTGCCGCCCTGGTCGACGTAACCGAACACGGCGAGATGCTTGGAACCGGATGCGGACAGCGCGCCGACCTCGGCCGAGTAATCCGCCTTGCCGTCCTCGTGCGCGGCGCTGATCGAAATCTTGCCGCCGACCGCGCGATAGGCGCTGCCGAAGGATTCCGCCAGGCCCTTGCCGTAATCGTTGTTGGTGTAGGTTACCGCGACCTCGTCGATGCCGCGACTGGACAGGATATCGGCCAGCACCTGGCCCTGGCGAGCGTCGGACGGTGCGGTGCGGTGGAAGAAGCCCTTGTCGTCGATGGTCGACAGGGCCGGTGACGTCGCCGACGGCGATACCATGACCACGCCGTTGGCGACCGCGACATTGTTGGCAATCGCGGTGGTGACACCGGAGCAGTCGGCGCCCATGATCGCGGCCACGCCGTCGGCAGTAATCAGGCGCTCGGCGGCCGAGGTGGCGGCGGCCGCGTCGATGCAGGTCGAATCGCCGCGCACACCGACGACCTGTTTACCACCGAGCAGCTCGCCCGATTTCGAGGCTTCGGCGAGCGCCAGTTCGGCGCCCGAGGCCATGTCCGGCGTCAGCGACTCGATCGGGCCGGTGAATCCCAGGATGATACCGACCTTGATATCCTCGGCCGCCAGCGGCGCCGACAGCGCCATCAGGGCGGTTGCAAGCAGCAGTTTTTTCATTGGACTCTCTCTTCGGATTGATCTTTATTCGGATTGGTCTTTGTTTATGACGCGCCTTGCGTCCGATCATTCGGGCGCCATACTAGCACTGTTTTTTCGGGCTTGCATGTGACCGAATTGGCGCTGCGCGTGGGTTTGCGGCGTTTTTACTGGCCTTTCGCCCCGTTTTCAGGCATTTTGCCGGTTTTTGCACAGAGGCTAGTGCCGCCGCTGCGGATTCCGCGCAAATGACCCCAGACAGCGACGCTTCGAGCTGGCGTCGGTTTCCGATTCTCCAGCAACCATCCTACCCCGATGCCGGGCAGCTGGCCGACGTCGAGTCGCGCCTGCGCGCCCTGCCGCCGCTCGTGTTCGCGCAGGAGATCAACGACCTCGAGAACCAGCTCGGCGCGGTCGCCGAGGGCCGGGGTTTCCTGCTGCAGGGTGGCGACTGCGCGGAATCATTCGCCGAATTCAACGACGACAAGATCCGCGACACCTTCAAGGTGTTGCTGCAAATGGCGATCGTACTGACTTTTGCCGGCCGCCGGCCGGTGACCAAGATCGCGCGCATGGCCGGCCAGTTCGCCAAGCCGAGATCGGCCGAGTTCGAGGAGATCGATGGCGTCACGCTGCCCAGCTTTCGCGGCGATATCGTCCACTCCGCCGACCCCGACACAGCCGCGCGCGTGCCGGACCCGCAACGCATGCTGCAGGCCTATCACCAGTCCGCGGCGACCCTCAACCTGCTGCGCGCCTATGCGCAGGGAGGCATGGCGGATCTGCACGAGATACACCGCTGGAACCTGAGCTTCGTCGACTCGAGCCCGGCGCGCGAGCGCTACCTGCAGATGTCCGAGCGTATCGCCGATGCGCTCGGCTTCATGGAGGTCTGCGGCATTACCTCCGAAACCGCACCCTCTATCCGTGAAACCCAGCTGTTCACCTCGCACGAAGCCCTGCTGCTGAACTACGAGGAAGCGCTGACCCGAGCCGATGGCTTCAGCGGCAAACGCTACAACTGCTCCGCGCACTTCGTCTGGCTGGGCGAACGTACCCGCCAGCTCGATCACGCGCACGTCGAGTTTTTTCGCAACATCGATAATCCCGTTGGCGTCAAGCTCGGGCCCGCGGTAGCAGCGGACGAACTGCTGCGACTGCTCGACACGCTGAATCCGGACAACCGCGCGGGGCGCCTGACGCTGATCACGCGCATGGGTGCCGCGCTGCCGGAGGTTTTGCCCGCACTGATACGCGCGGTCGAGCGCGAAGGACGTCGAGTGGTCTGGTCCTGCGACCCGATGCACGGTAACACGGTCAAATCGAGCACGGGTTACAAGACCCGCCGCTTCGACGCCATCCTGCTCGAGCTGCAGCATTTCTTCGACGTGCATGCGGCCGAGGGCAGCTATCCCGGCGGAATCCATCTCGAGATGACCGGTGAGCACGTTACCGAATGTACCGGCGGTGCCTACCGGATTTCCGAATCCGACCTGGCGACACGTTACCGCAGCAGTTGCGATCCACGGCTCAACGCCGACCAGGTGCTCGAGCTTGCATACCTGATCGCCGATACCTTGCGCGATCGTGTACCCCAGTCATTTGTCGACCCAACCAGCGCAGAGGAAAAAGCATGACCGACAACCCTCCCAGCAACCTGGCCCGCGTACTCGCCGCCGGCCATTTCGCCATGACCGCGGAAACCTCGCCGCCCGACGCCGCCTCGCCCCAGGCGGTGCTGGACCGGGTCGAGTGCCTGCGCGGTATCGCCGACGCAGTCAACGTCACCGACGGCGCGAGCGCGCGCGTACACATGTCGGCACTGGCCACGGCCTCGATCATGGCCGCCAACAGTATCGAACCGGTGCTGCAGATGACGACCCGCGACCGCAACCGGCTCGCGTTACAGGGCGATGTCATCGGCGCTTCCGCGCTCGGGATTCACAATTTCCTTTGCCTGACCGGTGACAAGATGGCGGCCGGCGATCAGCCCGACGCGGCCGAGGTGTTCGAGATCGACAGCGGCGAACTGATGCGGCAGATGCGCGATATGCGCGATCTCGCGCAGCTGCCTTCGGGGCGCGCGCTCGACCCGGCGCCAACCTGTTTCCTCGGTGCCGCCGAAATGCCGGCCGAACCCGACGACAAGTGGCCCGCCGGCCGGCTGCAGGCCAAGATCGACAACGGCACGCAGTTTTTCCAGACCCAGTATTGCTTCGATCTCGACAAGGTACGCCGCTACTGCAGCGCGCTGGTCGACGGCGGCTTTACCGAGCAGGCCTATTTCCTGATCGGCATCGGTCCGCTGGCCTCGGCACGCTCGGCGCGCTGGATGAACGACAACCTGTTCGGCGTCGAGGTACCCGACGCGATCATCGCACGGCTCGAGGGCGCGCAGGATCAGAAAGCCGAGGGACGCGCGATCTGCGCCGAGCTGCTGCAGGGTTTTGCCGAAATCGAGGGCTGCGCCGGCGCGCACCTGATGGCGCCGCACGGGGAAGCTTCCTGCGCCCGGGTAATTGCCGAATCGGGCCTGCTGGAGCTCAGGAACTGAGCAGCTCGAGCCAGTTGGCCGATTCGCTTTTTGCGCTCGCCCGCGCCACGATCCGCGCATCACGGTAGCCGAGGCCATGTAGTTCCTCGATGCAGGCATCGACGCGCTCCGGCGGCAGGCTGGCGAGCAGGCCACCCGCGGTTTGCGGATCGAACAGCAGCGGGTAAGCAGGTTGCAGCGCAAGCGCATCCGGATCGTGTATCGCGTGGCGCAGGCGCAGGTTCTGCGGCTGCAGCGAACTGCTGATGCCGCGCGCGGCAAGCTCGAGCGCGCCGTCGTAGAGCGGTAACTCGCCGGGCAGTATGCCGATCGTCACGCCCGATGCGCGCGCCATTTCCAGCAGGTGCCCGGCGAGGCCGAAGCCGGTGACGTCGGTACAGGCGCTGGCGGCATGCCGCCGCAGGCAGTGTGCCGCGTCACGATTCGATTGCAACATGGTTGCGAGCGCGGCGTCGACCCAGGCGCCGCGTGCCGCGCCGCGCATGGCCGCGGCAAACAGCACGCCGCTGCCGAGCGCACGTGTCAGCACCAGCTGGTCGCCGGCGGCAACGCCGGATTTGAGCATTAGCGACCTGTCATCGGCAAAGCCGTTGACGCACAGGCCGCAGCTCATTTGCGCGGCTTCGCCGCTGTGACCGCCAGCCAGGCCGGTCGCGTGCTGCTGCAGGCACTCGACGACACCCGCCATGAGCTGGTAAAGATCCTGCGCCTGCTTGTCTTCACCGGCGTAAACCACGTTGGCGATCACCTGCGCGCTGTGCGGGTCGACACCCATCGCGAACAGGTCACCGAGCGCGTGATTGGCCGCGATCCGGCCGAATAGCCATGGATCGTCGACAAAACTGCTGAAATGATCGACGCTTTGCACCAGCCGCTTGCCGGGCGGCGGCTCGATCACGGCGGCGTCGTCGGCGTGGCCGAGATCGGCGTGCAGCTCGATACCGAAATCATCGGCAATACGCGCGAGCACGCGCTCCAGCGCAAGACTGCCGACCTTGGAACCGCAGCCACCGCAGCGCATCGGTGCCAGGTCCGCGCGCTCGGCTTCGTTCCCGCTCGATTCCATTTGCGGCAGTTCGCTGAAGCGGCGAATGAAAGCCCGGTCGATGCGATCCTTGAGCCACCAGCACCAGCGGCCGCGCAGGGCCCAGCGACCGCGACTCGCGATCGCGTAACGATCGCCGGTCGAAATCAGCGACAGGAATTCGGTTTGCGGCGTAAAAGGCCGGGCCGGCTGTCCCAGCAGCCGCCGACGCAGGTTGGCGGCGAGCGGCAAGCCCTGGCGTACGGCGAAAACCCCCGACTTGGGCCGCGGATGTTCACTAACCGCCGCGATGTCGCCGGCAGCAAAAACCTGCGGATGCGAGCGGCTCTGCAGGCAGGCATCAACGGCGATGAAACCATTGCTGTCGAGTTCGAGTCCCGAGTCGCGCAGCCAGGGTGCAGCGCTCGCCTGGGTTACCCAGACGACGATGTCGGCGGCTACCGGCGCGGTAAAATCTCCCTGCAGGTGACTGCCGTCGAAAGACTCGACCGGGTGGCGGTAGAGCACCTCGATCGAGCGTCGCGGTAAAAGCTCGGCGAACCAGGCGCGTACGCGCGGATTGTGGCTTGGCAGCAGGAGTTCCCGATCGGTCAGCAGGCAGATCTCCAGGCTGCCCCTGCGCTGCGGCAAATCCCGCGCGCGCTGTTGCAGCGATAGCGCAAGCTCGACACCGCCGGCGCCGCCACCGACGACCGCGAGTCGCAACGGGCCATCGCTGGTGCGCAGGCGAGCTTCGATAGCGCGCCAGGATTCGAGAAAACGATCCACCGGCTTGACCGCGAATTCGCTGCCGGCCAGGGTCTCGCTGACGGCGTAATGCGGACGTGATCCGATATTCACCGATAGCAGGTCATAATCCAGTGGTGGTCGCCCGGGCAGGTGCACCTGGCGCAAGTCCGGATCGATATGACTGGCTTCGGCGTGCACCAGGCGCGCGCCGGCAAAACGCGCCAGCGGGGCCAGGTCGACGTGCGCTTCGTCGTAGGCGTAATGCCCGGCAACCAGCCCCGGCAGCATCCCCGAATAGGGCGTGTGCAGGTCGCGCGTGATCAGCGTCAGCCGCACGCCGGGAACCGGGCGCATGCCGAACTGTCTGAGGACGAACAGGTGGCTGTGACCGCCGCCGATCAGCACCAGGTCGGTGCTAATCGGCAGGTCGTCGGCTTTCATCGGATGCGTATATCATCTGTGCGGGGTTGGAGAACGAATGCACTGGTATTATGCGCGCCGCTTTTGTACTGTAAAGCAATGCGAGTAATAAACAGATCATCCTGCCTGAAGGCAGTATCGTGGTTGCTGCTTGCGCTGGGGCCGGCAATTGCCCAGGCCGAGATCGAGCAGCTCGATTCCGGCTACCCCGGCGTGCGCGTCGAACAAATGGTGCGCGGTCTCGGCGTGCCCTGGGGCATGACCTTCGTCTCGCCGAGTGAAATCCTGCTAACCGAACGCCGCGGGAGCGTACGCCTGTTCGACATCGACAAGCTCACCCTGCGCCAGGTCGAGGGTGCGCCCGCGGTGGAACCCGGCGGCCAGGGCGGCCTGCTCGACGTTGCCGCGGGCCCCGGTTTTGCCGCCGACGGCTGGATTTACTTCACCTACAGCAAGGCGGTCGATAACGAGGCTGCCACCACGCTCGCGCGTGCACGCCTGGAGAATGGTCGCCTCGGCAACTGGCAGGAACTGCTGGTGACCGATTCGGTAACCGGCAGTCGCCGTCACTTCGGCAGCCGCATCACCTTCGATGACAGCGGCCACGTATTCTTCGGCGTCGGCGATCGCGGTGAACGAGACATGGCGCAGGACACCGGTAATCACATCGGCGCCGTGATACGCCTGCGTCTCGACGGCAGCATCCCGGCCGACAATCCTTTCACCGGCGATCCGGCCGTCCGCGACGAGATCTGGAGCTACGGGCACCGCAATCCCCAGGGACTCGTCTACGACCGGCCGACCCGCCGCCTGTGGCTGAGCGAGCACGGACCGCGCGGCGGCGACGAAATCAACCTGGTATTGCCCGGGCGCAACTATGGCTGGCCGGTGATTTCCTACGGCAAGGAGTACTGGGGCCCCCTGGCTGTCGGTGAAGGCACCCACAAGGAAGGCATGGAGCAACCACGCAAGTATTATGATCCGTCGATCGCACCCGGCAGCCTGATGCTCTATCGCGGCGAAGCCTTCCCCGAATGGCAGGGCAACCTGTTCTCCGGTGCGCTCAAGCTGCGCCACCTGAACCGGGTACAGCTGTCGGCCGAGGGCGAAGCGATTGGCGAGGAGCGTCTGCTCGAGGGGCTCGGTGAACGCATCCGCGCGGTAATCGAGGGTCCTGACGGCCTGATTTACCTGTCCACCGACAGCGGCAGCATCCTGCGCCTGCGTCCAGATTAATGGCTAACCGGGTTCTCGAAACCGAGGTCACCTGCCCCTACTGCTGGGAATCCTTCACCCTGCTGGTCGACGGCTCGGTGGATGACCAGGCGTACGTCGAGGATTGCGAAATCTGCTGTCGACCGATCGATTTCGTGGTGACGATCGACGAGTACGAACAGGCGAACGTCGAGGCCCTGCGGCAAGATGCATGAGCTTTCGAGTCGTCGCCGCCACCCTCGCGCTCTGCTTCGCGGCTGACGTCGGCGCAACGGCCTGGGACTGGACCACGCACGCTTCGCGGCCGGGCCCGGACTACCCGGCGGCGGGCCAATCCCGCTTCGATGATCTGTATCGCCGGGTCGACGGCAGTTATCGTATCCCTTATCCGTTTTCCGCGTTGATAGCCGACCTGGAGCAGCGTATCGACAACGGTGCGCAACGCGGCGTTCGATACGTCCTGATACCGCGTGGACGATCCTTGCAACGGGATGCCCCGGCGCCGGATTTTTTCCGTTTCCCGCGCGCAATCATCGCCCTCGAAGGGGAACCGAAAATGGCTGAGGGCGATGCGGGCAGCGTGCTCGAATACCGGTTGTTCGTCGCCCACCAGCCGGTAACCGAAACCCTCGAAATCATCAGCTACAACGACGCTTCCGGGCGTTTCGAATTCCAGGTCGTCACCGACTACCGTGCCGACCGCGAGCCCAGGGTCGCGACCGCCAATCGTATCCTGTGCCTGAGCTGCCACCAAAACGCCGGACCGATATTTCCTCGCAGACCCTGGTCCGAGACCTCGTTCAACGTCGCCGTCGCCAGCCAGCTGGCACGCCACTATCCGCCAGCCAACGGCAGCCTGGTGGACCTGATTACCACCGACGCCGGGCTTATCGACCTGCTCAGCGAACGGGCCAACTACCTGTCGGCGGCGCAGGCCGTCTGGCAACAGGGCTGCGCCAGCCCGGTCTGTCGCGCCGCGGCACTGCGCGCGATCCTGCAGTATCGGCTCAGCGGCGAAACCGGATTCGAGCGGAGCCGCGACGATTTTCGCCGTGATTACCTGGCTGAACTGCGGCGAAACTGGGACCGTCATTGGCCAAATGGCCTGGCGCTCGCCAGCAGTCGCCTGCAGGACAGGGATCCGTTCGTACAGCAATCCATGCTGTCACAGGACCCGCTGGCATTGCGCCCGCCGCACGCGGTCTGGCACGAGGCGGACGACGTACTCGCAGGCGGTATCCTGCAGCGACTTGCCGGATTTTTCAGCGCCGCGGACATTCAGCGCCTCGACCGGCGCCTGCAGGCACTCGGCTCTGATCGAGCCGAGCGGCGACTGTCGACGTCTTGCCGCACCCGGGCGCACCCGGCGCCGCGGATCGAGCTCGTTTGCGGCTCCAGCAATCCACAGTCCTTGCAGGCGAGACTCGAAATGCTGCTCGAAGATGGCAAACCCGTCGAGCTGCGGGCGGCCACGCTGCGGATCCCCGGCGACGCCACCCTGTGGCAACCGCTGATAGACCCGCCGCGGGAGATACCCGCCGGTCTCGAGGCCGGGCTGCGACACGCCGACGGCAAGCTGTCACAGCGGCTGCGCAGCGGCGAGCGGCTCGATTCCCTCAGGCTGAAATGGCAGGGTCGGCTCGAAAACGCAGCGCAGGTTACCCTGGAACTCCGGCTGCGCGACGAATTCGGCGTTCTCGAACAGGTGCTGACACAGCTGCTGCATGCCAACCGGGAAAATCGCAGCGACAGCCTGTCGGATCTGCCGTTCCGTCGCGCCGCGATCCTGTCCGACCTCATGCAGGGTTTGCATATGCCGCAGCCGCGCCGGGCCGCTTCGGCGCTACCCGCGGCGCCGACGGTAGCAAAACCGTTACCCGCGGAATTGACCGCAGATCTTGCCCTGTTGTATCCCTACTGCGGCAGCTGTCATGCCGCGACCGGCCTGCATCCGCCCGGGTTTCTGGCCCCGGGCGAAACACTCGCCAGGGTAACCGGCTGCGCGCCGCGCATCTGGCGTCGCCTCGAGAGCTGGCGTAGCGGTGTCCGGCAATCGCGGGCACCGATGCCCCCGCCGGCCAGCCTGCCCCCCGGCGGTAACGGCCCGCATGACTGGCCGCGCAGCGAACACTATCGCAGCCTGCTGCAGGCAGTAGAAAATCTGCTCGAGCAGCAGGAGCCGCGCGCCGAATGGCGCACGACGGCATACGATTCATTGCCGGTCTGCAGTGGCGGACGTTGACCTCGGTGTGGCTCAGCCAGCGCTGAATCCCGTGAGATCGGCAACCCGGGCGACGTCTTCGAACTGCAGATCGCTTACCCGCGCATGTGCGGGCCCGGTACGAATTTGCTCGATCAAGCGCACGACGTCGGCAGCCTCGCCCTGGGCAAAAAACTCGACCCGACCATCCCGCAGATTACGGACGTACCCCGCAAGTTTCAGCGCCTGCGCGCAGCGACACACAAAATAACGGAAACCGACACCCTGGACCCGCCCGCTAACATGGCCGTGAACGCTGCGCCGACTCATGATCCGCACGCGCGCCATCGCGCCGGTCTGGCCAGGCTGGACAGCCGTTCGCTCACAGGGGCAAGCAGAAGGCTCTCGGGCTGCAATTACTGCTCCTCGAGCAGAGCGAGGATATCGGTTCCGGCGGACTGCCAGAATTCGCCCCAGCGCTGCAGGCGTACCAGGCCGGCACGCTGCTGTTCCTTGTCGCCCGCCTCGATTCCGAGCCGGTAGTTTTCCACTCCCTGGATGAAATAGCGTTCGAAATTCTTGCCCAGACGCAGGTCGAGGCTGTCGAGAAACTCGCGCTCGACCCGGAAGGCCAGCTCGAGCCCGGCATCGAGTTCGGCAAGTGCCGATGCAACCGTTGCGCGATCGAGATCGGCCGACTGCAGGCGCTGGCCGCCGCGCTCGACCTGCTTGAGCGCCTCGATGAAGTAATAGGCCTGCTCGGTCTGGCCTGGCGGTGTGTCGGCCGGCTCGCAGGCCGCGACCATCAACAGCACGAGGCCGTAAAAAAGCGCCCGCAGGCAGACTTTCATCGTTTGCCGGCGATGCGCATCCGTAGCGCATTGAGGCGGATGAAACCCTCGGCATCCTTCTGGTCGTAGGCGCCGCGATCGTCTTCGAAGGTGACGATGGCTTCGTCGAACAGGCTGTCGGTGGCCGATTTACGCCCGGCCACGGTAATGTTGCCCTTGTACAGCTTCAGGCGCACCTCGCCGTTGACCGTGGCCTGCGACGCGTCGATCATCTGCTGCATCAGTTTGCGCTCGGGGCTCCACCAGTAACCGTTGTAGATCAGGTGGGCGTATTTCGGCATCAATTCGTCCTTCAGGTGCGCCACTTCGCGATCGAGCGTGATCGATTCGATCGCGCGATGTGCCTTGAGCATGATGCTGCCGCCAGGGGTATCGTAACAGCCGCGCGACTTCATGCCGACATAGCGGTTTTCGACGATGTCGAGCCGGCCGACGCCGTTGGCGCCGCCGATTTCGTTCAGCCGCGTCAGCACCTGCGCCGGGGTCAGGCGTTCGCCGTCGATCGATACGATATCGCCGCGCTCGAAGCCGAGTTCGATGTAGGTCGGCTTGTCGGGCGCCAGCTCCGGTGATACCGAGCGTAGCCACATGATATCGTTGGGCTCGAACCAGGGATCTTCGAGTTCGCCGCCCTCGTAGGAAGTGTGCAGCAGGTTGGCATCCATCGAGTATGGCGAGCCGCCGCCCTTTTTCTTTTCGATCGCGATCCCGTGCTGCTCGGCGTAGGCGAGCAGGCTTTCGCGCGAATTCAGATCCCATTCGCGCCAGGGCGCGATTACGCGAATATCGGGATTGAGCGCATAGGCACCCAGTTCGAACCGCACCTGGTCGTTACCCTTGCCGGTGGCACCGTGCGAGACTGCGTCGGCGCCGGTTTCGGCCGCGATCTCGATCAGGCGCTTGGCGATCAGCGGGCGCGCTATCGAGGTGCCGAGCAGGTATTCGCCCTCGTACACGGTGTTGGCACGAAACATCGGGTAGACGAAATCGCGCACGAACTCTTCCTGCAGGTCCTCGATATAGATTTCCCTGACACCGTAGGCCTCGGCCTTGGCACGCGCGGGTTCGAGCTCTTCGCCCTGGCCGATATCGGCGGTAAAGGTCACCACTTCGCAACCGTATTCGTCTTCCAGCCACTTCAGAATGACCGAGGTGTCCAGCCCCCCGGAATAGGCCAGCACCACCTTGTTTACCGCAGCTTTCGTCATCGCCTCTGTACTCACGCCGGCGGGATCGCCCCGCACCGAAAAAAAGGCCGCTATTGTCGTTTCAATTCGGCGAAAAATCCAGCGTATAATGGCCCGACTGCCCGCAGAGAAACCGCCATGCCAGACGCCAGCTTCAAAGTCCACGCGATGGAACTCGGACCGATGGAAAACTTCGTTTACCTCGTCGAGGACGTTACCAGCCGCCGCTGCGCGGTGGTCGATCCCGCCTGGGAAGTCGAACGCATCCTCGGGCGTGCCGACGAGCTCGATCTCAGGATTACCGATATTTTGCTCACCCACAGCCATCACGACCATATCAACGGCGTCGAGGGTGTGCTCAACGCCGCCAGCGCCGAGGTTCACCTGCTCAAGCCGGAATACGAGTTCTGGCAACACGAGCTGGATCGCCCGAGCCTGCACCATGGCGGCGACCGGGTCGAACTCGGCGGCACGACGATTACCATTCATCACACCCCGGGACATACTCCGGGCTCCGCCTGTTACGAGCTCGGCAATCAAATCATCACCGGCGATACGCTGTTCGTATTCGGCTGCGGCCGCTGCGACCTGAGCGGCGGCAGCCCGGAAGACATGTTCGTCACCCTGCGCAACATGAAGGAGCGCCTGCCGCAGGACATGCTGATTCACCCGGGGCATAACTATTCGGTCAGCACAACCAGCACGCTCGGCGAGCAGATCGAGGGCAATCCCTTCATGCACTACGACGACGAGACGTCGTTCGTACACTATCGCATGCAGGTGCACGACAGGACCCGCGACGAGCCTTACGACGCGGTCAGCAAACAACAGTTAAAAATCGCAAACTTGCTCTAAACTCCCTGTTGAGGGAGTGGAGGTTTAGCAGATAGTGCCACAGCCAACCGCTTCGCAGTGCGAGGTTTGACCGCCGTGTCGGAAAAAACGCTGGTAATGATGCCGGGGCTGGATAGTACCGGCCGCCTGTTCGAGCCCGTCATTCCATTGCTGGAACAACACTTTCGGCTCATCGTCGTAACCTATCCCAACCTGAATTCGTTCAACGACTATATCAACTGCGCGCGCAGCCAGCTGCCGGTCGAACCGGGTTACTCGATCCTGGCGGAGTCGTTTTCCGGCCCGGTGGCGCTGGCGCTGATGGCGCAACAGGGTGATCAGATCGGACCATCGGTGCTGGCCGCAACCTTTTCGCGTTCGCCGTTGCAGGCATTGACGCAAATGGCATCGGTCATACCTTCACAGTTGTTTTCCATCGGCACGCTGAACGAGTACTGCCTCGATGTATCCGCCAACAGCAGCGGAGACGACACCGATACCGCGCCGCTGCCGATGGACGTCACCGAGCAGCTCGACGGCTCCCAGCTGAAACACAGGATCGAGGTTCACAGCCGCATCGACATCACCGCGATGCTTGCCGACGTCCAGACCCCGCTGCTGTACCTGCGAGCAACGCGCGACCGCATCGTTTCCGAGGGTCACGCCGAGTTGCTGCAGCACAACCTGGCCAGCATGCAGCGGGTCGACATCGATGCCCCGCACCTGCTGCTGCAGACCCGCCCACGCGAGTGCTGCGATCACATCTTCAGGCATCTCGGCGTCGGCTGATCCGCACCACGGCGGTGCAACCCGCTAGTCGAGACTGCCGAACACCCGCCGCAACAACCGGGTCGTACGCGCCGCCGGGTTGGCGCGGATCTCGGCCTCTTCCTCGGCAACCAGCTTGAGCAGACCCTCGATCGCCTTTTCGGTGGCATACTCGTCGAGGTCGGGGTCGACATCGAAGGTCAGCGGCAGCTGGTTGAAGCGATTGACGAGCTCTGCGTAGTAGCGCGTGGCGCTGGTCTGATCGAGGGTTTTCCGCACCACCGGCAGAAAAGCATCGTACAGTTCGTCGCTGGTCGTGCGCTCGAGGTAACGCGTCGCCGCGTCCGCTTCGCCATTGAGGATTTCGAAAGCGTCGCGAAAACTCATCGACGTAATCTCGCGGATAAATATCGGCTTGGCCCTGGCGGCCGCCTGCTCGGCCGCGCGGTTGAGCTGGACGACGAAACGATCGAGCTCCTTGCCGAAGCCGATCCTGCGCAGCGTTTGCTCGACCTTGATCGCGTCCGGCGGAAACTCGATTTTGAGCTCGGGATTCAACAGGAAACCATCGGGGGCGGACGCCCGCGCGGCGCCGCGCGCAATGCCGCGCGACAGCGCATCCTTCAGCGCGGCACTTACCTCGCGCTCGGTCAGCGGTACCTCTTGCGCGGTCGCATCGAGGTAAGCTAGCGAGTCGCGCAGGTCCTTGTCGGCACAGGCGGCAACGAGGGCCAGGATGCACAGCAGCGGAACTCTGACAATATTCATGAAGAAATCTCCAGGTAAGACAGTATTTCGCCGACGCTGTGTACTCGAATATCGGTAACCTCGGGCCACTCTCCGCGGCCGTTGGACGCGACGTGCACGGTTGCCACCCCTGCCCCCCGACCGGCCTGCAGGTCATAGAGATAATCACCCACCATCACCGTGTCGTCGGCATCGGCACCCCAGAAATCCAGCAGGTGATTGATCCCGTCCGGAGCGGGCTTGGGCAGACAGGCATCACGATCGAGTATATGATCGAGGGGAAAGAAATGATCGAGCCGGCAGGCCTGCAACGTCTGCTCGACAACCGGCATGGTATTGCGCGTCAGAATGGCCAGTCGCCGGCCGCGGTCGTGCAGGTACTGCAGCAACTCGGTAGCACCGTCCATCAGCGACGATTTGCCCGCATAGTAGAATTCGAGTTCATTCAGCTGTTCCCACAGTGGTGCCGCCTCGGCGGCAGGCATCGCGTGCAGTGCTTCCAGTATCGGCGTTTCCGGCGCCATGCCAAGCTCGCGCCGCATGTGATCGAAATCGTGTGCACTGACGGTCAGTGTGCCGTCCAGATCGAAGATCCAGTGCTTGCGATGTCTGATTTGCTGCGTCTTCGGCATGCTTCCGGCGGATGGTTGGGCGTAGCGGTTTTTCATTGTAGTATCTCGGCTCCACAATGTAACCACGAGGGCCAATCATGGCAATCCAGGAAGGCGACAAGCTACCCTCCGTCGATCTGCAGCACAAGACCGCGGACGGCATCGAAACCATCAACACCAACGAGCTATTCGGCGGTAAAAAAGTGGCGCTGTTCGCGCTTCCAGGGGCATTTACGCCAACCTGTTCGGCGGCCCACCTGCCGGGTTACGTTGTTCAATCGGACGCGCTGTTTGCGCGCGGCGTCGATCGCATCGTCTGCCTGTCCGTCAACGATGCTTTCGTCATGCATGCCTGGGGCGAAGCGCACAACGTCGAGGACCGGGTGCTGATGCTGGCGGACGGCAGCGCGCACTTCACCCGCGCGGTCGGTCTCGAGCTCGACCTGGAAGCGGCCGGCATGGGAATCCGTTCGCAGCGTTACTCGATGCTGGTCGACGACGGTGTCGTCACTCGCCTGTTCGTCGAACAGCCGCAAGCATTCGAGGTCAGTGACGCCGACAGCATGCTCGCTGCACTGGACGCAGGCTGACAATCCGGACCCCGGCACCCGTGGGTTTCGCCGCCGCGGCAGGCGTCGCGTTTCCCCGGGAACCGCGGGTTTTAGCGCAGGCTTCGAGCATATACTCGATCCTCTACCGTCGTCACGTTCAATTGCCATGGGGCCTGTTTTGCAACCAGGCAGACGCGCGCTGCTCCCGCGTTTAGCGCAGGTCGGCCTGTTACGGCTGTCGCAGGATGAGGAAGTGTTCCAGCAAGGTCGTCAGGTAACAGCCGGCGGGTAACTCCAGCTCCAGTGTCAGCATCGCTCCGGCCGCATCGAACTCGAAGTCGAGGGCACCGGCGAAGGCCCGCAACGGCCGCAGCTCGCGGCGCGCGCCGACTTCCTCGAGGCGTTCCACCGCAAGCGGATTATCCGCCAGCACCTGCGCCTCGATTGCCGCCGCTTGCCCGCCCAGCATGCTTTCACCGCGGCCGAACAGGCTTCCACAGCTCGAGATATCGCCCGTGGCGAAGCGCTGCCGCAAGCTGTCGTCGAGCGGCTCACGGAACACCGAGCGGCTGCCCCTCAGCATGAAGACATCACCTTCCAGCGGCGCCTGCCAGCAATCCATCTCGATGCGGCGCGCCAGGATACGATTGAACAGATCGCTGCGCAGGGCCGAAATCAGCAGGCCGCGTCGCTGACGAGACAAGCGCCTGCGACCGAGCGATTCGAGTGCCTGTGCCACGTTGTCATCGCGCCCGAAACGCTGCGCGCCGAAGTAATTGGCAAAACCCTGCTGGCCGATCCGTTCGATTTGCGCGCCGACCCGGCTGTCGAATCCGCTTACCTCGCGCAGGCATACGCGAAAACGGTTGGCCCGGTGCGTACCGGGGCGCAGCTTGCTGCGATGACGCTGCTGACGCAGAATGCGGTAGCCTTCCCCGTCGGCGCGCAGGCCGGCAATTCCGCTTCCGGGCAGGTGCACGCTCAGCCACTGGCGGGTCAGCGCATGCCTGTCCTTGAGACCGCTCCAGGAGACCTGGCGATAGTCGAGATCATTGTCGGCTGCGATGGCACGCGCCATGTCGGACGTATTCAAACCCCGTTTCTCGACCCACAAAAACAGGTGCTCACCCTCTCCCCCGGGCTCGAATCCAAGGACTTCGGTGACGACAAAATCCTCGCAACGCGCCTTCATCAGCGCGCTTGCGGACGGCTCTCCCCAGGGAAAGGGCAGGATCATGCGGAGGCAGGTTTCTCCGCGACCTTGTTGCGGAGGTAATTCATCTCGATTTGCTCCGCCGCGACCACGGCGGCGGCCTCGACTTGCCGTCGCGCCAGTCCCGGCATCGAGCGGGCATCGGGCAGCAGCGCAAAATCGACATCGAAGTCGGCCGCGGCGCGCAACTTCTCGAGCCAGCCGTGGCCGGCGCCACAGTCGACCCGCGGCGGCAATTCGACCGCTTCGTCGGCAGTCAGTTGCTCGGGACCACAGGCGACCGCCAGACCGGCTTCGTCACGACGGTACACCGCCCAGTATATCTCGTTCATGCGCGCATCCAGCGCAACCAGCACGCACTCGCCGGCTGCCTGGTCGAAACGCGTCTGGGCCAGTACCGCGAGGGTCGATAGCGGCACCAGCGGAATCGCGAGGGCAACGCCGATACCCTGCGCCTGGGCGGCGGCAATGCGGATGCCGGTGAACGCACCGGGACCATTGGTAACTGCGCAATAGTCGAGCTCGCTACGGGCGATGCCGGCGTCGCGCATAACCGTATCGAGCATTTGCGGCAGCAGTCGGTTGTGCTGCCGCGGTGCGACTTCGAACTGGTGAAAAACCTCGCCATCGGCACGCTGCAGCGCAACCGAGCAGGCTTCGGTGGAGGTATCGAGGGCAAGCAGGTTCACGCTGTCATCATAGGGCAGCAACCGCATGAAGAAAAGCCTCGACCGAAGATGAGCGCAGCGTCCTGGCCGACCACGGCAGGCGCCGGATCATTGTCATGGTATCCGGGCAGGAATACGCCGCGCGCTCGCGCTGGTCGCGGCTGCGATCGGCCCCGGTAAAAAACCGCGGGCGGCGAAGACCCGCCTGGCCAGGACCTAACTGGCAATACCCCGCTTGCTCCGCCTGACGAATTCGCAGAAATCCTTCACTTCCGGATGTTGCTCGCACAAGGGCCGAAGATTTTCCAACGCCTCTTCCCTGGGCTTGTTGGATTTCAGGAGTTCGCGGAAGGATTTATGCAGCGCACGGATCAAATCGGGATCGAATCCGTGCCTTTTCAAGCCTTCCTTGTTGATCCCCACGACCCTCGCCCGATTACCCGCGACGGTGGAGAAAGGTGGCACATCCTGGGTAATGACCGAGCCGAGACCGCAGAATGCGCGGTCGCCGATCTGGGTAAACTGGTGGACCGAGGTAAAACCGCCGAGAATTGCGTAGTCACCGACCTCTACGTGCCCGGAAAGCGATGCCGCGTTGGCCAGGATTGCGTGGCTGCCGACGATACAGTCATGGGCAACGTGGCTATAGGCCATGAAAAGGTTGTCGTTGCCGATGACGGTTTTGCCGATACCCTGGTCGGTACCCCGATGCAACGTGACGTATTCACGGATGGTGTTACCGTCACCGACCTCCAGCGTAGCCGGTTCACCGCGATACTTTTTATCCTGCGGCGCCTCGCCGACCGAGGCAAACTGGAAGATGCGATTGTTACGGCCGATGGTCGTGGGTCCCATGAGCACGACATGCGGTCCGATCACGCTGCCCTCGCCGATACGAACGTCGGCACCGATCACGCTGTAAGGCCCAACCTCGACATCGGCGGCCAGTTCGGCGCCCGGGTCGACGATCGCGGTCGGGTGTATCATCGGTTTCGATCCTGCGACGAACACATCATCTCGGCCTCGGCAACCACTTCGCCATCCACCCGTGCCTCGCAGTCGAACATGCCGATACCCCGCATTTCGCGCCTGAGGCTGATCTTGATCTGCAGTTGATCGCCCGGCACCACCTGGCCGCGGAAGCGGGCCTTGTCGATGCCGACGAGCATGTAGAGCCGGTCGTCTTCGGACCCGCCCATCTTCAGGAAAGCCAGTAGCCCGGTGGCCTGTGCCATCGCTTCGAGCACCAGAACGCCGGGCATGATCGGCTGGCCCGGAAAATGACCCTGGAAGAAGGGCTCGTTGATGGTCACGTTCTTGATTGCCGACAGGCTTTTGCCGGATTCGTGGTCGACTACCCGATCGATCAAAAGGAAAGGGTAACGATGCGGTAATAGGTCCATTACCTGTTTGACATCGAGTTCCAAGTTAGACTCCCGTTTCACTGTCGAATTCTTCTCGTCGATTCTGCATGGCAAGCGTCACTTGCCGTTTTTTTCCAGTCGATCGACGCGTTGCGCAAGCTGCTCCAGCGACTTGTAGCGCGAGCTATTGCGGAGCCAGAGCCGATTTTCGAGCAGTGGCGTCCCCGACGAATATACCCCCGGCTCGCGAATATCGCGGGTTACGAGCGACATGGCGGTGATGGTGACGTGGTCCGCTACCTGCAGGTGACCCAGAATTCCGGCACCGCCGGAAATCTTGCAGTAGCGCCCGATTCTGGCGCTACCGGCGATGCCAACACAACCGGCTATCGCGGTATGCGCACCGATGTGAACGTTGTGCCCGACCTGGATCTGGTTGTCCAGTTTACAGCCCTGCTCGATAACGGTGTCATCGAGCGCGCCGCGGTCGACCGTCGTGTTGGCACCGATCTCGACGTCGTCGTCGATACGCACGCTGCCGAGGTGCGGGATCTTCTTCCATGCCTCGGCGTGCTCCACCAGGCCAAAGCCATCGGCGCCGACCACGCTGCCGGGATGAAGAATACAACGATCGCCGATTTGCGCCGAGCCGGACAACGTGACGCGGCTGTGGATAGTGCAGTCGGCCCCGATCCTGACTCCCCGCTCGATCACGACCGCGGCGCCGATATGCGTGCCGGCGCCGATTTCGACATCGTCACCAATCACGCACAGCGGGCCGATGGAGGCCGATTCGTCGATCCTCGCGCTCGCGGCCACGCGTGCCGACGGATCGACACCGGGGGCGGCGTCAGTCGCAGCCAGGCCCAGTACCTCGATCGCGCGCACAAAGCTGTAGTGGGGCTCCGCCGACAACAGCAGCGGTCGCTCCAGGCTGGCAGCGAGGTTTTCACTGACGATAACGGCCGCACAGCGACTCGCCTCGAGGCGGGCAAGATACTTGCGCTGTTGAATGAAACAGAGGTCGCTTGCGCCTGCCGCAGCCAGCGATGCCACGCCGCTGATCGGCGTTTCGGCGTCGCCGCGGAATTCGAGTTGCAGGGCGTCGGCCAGTTGTCGCAGCGTCATGCTCATCGGGACATCGGCGGCGTTAAGCGGCGCTATCGCAAGCGGCAGGCCTATTGCGCGGCCGCTTCGTTGTCGGACAACTGCTTGAGCATCTCGATGGTCTCGGCAGTGATGTCGATCCGGTCGGAGACGTAACTGACACCCTCGGTCAGGATCAGGTCGAACTCGCCGTTGTCACCCTGCATTTTCAGGACGTTGGAGATAACCTTCTGCAGGTTACGAATTTCCTCGTTGCGACGCAGGTTCTGGTCTTCGCGAAACTCCTGTTCGAGGAACTTGAGCTGGCTGACCTTGAGGCGGATTTCGCGCTCGAGCTTGCGCCGCTGGGTGGAATCCAGCGCACTGTCGGATTTCAGCTGCTCTTCGATCGCCAGTATGGCCTGTCGCTGCTCCTTGAGCTGGGCTTCGCGCGGCCCGAATTCGGCCTTCAGGCGCTCCTCGACCTGCTGCGCCTGCGGCGCCTCTTTGAGAACACGGGCGGTATTGACGAAGCCGATCTTGTAGGGCAATTCCTGCGCGGCCACGGGCAGCGGGGCCGCGACACAGGCCAAAAGCAGGAACCATCGGATTATTCGGTTGTTCAAGCGGATTTCTCTAAAAAACAGCCCCCAGCGCAAACTGGAAATTCTGGGTATCGTCGCCAGGTTCGTCATTGAGCGGAAACGCGTAACTGAATTCGATCGGGCCCACCACGGAAAACCACTTGGCGGACAGGCCTACCGACTGTCGAAGTTCGTCCGCCTCGAAAGCATCGGCGTCTTCGTACACGTTACCAACGTCCCAGTATACCGCAAGCCTGAAGGTTTCTGAACTGCCCAGGGCCTCGAGCGGCAGGAGTACCTCGGCACTGGACAGGACCTGCAGATTGCCGCCCAGCGGATCGCCGTTGCTGTCCTCGGGACCCAGGCTGTTGCCGTCGTAACCGCGTACCGAGCGCACACCACCCGCGGTAAATTTTTCGAACAGCGGCAGGTCGTCGGTGTCACCGTAACCGTCGCCGTAGCCGATCCGCCCCCGGTAGCTCAGCGTCAGCAACTCTGACAGCTCGAAAGCGCTGCGGTGCTGGTAGCGGGCGCGATAAAAATCGAGGTCGCCATTGTGAACCTCGAAATTGATACTGTTGAGATGGCCCTGGCTCGCGAAAATCCGCCGGTTACGCGTATCCTTCGACAGGCGGGTGGCGCCGAACACGGTGTCGAAACGCGCCTCGTCAACCTCATCGCGCGGCGTGTTTTCATCGAAATCATCACTGTTGTCGATCAGGAAATCGATGACCTCTTCCGACGAACCGCTGGTGGTCTTGATATCGGTGCGCAGGACGCCGGCTTCGAGCCTGAGCGTGTTGAACTCCGACAGCGGAATACCGAAATCCACCGACGCCTGGATACTGTCGGAGAGAAAATTGGAGGTGTTGTTTTCCGATGCATCGGTCTCGGTGAAACTGAAATTGAAGCCGCGACTCACGCCGTCCTTGGTCCAGTAGGGATCCCTGAAGCTGAAGGCATAACGTTCCCTTGCCGCAGAGTTATCGAAAGTCAGGCTAAGGGACTTGCCCGTACCCAGGATGTTGTCATGACTGAAGCCGAGGTTGAGGATTGCGCCCTGCACCTGCGAAAAGCCGAGCCCTACCTGCAGGTTGCCGGTAAAGCGTTCGCTGACGGTCACGTTGATGTCTACCTCGTCCTCGCTGTCGACAACGCGCTCCAGCGCAAAGTCCACGCTGCCGATGTAGTTCAGGCGCTGCAGGCGTATGCGCGAGCGATCGACCTTGGAACGCTGGTACATCTCGCCCTCGAACTGACGCATCTCGCGGCGCAATACCAGGTCCTGGGTCTTGGCATTGCCGCTGAAATTGATGTAGCGCACGCGCATCTTCTTGCCGGGAAAGACAAGGAACTGGATGGACACGGTGCGATCTTCCTCGTTGATATCGGTGGCGACACGCACCTCGGCATAAGCATAACCGTCCTCGCCCAGGCGCTTCTGCATGGCTTCGATAACGCGGTTGACATCCTTGCGCGAGAATACATCGCCCAGGCGCAACGAGATCAGCGCCTTCAGCTCACCCTCCGGCACCACCATTTCACCACCCACACCGATCTGGTCGAGGCGGAACTGTTGACCTTCACGAATGTTGATGGTGATGTTGATATCCTTGCGATCCGGGCTGATCGTGACCTGCTGCGAGGTTGTATCGTACTGGATGTAGCCCCGATCGAGATAATACGATCGCAAGGATTCGAGATCGGCCGAAAGCCTTGTGCCAGAGTACTCGTCGTCGGCAAACCAGCCGGAATCGGTCGACTCCAGTTCGAAGATTTCGAGCAGTTCCCGTTCACTGAAATCGCGGTTGCCGGTGATGTTGATCGAATGAATCTTGGCTGACACGCCCTCGGAAATATCGATGTCGATAGCAACACGATCCTCGTCGAGTTCACGCCAGCTGGCCTCGATCCGGGCGGCATACTTGCCGAGCGAGTAATACACCTGCTGCAGCTCGAGTTCGAGTTGTTCGAGCTTGTGTTCGTCGAAGATGCGTCCCTTGGCCATGCCGAGCCCTTCGAGGGCTTCCTGCAGGGCCTCGTCCTCGATGTCGTCGTTGCCCTCGAAGTTGACCTCACCGATCGACGGACGCTCCTTTACCGCTATGATCAGCGTGTTGCCGCGCCGACGCAGGGCAATGTCATCGAAAAACCCGGTCGAAAAGAGTTCGCGGATAATTTCCGGCGAGCGCTCGAGGTCCAGCGTTTCACCCACGTTGATCGGCAGGTAGCTGAAAACGGTACCGATAGCAATTTTCTTGATGCCGACAACTTCTATGTTATCGACCACGAACTCCTCGGCGTGCGCCCGGGCAGAGATCGACAATAGCACCAGAACGGTGATCCAGAACAGCTTTTTCAATTAACTGACCAGGCGCAATAAATCGTTATACAGCGCAATCGACATCAGGCCGAACAGCAGCACGATGCCAATCTTCTGACCAAAAATCTCGGTTTGTTCCGATACCGGGCTTCCCTTGAAGATTTCGACCAGGTAATACAGCAGGTGACCACCGTCCAGCATGGGCACCGGCAGCAGGTTGAGCACACCGAGACTGATGCTGATGATGGCGAGAAAAGCGAGAAAAGGCTCCAGTCCCACGCGCGCAGACTTGCCCGCGTAATCAGCTATGGTAATCGGCCCGCTGAGATTGCGCACGCTGGCTTCACCCACCACCAGTTTGCCGAGCACTTTCAGCGTCAGCCAGGTCATGCGCCAGGTCTTGTCGGCAGCCGCCACCAGGCCCTCGACGGGACCGTAGCGCTCGACTACCCGCATTTCATCCAGCACCGATTCAGGCACGTCGACCCGATGCCGCACCCCGATAAACCCGAAGGTTTCGCCGTTTTCCGTCCTGCTGCGGGGCGTCAGCTCGAGGTCGATGCGCCTGCCATCGCGCAAAACCCTGAGAACCACCATGGATCCCGCGTTTGCACGCACCAGGTCTACCCACTGGCCGGTTGTCTCGATTTCGATGCCGTCCAGCGAGGCGATTCGATCACCGGCCAGCAGGCCGGCTGCCTCGGCCGCGCCCCCGGCGATCACTTCGTCGATGACGGGTGGTCCGACGGGTTGCCAGCGACTCAGGCCCAGGTCACGCATCAGATTGATTTGCTCCTTCTGCAACAGCGCCAGGTTGCGGATATCGATAACCCGCTCGCCAGGCTGGCCACCCTCGTCGCGTACCTGCAGCATGAGTCGTTCGGCACTGACCGCTTCCTCCAGCAGGACGAAATGGGCCTTTTCCCAGGTCGGGGTTTCGATCCCGTTGACCGACAGTATCAGGTCCCCTGGCTGAACGCCGGCTGTATAAGCCGGCCCCTGCGGCGCAATATCACCCACGACCGGCTTGAGACCGGTAACCCCGACGATAAAAATGAGATAGTAGGCAACGATTGCGAACAGGAAATTGAACGCGGGTCCGGCGGCCACGATGGCAATACGGCGCCAGACCGACTTGCGATTGAATGCGCGTTCGGCTTCCTCTTCAGGCACCTCGCCTTCACGCTCGTCGAGCATCTTGACGTAGCCACCGAAGGGAATCGAGGCTATCACGTACTCCGTCTGGTCGGGTCCCGCGCGGCGCAGCCAGAGCGGCTTGCCAAACCCCACCGAGAAACGCAAAACCTTGACACCCATCTTGCGCGCAACCCAGTAGTGCCCGAATTCGTGCACCGTTACCAGTACACCGATGGCGACGATAAATGCCGCTACGCTGTAAATGATTCCCAGAAAATCCATGCGTCAAGTTCGCTGCTGTATGATCTGGCGCGCAAGTTTACGCGCTTTATCGTCCACTTCCAAAACCGTTTCCAAATCCTCGGCCGGCACCGGCGGCAGGCTTGCCAGCACGGTCTCGATCAGGTCGCTGATATCGGCGAAACCAAAGCCGCCGCGCAGGAAATGTTCGACCGCGACCTCGTTGGCGGCGTTCATCACGGCCATGCCGGTACCGCCTGCGCGCCAGGCTTCGCGCGCGATTCTCAGGCAGGGATAACGACGCTCGTCGGCGGCGCTGAAATCCAGTTGACTGACCGCTACCAGGTCGAGAGGTTCCACCCCGCTGCTGATGCGCTCGGGCCAGGCCAGCGCATTGGCAATCGGCGTCCGCATGTCCGGATTGCCAAGCTGCGCAAGCACGGAGCCGTCGCGGTACGAAACCATCGAATGCACGATGCTCTGCCGATGCAGCACGATTTCGATCTGTTCCTGTTGCACGCCGAACAGCCAGCAGGCCTCGATCAACTCGAGCCCCTTGTTCATCATGGTAGCCGAATCTACCGAGATTTTCGGACCCATGTCCCAGTTCGGATGCGCGCAGGCCTGTTCGGGGGTAACGTCGCCCAGTTCTTCCAGCGGCAGATCGCGAAACGGACCACCCGAGCCGGTCAACAGGATACGATCCACCCCGGCACCGTCGATACCGCCGAGCGATGCCGCCGGCAGGCACTGGAAAATCGCGTTGTGCTCACTGTCCACCGGCAGCAGCTCGGCGCCGTGACGACTCACCTCGGCCATGAACAGATCGCCCGCCATGACCAGGGTTTCCTTGTTTGCCAGCAAAATGCGCTTGCCTGCCTGCACCGCGGCCAGGGTCGGTAACAGACCCGCGGCCCCGACAATCGCGGCCACGACGATATCCACCGCCGGCTCCGCGGCAACCTCGGCCAGGCCTTCGGCACCCGCCAGTACTCGCGTTTCGCTATCTTCCAGCAACGCGCGCAATTCGGCCGCCGCGGATGCATCGCGCATCACGGCAACCGCGGGCCGAAAGCGACGACAGATCTCCGCCATGCGGGCATGACTGGTATCGGCGGTTACCGCATGCAGGGTAAAGCGTTCGGGATGCCGTGCGAGAATGTCGAGGGTCGACAGGCCAATGGAACCGGTAGCTCCGAGTAAGGTGACGCGTTTCAAGTTACCCCCGCGAGAAAGAGCCCACTGACGAAAACCGGTGCAGCCGCGATGATGGAATCGATGCGATCGAGCATCCCGCCGTGCCCGGGCAGCAGCCTGCCGCTGTCCTTTACCCCGGCCTCGCGTTTGAGGACGCTGATCGACAGGTCACCGACCACCGAGATCGCGACAGTCGCGATACCGATGGCGACGAACAGCGGCAAATCGATCTGCCAGCCGTCAACCAGGAAGTAAACGATCAGCATCCAGCACAGGTTGGCCAGCAGGCCGCCGGCTACCCCCTCGCGCGTCTTGCCCGGACTGATCGCGGGCGCAAGCCTGGTTTTACCGAATCGACGACCGCTGAAGTAGGCGCCGATATCGGCCACCCAGACCAGGGTCAACAGGTAGAGCAATATCCACTGACCCGGATCGAACTGGCGCTGCAGGTACAGCAGGCCATGTACACAGATCCACAGCAGGTCGAGACCCACGCCCAGCAGGATTACCCGCGGGAGCAGTGGCCAGTTTCCGTGATGCCGGTACAGCGGCAGCGCAAACATGATCAGGATCCATGCGCTGGCGCCGGCCAGGCTCTGCCAGTAAACCAGCTGCTGATCTATCCGTTCCGCTGACCACCAGAACAGCAGGGCGAAAGCGAGCGCGATCACGATCGCGACCGCGGGCTTGCCAGGCAGGATCAGCGCTACGAGTTCACGGGCGGCGAAGGCGAGCGCCAGCGCGAACAGCAGCGCCAGCAGGCCGGTGTCGTCGAACAGGATGCTGCCGATCACCACCACCCCGAGTATGGCCGCGGTAACGATACGCTGGCGTAACATCAGCCGGCCCCGGAATGCTGCTCGGCGGTTTTACCGAAACGCCGCTGGCGGCCGGCGTAGGCTTCGAGCGCGCGCTGCATTTCGATCTCGTCGAAATCCGGCCACAGCGTGTCGCAAAAGTACAGCTCGGCGTAAGCCATCTGCCACAGCAGAAAGTTGCTGATCCGGTGTTCGCCGCCGGTGCGGATGAACAGGTCCGGATTGGGACTGTCACCGGTCGCCAGCGCGGCGCCGAAATCCGCCTCGCCGATGTTCTCCGGCTCGAGCTGTCCCGCCCGCACATCGAGAGCCAGGCGCCGGGCCGCCTGCAGAATGTCCCAGCGACCACCGTAGTTGGCGGCGACATTGAGCAGCATGCGCCTGTTGTGCGCGGTTGCCTGTTCCGACTCCCTGATCTGGTCGCGCAACTCGGCGGAGAAGGATTCGCGCTCGCCGATGAAGCGGATGCGAATATCGTTGTCGATGAGTTCGGCGGTGTTCTGCTGCAGCGACTGGACAAAAAGGCGCAACAGGCTGTTGACCTCCTCCTGCGGCCGATTCCAGTTTTCGCTGCTGAAAGCGAACAGGGTCAGCTCCGGAATTCCGCTACGCGCGCAAAACTCGATCGTTCGCCGGGTCGCCTCGACCCCCCTGGAATGACCGTAGGTGCGCGGCATCATGCGCTTCCTGGCCCAGCGTCCGTTGCCGTCCATGACGATGCAGACGTGGCGTGGCAGCGATGCCTGGCTGGCGTCATTCATCGGTTTCGCGCGGCGCGAGGGCTCAGATCTCCATCAACTCTTTTTCTTTGTCCTGCAGCAGGTTCTCGATCTCATCGGTCGATTCGTTGGTTACCTGCTGCACCAGGTCCTGGCCCTTGTGCTCGTCATCCTCGGAAATGTCCTTGTCCTTGGCCAGCGATTTCAGATCATTATTGCCGTCACGCCGTATATTGCGTACCGCGACACGAGCATTTTCGGCCAGTTCGCGTACGACCTTGACCAGTTCCTTGCGGCGCTCTTCGGTCAGCGGCGGCATGGGTACGCGGATGACCGTGCCAGCGGTGGACGGGTTGAGGCCGAGGTCGGAAGTCATGATAGCCTTTTCGATCGTCGCAACCATGGACTTGTCCCAGGGCGTCACCGCCAGTGTCCGCGCATCCTCGACCGCGATATTGGCAGCCTGTCCGATCGGCACCTCGCTGCCGTAATAATCAACCGTGACGTGGTTAAGCAGGCTGGGGTGCGCCCTGCCGGTGCGAATTTTGCTCAGTTCGACCTTGAAGGCCTCGATGCTTTTCTGCATGCGGCCGCGGGCCTCTTGCTTGATGTCTTCGATCATTTTCTTGCCTCTTTGCAGGTTACCCGGGTCCCCACGGGTTTGCCCTGGGCCAGGTCGATCAGCGCGGCGGGCTGGTTGATGTCGCAAACCACGAGATCCAGCCCGTTGTCATTGCACAGAATCATGGCGGCTGCATCCATCACCTTGAGGCGGTGATCGATGGCTTCGTCGAAATCCAGGTGCACATAGCGCACCGCATCCGGATCACGCACCGGGTCGCGATCGTAAATGCCGTCGACCTTGGTGGCCTTGATCAGCAGATCAGCGCGAATTTCGATGGCGCGCAGGCTGGCCGCGGTGTCAGTGGTAAAGTACGGACTGCCGGTACCGCCGGCGAAAATCACGATTTCACCCCCGGAGATACGCCGACGCGCTTCGCGCTGGGTGTAACTTTCGCACACCTGCGGCATGTCCAGCCCGGACATTACCACCGCCGCGGCACCGTTGCGCAGCAGCGAATCCTGCAGTGCCAGCGCATTCATGACGGTCGCCAGCATGCCCATGTGATCAGCGCTGACACGATCCATGCCGGTTTCGGCAAAACTGGCTCCGCGCAGCAGGTTACCGCCACCAACCACGACACCGATCTCGACCTGTGCCTCGCGCAGCGCGAACAGCTCTTTCGCCAGTTTGTCAACCATGGCGGGATCGATGCCGGCATCCTGCTGGCCCATGAGCGCTTCGCCGCTTAACTTGACCAGCAATCGCCGATGCTTGATCTTTTCCATGCTCGCGTCCCGGGTTCGAAATCGTCGCAATATACCAAAAAAAAGGCCGCGCTGAACGCGGCCCGCTTAAAGCGTCAGCTTTTTAGCTGCGAGGCGACCTCGGCAGCAAAATCCTCGACTTTCTTTTCGATCCCTTCGCCAACCTCGTAGCGTACGAAACCGTTGATCGACGCGCCGGCCGCTGACAACAGCTTGGCAACGGTCTGGTCGGGATCCTTGACGAAGGGCTGACCCAGCAGCGAAACCTCGGCGAGAAACTTGTTGAGCCGGCCCTGGATCATTTTTTCGATGATCTCCGGCGGTTTGCCGCTGGATTCCGCCTGGGCGATCAGGATCGATTTTTCGCGCTCGACGAAATCGGCCGGAATCGAGTCCTGGTCGACGAACTGCGGGTTTACCGCCGCCACGTGCATGGCGATATCACGCGCCAGGTCCTCGTCGGCGGCGGCATCGATCAGCACGCCGATGCGCGCACCGTGCAGGTAAGACGCGATACGATCCGCCGATTCGACCCGCTGGAACCGGCGCAGCTGGATGTTCTCGCCAACCTTGGCGATAAGCGCCTGGCGTGCTTCCTCGACGCTCTGGCCATCCGCCAGGCCAAGCGCCGACAGTGCGTCGACCGACTCGGGGGCCTGCTCGAAAACCACGTTCACCACCGCGTCGGCGAAAGCCTGGAAGTTCTCGTCCTTGGCGACGAAATCGGTTTCCGAGTTGACCTCGAGGATGACCGCGGTCTTGCCGTCATCGGCCACGCGGACCTTGATTGCACCGTCGGCCGCGACCCGGCCCGCCTTCTTGTCGGCCTTGGCCGCGCCCGACTTGCGCATCAGCTCCGCCGCGGCCTCGATATCGCCGCCGGTTTCCACCAACGCCTTCTTGCATTCCATCATGCCCGAACCGGTGCGTTCGCGCAGTTCCTTAACCAGTGCTGCTGTGATAGCCACTTGTATACCTCGCTAGAGACCCGCCCCGCGGGCGGGCAATCAGATTAATCCTTGGCGGCGGCCTTCTTGGTCGCTGCTTTCTTGGTAGCGGCCTTCTTGGTTGCAGCCTTCTTGGTCGCGGCTTTCTTGGTCGCGGCTTTCTTGGTTGCAGCCTTCTTGGTCGCGGCTTTCTTGGCGGCAGCCTTTTTCGGCGCAGCGGCCTCGGTTTCACCGCTGTCGTCAGCCGCGGGGGCTGCGGCGGCCGCTTCGTCTGCCGCCTCGGGCGCTTCGGCTGGCGCGGCGCTTGCGGGCTCGCCGGCCTCGTCCGCGCCGGCTTCGGCAGCAGCCGCATCGGCTTCAGTCGCCGCATCGCCGGCGGTGCTTGCTTCCGCAGCCGGTGCAGCGGCTTCGGCAGCCGGCGCCGGGCTCGCCTCTTCCTCGATCTCGATGAGTTCGTCGTCACCCTCGACCGCGGTTACGATGCTCTGCTTGCCCTCCAGCACCGCGTCAGCGGCCAGGCGGGCGTAGAGCTTGATCGCGCGCATGGAATCGTCGTTACCCGGAATAATGTACTCGACATCTTCCGGTGAGTTGTTGGTATCGACGATGCCTACGACCGGAATGCCGAGCTTGGCGGCTTCCTGCACCGCGATTTTCTCGTAGCCGACGTCGATCACGAACAGCGCGTCTGGCAGACCACCCATATCCTTGATACCACCGAGCGTCTTTTCCAGTTTCTCCTGCTCGCGCGACAGCTGCAGGATTTCCTTCTTGTTGATCTTTTCGTAGCTGTTGCTTTCGGCCATCTCCTCGAGTTCCTTGAGACGCTTGATCGAGGCGCGCACGGTGCGGAAATTGGTCAGCATTCCGCCAAGCCAGCGATGGTTGACGAAGGGCATACCGCAGCGATGCGCTTCATCGCGGATCGCGTCCGATGCCGCACGCTTGGTGCCGACGAACAGGATCTTGCCCTTGCGCGATGCGATCTTGCCGAGGTAACCGGTTGCATCCTTGCACATCGGCATGGTCTGCTCGAGGTTGATGATGTGAATCTTGTTGCGTTCGCCAAAAATGAACGGCGCCATTTTCGGATTCCAGAAACGGGTTTGGTGGCCGAAATGCACGCCCGCTTCCAACATTTCACGCATGGTGAAGTTAGACATGGTATCTCCAGATGTCAGTTGGACGATCGTAATCGTCCGGGGTTGAGCCTCCACATGCCCGACGCTTAAGACCCGCTCTCTGGTAAAAGCCGGGCACCCGTAAGCGCGTTACGACATGTGTGTGTCGTTAAAAAAACACTAAATTTTTCAGTGTTTTATAAATTTACCCGCGGCAGTTGCCGAGGGCGCGCGCTTTATACCATAATCCCGTATCCGCAACAACCGCCTGCCGCTTTAATTTATGGCTGTCACAATCAAATCCGCCGAGGAAATCGAGAAAATGCGCGTCGCCGGGCGCCTCGCCGCCGACGTTCTGCGCATGATCGAGCCGCATGTCGAGCCCGGCGTGACGACCCAGCACCTGAACGATATCTGCCACGATTACATGATCAACCAGCAGCAGGTGGTGCCCGCGCCGCTGAACTACCGCGGCTTCCCGCGTTCGATCTGCACCTCGGTCAATCACGTGGTCTGTCACGGCATACCGGCCGACAAGAAACTCAAGAACGGCGACATCATCAACATCGATATCACCGTCATCAAGGACGGTTACCACGGTGATACCAGCCGCATGTTCCTGGTCGGCAAACCCACGGTGCAGGGGCAGCGAATCAGCCGTATTGCCTACGAATGCATGAAAATCGGCATCGAGATGATCCGTCCGGGTATTCGGCTCGGCGACATCGGTCATGCGATCCAGGCGCATGCCGAGAAGAACAACTGCAGCGTGGTGCGCGAATACTGCGGCCACGGTATCGGCAAGGTGTTTCATGAAGATCCGCAGGTGCTGCACTACGGCAAACCGGACACCGGCCTGATGCTCGAACCCGGCATGACCTTCACCGTCGAGCCGATGATCAACCTCGGCCGCCGCCAGGTCAAACTGCTGCCGGACGAATGGACCGTGGTGACCAAGGATCACAGCCTGTCGGCGCAGTGGGAACACACCAACCTGGTTACCGACACCGGTTTCGAGGTCCTGACGCTACACCCGGACTACGGTTTGTGAGCGGCCATGGCTGACACGATCGAGACGCAGCTGCAGGCAGCCGTCGACGGTGCTCGTCTGCAGCCGTCGATAATCGCCGAAATCATCAGCAACGGACGCGAAGACATATACCGCGCCTTCGATGACGGCAGCGGGGCCGACGAACTGGTGTCACGCACCGCGGCGCTGATCGACTCGGTACTGCGCTTCTGTTTCGCTCACTATCTCGGCGATCGCCAGTCGTGTAACTGCGCGCTGGTCGCGGTCGGCGGCTACGGCCGCTCCGAGCTGTTGCCGGGGTCTGACATCGACCTGATGATCCTGCTGGCAAAGCGCGCCAACCGTGAACAGCAGCAGGATATCTCCGCGTTCCTGACCTTCCTCTGGGACATCGGCCTCGAGGTCGGCCACAGCGTACGCACGATTCGCGACTGCGTCAGCCAGGGCAAGAACGACGTCACCGTCATGACCAACATGATCGAATCACGCCTGGTCGACGGCGATGAAAATCTCTACGCCAGGTTCGAGCGCGCGATCTCGCCGCGCAAGATATGGCCGGCACGCAAATTTTTCGAAGCCAAGCTGCAGGAGCAGCAGCAACGTCACCTGCGCTTCAACGACACGGCCTACAACCTCGAACCGAATATCAAGGAAGGACCGGGGGGATTGCGCGATATCCAGATCATCGGCTGGGTCGCAAAACGCCATTTCAACGCGCGTTCCTTCCACGAGCTGGTCGAACACGGGTTCATCACCGAGGCCGAGTACGAAATACTCGATCGGGGCCAGCAACACCTGTGGCGCGTGCGCTTCGCGCTGCACCGTCTCGCCGGCCGTCGCGAAGATCGCCTGCTGTTCGATTACCAGCAGAAACTGGCCGAAGAGTTCGGCTTCGAATCGGCCGAACACAATCTCGCGATCGAGCAGTTCATGCAGCAGTATTACCGCACGATCATGGAACTCGAGCGGCTCAACGAGATGCTGTTGCAGATCTTCAAGGAAGAAATCCTGCTCGAGGGCAAACGCCATCGCCTCATTGCCATCAACGAGCGCTTCTACCTGCGCAACAATTTCATCGAGGCCGCGTATCCCGAGGTGTTTCGCGATCATCCGCCGGCGCTGGTAGAGCTGTTCCTGCTGATATCGTTGACCCGGCGCTGCGAGGGCGTCACCGCATCGACCATCCGGCTGGTGCGCGAGCATCTCTACCTGATCAACGACGACTTTCGCAGCGACGAGACCGTCACTCACCTGTTCATGCGTTTGATGAGCGCGCCGCGCGGCCAGACGCACCAGATGCGGCGGATGAACTCCTATGGTTTTCTCGCGAACTATATTCCTGCCTTCGGCAAGATCACCGGACGCATGCAATACGACCTGTTCCACGCCTACACGGTCGACCAGCACACCATTTTCGTCATCCGCAACCTGCGCCGCTTCGCGATCGACAAGCACGAGGACGAATTCCCGTTCTGTAACCTGGTGTACCGTGACCTCGACAACCCCGTGCTGCTCTACCTCGCCGCGCTGTTTCACGACATCGCCAAGGGACGCGGCGGCGACCACTCGGTGCTCGGCGCAGAGGAAGCCACCCTGTTTTGCCTGCAGCACGGCATGAATCGCAAGGATACGCGTATCGTCTCGCAGCTGGTGCGCGATCACCTGTTGATGTCGGTCACCGCGCAGCGCAAGGACATCAGCGATCCGGACGTGGTGCGCGATTTCGCCCGCCAGGTCGGCAGCGTCAGCATGCTCAACTATCTCTACCTGCTGACCGTCGCGGACATCCGCAGCACCAATCCGAAGTTATGGAACAACTGGAAGGACGCGTTGCTGAAACAGCTTTACAACGCGACCAAGGTCGTGCTCCGGCGCGGTATCGAACACGCGCCCGATATCGACGAAATCGTGCAGGAAAACCGCGACGCGGCAATGGAAGAAATGTCGGATCTCGAGTGGAGCGAAGAGCAGATCAATACCGTGCTCGACAGCGTGCCGGGGGACTACTTCCTGCGCCATCACCCGCTCGAAATCCGCTGGCACGTCGACACCATCCTCGCTCATCCCGGCGAAGCGCGCCTGGTGAGCATTCGCCAGTCCGTGCATACCCACAATACCAAGGTGTTCGTCTACGGCGAGGAAATCGCGCACGCGTTCTCGCAGGTGACCGGCACGCTGGGTTCGCTGGGCCTGTCGATCCTCAATGCCGAGATTTTCACCACCCGCGACGGCAAGATCATGGATACCTTCATCATCCAGGACGTCAACGGCGAAGCCATTACCGACCAGGCGACCATCCGCCAGATCGAAAGCGCGCTGCTCACCGCGCTCGAGTCCGACCAGATCTACCAGGGCCGCTACAACACGCGCAAATCGCGCCATCTCAAGGTGTTCGATCACCCCACCGAGGTGCAGTTCGAGCAGGACTACCTCAACGGGCGCACGGTGATGGAAATCAGCGCGCTCGACATGCCCGGACTGCTGTCGGTGATTGCCAATGTCATCGCCGAGATGGACATCAATATCACGCACGCCAAGATTTCTACCCTGGGCGAAAAAATCGACGATATCTTTTTCCTGACCACCGATGACGGCAGCGCAATTACCGATCACGAGACGCTGCAGCAGCTCGAGCAAAATCTGGTTGCCGCGCTCGAGGCGCGCAAGGCTGCCTGAGCCGGGGCGCAGATGATCTCTGCCGACACCCCGGGGCAACTGCGCGACGGTGAAGGTTTCGCTATTCGCTGCGACGCGGTTCACTCGATCCGGCGTAACCCGCTGGCGGCGATCCAGGCGCTCAGGCGCGAATACGGCGCCGCCCTTCGCCTGCTGCCGATCTCGGCTGCCTCCGCTGGCGGCGGCATCTTCCAGCGGGAGGCCGACAGCGGCAGCAGCATCATCGGCTTGCGCCTGGAATCACCGCCGGTGGCCCGCTTGCGCCACGAAGCCGTCGCCGACCTGGCCTCGCTGGAGCTCGACGAAATCGTCATCGACGCCGATGCCGGCGAGGTCTGCGTCGGCGCCGCGGTCACGCTGGAACAGGTCAACGGTGCGCTGGCCGAGACACTCGGCCCGGCCTGGCGCGTGCCCGGCGCGGACCTGACCAGTTACCAGTATGCTGCCGCGGGCGCCACCTTCATGACCGGCGGCATGGGTCCGCAACGCCGCTATTTCAGCGACAGCGTCCGTGCCGCGGCGGTATGCGACGGCGAGCGCATATGCGTCATCGACGGTGCCGAGCTCGGCGGTTACGCCGGCAGTTACGGCTGGAGCGGACTGGTAACCGCGCTGCGCTGCGCCTTTTTCCGCTATCCCGCGCGTGAAATCAGCTTTGCGCTGCCGGTTTCCGGCGACGCAAGCCGCCTCGCAGGGCTGCTTGGCCACCTGGCGCCCTACACCGAGCTTCGCATCGAGACTGGCAGCGAGGTCGGCAGCCGTCACGGCGACAACCTGTTGCTCGGGATCGAGCACGTCAGCCTGGCGTCGATGACACCGCTGATCAACAGCGACAGCGACCAGGCCCGGCGCGCCATCGCCCTCGGCGAAACCTGCCGCGCCGCCGGCGGCGATGGCATGGCTTTCATCACGGGCCTCAGCAATCTTGCCGATGATGACTTTTTACAGCTCCTGCTGGACGATGCCGACGCGGGGGACTGGACCATCGGCGGCGTGTCCATCGAGCACGCGGAAGTTTTCCGTGACGGTGAACAAATGCGCCTGTTACGCGAGGCGGTGCCCTACGCCGCGCGCATGCAGGCGCCCGCGGGCAGCCGGGTCTACAAGAATCACAGTGACGCCAACATTCGCCTCGCGGTCGATTCGACCGCGGCCGCAATGCAGGCACTGTGGCGAATCAACAGCGACTACGTCGAAGGGGTGCAGGCGCGTTTCCGCGAGGATCGGCGGCTGCGCGGCGAAATCCTGGTCTATGGTCACCTCAATCCGCAGGGCGTCGACCCGCACAACCGGGTCACGCTGGGCAGCGACGACGATGCTGCCTTCGATGCCTGTCGCGCCGACCTGGTCGAGTTGCGCGCGGAGTATTATCGCGGCCTGGCGGCCCTGTGCGGCGAATATGACGCCGAGTTCGTCGGCGGCGAAAAGACCGCCGATTCGGAGATCGCAATTTTTGCCGCGCTGGGCGGCCCCGAAAATGCACCGCGGGCCCTGCGCCAGCGTTTCGGGATGCGCCGCGCCGCCATAAGCCGCGCGCCAGCGCTGTTCAACTGGCGCGCGCTGCCGCCTTTCGGCTAGCTCGACGGTAACAGTTTCAACAGGCCCGGCAGGTTGATTGCCGGGCGCATGCCCAGTGCGCGCAGTTCCTCGACCACCGGTACCGGCAACTCGTGGCCGTCGACCTTCTGGTTCAGTACTCCGCCCATGACCACCGGCAGCGACAGTTGCCGTTGGTTCATCAGCTCGCGCAACTGGCGCGCGTAATCCAGCGCCATGCCGTTATGCGTACTGAGCAGCAGCGCGTCGCTGCCGGTCCGCGTCATGGCCGCCACCAGGTCGGCCGGAGCCTGTTCCGCGCCGAGGTACTCGACGCTGGCACCGGCTTCGCCGAGCAACTGCGCCAGCGCACCCGCCGCGTGTTCGTGGACATCGCTCGAAGCGACGATGAAGCGCTTGCCCTGGATCCGCGCGCGCAGCTCCGGCTCCGCAAACAGTGGCCGGTGAGTGTCGACCACGTCCTGCGCCAGCGCGCAGATGTCGGTGATATCCTCGCGCGCCGCGGCATCGTCGACGAACCAGTCCTCGAATTTCTGCGCGCCGAGCTGTTTTAGCAGGTAAAGCAGGCTGGCGGGGTTGGTGAGATCCGCGCCGCAATCGCGCAAACCCTGCAGGGCATTGTCGAACACACGCCTGCCCTGCCGGTAGACGCGATCAGCGAAGGCCTGTGCGGGAGCGAAATCCACGTGCGGATACAGTCGGCGCGCGCTCGCCTCGACGCGTCGGCCGAAAACCTGCGCGTCGATGATTTCCTCCGCGCTGGGAATGCGGATAGCCTCGGTCACGGGCAACGGCAGTACCGCGTGGCCGCTGGGCGAGTGCAGCTGGGCGAGGATATCCCAGGTCAGGTACTCCGCCGTCAGCGCGCGATTGACCGCGAAATCCGGGCCGAAAGAAATCGTGTCGCCGTAAATCATCGAGCCGACATGATCGCCGTGGTGGATTTGCTGCAGCGCCAGCACCCATCCGGCGCGGCGCAGCGGGTCGCTGGTAAGTCCGCCGATGCAGTGACTCAGGCGAGCTCCGACCAGGTCCTCGACGATGTAGCGCTCGAGCATGGCCCAGGCGGCTACCGTCGCGCAATAACGAAACAGCGCGCCGTTGCCGTCCTCGAGGTAGGAGTGCAGCATCGTGCCCCGGGTGCGAAACTCCGCGAGCAGGTAGACCGACTCGGCGGTGACCCGCGCCGTCGCCGCGGCATCGTTCCAGCCGGGGGCCTCGAAAGTGAAAAACTGCGACAGGTTACCGATCGTGGTGCAGCCGATACGCAGCGCCTGCACCGTGTTCTCCAGCGACGCCGGCTGGCCAATCATGAAATCACCCAGGTGAGGCTGTATCGGTGCCGCCTGTGCCAGCTGATGCCAGTCTTCGACGGTCGCGAGCATGGGCCCTGTTTCGGCCGCGACCGCGGCGCGATTATCCGCCGGCAGCCCCATGCGCCGGTCGAGTGCCACGCCCGCGCGATCGAGCTGCTGGCCGCGAAGCGCCAGTTCGCGCTGAATCTGCGCGAGCGCGGCAGCGGTCGCCTCGATATCGTTCATGCCGATGTGGGCGTGCCAGGTGATGCGCCCGTCGCGCATGGCCGCGCGCTTGTATTCGATCTCGGACGCGTAACCCTGCTGCCGGAGAAACGCCGAGCGGCCGATTTCGATCTGCCCGGCGGTCCCGACAGCGGCCGCGCGCAGGCGAGACGGCGCCGGCAAATCTGCCGCGCGCGTCGCTTTTACCAGTCGCCTGAGCTCATCGGCATCTTTCACGTTCATGGCCGCCACGACCCCCTGTTTCAGACCGGCGGATTGAACAGGCCGAGGCCGATCGCCAGACCGATCAGCGTCATGCTCCAGAACAGCAGCCCGACCGTGATCCAGGCGATGTTGGCCACGCTGAAGCGTCGATTGACACTGGCGTCGGGATCACCAACCGCTCGATTGACGATATCCTGAACTCCCTGCAGCAGCACCAGCGCGAGAATCATGGCCACGAATGCGACCAGGATGGCGATCGCGTCCTCCCCCTCGGGCGCCGCGAGCTCGGCGAAATTACTGACCAGGTACAACAGGATGTAAAGCCCGGCAAAAACACCTGGCGACCAGCGCACCGGGTCACCGGCGGCGGCATTGCGCCGCTCGAAGCGCCGGAACAGCGGGTAGGCGAAGACGATCGAGAAAATCGCCCGCGGCACCGGCCATAGCGATTCACCATGGTACAGGCGATACTGGTGCCAGTGACGATAGAACCAGTAGACCTCGTACAGCCCCAGGGTGGCGAGGTAGAGCACGGCAAACTTGAGTTTCGATACCACGTAAAACTCGTTCGCCGACGACTCGACCGTGAGTTCTGCCCGCGGTGTGCGATAGATGCTGTCGCCGGCAGTGGCGTCGAAGCGCCTGTTCTCGCCCGTCGTCATCGATCGGACCAGACCGCGAACTCGTTGTCGCTCGGTTCGCTGAAGTGAAAGCGCCGCCCGCCGGGAAATTCGAAGATCGGCGTGACGATACGGCCGCCCGCGGCTTCGATGCGCGCCAGCGTGTCTTCCAGGTCCTGGCTGTAGAACAGCAGCAGGGCACCGCCGTTGCGCGTGTTCGAACAGAGTCCGGAACGGTAGAAGCCGCCGTCCAGCCCCTGCCCCGTAAACGCGCTGTAATCCGCGCCATACTGCTCGAATTGCCAGCCGAACACCTGCCCGAAAAAGTTACAGGTCGCGGCCAGATCGCGCGCCGGGTACTCGACATAGTCCAGTTTTTCGTGTTCAGGCATCCGCACCCCCCGGTTCGGGCCTGATCCAGACCGCGGTATCGTGATAAACCGCGCCGCCGTTGGGAATGCCCGGCTCCGCGCTGACCAGCGCGTTGACGCCGAGACCCTCGATGAAAGCGTGGTTCGGCCAGATACTCTCGATCACGACCACCCCGGAAGGCAGGCCGTCGAACAGGCGCACGTGCAGCAGGATAGCTGCCTGCGCGTTGCCGACGCGCGCCAGCTCACCGTCGGCCACAGCGAGAGCGCGCGCATCCGTGGGCCCAAGCAGCAGCTCGGGCCGCCCCTCGGCAAGCCGCGAGCTGCGAGTTTCGCTAAAACTGGTGTTCAGGAACTGGCGCGCGGGCGCCGCGACCAGGCGGAAAGGATGCTCGGCATCGCGTGGATTCTGCGGCGCAATATAGTCCGGCAGGCGGGGCATCGCGGCAGTTTCGTGCCCGACCCGCCGCCAGTCGGGCCGAAAGTGAAAGCGGCCGTCGGGGGTCGCGAAGCCGTCGAGGTAATTGCTCCGTTCGAAACCGGGCGCACAGTCGTGCCAGTGGGCTTCGAACAGTTCTTGCTCGCCGGGCAAACCGCTGCGCCGCAGCGCATCGTCGATCAGGTCACGCGCGCCAGTATCGAATCCCGGATGCGCATAGCCGAGACGACCGGCAATCGAACCCAGCACCTCGTGGTTGCTGCGGCATTCGGCGAACGGGCTCACCAGGCCGCGGGTCACCTGCAGGTGGGTGTGTCCACCGGCCTGGTAGAAATCGTCGTGCTCGAGAGACATGGTTGCCGGCAGCACGATGTCGGCCATGGCCGCGGTTTCGGTCATGAACTGTTCGTGCACGCAGACGAACAGGTCGTCGCGCGCGAAACCCTCGAGGACCTTGCAGGTGTTCGGCGCAACCGCTACCGGATTGGTGTTCTGTACCAGCAGCGCCGTTACCGGCGGTCCCTTTTGCAGGTCGCGCGGATTGCCGCAGAGCACATCGCCGATGCGCGACTGATCGAGCACGCGCGTACTGGGATCGAGCACGTCCAGTCCCTTGATCAGCGTCTGGTCGATGCCGTAAAGGCCGCCGTTGGCGTAAAGCGCCCCGCCACCACGATGACGCCAGGCGCCGGTCAGCGCCGGCAGGCAGCTGACCGCGTGCATATTCGCGGCGCCGTTGCGTGAACGCGTGAAGCCATAGCCCAGGCGCAGGAAGCTGCGTGGCGTATCGCCGTAGAGGCGCGCGAACTCGACGATTTGCGCGGCGTCGAGCCCGGTGATCCCGGCGGCCCACTCCGGTGTGCGATCCCGCAGGTGCGCTTCGAGTTCCGCCGGCGCATCGGTGTATCGTTCGAGATAATCACGATCCACCAGGTCGTCGGCAAACAGCTGGTGCATGACGGCGCAGGCCAGCGCCGCGTCACTGCCCGGCTGCAGCATGAGGTGCAGATCCGCTTTTTCGGCGGTCGCGGTGCGATATGGATCGACCACCACCAGCTTTGCGTTGCGCTCGCGGCGGGCGCGCGCCACGAAGTGCATGACGTTGACCTGGGTGTAAACGGGGTTGCAGCCCCACACGACGATCAGGTCGCTGTGCGCCATGTCACGCGGATCGGAACCCCGCTTGGCGCCGGTGCCGGCAATCCAGCCGGCATCGGCGAGCGTGATGCAAAAGGTCGAATGCTGGCGCGACGTGCGCAGCAGGTTACGAAACAGGTCGATACTGTCGCGCTGCACCAGGCCCATGGTGCCGGCGTAATGGTAAGGCCACAGGGTCTCGCTGCCGTGTGTTTGCATCGCCGCGGCGAATGCTTCGGCTACCTCGTCGAGCGCCTCGTCCCAGCCAATCTCGACAAACGCATCGCGGCCCTGCCCTTTGGGCCCGACCCGTCGCAGTGGCCTGCCCAGCCGGTCGGGATGGTGTATCCGCTCGGCGTAACGCGCAACCTTGGCACAGATGACACCGGCGGTGTAATCGTTGTCGCGCGCCCCTCGCACGCGGCCGATGGTCGCGGCATCAATCAATTCGACCTCGAGTGCGCAGGTACTGGGACAGTCGTGCGGGCAGGTCGAAAAGCCGCGCCGTGGGTATTCAGGGACTCTCATGTCGGCCCATTTTGCAAGATCGATTCGATCGGTGCCAGCGACGCTTTCAAATTGTCAGACAAATGCTAGAATTGCCGTCCTTTTTACAGTTAGCGACGGGGTCGAAAATGAGTGGCGACAATCCAGATTTCAAAACGCGCGAAATACGCGCCGGTGTCAGCCCTGATCCCGTAACCGGCGCGATCCTGACGCCGATCTACCAGACCACGACCTACGTGCAGGAATCGGTCGACCAGTACCTCGAAAAAGGTTACTCCTACAGCCGCTCGGGCAATCCGACCGTGGCCGCGCTGGAAGCCAAGATTACCGCGCTCGAGGGTGGCGCCGGCAGCCTCTGTTTCGCTACCGGCATGGCCGCCACCAGCTGCACCCTGGTGGGCATGCTCAGCACCGGCGAACACGCCGTGCTGTCGGACGTGGTCTATGGCGGTACCCACCGGGTTTCGACCAAGGTGCTCAATCGCTGGGGCCTCGAATGCTCGTTCGTGGATACGTCGGATCCGGCCAATGTCGAGGCCGCGATTCGCGACAATACCCGGCTGATCTTTACCGAGAGTCCGGCCAATCCGACCCTCAAGCTGACCGATATCGCGGCTATCTCCGAGATCGCGCAGGCAAAGGGCATTCCGCACGTGGTGGATAACACCTTTCTGACGCCCTACTACCAGCGACCGCTGGAACTCGGCGCCGACATCAGCCTGCACAGCACGACCAAGTTCATGGAAGGTCACAACATCAGCGTCGGCGGTTCGATCACGGCGCGCGATCCGGATCACCTGGAACGCATCATGTTCGTGCGCAACTGCCTCGGCAGCAACATGACGCCGATGGTTGCGTTTTACACCCTGCAGGGTATCAAGACCATGAGTACGCGCCTCGAAGCACAGTCGGCCAATGCGCTCAAGGTGGCGAAGTTTCTCGAAACCCACCCGAACGTCGACCGCGTCTGTTATCCCGGCCTGGAATCCTTCCCGCAGAAGGAACTCGCCGATCGCCAGGCCAGCGGCCACGGTTCGATGCTGTGGTTCGAAGTACACGGTGGCGTCGAATCCGGCAAGCAGCTGATGAACACGCTGAAGCTCTGGAGCCTGGCCGAAAACCTCGGCTCGGTCGAGTCGCTGGTGACCCACTCGGTGACCATGACCCATGCCGACATGCCGCGCGAGGAGCGCCTCGCGGCTGGCATCACCGACGGCCTGGTGCGGCTGTCGACCGGCCTGGAATCGGCCGACGACCTGATCGCGGACCTGAAACAGGCGCTCGACGGGCTGCATTAATCCCGCGCCGATGATCATCACCAGCATCGAGACCTTCGCCAACGAGTACGTGGCGCTGGTCCGCGTGCGCACCGACGAGGGTGACGAGGGCTGGGGACAGGTATCGCCCTACAATGCCGATATCACCGCCGAGATCGTGCATCGGCAGGTGGCGCAGCATGTTCTCGGGCAGGACGCCGCGGATATCGAAGCGGTGACCCGGACCGTGCTCGACCGCGAACACAAGTTCCAGGGGACCTACCTCTATCGCGCGCTGTGCGGCGTCGATACCGCGCTGTGGGACATACGCGGCAAACGTGCCGAGCAGAGCGTGAGCCAGCTGCTCGGCGGCAGCCGCGACCGTTTCCCGGTTTATGCTTCGAGCATGCAGCGCGACATCACCCCGGAGCACGAGGCCGAACGCATGCTCGAGTTGCGCGAGCGCCACGGCTACCGCGCGTTCAAGTTCCGCATCGGCGCGGAATGCGGGCACGATGTCGATCACTGGCCGGGGCGCACCGAGGATATCGTCAAAACCATGCGCACGAGACTCGGCGACGACGCGATCCTGATGGTCGACGCCAACAGCGCCTACACCCCGAAAAAAGCGATCGAGGTCGGCCGCATGCTCGCTGACTATGGCGTCAGTCACTACGAGGAACCCTGCCCCTACTGGGAGCTCGAGTGGACGCGCGAGGTCTGCGCGGCACTCGATATCGACGTTACCGGTGGCGAGCAGGACAACAACATGATCGTCTGGAAACAGATGATCGACAGCCGCGCGGTCGACATCGTGCAGCCCGATATCTGTTACATGGGCGGGATCACCCGCAGCCTGCAGGTTGCCGACTACGCGCGCGCGGCGGGCCTGCCCTGTACGCTGCACTCCGCCAACCTGTCACTGGTGACACTGTTTTCGCTGCACTTCATGGCGGCGATCGAAAACGCGGGCAAGTATGTCGAATTCACGATCGAGGGCGCCGAATATTATCCCTGGCAGGATCGTATTTTCGCGCCTGGATTCGAAATCAGGGATGGCGATCTGCTGCTGTCCGACGCGCCCGGCTGGGGTATCGAGGTCGATCCCGAGTGGATCGCGCTCAGCGCTTACAAGGTTAGTTATAATGGTGACCGATTCTGAATCGGGGGAGATAAAGACATGGCCGTAGTTAACTCGGTACTGGACCTTATCGGCGACACGCCGATCGTCAAGCTCAGCAAGTTCGACACCGGCCCTTGCGACCTGTTCCTGAAACTCGAGCTGGACAACCCGGGCGGCTCGATCAAGGATCGTATCGCCGTCAACATGATCGAGGCCGCCGAACGCGAGGGCAAGATCGAGCCTGGCGGAACGATCATCGAAGCCACCGCCGGCAATACGGGGCTCGGCCTCGGCCTGGTCGCCGCGCAAAAAGGTTACCAGCTCATCCTCGTCATCCCCGACAAGATGAGTCCCGACAAGATACGCCACATCCGCGCCATGGGCGTGGACGTGCGCCTGACCCGCTCGGACGTACAAAAAGGACATCCCGAGTACTACCAGGATTACGCCAAGCGGCTGGCCGCGGAAATCCCGAATTCCTATTTTATCGACCAGTTCTCGAACCCGCACAACCCCGAAACCCACGAGGTCGACACCGGGCCCGAAATGCTGCGGCAGATGGACAACGATCTCGATGCGGTCGTGGTCGGCGTCGGCTCGAGCGGCACGGTCACCGGTCTCGGCCGCTATTTCCACGAGGTCAAGCCCGACCTCGAGCTGATCGTGGCCGACCCGGTCGGATCGATCCTCGCCGACACCATCAACACCGGCAAGACACCGAAGGCCTCGTCCTGGCTGGTCGAGGGCATCGGCGAGGATTTCATGCCGCCGATCTGCGATATCAGCCTGGTCAAGAAAGCTTACGCGATCAGCGACCGCGAGGCTTTCACCCTGCAGCGTGAACTGCTGCGTCGCGAGGGTATTATTGCCGGCTCGTCCAGCGGCACCCTGCTGGGCGCGGCCTTACGCTACTGCCGCGAGCAGACCGAACCCAAGCGCGTGCTGACCTTTGCCTGCGACACCGGCAACAAGTACCTGAACAAGTCGTTCAACGATTCCTGGCTGGCCGACCAGGGCCTGCTCGAGCGCGAATCGCACGGTGACCTGCGCGACCTGATCGCCCGTCCGGCGGACAGCGGCGACATGGTCACCGTCACGCCGGATGACAACCTGATCACGACCTACAAGCGTATGCGCATGTTCGACGTGTCGCAGATACCGGTCATGCAGGACGGTAACATCGCCGGCCTGATCGACGAATCCGACATCCTGCTCGGGATTTACGAGGACAAGGACAGCTTCCAGATGAAGGTCGGCGAGGTCATGGTAACCGACCTGGAACTGCTCCCGCCGAGCGCGCGTATCGACGCGGTGGTGCAGCTGTTCAAGCAGGACAAGGTCGCGATCATCGCCGAGGACGACAGGTTTTACGGCCTGATCACGCAGATCGACCTGATCAACCACCTGCGCAAGGCGATGTTCTAGCCGCGACGGGCGGCATTCTGCTGCTCGAGCGTTTTGCCAGACCCGGTTTCCCGCGGAGCACGCGGAGAACGCGGCGGTATTGTGTAGCCCACGACATCACGCCTGGCCCCGGCGCGTTGTTTGCCCGCAAAGAGACCACTGCGCCCTCGGCGAGCCCTGCGGGAAACAGAGCGGCTTCGACACATCCGTCAAACAGCTTCGATTTCCCGCGGAGCGCGCGGAGAACGCGGCGGTGTTGTGTAGCCCGCGACATCACACCTGATCCCGGCGCGTTGTTGACCCGCAAAGAGACCACTGCGCCCTCGGCGAGCCCTGCGGGCAACAAAGCGGCTTCGACACATCCGTCAAACAGCCTCGGTTTCCCGCGGAGCACGCGGAGAACGCGGCGGTGTTGTGTAGCCCGCGGCATCACGCCTGGCCCCGGCGCGTTGTTGACTTGGAAAGAAACCACTGCGCCCTCGGCGAGCCCTGCGGGAAACAAAGCGGCTTCGGCCAGTCTCTAAGACAGCTGCGGGTTCCCGCGGAGCGCGCGGAGAACGCGGCGGTGTTGTGTAGCCCGCGACATCACGCCTGGCCCCGGCGCGTTGTTTGCCCGTAAAGAGACCACTGCGAGTCCTGCGGGCAACAAAGCGGCTTCGACACGTCCGTCAAACAACTTCGATTTTTCGCCTGCGCGCCGCTTCGCGCTGCTTGCCGCGCGCGTTCGGCGCGACCGCTGTGCCGTCGACCCTGGCCAGTGTTTGCTCGGCTTGGTAGATGTAGTCGCGCGTCAGCGGCAGCGTTGCTACGTCGCGCGTCAGCTGCATTTGATAAACGCAAACGTCCTGGTGACGAAAGATCATTTCGCTGCCCAGCAGATAGAGTTCCCACATGCGGCAGAAGCGCTCGTCGTATAGTTGTCGAACCCGTTCACGGTTGGCGATGAAACGCCGGTACCAGTGATTCAGCGTCAGCGCATAGTGCAGTCGCAGGATCTCGAGATCGGTCATCCACAACCCGCTACTCTCGATCGCGCGGGACAACTGCGAAGCGGCCGGCAGGTAACCGCCCGGGAATATATATTTGCGGATCCAGGCGCTGACCGGCTGCGGTTTGTTCTGCCGCCCGATAGTGTGGATCAGCGCTACCCCGTCGGGCTTGAGCAGTTGCTGTAGCTTGCGGAAATACTCGTGATAGTGGAACTGGCCGACGTGCTCCAGCATTCCCACCGAGACGACACGGTCGAAGCTCTGTTGCAGGCTGCGATAATCGCGCAGCTCGAACCGGACCCGGTCCTGGAGTCCAGCCTCTTCGACGCGCCGCCGAGACAGCTGGTACTGCTCCTCCGACAAGGTAACCCCGGTAACCTGGCAATCGAGATGGGTGGCGAGATAGATCGCCATGCCGCCCCAGCCCGAGCCGATATCGAGTACCTGCATGCCCGGATGGATATCCAGCTTGGCCGCGATATGCCGCTTTTTCAGCAGCTGCGCGGTATCGAGACTTTCGTCACCCCGGGCAAAGTAAGCACAGGAATACTGCCGGTCGGCATCGAGAAACTGGTCGTAGAGTTCGCCCGACAGATCATAATGATGAGCCACGTTGCGGCGCGCGCGCGAGACCGGGTTGTAATGGCTGAAGGAAGCGAACAGGCTGTGCAACAGGCGCTGGACTTCGCCGTAGAGGGTATTGTTCAGCACGCTGCGCTCGGAACGTATGTAGATTTCGAGGAAATCGCGCAGACTGCCTTCCTCGATCACAAACCTGCCGTCCATGTAGGCTTCCCCCCACCAGACCGAGCGACTGGTGGCAAGCCGTCGTTCGGTTGCCCTGTCCGTCACTCGCATCACGACCGTCGGACCTTCACGATCGCAGATGGCATGGCGCCGTCCCTCGGCATCGATCAACGTCAAATTCCCGTGGCGCATGAAGCGCCGCAATACGCTCACCAGCATCACAAGTCACCCCAAAAACGCAGGACCGACCGGATATAATACTCTTCTTTGGCGGGGTTTTTCCAATGACGGAGCATGCCAAAACGACGTCTCGAGCGACTTAGCCGGGATCGACAGCGGCATTTTGACATACCTCCGAAAAGGGTATTAAACTCGATCACATCTCGGTCAGCTACCCAACCGACCCCACCAGGTAAGGGAATCCTTCGATGGACACGCAGCGCCTGCTCACGAGTCTCAGCAACAAGATCCTGATCCAGTTTGCCGTGGTAATCGTCGCCACCCTCGCGCTGATCGGATTCAACTACGATGTCGTCTATCCGTTCTACTTCGATAACCGGCTGACCGATACCGGCATCGTCATCAATAGCGCCATCCTGCTGCTGCTGCTGATCGGCCTGGGTAACATTCTCTGGCTGCTGCTGCGCTACCGGCGCGAGGAAAGCGCCATCGCCGCGTTCATCGCCAACGTCGAGTCCCTCAGGCCCGAACCTACCGACGGCCTGCCGTCGGACTCGATCATTGCCCGGCGTCACTGGACCATGCACTCGATCCAGCAATCGCACGGCACGATCGATCATGCCGCGCTGTCGGCGATGCTGAACGCCGACGAGGCAACCCATTTCGGCCTGATTCGCTTCATCAACAACATCCTGATCCTGACCGGCGTGTTCGGCACCATCGTCTCGCTGTCGATAGCGCTGATCGGCGCTTCGGACGTGCTCGAGAACGCGATCAGCGCGACCGGCATGGGCCTGGTGATCCATGGCATGTCGACCGCGCTGTCGACGACCATAACCGCGATCGTCTGTTATGTGTTCTTTGGTTACACCTACCAGCGCCTGACCGACGCCCAGACCAATCTGATCAGCGGTGTGGAGCAGGTCACGACCAGCTACCTGATCCCCCGCTTCCAGATCCAGACCGACAATGTGCTGTACGACTTCACCGGCCTGCTGCAGTCCCTGCAGGGGCTGGTCGACCAGTTGCAGTCATCCCAACGTGGTTTCGAGGCAACCCAGGATCAGCTCGCTGAAACCATCACGTCCTATCGTGAGAAAGTGGACGACCTCGACCATCGACTGGACACCATCGTGGGTCACCTGCGCAGCGGCTTCCGCCTGCGGGACGACGAATGAACCAGGACGGTTTCACCGATCTGCGCATCGGCGTTGGATCGAACGACGTCAACGAGGGCTTCTGGCCGTCGTTTACCGACATCATGACCGTCGTCGTGATGATCTTCCTGATCTCGATGGTCGTGCTGCTGGTGCGCAACATCGAACTGGTCAACCAGCTGCGCGCGACCATGGAGGCCGAGCGCGTCGCCGCCGAACTCGCTCGGTCCACCGGCGAGGAAAAGGACACCCTTTCGAGTGCGCTGCACCGCGCCGAGGACCGCGTTCAGCAGCTGCAGCTCGAAGTCATGCGTCTGCGGGAGCGGGCCGGGCGCAACGAGACGCTGATCGCCGAACAGCTGCGTGCGATCACCGCACTCTCGAACCAGCGCGATGACCTGGAGCAGCAGGCCACGCAGCTGTTACTGGTACGCCAACAGCTCGCTGCCGATATCTCGAAGCGGGAGACACAATTGGCCGAGGCCCAGCAGCTGATCGACAGCAAACAGCTCGAACTCAACGCCAACGCGCGTCGCCTTGCGGCACTCGAA
>JASJCI010000022.1 GCA_030066085.1 Gammaproteobacteria bacterium | reverse complement strand
AGGCGCCCGGATTGATCCAGCTCAGGATCACCTGGATGACGATCGCGATCAGGAACACGGTCAGCGCCAGCGATACCAGGTCGGCGATACCGAATATCAACAGGCCGGCGTAACTCGCCGAACCGATCGGCGCGGCCGCGCTGCCGATATGGATCGCGGGAATATCGAGCAGCCGCAGGATCAGGAACTTGACGTAGATGACGACCAGGCACAGCACGATCGAAGCCGTGTCCTGGCCGGAAACGCTGGGAATCACGCGTCGCAGCGGGCGCAGCGGCGGCGTCGTTACGCGCACCACGAATTGCGACACCGGGTTGTAGAAATCGGCGCGCAGCATCTGCAGCAAGAACCGCAGCAACACCAGCAGCACGTAGAGATCGAACAGCGTGTTGATGATCAACACCAGCGGCGATACGAGGTAACCGGAACCCATGACTTACTCCTGCTGACCCAGTTCGAGCCCGAGTTCGCGGGCGCGGCTGGCCGCCGCCGCCGTGGCCTCGTCGACGAGACGCTCGAGATTGTTACCCTGGAACGACAGGATTGCCTGTTCCGTGGTGCCTTTTCTGGACGTAACGCGCGCGCGCAGATCGACCACGTCGTCGTCGAGCGCCATGGTCGATGCACCCAGCGCCGTCTGGCGCGCCAGCCTCGCGGCGGTGTCTGGCGGCAGGCCGAGTTTTACCCCGGCGCTGGCGAGTAACTCGATAAAGTAGAAGAAGTAGGCCGGCCCGCTGCCGGAAATCGCCGTGACCGCGTCGAGCTGCCCTTCCTCGTCGACCGCGATTACCACGCCGACCGCTTCCAGCAGTGATTCGGCGAGCCTGCGCTGTGCTGCACTCACGCGCGGATTGGCGTAGATCCCGGTGGCCCCGAGCTGCAGCAGGGCAGGGGTGTTGGGCATGCAGCGCACGATGGCCCGACTGCCGCCGAGACAGGCGTCGATTGCCGCCACCGGGGTGCCCGCGGCGACGCTGACGAACAGTTGCGCCGGACCCTGCGGCAGCGCGGCCAGTGCCTGGCACACCGCGGGCATGACCTGCGGTTTGACCGCGAGCACGACGACTTCCGCCTCGTGCGCGGCGGCCAGGTTGTCACTGGAGGTACGGATGCCGAAGCGTTCCTGTAGGGCATCGAGCTGGGTCGTATCGATGTCGCAGGCGACGATGTCGCCTGGCGCCCGGCCATTGGCGATCAGTCCGCCGATCAGGCTGCGCGCCATGTTGCCCGCGCCGATGAAACAGATTCCGCGATTCAAAGCCTCTCCCCGAAGATAGCCGTACCGATACGGACCAGGGTGGATCCCTCGGCGATAGCCGCCGACATGTCCCCGGTCATACCCATCGATAAGGTATCACAGTCGATGCCCTGTTGCCGCAGCTCCGCCAGCGCCTGCGCGAGGCGGGCAAAAGAGGCGCGCTGTTCGCCGATGTCGCTGCGGGGTGCCGGAATCGTCATCAGTCCGCGCAGGCGAACGCCTTCGAGGCCGACGATTTCAGCGGCGAGAGCGGGCACCGCGGCGAGCGTCACGCCGGCCTTGCTCGCTTCGTCGTCGAGGTTGACCTGGATACAGACGTTCAGCGGCGCCATGCCGGCGGGCCGCTGGCTGCCGAGCCGGCGCGCAATCTTGGCGCGGTCGATGCAGTGCGCCCAGTCGAAACGGGCGGCGATGTCGCGGGTCTTGTTCGACTGGATCGCACCGATGAAATGCCAGCGGATGTCGAGATCCGCCAGCGCATCCATTTTCTGCAGCGCCTCCTGCAGGTAGTTTTCACCGAAGTCGCGCTGGCCGACAGCGTAGGCCGCACGAATATCGTCCACGGGCTTTTTCTTGCTCACCGCGAGCAGTAAAACCGAACCCGCTGCGCGCCCCGCGTCGCTGGTCGCGCTGTCGATTTGCGCCTGTATTCGCGCCAGATTATTTTCGATGTCCTGCATGGCTTCAGCTAAAGTGAATCGGCAGCGCCAGGTGCCTCCCGCGGGACGATTATAGCGAGCCGGCCCGGCGGCGAAACACGAAAAAAACGCGCCATGAATTCTATACTACGTGCTACGAGTTCCTAACTATACTACTGGTAAACTTATTTAAGGATACTTCATGGACATAGCTCAACTCCTGGCTTTCGGCGTCAAGCAGGGCGCTTCCGACTTGCACTTGTCCGCGGGGCTGCCGCCGATGATCCGTGTCGACGGCGATATCCGCCGTATCAACGTACCCGAGATGGATCACAAGCAGGTTCACGACATGATTTATGACATCATGAGTGACAAGCAGCGCAAGGACTATGAAGAATTCCTCGAAACCGACTTCTCGTTCGAAATCCCGGGGCTGGCGCGTTTTCGCGTCAACGCCTTCAATCACAATCGCGGTGCCGGCGGAGTCTTCCGCACCATTCCGTCGAAGATCCTGAGTCTCGAAGATCTCAACGCGCCGAAAATTTTCCAGGAGATCTCCGAATACCCGCGCGGTATCGTGCTGGTAACCGGCCCGACCGGATCGGGCAAGTCGACCACGCTGGCCGGCATGATCGACTACAAGAACGACAGCGAGTACGGCCATATCCTGACGGTCGAGGACCCGATCGAGTTTGTCCACGAGAGCAAGAAATGCCTGGTCAACCAGCGCGAGGTGCACCGCGATACGCTCGGCTTCAACGAGGCCCTGCGCTCGGCGCTGCGCGAGGATCCGGACACCATCCTGGTCGGCGAGATGCGCGACCTCGAAACCATTCGTCTCGCCCTGTCGGCGGCCGAGACCGGGCACCTGGTGTTCGGTACGCTGCATACCAGTTCGGCGGCCAAGACTATCGACCGTATCGTCGACGTGTTCCCGGCGGCGGAAAAGGCGATGGTGCGCTCGATGCTGTCGGAATCGCTGAAGGCGGTTATTTCACAGACGCTGATGAAGAAGATCGGCGGTGGTCGAATCGCGGCCCACGAAATCATGATCGGTACGCCGGCGATCCGCAACCTGATCCGCGAAGACAAGGTGGCGCAGATGTACTCGGCGATCCAGACCGGTCAGAACGTCGGCATGCAGACCCTGGACCAGAACCTGAAAGCCCTGCTGGCCCAGGGTGTGGTGGCCAAGGAAGAGGCACAACGCAAGGCCGCGAATCCTGACGCGCTATAATACGAGCCTGTAAAGTAAGAGGGGGTTCTACTCATGGACCGGAACAAGGCAATCAGTTTCATGCACGACCTGCTGCGCATGATGGTCAGCAAGGACGGCTCGGACCTGTTCATCACTACCGGCTCGCCGCCGGCGATGAAAGTCGACGGCAAGGTCATGACCGTTTCCAAGCAGAACCTGTCGCCGAATCACACGCAGATGCTGGCGCGTTCGATCATGAACGACAAGCAGGTTTCCGAATTCGAGGAAAACCAGGAATGTAACTTTTCCATCGCGCTGCCGGGCGTCGCGCGCTTTCGTGTCAATGCCTTCGTCCAGCGCGGCTCCTGCGGCCTGGTGCTGCGGATCATCAACTCGGAAATTCCGAGCTTCGACGAGCTAAACCTGCCGCCGATCCTGCAGGATATCGCGATGACCAAGCGCGGCCTGGTAATCTTCGTCGGCGGTACCGGCTCGGGTAAATCGACCTCGCTGGCGTCGATGGTCGACTACCGCAACCGCAACAGTCATGGCCATATCATCACGATCGAGGATCCGGTCGAATTCGTTCACGATCACCAGAACTGCCTCGTCACCCAGCGCGAGGTCGGGGTCGATACCGAATCCTATGAAATCGCGCTGAAGAATACGCTGCGCCAGGCGCCCGACGTCATCCTGATTGGTGAGGTGCGCGATCGCGAAGCGATGGAACACGCGATCGCGTTTGCCGAAACCGGCCACCTGTGTCTGACGACGCTGCACGCCAACAGCACCAACCAGGCGCTCGACCGCATCATCAACTTTTTTCCGGAGGAGCGCCGCACGCAGCTGTTGATGGACCTGTCGCTGAACATGAAGGGCATGGTGTCGCAGCGACTGATCCCGAAGATCGACGGTGTCGGCCGGATTCCGGCGGTCGAGGTCATGCTCAATACGCCGCTGATGTCCGACCTGATATTCAAGGGCGACGTGCACGAGATGAAGTCGCTGATCGCCAAGTCGAACGAAGCCGGCATGCAGACTTTCGACCAGGCGCTGTTCAACCTCTACGAGGAGCAGAAGATTACCTTCGAGGATGCGCTGCGCAACGCCGACTCGGTCAACGACATCCGCCTGCGGATAAAGCTCGAGAGCGATACCGCACGCAAGACCGGCATGGTCGAGGATCATCGCGATTTCGAGCTCGAGGAATCGGAAGACGAAGTCGCCAGCGGCATGATTTAAGAGGCGAACGATGGCACGCGAACCGACTACCAAACTGCTGGAGCCCTACCTGAAGATCATGGTCGAAAAACAGGCCTCGGACCTGTATTTCGTTACCGGCGCGCCGCCAAACATGAAAACCCAGGGGCATACCTCGGCGATCGCGAAAAACCCGTTCCAGCCGGGACAGGTCATGAAACTCGCCTACAGCCTGCTCAACGACGAGCAGGTGCGTGATTTCGAGATCAACCGCGAACTGAACCTCGGCTTCACGCTCAACGACGTCGGCCGCTTTCGCGTCAACATCTTCATCCAGCGTTCCGAAGTATCGATGGTCATCCGCTACATCAAGTGGGAAATTCCGTCCATCGACGAGCTCGGCCTGCCGCAGGTGCTGAAGGAAGTGGTCATGAATCAGACCGGTCTCGTACTCGTGGTCGGTTCCACCGGTTCCGGTAAATCGACCACGCTGGCCTCGATGCTCAATCACCGCAACCAGAGCGTCGGTGGCCACATACTCACGATCGAGGACCCGATCGAATTCGTGTTTCGCCATAACCAGTCGATCGTGTCGCAGCGCGAGGTCGGTATCGATACCCTGAGCTACGCCAATGCGCTGCGCGAAGCACTGCGCGAGGCGCCGGAAGTCATCATGATCGGTGAGGCGCGTGACCAGGAGACCATGAAGGCGGCGATCAACTTCGCCGACACCGGTCACCTCTGCCTGACGACCCTGCACGCGGTAAACTCGAACCAGGCGATGGACCGGATCATGAACATGTTTTCGATCGATATGCGTGACCAGCTGTTGATGGACCTGTCGCTCAACCTGAAGGCGGTCATCTCGCAGCGGCTGGTGCCGGGCATGCAGGGCAAGCTTGCCTGCGCGGTCGAAATCATGATGAACACGCCCTACATCTCGGAGCTGCTGCGCGAAGGTAACTTCAACGAGATCAAGGAAATCATGGAGAAGGGCGATACCGCCGGCATGCAGACCTTCGACCAGTCGCTCTACAGCCTGTACAAGTCTGATCGCATCACGATCAAGAACGCGCTCGCCTACGCGGATTCGAGCACCAACCTCGAGTGGAAGATCAACTTCGGCGGCGAATCGCAGGAAGATACGCGCCACAACCTGAACAAGCAGGGCGCGCTCGAGGAGCTGACCTTACCGTCCGAAGAGCAGTAATTCCCGGCCCGGCAAGCCCGGGGTCAGGGCGGAACGAGGCCGGCTCTGACCCCGCTCGAAGCCGACTCACCGGGATCAAGCCTGGTAAACGACCTCGCCACCGACGATCGTGTGGGTCACGCTGCCGCTGAAATCCCAGCCCTCGAACGCGGTGTTCTTGCCCTTGGAAACGAAGCTGTCGGCGCGGCAGATCCAGTGCGCATCGGGATCGACGATGATCAGGTCCGCGTCGGCGCCGGCTTCGAGCCGACCGCCCGGCAGGTCCAGGATGGTTGCCGGGTTCAGGGTGAGTTTCGCAACCAGCTCCGGTAGCGGCAGCAGCTTTTCATCCACCAGTCGCAAAGCCAGTCCCAGCAGTGTATCCAGTCCGCTGATGCCGGGTTCGGCCGACGGGAAGGGTTTCAGCTTGGCGTCGACCTCGTGCGGCTGGTGATCGGAGCAAAGGCAGTCGATAGTACCGTCGACCAGTCCCTCGCGCAGCGCGTCGCGATCGGCCTGGCTGCGCAGCGGCGGAATCGTGAACTTGTTGCTGTCGAACAGGCCGATGTCGTGATCGGTCAGGAACAGCTGGTGAATCGCGCAGTCCGCGGTAATCGGCAGGCCCTTGGCCTTGGCGCGCCGTATCATGTCGACCGAGCGCGCGCAGGAAAGCTGGCCGAAGTGCGTGCGCGCACCGGTTTGCGCCACCAGTTCGATGTCCTTCGCCAGCGCCGCGGTTTCCGCCGCCTCGGGGATGGCCGGTAGTCCGAGCCGCGTCGCGATCGCGCCCTCGTGCGCGCAACCGTTGCCGAGCAAATCCGGGTCGAGCGGCTGGATTACGACCAGCGAACCGCAACCGGCGGCGTAATCCATCGCGCGACGCTGTACCAGGTTATTCGCCAGCGGATGTCGGGCGTTGCTGAACGCGATGCAGCCATTGGCACGCAGGCTCGCCATGTTACTGAGCTGTTCACCCTCCAGGCCGCGGGTAAGCGCGCCTATCGGATGAACGTGCGCACGCTGGCCGAACATTTCATTGCGGTGGTGAATCAGTTCCACCGTGGCCGAGTTGTCGATCGGCGGCTGCGTATCCGGCGGTACGCACAAGGTCGTGATTCCGTTGCGCACGGCGGCCGCGGTTTCGCTTTCGATATTGGCTTTTTCCGGCTGCCCGGGATCGCGCAGGCGCGCCTGGCAGTCCACCAGTCCCGGCATGATCCAGGCACCCTGCGCATCGATCGTGCGCCTTGCGCTGAAGCGCTTGCGGGTCGAACCGATAGCGCTGATCTCACCCTTTTGCAGCAGCAGGTTACCCTTGCCCGAGTGTCGTCCCGCGGGGTCGACCAGCAGCGCATTCCTGATCAGCAGGCTCACGCGTCGCCCCCGGCCTGCAGGCCCGACTGGCCGACGATCATCGACATCACCGCCATGCGCACGGCGATGCCGAAGCTCACCTGCTGCAGGATCACCGACTGGCTGCCGTCCATGACGCTGGATTCGATTTCGACGCCGCGGTTGGCCGGCCCCGGGTGCATCACGATCGCATCCGGCCTGGCGCGCGCGAGGCGCTCCTGGGACAGGCCGAACCTGCGAAAGTACTCTTTTTCGCTGGGTAACAATGCGCCGCGCATGCGCTCACGCTGCAGGCGCAGCATGATCACGACGTCGACGTCCTCGAGACCGGCTTCGAGATCCTCGAAAACGCGTACCCCGAGCGCTTCGGCATCGACCGGGATCAGCGTGCGCGGTGCGACGATACGTACCTCCGCGGTGTTGAGCAGGTTGAGCGCGTGAATCTGCGAGCGCGCAACCCGCGAGTGCAGAATGTCGCCGACGATCGCCACGCGCAGGCGGGTAAAGTCGTGCTTGTGGTGGCGGATCGTGTACATGTCGAGCATCGCCTGGGTGGGGTGCGCGTGCTGGCCGTCGCCGGCGTTGAGCACGGCAACCCCCGGGCGCACGTGCTGCGCGAAAAAATGCGCACTTCCGCTGTCCTGGTGACGAATTACGAACATGTCGATCTGCATGGCTTCGAGATTTTGCAGCGTATCCAGCAGCGATTCGCCCTTGACCGTCGCCGAGGTATCGACGTTGAGACTCAGGATGTCGGCCGACAGCCGTTGTGCCGCCAGTTCGAAGGTCGAGCGGGTTCGTGTGCTGGCCTCGAAGAACAGGTTGGCGACGGTTTTGCCGCGCAGGATCGGGACCTTCTTGATCGTGCGGTCGGTGACCGACGTGAACGAGTCGGCGGTGTCGAGAATTTCGCTCAGGATTGCCTGGTTGAGACCCTCGATGCTGAGGAAATGCCGCAGCTTGCCGCTCTCGTCGAGCTGCAGGTCGCTATCCGGCATTGCTGTCGACCGTTTTGATCACGAGGGACAGGTTGTCCGGTCCTTCGAGCTTGATGTGGCTGCCGGCATCGAGTTCCAGCATTGCGCCGACAAAGTCGGCCTGGATCGGGATTTCGCGCTGTCCGCGGTCGATCAGTATCGCCAGCAGGATGCGCCGCGGCCGGCCGTAATCGAACAGCTCGTTCATCGCCGCGCGCACGGTACGGCCCGAGTGCAGGACGTCGTCGACCAGGATGACGGTGGCATCGTCGATGCCCGGCGGCAGGCTCGAGGGTTTGACCGTCGGATGCAGGCCGATACGGGTGAAGTCATCGCGGTAAAACGAGATATTCAGCCTGCCGAGCTCGGTATTCGGCGCAATGCGGGCGTGAATGCGCTCGGCAATCCAGGCGCCGCCGGTTTCGATGCCGACGATGATAGGGTGGGATGCTGGATCGGTGAAACAGGGAGCCAGTGCCTCGGTCAGCTCATCGATAAGCTTTTCGACTGCGGGTAGGGTCACTGCAACTCCAGGGCTCGATCGCGGTCGCTTTATAGCATAATTCGGCGCTAAAAACAGCAGGCGAGGGGGGCTACCCGGACGCGTAGTCGTTGAGCCATGATTCGGTGATCAGCATGGCGCTCAGGCTGTCGATTTCGGGTTTCGACCGGCGCTCTCCGTCACGCTCCAGCAACTGCCAGGCCTCGCGCGTGGTCAGCCGCTCGTCGACGAAATCCACCGCGATGCCGAAGCGGCCGGACAGCCGGTTGCCGAAGCGCCTGGCAGCGGCGGTCATGGCCTGGGTTTCGCCGCGCATGTTAAGCGGCATACCGACCACCAGGCGCGCGGGTTGCCACTCGGCGATCAGGCGGCCGAAGCTGGCCCAGTCGTCGCTCCTGATCGCGCGCAGGGGCGTAGCCTGGCGCGTCAGGGTCTGGCCGACCGCGACTCCAGTCCAGCGTTTACCGTAATCGAAGCCGAGAACCGTGGTTTCGGCTTCAGGCATTCCCGCTGACGGGCGACAGCGAATTGATATCGAAACCGAGCGAGTCGAAAGCTACCTGCCACTTGTCCTCGGATTTCTGGTGAAACAGCAGGTCGGCGTCGCACGAGGAGGTCAGCCACGAGTTCTGCTGCAGTTCGGATTCGAGCTGGCCGGAGGCCCAGCCGGAAAAGCCGAGGATGACGAGGTAGTCGTCCGGGCCATTGCCGGCGGCGATATCCTGCAGGATGTCGAGCGAACTGGTGAGGTGTATCCCGCTCGCGACCTCGATCGTGTTTTGCCAGTTGCGCCCGCCGCCGTGCAGCACGAAGCCCTGCTCGAGCTGCACCGGCCCGCCGATGTAGACGGGCTGATGGGTGACCAGGGGATCGTCGCATTCGATATCGAGCTGCTCGAAGATATCGCCGAGCACCTGCGAGGTTTCGTGGTTGACCACCAGTCCCATGCTGCCCTGTTCACTGTGTTCGCACATGTAAACCAGGCTGGAGGCGAAGATCGGGTCCTTGATCGCCGGAGTCGCGATCAGGCACTTGTCGACGAGACTGGCTGTCTGTTGATTCATCTCGGGGGTTAGCTTACCCCGCTTTTGGTTCTAAAGCGATTGCTTTTGAAATCCCAGGTTCGAATGATGACGATCTGATCGGCACGCTGACGCAGCTCGTCCGGAAACGGCGCAAACGGTTGCGCCATGCGCAGAATCCGTTTCGCCGCCTCGTCGAGCACGGTGGTGCCGGAGGAGCTGGTGATGCGGGTTTTGAGCACCTCGCCGGCTGCATTCAACCATACGCTCATGCGCAGGCGGCCGTCGAGGTTGCGGGTGCGTGCCTCCGCCGGGTAGTTCAGGTTGCCGGTATGTTCGACCTTTTGCACCCAGGATGCGAGGTAGCTCGCTTCGACCGCCTTGCGGGTGCTCGCGGTCAGGGTAATGGTTTTCGGCCGCTTGGCGTAGTTGACCGCCATTTGCCGAATTTCGGCCTGCAGTCGCGCGATGCGGGTCGCGCGCTGCTCGACTTCGCTCGCCTGGCGGGATTTCGATTCGGCGTCGCGCTGCTGGCGATGCTGTGATATCTGCTCGTCGGCCTCCTGCTGGGTCAGGAAGTAGAGCCGGTTGACCGCCAGCTGTTGCTTGCGCAGCTCGACCTGATCGCGCTCGGCAAGACCTTTCTGGTCTACCGGGGTCGGCGCCGATACGGGCGCGCTGGGGCGGGCCTTGTCGTCGGCGTTACCGCCGCCGACCTGGTCGACCTGTGCCAGGAAGTCCGGGTTATCGACGCTTTCCGCGCTGCGCGAATTGGCGATGATGATATCGAGCGTCGGCAGGGGTTCGCGCGCGCTGGGTTCGCTCGGGCTGAAGCCGACACCGAGCACGACGATTGCGTGCAGGCAAAGTGCCAGGAACAGCGTGAAGCCGAGCCGGTCAGATGCCGTGATACGGGGACGGGATGCCGTGGAGGATGCCATTACGGAAGTCTATTCTGCCAAGAATCTTTCTAGATAACCAGTAAATCTTGTTGAATTAATTAACAATTTTGACGGTCCATGGCGCGCTGATGCGAATCCTGTCGAACATTGCGCGGCTGACGACGATCTCTCTTGTATCAGTTATTAGCATAAAATCCGCGAACTGCAGCGCGGCCGCGAGTTCGCGATGGCTGTCGGCGCCGTCGACCATCAATGCGGTGGCGGCAACATCCGCCAGTACCGGGTCGCCGACCAGCACGCTGGCCGAACTCTGGCCGCGCGAGGATCGGCCCGTGCGCGGGTCGACGATGTGGTGCACGATACGGCTACCCTGCCGGTAGGCGCGGCGATAGTTGCCGGAGGTAAAAAGGCTGTGGCTGCCTTCGAGTTCGATGCTCGCGACGGTGCCGGGCGCCCAGGGGTTCTGGATGCCGATTCGCCACGGTCGCCCGAAGCGGCTGCCGCCGGTTTTCAGGTCACCGCCGGCATTGATCAGGTAGTCGCGAATCCCGTTGCGTTCCAGTCGGTCGCCGATCAGCGCGAGTGCGTAGCCCTTGGCGATACCGCCGAAATCGAGCTGCAAGCGGGGATGGCGACTGCGGGCCCGCGTACCGTCGATTTCGAGGTCGTCGAAAGCGGGCAGGTCGTCGCGCAGCTCGCTGGCCCCGATCCGGTCCGCCTGGCCGCCGTGAAATCCCTGCGCCGCTACCAGGCTGCCGAGTGCCGGATCGAAGCGACCGCCGCTGGCGGCGTGGTATTGCAGGCCGTACCGCAGCAGTTGTCGCAGCGAGGCCGGAATCTCGGTTGTCTCGCCGCGCGCGAGCGCGGCATTGAAGCGGGTCAGGTCGCTGTCTTCCCAGGCATGCCACTGCCGGCGATAGCGTCGCAGATCGCGCTCTATATCGGCCAGCAGGTCCTCGGCGCGCTTGAGATCGTCGGTAATCAGCGTCAGGGTAATTATGGTGCCGAATTCGAGCCAGTGCTGCTCGACCAGGTGACCGCGCCGCTCGCAGCCCGCCAGCGCGAGCGCGAGCAGCAGCGTCAGCAGGCTCAGGCGGAAAGACGGGCTTCGATGCACGCAAACAGGTCGGCGCTGATATTGAGGTCGAATGCGGCGTCGAGTTCGCGAATGCCGGTCGGGCTGGTGACGTTGATTTCGGTGATGTAGTCGCCGATGACGTCGAGACCCACGAAGATCAGGCCGCGCCGGCGCAGTTCTTCGCCGACCTGGGTGCACAGCCAGCGATCGCGCTCGCTGAGCGGCTGGCCGCGGGTGCTGGCGCCGGCGGCGATGTTACCCCGGTTTTCGCCCGCGGCCGGAACGCGCGCCAGCGCATAGGGCACCGGTTCGCCATCGATCAGCAAGATGCGCTTGTCGCCTTCGCTGATCTCCGGAATGTAGACCTGCGCCATGGTTTGCGAGCGACCGTGCTGCGACACCGATTCGATGATTGCGCCGGTATTGCGATCGCCTTGTTGCACGCGGAAGATCGACTGCCCGCCCATGCCGTCCAGCGGTTTGACGATGACGTCGCCGTAGCGTTCGATGAAAGCGCGGATACGGGCCGGATCACGCGTCACCAGCGTGTCGACACAACACTGCGGGAAGTAGCGGGTAAAGAGCTTTTCGTTGCAGTCGCGCAGGCTGGCCGGGCGATTGACGACCAGGCAGCCGTTTTCCTCGGCCTGTTCGAGCAGGTAGGTGGCATAGACGTACTCCATATCGAACGGCGGGTCCTTGCGCATCAGGATGACGTCGAGTTGGTCCAGGCGGCAATCGCCCTCGCCGTCGTATTCGAACCACTGCTGATTGTCGTCGCGCAGGGCGAGGCCGCAATATCGCCCGCGCGCGACACTGTCTTCGAGATAGATATCCGACAGGCCGAAATAGTGGATTTGCCAGCCGCGCGCCTGCGCCTCGAGCAGCATCGCGAAGGTCGAATCCTTCCAGGGTTTGATGGATTCGATCGGGTCCATCACGACGCCTATTTTGCGTGTTTTGGTCATTGACTGGGGGATGCTCGCCTGCCGCGTAACGGCCGATTTTCCGGGACGCGCCAAGTTTACTCAAAAACAGGCTCGCCGGCACTTCGAATTGATTGCTTTCGGGGCCATCCCAGCCTTGTTAAAACGGGGTTTTTGAACTACTTTTTAACTGGTTGGATGGCGCGAAATTTACCGGTTCAAGTTATCTCGTTTTCGTAAGAATCTACATGATGTAGTGAGATTAAATAACTGGTTTAGCTCGGGAAAATCCATATAATCTATGTCGAAATAAAGTGGGGCAAACCCACGGTTAATCCCTGGGGGTTACGTGAACACCGAGTCTCAGATAGCGGATGGAGCGGCTCAAGCGACCAATTTGAACGTCAAGGTCATGGTGATCGATGACAGTAAAACGATTCGCCGCAGCGCCGAAACCCTGCTGAAAAAAGTCGGTTGCGAGGTCGTGACCGCGATCGACGGCTTCGAGGCTCTGGCCAAAATCACCGAACACAAACCCGATATCATTTTCGTCGATATCATGATGCCGCGGCTGGACGGATACCAGACCTGCGCCCTCATCAAGAACAACCAGGCGTTCAAGGCGACCCCGGTGATCATGCTCTCGAGCAAGGACAGTATCTTCGATCGCGCCCGCGGGCGCATCGTCGGTTCGGAGAAGTACCTGACCAAACCGTTTTCGAAAGAGGATTTGATCAACGCGATTACCACTCACGTTGGTTAGCCGGACGTTCGCGCAGCTCTGAGGCAGGCATTCAATGACGCACATACTGATAATTGACGATTCACCGACCGAAGTGCACGTGTTCAAGAACATGTTGCTGAATAACGATATCGAGGTATCGGTCGCCAAGAACGGTGAGGAAGGAATCGAGAAAGCAATCGAAATCAAGCCCGACTGCATCCTGATGGACGTGGTCATGCCGGGCAAGAACGGCTTCCAGGCAACACGCGACCTGAGCCGCAATCCGGAGACCTCGGCCATACCGGTGATCATCATCACCACCAAGGACCAGGAAACCGACAAGATCTGGGGCATGCGCCAGGGCGCCAAGGACTACATCGTCAAGCCCGCCGATGAACGCGACCTGATCCAGCGAATCAACAAGGTGCTCGGTTTCGACCGCAGCTACGAAGACTGAGTATTCGAGCGCATGCCGATCACTTCGCCATTCGAAATACTGAAATCGCTGGACGCGCGCTGCCGCCGAAATTCGAGCGGTTTGCCGGTGGCCAAGGCGGTGGTCGACGACTGGATCGGCATCGGCTTTGCGATCAACCAGGTGCCGCTGCTGGCCCGGATGGAAGACGTCAGCGAAATCCTGCCGCCGCCGGAAACGATTCGCGTGCCGGGCGTAACCCACTGGGTCAAGGGCCTGGCCAACGTGCGCGGCAGCCTCATGCCGGTGCTCGACATGAACGCGTTTCTTTACGGCAAGCCAACCGAGTTGCGCAAGGAAAGCCGGGTGCTGATCATCAACAAGCTCGGCGTGGTAGCGGCATTGCTGGTGGACGAGGTGTTCGGTCTGCGGCGGTTCAAGCCCGAGGAGCACGAGCAGGGAGGTACCGAGAATTCGGGTTCGATGGCCGAGTACCTGGGCGGTTCTTTCGTCGACCAGGTGCGGCGGTGGAATGTTTTCAGCGTGGAAAAGCTGGCCAGGGCAGAGTCTTTTCTGCACGTGGTCTAGGGCAGCGATATCAAATCCGGTGATGGAATGGCGTTTCTAGACAAGATCAAAAACATGGCTCCAGCCGACGACGGTGGCTCGGCGGGCGCGAAGGCCGGCTCGGGCATCAACAAGAAAGCGGTCCTGGTCGGCATCTGCATGTTGCTCGCGGTGCTGCTGATGGTTGTCATGTTCAGCCTGGAAAGCAGCCTTGCGCGCAAGAACAAGCTGTACACGACGATCGCGTCCGAGCAACAGGTGATCTCGCAGCAGATCGCGGTCAACGCGCTGGAGGCGGCGGCCGGGCAGGCGCGCGCGTTCGACGCGCTGGCCGCCAACCAGGGGCGGTTTCTCGCCAACCTGGAAAAGTACAACAACGGCGACGGCGCGCAGAACCTGCCGCCGCTGCCGCAGCAGTTCAGCCTCGAGTATTCCAACCTGAAGTCGACCTGGAACGATTACGACAAGCAGATCGCGACCGTGGTTGCGGCCAAGCCGTCGATCGAGACCGTGAGCGGCTATGTCACGCAGATCAACGAGTCGCTGCCCGAGCTGGTCGCGCTGTCCGATCGCGTGGTCTCCGAACTGGTCAAGGCCAGTGCGCCGCGCGCCAATATCGCGCTGGCCGCGCGCACGGTCATCCTGATCCGCTCGATCGAAAACAGCCTGAACCAGATCCTGACCGACGGCGAAGTCGTCATGGCCGCGGCCGATCGCTTCAAGACCGATGCCGACCAGATCGAAAAACAGCTGCTCGCGATGCTGCAGGGTGACCGTTCGCTCGGCATCAACAAGTTCACCGGCGCGGCGGTGGTCGAAAACCTGGTCGAATTCGCCGACCTCTACTCGGTGGTGGACAAGAACGTCAACGAGATCCTGGATAACTCGGCCCAGATCTTCAAGGTTCACGAAGCGGTGCAGCGTATCGAGGGGCTGAGCCCGGCGATGCTGTCGACCTCGAGCGAGCTGATCGATGCGATCGCGCGCGACGATGCCCGCGGCGGCACCCTCATCCTGGTCGGTTATCTCAGCGGCGCGGTCGCGCTGTTCCTGCTGGTCATGATGGTCATCGTTATTTCGCGCGATTCGCAACGCGGCCTGGCCGAATCGATCGAGCAAAACGAGAAAAACCAGCGCGCCATCCTGCGCCTGCTCGACGAGATGACCAACCTCGCGGACGGCGATCTCTCCACTCATACCACCGTGACCGAGGATATCACCGGCGCCATCGCGGACTCGGTAAATTACTCGATCGATGCGTTGCGTGACCTGGTCGGCACCATCAACAACACCTCGAGCCAGGTGCGCGGCGCGGTGCGCAAGACGCAGAACATTACCGGCGAGCTGGCCGAGGCCAGTGACGCGCAGGCGCGCCAGATCACCGACGCCAGCAGCTCGATCAGCACCATCTCGAAGTCGATGTCCGACGTGTCCGAACGCGCGGCGGATTCCGCCGAAGTAGCGCGCAAGTCGGTCAGCATCGCGCACAAGGGAGGCGAGACCGTGCGCCAGACCATCGAGGGCATGGAAACCATCCGCGAGCAGATCCAGGAAACCTCGAAACGAATCAAGCGCCTCGGCGAGTCGTCGCAGGAGATCGGCGATATCGTAAACCTGATCACGGAGATCTCGGATCAGACCAACATCCTCGCGCTCAACGCCGCGATCCAGGCGTCGATGGCGGGCGAAGCGGGTCGTGGCTTCGCGGTGGTCGCCGACGAGGTTCAGCGGCTCGCGGAACGAACCGGTGATGCCACCAAGCAGATCGAGGCGCTGGTAAAGACCATCCAGGCCGATACCAACGAGGCGACCGTGTCGATGGAGCAGAGTACCGCCAACGTGGTCAAGGGTGCGCGCCTGACCGAGAACGCGGGTAGCGCGCTCGACCGCATCGAGCAGGTCTCGATGAACCTTGCGCAGCGGATCCTCGAGATTTCCGACGCAACGCGCGACCAGGCCCAGGACAGCGTGCGTATTGCCGAAACCATGGACCTGATCCGGGAGATCACGGCCAAGACCTCCGAGGGTTCGACGCGCGCTTCGGGCTCTATCGGCGAGCTGTCCGACATGGTCGGGGAGATGGAGCGCTCGGTTGCCGGTTTCAAACTGCCCGGGGTCGAGAATACGGAAAGCACCGTGGTCAAGGATTCGGCCGAGCTTGCGTCCGTCCATTTGCTGGAGGACGCCGGGAAGAAGGCCGGCTGATGAACCTGCAGGAGACTTCGATACGACAATCAGCGCTCGGGTGGGTCAAGAAGTCCATTGACGACAACCTGGGCGAGATCGAGGCCGATCTCAAGCGATATATCGAGGACGGCGATACCGCGCTGCTGGAAGCCGTCAAGCAGCGGCTCGGCATGGTGCAGGGCGTGCTGATGATGATCGAGCAGTACGGTGCGGCGATGCTGACCGAGGAAATGGTCGCGCTGGCCGATTTCGTCGCCGAACAGGAGGCCAGCGAGCCCGCGCTCGAGGTCCTGCTGCGCGCCGTATTGCAGTTACCCGACTATCTCGAACATATCCAGTCGGGTCACCGCGACATACCGATCGCGATACTGCCCCTGCTGAACGATATTCGCGCGGTGCGCAACCAGGACCTGTTCTCGGAAAAGCTGCTGTTTCTCCCGGACCTGTCGATGCACCAGGACGGCGCCGAGGTCGAAACCCTCGATGCGCAGCAAAACCAGGCTTCCAAGCTGCTGGCCAAGAAGCTGCGACCGATTTACCAGCTGGCGCTGCTGAACGTAATCCAGGAAAAGTCGGTCGAGGAAAGCCTGCAGCGCCTGGAAAAAGTGTGCGAAACCCTCGAGGAGCGCTCGTTCTCCGAGCAGATCGCGCGCATCTGGTGGATCGTCGGCGCGCTGCTCGAGTCGGTCTCGCGCGGCCAGCTCGAACTCGGGGTGTCGATCAAGAACCTGCTCGGCAAGGTAGACGCGCTGTTCCGCGTAATCCTGATCATCGGCGAGGGCGGATTGCTCAAACGCCAGCCGATCGAACTGATCAAGAATTTTCTCTACTACATCGCCCAGCCGGAGTGCGACGGGCCCAAGACCCAGGCGATCAAGACCGCCTACCGACTCGAGCAGTTCCTGCCGTCGGAAAGTGCGCGCAGCAAGGTGCTGGACAATATCGCCGGGCCTAACCAGGCGCTGCTGAAAACCGTTGCCGAATCGATGAAGGCCGACATCGAGGAAGTCAAATCGACCCTCGAGGTATACGTCAACGGTGACCTGGCCAGGGTCGAGATGCTCAAGGACCTGCCGCAGGAGATGCACGTCATTTCCGATACCCTGGCGATGATCGGCCTCGGCATGCAGCGCCAGCTGGTGGAAACCCAGATCGAAACCGTCAGGCGCATCGTCGCCGGCGAAACCGAGACCAGCGAGGAGCAGCTGCTGTCGATGGCGGCCGAGCTGCTGCAGGTCGAGCAGGCGCTCGACCAGATGCAAAAGCGCCAGTCGGTCGAGCCGCCGATGACCGAGTCCGATATTTCGCGCGACTACGAGATGGACAACGTCCTGTCAGCGGTCGTCACCGCGGCGCTGGACGATATCCAGAAGACCAAGAATGCCATTCTCGAATTCATCAAGGACCCGAACAGGAGCGAAAACATCGAGCTCTGCGTCACCCTGATGGACGAGTCGCGCGGGGCGCTGGAATTGATGAATCAGCCGCGCGCGGTGGCCGTCGTGGATGGCCTGCTGGCTTACCTGAGGGGCTACGATATCGTCGAATTCATGGAGGCGTCGCGCCTCGATGCACTGTCGCAGGTGGTTGTCAGCCTCGAGTACTACCTCGAAGCGCTCGGCGAACACCGCGACGACGTCGACAATATCCTCGATTTCGCCGACGTGCAGCTGCAGGAGTTGCTCAGGCACGTCAGCATAAACGAGGCGGGCAGGGACGAGGAACCGGTGCTTGTCGTCGATGAGCAGGCCGGGCAGCCGGACATGCCGGAGTTTGAGCCCGGCGAAGCCGATGCCGCGCCGTCCGAGCCGCGCCTCGAGATCGTGGCGGGTGTCGAAGCGCAGCCACCGGAAGATTTCGAAGCCGACGAAGATACGCCTGCCGCGGCCGGCCCGCAAGTCGAGGGGCCCGCCGATGATATCGAGTTCCCGGCCGAGCCCGAATCGATCGCGCCGCCAGCGCCAGTGGCCGAGCAAGGCCCTGCCGCCGAGCAGGATCCCGCCGACGACGCGGACGACATGCACGAACTGCACTCGGCGCTCGATCAGGTCGCGCAGGCCGACGATGCCCGGGTCCCGGCCCCTGCGCCCTCCGCGCCGGAGAGCGCGGCCGCGACCATAGAGGTCGAGACGGTCGCGGACGAACCCGAGGTGCTCAAGCCCGGCAGCGATCCCGAGATTCTCGAAATTTACCTCGAGGAAGCCGACGAAGAATCACGCAACATCGCGCGCCTGCAGCAGGACTGGATGCTGCACCCGGAAGACGAAAATGCGCTCAAGAACATTCGCCGCGCCTTCCACACCATAAAGGGCAGCGGGCGCCTGGTCGGCGCCATGAAGATCGGCGAGTTTGCCTGGGACTACGAACAACTGCTCAACCGCGTGATCGACAAGACGATCGCGCCCAACGATCACATCATCGGTGCCGTCGGCAAGGCTGCACGCGCGTTGCCGGAACTCGTCGAGGAACTCAAGACCGGCACGCCGCCGCGCGCCGATATCGGCTACCTGCGAGGTCTCGCGCGCACCCTCGCCGAATTCAATGCCGAACAGGTACTGTTCGAGCATACCCAGTCGATGACCGCGATCGAGTCACCCTACGACCGGATTACCGGGCAAGGCGAAGACGAAATCCTGGAACCGGATACCGCGGAATGGCAGGGTGATACCGGGCAGGCCGGGACTCGCATGGTGCCGCCCGGGTTACGCGAAAGCGGTCTGCTGGAAGATATCGAGCCGGAGACCATGAAGGTCGATCCGGCGGAACTCACCCTGCCGGAAAGCGCGTACACGCAGGCTGGCGAAACCGGGTTCGACGATACCATGCTGGCACAGGCGCCGGAAATCGCGCCGCCCGATGCGATCGGCACCGAATTCGAAGTAACGGACGTACCGTCCATCGGCGCAGGCGAGTTCATCGATGAAGTCGATTACGACCAGCCGGCGGTGGATTCGGCCGCGGTCGAAGCCGAGGATCAGCTGGTAGATTTCGTCGATTCGTTCGAGCTCGACAACGACGATACCGTGCTGGCGCGGGTGGGCGACACGGTAGCGGCCGACACGGCCGCTTCCGAAGCCGAGATCCCGACCGCGCCGCTGGCTGAGGCGCGGAATGACAGTGACGAGGTCGATCACGACCAGGTCGCGGCCGAAGCGGCCGCGGCCGAAGCCGGGGACCACGCCGCGGATTTCGTCGATTCGTTCGACCTGGACAACGACGATACCCTGCTGGCGCAACCCGCCGACCTCGCGAACGCCGGCCTTTTTGCCGCCGGGCCCGGGTCCGACGCCGGCGCGACGGATGGCGAAGCCGACAGTCGCGATGCTATCGATTACCCGCCGGCCGCCGCCGGCGGTGGTTTCGCAGGGCACGACGCTGGCGAAGAGGAAGTGATCGACGCGTTCGGGCTGGAAAGCGATGATGGCGAGCCGCGCGAAGCCATCGAGATCGAGACTATCGGCGAGGATTTTGTCGGCGACGAGTTCGACGAAGATCTCGACGCCGAGTTTTCCCTCGACGGCGCGGAGGCCACGGCGATGCGGGCCGAAATGGCCGAGCAGACCGGCCCCCTGCCCGGCGATATGCCCGCGGCGGACGAGCAGGCAGTTATCGAACCCCCGCCGCAACCAGCGCCAGGGGAGTTTGCGCCCGCAGCGCCGCCCATGGAATCCCCGGCAGTCGACGACGCACTGGTCGAGCAGTCGCTGTCGCCGACCGAACGCGGCCCGACCGAGCGCGGCCCGGACGAAGGCGGCTCGGACGAAGGCGGCCCGACCGAGCGCGGCCCGGACGAAGGCGGACAGGGCGAACCCGCGCCGACTGCCGCAGCCGGTAGCGAGCCCGCGCCAGAGGAGACCCCCCCGGACCCTTTCGTCGAAACGACAAGGAGAGCGGCACATGGAGAAGAGGCAGGGGAAACAGGCCCCCTGTCGGCCGCACAGGACGAACCAACCGGCCTGTCGTTCGACCCGGAACTGCTGATCATTTACCAGCAAGAGGTCGAACAGCACCTAAACACCGTAAATTCCGCCCTTGATCGTGCCGAACAGATCCAGGAACTGGTACCCGGTGAAAAAATCTATCGCGCGCTGCACACCATCCACGGTGCGTCGCGTACCGCCGACATCGCCACCATAGGCGAACTCGCGGGACTGCTGGAGAAACCGCTCAAGTCGGCCCTGTCGCAAAACCTGGCACTCGATGACGAGATCGTCGCCCTGTACCGTGAGGGCCAGCGCGCGCTCGAGGACATGACGCGCGAACTGGTCGAAACCCGGCGCCTGCCGCGGATTCCGCGCGATCTCGAGGTCAGCCTGCGTGCCCTGGCCGAAGACCTCGAGGAATACACGGTCGAGATTCCCGAAACCGAGGCCGAGCCGACCGGCGAGTTCATCGATACCCTGACGATGATGACCGAGAGCGGCGATGCCGGGCAGGACGACGAGCTGTTGACGATTTTCGTCGACGAAGCCAACGAACTGCTCGAGATGAGCGATAACACGCTGCACAACTGGTCGCAGCAGGACAGCGACGACTCGGTCAACCAGGATTTCAGCGCGGTCATGGAGCTGCAGCGATACCTGCACACCCTGAAGGGTGGCGCGCGCATGGCCGAGCTCAAGGAGATCAGCGACCTCGCGCACGAGATGGAATCGATCTTTATCGCGGTCATCGACGGCCGGGTCGAAAAGGACGAGAGCCTGCTCGAGATCTTGCGTGACTGTTTCGACCTGCTCAACACGCAGGTAGGGGAAGCGCAGGAAGGCCGCTCCCTGAGTGACTGCGCGGCACAGGTTGCGCGGCTGACCGAGCTGCGTCGTGGCGAAGGCGGTGCCGAGCCGGAAGGATTGCTCGAGCCCGGGCTCGATGCCGATAGCGAAGACATCGACATCGTCGCCGAGAATCTCACCAGCGAACCCCTCGCGGGACAGGAGCGGCCGAACCAGGACGTCATCAAGGTGCGCTCCGACCTGCTCGATAACCTGGTCAACGCCGCCGGCGAAGTCAGCATTTACCGCGCGCGCATGGAGCAGCAGGTCGCGGGGCTGGGTTCCCACCTGGGCGAACTCGGTCAGACCATCGCGCGCCTCAAGGGGCAGTTGCGTAACCTCGAGGCCGAAACCGACGCGCAGATTCACTACAGTCACCGCGCCGAAGCCCGCCGCGACGGCGAATTCGATCCGCTGGAAATGGATCGCTACACGATGATCCAGGAGCTTTCACGCAGCCTCAGCGAATCGGTCAATGACCTCTCCAGCCTGCAGAACATGCTGGGCGAACAGGTCAAGGATTCGGAAACCCTGCTGCTGCAGCAATCCCGGGTCAATACCGATCTGCAGGACGGTTTGATCAAGAGCCGCATGGTGCGTTTCTCCGGACTGCTGTCGCGCCTGCGGCGCCTGGTGCGGCAAAGCAGCCAGGAACTGGGCAAGAAAGCCGAACTGCTGGTCTCGGGCGAGGAAAACGAGGTCGACAACAAGGTGCTCGATCGCATGGTTGCGCCGCTCGAGCACATCATTCGCAACGCGTTGTCGCACGGGATCGAAACCCCGGTAGAGCGGGTGAAGAAGGGCAAGCCCGAAATCGGCCGGATCACGATCGATATCACGCGCGACGGTTCCGACGTGGTGATTCGCGTCAGCGATGACGGCGCCGGGGTCAACATCGAGAAGGTCCGCAGCCGGGCGATTCAGCTCGGTCTGCTCGACGAGACCCGCCAGGTCAGCGAAGCGGACCTGGTGCAGTACATACTCGAGCCCGGTTTCAGCACCGCGGACCACGTGACCCAGCTGTCGGGCCGCGGCGTCGGCATGGACGTGGTCGACATCGAGATCAAGCAGCTCGGCGGAACGCTGCAAATCGAAACCAATCCGGGCGGTACGTCTTTCGTGGCCCGTTTGCCGTTCACGCTGTCGATCAACCAGGCCATCCTGGTGCGAACCGACGAGGAAGTCTACGCCATCCCGTTGCTCAACATCGAGGGTATTACGCGGCTCGATACCCAGCAGCTGGCCGAGTACTATCGCCAGGAAAACCCCGAGCTGGAGTACGCGGGGCAACAGTTCGCGCTGCATGCACTGTCCCGCCTGGTTGGCGGCCCCAGTCATCTTCGCGCCGGTGCCGATGACGAAAAACAGGCGATCATCTTCAGCCGTGCCGGCGACACGCGCGTCGCCCTGCACGTCGACGAAATTCTGGGTAACCGCGAAATCGTGGTCAAGACGCTGGGTAAACAACTGAGCCAGGTCAAGGGTCTTGCCGGCGCGAGTATTCTTGCCGACGGCAGCGTCGTGCTGATCCTGGATGTCAACGGCCTGGTGCGGCAAAACGTGGTCAATTCGATCAGGATCATGTACCAGGGTGATGAGCAGCGGGCGACACGCGGCCGCGATACCGTCATGGTGGTGGACGATTCGATCACCATGCGCAGGGTAGCGAGCAAGTTGCTGGAGCGGCACAACTACGAGGTTGTTACCGCCAAGGACGGGGTCGATGCGCTGGCACAGCTCGAGGACGTGCGTCCCGATGTCATGCTGCTGGATATCGAAATGCCGCGCATGGACGGCTTCGAGCTGGCCACCCACATGCGCAACGAGGAATCCTATTCCGGTATTCCGATAATCATGATTACCTCGCGTACCGGTGAAAAACACCGCGATCGAGCGTTCGAGATCGGCATTACCAACTACATGGGCAAACCCTACCAGGAAGAGGAATTGATCGAGAACATCCAGAGCGCGCTGCGCGCGGGTTGAGGCTGAGTCAACATGGCTAACAAGGCTTCTTCCGTACGCTGCATGCTGTTGCCGCTGACCTCGCTCAACCTGTTGATCCCGAACTCCGCGGTTGCCGAAATCATCGGTTACTCCACCCCGCGTCGCCTGCCCGACAGCAGCGACTGGTTTGGCGGGATCGTACTCTGGCGGGGTGTCTACATCCCGGTGGTGGCGGTGGAGCAAATGTGCGGCGTGGCGACGCCCCAGGTCGGGCCGCGCACGCGCATCGCGATCATATACAACCCGGAAAAGGATCCGGAGCTGCCGTATCTCGGGATCCATATGCAGGATATTCCGCGGGCTTACCTGGCGGAGGCCGAAAGCATGGAATCCGGCACCGACGAAGACCTGAGCCCCTACCTGATCTCGCGCGTCGACGACGAGCAGCTGAGGCGCGTGATTCCGAACCTGGATCGCATCATCGAGGATCTCAAGCTCGAGTTCAGCCAGAAGCGCGTCGACGAGTTGACCCGTTAGAGAAATCGGCGTATTTCATACGCCGATTTCTCTAACGGGTCATCCCGGAAAGTGCGTAGCACTTATCCGGGATCTTTCGACGATGCCACTGCTGTGTCGAAGAGCACGGATTCCCGTTCACGCGTATTTCATACGCCGATTTCTCTGACGGGTCATCCCGGAAAGTGCGTAGCACTTATCCGGGATCTTTCGACGATGCCACTGCTGTGTCGAAGAGCACGGATTCCCGTTCACGCGTATCGCATACGCCGATTTCTCTGACGGGTCATCCCCGCGCAAGCCTGCGCGGTCCGGCCAGGTCGAGGGATTGCATCGCTAAAGCCCGGAGCTGATCCCGCAAGCAGCGAGACCGACCCGGTCGTGTCATCCCGCGGTTTAACCGCGGGATCCAGAGCTGCCGGCAACAGCAGATTCTTGATGGACCCCGCGGTCAAGCCGCGGGGTGACAAATTCAGAATTGCGCATCAGGCAGTGTGGGGACGTGACGTGCGCAAGTGCTCTCGGGGAGGGCGAGAAAATTTGCGCGTGCGCAAGTGCTCTCGGGGAGGGCGAGAAAATTTGCGCGTGCGCGATTGCTCCTGGGGAGGGCGAGAAGATCTGCAGGGTAACGACGCTCGGTTAGCACAACGCGAAGGTTCGCGTCTCACCGCAGGTCGCCGATCGCCACCTGCGTGATTGCCAGCGCCGCGGTTGCCGCGGTTTCGGTGCGCAGCACGCGCGGCCCTAGGCTGGCCCGCAGGAAACCGCCGGCGGTCGCGGCCTCGATCTCTTCCGCCGTCAGGCCACCTTCCGGGCCGAGCAACAGCTTGATACGGTTCGAGTCCACGCGCGCGATCCGGGCCAGCGGTTCGCCGGTAAAATCCAGCACGAACCCGGGGCCGGGCGCCGCGGTCAGTGCCGCCGCGAGGTTGGCATGGAATTCGATTCGCGGCAGACGCACGCGCCCGCATTGCTCGCAGGCGCTGATTGCCACGCCCCGCCAGTGCGCGAGTTTGCGTTCGAGCTGCGCGGGTTTGAGCGGCGACTGGGTCCGGTCGGCGTTGAACAGGCGGATTCGGGAAACTCCGAGCTCGGTGGTTTTCTGGATCGTCCAGTCCACGTGGTCGGAGCGCGCCAGGCCCTGCAGGATTTCGCAGTCGAGCGATGATTCGGTGACGCGGGTTCGCGCCGCGCCGAGTTTCGCGCCGACGCGTTTGCCATCGATAACCAGATGCGCCTCGAATTCTTCCGCGGCGCGCCCGTTGAACAAAAAAAATGCCGCGCCCGGTTTCAGGCGCAGCACGTTTTTCAGGTAGTGACCGCGAGCCTTGTCGAGCCAGACCTCGCTCCGCGGAACGAGGTCGGCATCGATATGGACGCGCGGCAGGCGCAAGCGCCTAGTAACGATAGGTTTCGGGCTTGTACGGACCTTCGACCTTGACGTCGATGTAGTCGGCCTGTTCCTGCGTCAGCTCGGTCAGCTTGGCGCCGATCTTTTCCAGGTGCAGGCGCGCGACTTCCTCGTCGAGGTGTTTCGGCAGCACGTAGACCTCGTTCTGGTACTTGCCGGGATTGCAGAAGATCTCCATCTGCGCGAGCACCTGGTTGGTGAAGGAATTGGACATCACGAAGCTCGGGTGGCCGGTGGCGCAGCCGAGGTTGACCAGCCGACCCTCGGCCAGCAGGATGATGCGGCGACCGTCCGGCAGGATGATGTGATCGACCTGCGGCTTGATGTTCTCCCACTGGTACTCCTTCATTTCGGCGACCTGGATCTCGTTGTCGAAGTGGCCGATGTTGCAGACGATGGCCTGGTCCTTCATCTGTTCCATGTGATCCTTGCGGATGACGTTGAAGTTACCGGTGGCGGTGACGAAAATGTCGGCCTGGCTGCAGGCGTCGTCCATCGTGACCACGCGAAAACCTTCCATCGCGGCCTGCAGCGCGCAGATCGGGTCGATCTCGGTGACCCAGACAGTGGCGCCCAGTCCCTTCAGCGACTGTGCCGAACCCTTGCCGACGTCGCCGTAACCGAGTACCAGCGCAATCTTGCCTGCGACCATCACGTCGGTGGCGCGCTTGATGCCGTCGACCAGCGATTCGCGGCAGCCGTAGAGGTTATCGAACTTGGACTTGGTCACCGAGTCGTTGACGTTGAACGCCGGGAACGGCAGTTCGCCGCGCGCCTGCATCTGGTAGAGGCGGTGCACGCCGGTGGTGGTTTCCTCGGTAACGCCCTGGATGTTCTTGAGGATGTTCGAGTAGAAGTTCGGCGACTCGGCGAGCTTGGCCTTGATCGCGGCGAACGCAATTTCCTCTTCCTCGGTGCCGGGATTGTCGAGCACCGAGATGTCTTTCTCGGCCTTGCTGCCGAGGTTGATCAGCATGGTCGCGTCACCGCCGTCGTCGAGGATCATGTTGGGGGTGCCGCCATCGTGCCATTCCATGATGCGGTGGGTGTATTGCCAGTAGTCTTCCAGCGTTTCGCCCTTGATCGCGAATACCGGTACGCCGTCGGCGGCAATCGCGGCCGCGGCATGGTCCTGGGTCGAGAAGATGTTGCACGACGCCCAGCGTACCTCGGCACCGAGGGCAACCAGGGTCTCGATCAGTACCGCGGTCTGGATGGTCATGTGCAGTGAACCGGCAATGCGCGCACCCTTCAGCGGCTGCTCGGCACCGTACTTGCCGCGCAGCGACACCAGTCCGGGCATCTCGGTTTCGGCGATGGCGATTTCCTTGCGGCCCCAGTCGGCGAGCGACAGGTCGGCCACGCTGAAATCTTCTTTGATAACGTCTTTCGCGTTAGCACTCATAAATAATCTCCTGGATCTATTCATGAGCGTCGTTGACGGTTTTCCTGCGGGCGAGCCTGGCAGTCAAGCTGTCGCAACGCTCCTCGCACGCGGCCCCGCAGCGGGGGACTGGCTAGTTTAGCCGAACGCACCGACCTGTCAAACTGAAAAAGGCGCCCGTCGGGCGCCCTGGCGCGGCGTTCGACGTCGCCTGGCTAGAGGCCAGCGTCGGCCTTCAGCGCGTCGGCCTTGTCAGTACGTTCCCAACTGAGATTCAGATCTTCGCGCCCGAAATGCCCGTAGGCCGCGGTGGGCCTGTAAATGGGTTGTAGCAGGTCCAGCATCGCGATCAGGCCCTTCGGCCGCAGGTCGAAGTGGTCACGGATCAGCTGGATGATGCGTTCGTCGGTGATGACGCCGGTACCGAAGGTATCGACGCTGATCGAGGTCGGCTCGGCTACGCCGATAGCATAGGAAACCTGTACCTCGCAGCGCTCGGCGATACCGGCGGCGACCACGTTCTTGGCGACGTAGCGCGCGGCGTAGGCCGCTGAGCGGTCGACCTTGGAAGGGTCCTTGCCGGAAAAGGCGCCGCCGCCATGGCGCGCCATGCCGCCATAGGTGTCGACGATGATCTTGCGCCCGGTCAGGCCGGCGTCACCTACCGGCCCGCCGATGACGAATCGGCCGGTCGGGTTGACGTGAATATTTTCCGGCTTGCATTCGCTGAGCCAGGCCTCCGGCAGCACCGGCTTCAGAATGGTGTCGATGACGCCCTCGCGCAGGGTGGCCAGGTCCACCGATTCCTTGTGCTGGGTCGACAGCACGACGGCCTCGAGGCCGACCGGCTTGTGATGTTCGTAGCGCAGCGTGACCTGGCTCTTGGCGTCCGGCTGCAGCCAGTCGAGCTCACCCGATTTGAACACTTCGTGCTGGCGGCGAACGAGGCGATGCGCATAGGTGATCGGCGCGGGCATCAACACGTCCGTTTCGTTACAGGCATAGCCGAACATAAGCCCCTGGTCGCCGGCTCCCTGTTCCTTGTTGTCGCCCTCGTCGACGCCCATCGCGATGTCGCCGGACTGCTTGCCGAGACCGGTCAACACCGCGCAGGTCTTGCCGTCGAAGCCGCACTCCGGGTTGTCGTAACCGATTTCGCACACGGTGTCGCGCACCAGTGCCTCCATGTCGACCTCGGCATTGGTAGTGATTTCGCCGGCGAGCATGACCATACCGGTCTTGACCAGGGTTTCGCAGGCCACGCGGGAATGGCGGTCCTGCTCGAGCAGCGCATCGAGTACCGCATCCGAAATCTGGTCCGCCATCTTGTCCGGATGGCCACCGGATACCGATTCGGAAGTGAAAATGTAGGATCCCGACATGCACGCCCTCCACTCATGTGCGCTAACGGAAGCGCAACATTATATGCATGGCTCTCAAATGACAATACCCGGGCCAACTGACCTGGCTCAATGCAGGCGGGGATTCCGTTGTCAACCGGTTGCCGAGCCCTGGCATTTACGAGAGAATAGCCCGCCTTGTTTTTCGGCGCGCCTGAAACGCCGTGTCCGGCAACCGGTTCCAGTCGGTTTTTGTATCGCGGCAACCAGTATTTTTTTAAGCAAATCAAGGCCTTAATGATTTAAGGTGCGAGATCGGGGGAAATTCATGGCATCACGTAAAACGCTCGCCAACGCGATTCGCGTGCTCAGCATGGACGCTGTGCAGAAAGCCAATTCCGGTCATCCCGGTGCGCCGATGGGGATGGCGGATATCGCCGAGGTGCTGTACAACGATTTCATGCGCCACAACCCGTCGAACCCGGAATGGAGCGATCGTGACCGCTTCGTCATGTCCAACGGCCACGGTTCGATGCTGCCGTACTCGGTACTGCACCTGACCGGTTACGATGTCACCATCGAGGACCTGCGCAACTTTCGCCAGCTGCATTCCAAGACCCCCGGCCATCCCGAGCACGGTTACGCGCCCGGCATCGAAACCACCACGGGTCCGCTCGGGCAGGGCATCACCAACGCGGTCGGCATGGCGATCGCCGAGCGCGCGCTGGCGGCGGAATTCAACCGCGACGATTTCAATATTGTCGACCACTTTACCTACGTTTTTCTCGGCGACGGCTGCCTGATGGAGGGCATCTCGCACGAGGCCTGCTCGCTGGCCGGAACGCTCGGGCTCGGCAAGCTGATCGCCTTCTGGGATGACAACGGTATCTCGATCGACGGCAAGGTGGAGGGCTGGTTTCTGGATAACACCCCGCAGCGGTTCGAGGCCTATGGCTGGCACGTGGTCGAGGTCGACGGCCACGATCCGGACGAGATCAAGATCGCGATCGAGGCCGCGCGCGCAATCACCGCGCGGCCGTCGCTGCTGTGCTGCAAAACCCAGATCGGTTTCGGATCGCCCAACAAGGCGGGCAGCCATACCTGCCACGGCGCGCCCCTGGGTGAAGAAGAAGTGGAGCTGACCCGCGAAGCCCTGGGCTGGGAGCATGCGGCCTTCGAAATCCCGGAGGAAGTGTACCAGGGCTGGAACCATCGTACCGCGGGCGAGGCTGTCGAAGCGGCCTGGCAGGAGAAGTTCGACGCCTACCGCGCGGCCTATCCCGAGCTGGCCGACGAGTTCGAACGCCGCCTGGCGGGCGAACTGCCGGCAGGCTGGGCGGAGGAGGCGCAGGCCTTCGTCGCGAGCATCGACGAGGCCGCCGAAACCAGGGCGACGCGGCAGTCGTCGCTGGCGGCACTGGAAGCTTTCTCGCCGCTGCTGCCGGAACTGTTCGGCGGATCGGCCGACCTCGGTGGTTCGAACGGCACGGAGTGGTCGGGCCACCGGCCGATGCGCGCGGAGTCGCCGGCCGCCAACTACGTCAACTACGGCGTGCGCGAATTCGGCATGAGCGCGATGATGAACGGCATCGCGTTACACGGCGGGTTCATTCCCTTCGGCGCGACCTTCCTGGTGTTCTCGGACTATGCGCGCAACGCCGTGCGCATGGCCGCCCTGATGAAAACCCGCAGCATTTTCGTCTACACCCACGATTCGATCGGCCTCGGCGAGGACGGTCCCACCCACCAGGCGGTCGAGCATACGCCGTCGCTGCGCATGATCCCGAACCTGTCGCTATGGCGACCCTGCGATGGCGTCGAGACCGCGGTCAGCTGGAAGGCGGCAATCGAAAACGACAAGGGGCCGACCTGCCTGGTGCTGTCGCGCCAGGGACTCAGGCACCAGCAGCGCGATGCCGAGCAGATTGCAGCGATCGAGCACGGCGGCTACATCCTGCGCGATTGCGACGGCAAGCCGGACGCGATCATCATCGCCACCGGTTCCGAGGTCGAACTCGCGGTGGCCGCGTTCGAAGCCGAGGCGCTCGAGGACAAAAAGCTGCGCGTCGTGTCGATGCCGAATACCGCGGTGTTCGAACAGCAGCCGCGCGAGTACCGCGATGCCGTGCTGCCCCCCGGCGTCAGCGCGCGCGTGGTTATCGAGGCCGCGGCTACCGCTGGCTGGTACAAGTATGTCGGTCTCGACGGTATCGTGATCGGTATCGACAGCTTCGGCGAATCAGCGCCGGCCAAAGAGCTGTTCTCGTATTTCGGCTTCACCGTCGGCAAAGTGGTGGACGCCGTGTCCAGCCTGCTGGGCAAAGACTAAACCTAACTTGAGACTAACGGAGAGACAAAAATGACGATACGAGTCGGAATCAATGGCTTCGGCCGCATCGGCCGCATGGTGTTTCGCGCCGCGCAGGACTACGAAGACGTCCAGATCGTGGGTATCAACGACCTGATCGACCCCGAATACCTCGCCTACATGCTGACGCACGATTCGGTGCACGGCCGCTTCAAGGGTGACGTCACGGTCGATGGCAGCACGCTGGTAGTCGATGGCAATCGCATTCGCCTGACCGCCGAGCGCGATCCGGCCGATCTCAACTGGGGTGAACTCGACGTCGATGTCGTGGTCGAGGCCACCGGCCTGTTCCTGACCAAGGAAACCGCGCAGAAGCACATCGACGCGGGCGCCCGCAAGGTCATCATGTCGGCGCCGTCGAAAGACGACACGCCGATGTTCGTCAGGGGCGTCAACGACGACCAGTACGCCGGCGAAGCGATCATCTCCAACGCGTCCTGCACCACCAACTGCCTGGCGCCGATCGCCAAGGTGCTGCACGACAGTTTCGGCATCAGGCGCGGCCTGATGACGACCGTGCACGCCGCAACCGCAACCCAGAAAACCGTCGACGGGCCGTCGATGAAAGACTGGCGCGGTGGCCGCGGTATCCTGGAAAACATCATCCCGTCGTCGACCGGCGCGGCCAAGGCGGTCGGCAAGGTCATGCCCGAACTCAACGGCAAGCTGACCGGCATGGCGTTTCGCGTGCCCACCTCCAACGTGTCGGTAGTGGACCTGACCGTAGAGCTTGACAAGGGCGCCAGCTACGACGATATCTGCGCGGCGATGAAGGCCGCCGCCGAGGGCCCGATGAAAGGTGTGCTGGCCTACACCGAGGACAAGGTCGTATCGACCGATTTCCGCGGTGAATCCAACACCTCGACTTTCGATGCCGACGCCGGCATCCAGCTCGACGACACCTTCGTCAAGGTCGTGTCCTGGTACGACAACGAGTGGGGTTACTCCTGCAAGGTCGTGGAGATGGCGCGCGTCGTCGCGGGCTGATTGCGCCATGGCCGTGCTCGAAATGACCGGCCTGGAACTGGCCGGCAAGCGCGTGCTGATTCGCCAGGACCTGAACGTTCCGATCAAGGACGGGGCGGTCGCGAGCGATCAGCGCATACTGGCCTCCCTGCCGGCGATACGACACTGCATCGAGGCCGGCGCCAGGCTAATGATCATGTCGCACCTGGGCCGGCCGGAGGAGGGTAAACCCGAGGCGCAGTTTTCGCTGCGGCCGGTGGCGGATTACCTCGCGCAGGCGCTGGATCGACCGCTACGGCTGGTCGACGACTACCTGCAGCGGGCCCCGGAGCTGGCCGATGGTGAAGTCGCGCTGCTCGAAAACGTGCGCTTCAACCCGGGTGAAAAAGCCGATGATCAAGCCCTGGCGCAGGCCTACGCGGCGCTGTGCGATATCTTCGTCATGGATGCGTTCGGCACCGCGCATCGCGCCCAGGCGTCGACCCATGGCGTCGGCCGCCTTGCGCCGGTTGCCTGCGCCGGCCCGCTGCTCGCGGCCGAGCTCGACGCGTTGGGCAAGGCCCTGCACGAGCCGAAAAGCCCGGTGGTCGCGATCGTCGGCGGCGCCAAGGTGTCGACCAAGCTGACGGTGCTGGATGCGCTGTCCGGCGTCGTCGACCAGTTGATTCCGGGCGGTGGTATCGCCAATACCTTTATCGCGGCGGCCGGCTACCCCGTCGGCAAGTCGCTGGTCGAAACCGACCTGGTTCCCGAAGCACAGCGCCTGATGGCCGCGGCCGCGGCGGCCGGGCGGGAAATACCGGTGCCGACCGATGTCGTCTGCGGCAAGGAGTTTGCCGAATCCGCGGCCGCCGAGATCAAGGCGGTCGAGGACGTTGCCGACGACGACATGATCTTCGATATCGGTCCGCAAACCGCCGCGCGTTTTGCAACAATCATGCAACAGGCGGCCACTATCGTATGGAACGGACCTGTCGGCGTATTCGAGTTCGACCAGTTCGGTGAAGGCACGCGGGTGCTGGCCGCTGCGATTGCGGACTCCGACGCGTTTTCGATCGCCGGCGGCGGCGATACGCTGGCCGCGGTCGACAAGTATGGCATCGCCGATCGTATTTCCTACATCTCGACCGGCGGCGGTGCTTTTCTCGAGTTTCTCGAGGGCAAGCAGCTGCCCGCGGTCGCGATGCTGGAACAACGTTATGCCGATTACACGCAACGTACCGCGTAGGACCAAGATCGTGGCCACCATCGGACCGGCGACCGAGTCCGATGACGCGATCGACGAGCTGATCAAGGCAGGCGTCGACGTCCTGCGACTCAACTTTTCTCACGGCACGCCCGCGGAACACCAGGCGCGCGCGGAGAAAATCCGTCGCATCGGTCACGATAACAATCGTCACCTCGCCATCCTGACCGACCTGCAGGGGCCGAAAATCCGCGTGTGCAAGTTTCGCGACGGCTCGGTAGAGCTCGAGGTGGGCGATCCATTCGTGCTCGATACCGCGCGCGCCGACGGCGACGGCGATCGTGACGGTGTCGGTGTGACTTACCAGAAACTGCCCGACGACGTCGGCCCCGGTAACCTGCTGGTGCTGGACGACGGACGCCTGATCTTCGAGGTCGAGTCGGTCGAGGGCAGCCAGGTGCACTGCCGCGTGCAGGTCGGCGGCACGCTGTCCGATAACAAGGGCATCAACCTGAAGGGCGGCGGACTGACGGCCGAGGTATTGACGCCGAAGGACCGCGAAGATATCAAGACCTCGGCCTTGATCGATGCCGATTTCGTCGCGGTGTCATTTCCACGCAACGCCGAGGATATCGAAACCGCGCGGCGGCTGCTGCGCGAGGCGGGTAGCCAGGCGGGGCTGGTGGCCAAGATCGAGCGCGCCGAAGCGCTCGAAAATCTCGACGAAATCATCCGCGCGTCGGACGCGATCATGATCGCGCGCGGCGATCTCGGGGTCGAGATCGGTGACGCCAAGCTGCCCGCGGCGCAAAAGGACATCATTCGCAAGGCGCGCGCGCTCAACTGTGTCGTGATCACCGCGACCCAGATGATGGAATCGATGCGCGACAACCCGATTCCAACCCGCGCCGAAGTGTTCGATGTCGCCAACGCGGTGCTCGACGGGACCGACGCGGTGATGCTGTCGGCGGAGACCGCGACCGGCGCCTACCCGGCAAAAACCGTCGCGGCAATGTCGGATATCTGCGATAACGCGGAACAGCACGCGCGCGCGATCAAGTCGCGCCATCGCCTCGACGACGTGTTCGAGCGGGTCGACGAAGCGATCGCGATGGCCAGCATGTACACCGCCAATCATCTCGGCGTGCGCGCGATCGCAACCCTGACCGAGTCGGGTTCGACCGCGCTGTGGATGTCGCGCATCAGCTCGGGCATACCGATCTACGCGCTGTCGCGGCACGATTCCACCCTGCGCAAGGTCAACCTCTATCGCGGCGTGTTCCCGATCTATTTCCCGACTATCCACACCAACCATGCCGAGGCGAACCAGGAGGCGGTCGACCTGATGCACAAACGCGGCACGATTGCCGACGGCGACCTGGTCATTATTACCAAGGGCGACCTGATGGGAACCGGGGGCGGCACCAACGCGATGAAGGTCGTCGAGGTCGGTAACATGCCGCACTTCGTCGCCTGATCAGCGCACACCTCGGGATTATCCCGTCACTAACCAGTCTTTACCCGCGTTTCGCCCGGGCGCAGCAGGCTGTAACTGAAGATCGCCAACCCGGTCCAGATGGCGCAAAAACCGATCAGCTTGTCGAGATCCAGGGCTTCGCCGAGCCATAGCCAGCCGCACAGGAACTGCAGTGAAGGCGTGACGTAAAACAGGATACCGACCGTCGTCATCGGCAGCAGGCGAGCGCCGGCGGTAAACAGCGCCAGCGGTACTACCGTGACCGTGCCGCCCAGCACCAGCCAGAAGTCGGTGGCAAAATCGAGCTTGAGAAAGCGGGCTTCATCGCGCCCGTGCAGCCACAGGATGGCGGCCAGCGTGAACGGCAGCAGCAGCAGTATTTCGATCAGCAGGCCGGGGATCGCGTTGGTCGATATTTTTTTGCGCAGCAGGCCGTAAGCGGCAAAACTGCTACCGACCAGCAGGCTGACCCAGGGTACCAGCGCGGTACTCGCGATGTACCAGGCCACGCCGGCGGCGGCGCAGGCGAGCGCCAGCACGCGCAGGCGGTCGAGCCGTTCGCCGAATACCAGGATGCCGCCGAGTACGTTCATCAGCGGCGTCAGGAAGTAACCCATGCTCGCCTCGATGACCCGCGCGTTGGCCACCGCCCAGATATAGATGCCCCAGTTGAAGCTGACGATCAGGCCGGTCAGCGCCAGCCAGCGCAGCTCGCGCCAGCTGGCCAGCGCGGCGCGTACCTGGCTGCGTCGACGAGCGCTCAGCCCGACCAGCAGCAGGAGCAGCGGCAGTGACCAGGCCATGCGGTGCAGCAGCACTTCGAGGGCAGGCACGTGGGTCAACAGCGCCCAGTAGAGCGGAAACAGTCCCCAGCCGATGTAGCCGGCCAGGATGAGCGCGTATCCCCGCTGCAATGCCGTCAGCGCCGCGCCGCGCTCGCTAGCCGAAGATCAGCCACGCGGGATCTCGAACATTGGCGGCAGCGGCTGCGCGTGTGCGCAGGCGAACACGGGAAGATCGCACCAGGCGCGCAGGTCGGCGGCGTTGTCCATGCCGGGCTCGATCTCGGCGTCGACCCGGTTCATGACCACCGCGGCCACGACGAGACCGCGATTGTTCACGGCCTCGACGGTCATCAGGGCCTGGTTGACCGCGCCGATACGATCGCGCACGACGACGATCGACGGCAGTTGCAGCGCCGCGGCGAGGTCGGCGTTGAGACCGTCCTCGGCCAGCGGCGACAGGAAGCCGCCGGCACCCTCCACGATCAGGCGGTGATTCGGGTCGTCGCGCTGGCAGGCATCGATTAATTGCTGCAGGCGAAGTTCGCGGTTTTCCAGGCGCGCGGCCCGATGCGGCGCCAACGCAGCGCGAAACCGGTACGGGGCTATGCGCTCGATCGGCTCACGCTCGCCGCTGGCGGCCTGCAGCGCGGCGGCGTCGTGGGTCAGCAGGATGCCGCTGGCATCGGGCTGGCAGCCCGACTCGGCGGGCTTGCGGGTTTCGAGGGCGATGCCCGCGACGTTCAGCTGGCGCACGACTTCACAGCCGACGTAGGTCTTGCCGGCGTCGGTATCCGAACCGGTGATAAAGTAGCCGTTGTCGTCGAGCGCGATCATGCGCGCATTCTGTGCAACTTGCCGCGCGACTGCAACCGCGATGGTGGTGATCGCGGTCGCTCGGCTGATATAATCGCGCGACTTCAAGGAACCCGGCAGCCATGCAGGAATTCGACATCGGCCAGCGCTGGATCAGTGCGGCCGAACTTCACCTCGGCCTCGGCATGGTCATCGAGGTCGAACACCGTACCGTCAGCATCGTTTTTCCAGCCACCGGGGAAACCCGTATCTATGCCCGCGCCGATGCGCCGTTGACGCGGGTGCGTTTTCGCGTCGACGACTGGGTCGAGCGGCAGGACGGCACGCCCCTGCGCGTGCTCGAGGTGCAGGAATCCGCCGGGCTCATCACCTATCGCTGCGAGGACGAACACGGTACTGCGGTCGACCTGCCGGAGGGGCGGCTGAGTAATTTCCTGCAGCTGAACCAGCCGGCCGAGCGCCTGCTCAATGCGCAAATCGATCGCAACAAGTGGTTCAACCTGCGCTGTCGAACGCGGGAAATTGCCAATCATCTGCTGCAGTCGCCGGTTTACGGCCTTGCCGGCTGTCGCACCAGCCTGATTGCGCATCAACTCTACATCGCGCACGAGGTATCGCGTCGCTACGCGCCGCGGGTTTTGCTGGCCGACGAGGTGGGGCTCGGCAAGACCATCGAGGCCGGCCTGATCCTGCACCAGCAACTGCTGCTGGAGCGCGCGCGCCGCGTGCTGATCGTCGTGCCGGAATCGCTGCTGCACCAGTGGCTGGTCGAAATGTTGCGCCGCTTCAACCTGATGTTCAGTATTTTCGACGCCGATCGACTGCTCGACCCGGAACACCCGGAAGCCGAAATCGACGGCAGCGAGAATCCGTTTCACGGCGAGCAGCTGGTGTTGTGCAGCCTCGAGTTCCTCGCCGCCAGCCCGCGCCAGGCGGCCTGTGCGCGTGACGGCGAATGGGACCTGCTGGTGGTCGACGAGGCGCACCACCTCGCCTGGTCGCCCGACGCGGTCAGTCCCGAGTATCGCCTCATCGAGAGCCTGGCGGAAAAAACCCCGGGCCTGCTGCTGCTGACCGCGACCCCGGAGCAGCTGGGCAAGGAAAGTCATTTTGCGCGCCTGCGCCTGCTCGACCCGGACCGTTTCGCGAGCCTCGAGCGGTTCCTGGCCGAGGAACGGGGTTACGCCGAGCTTGCGCAACAGGCCGAGGCCATGCTCGACGATCCGCAGCGCGTGCAGGAACTCGACGACCTGCTCGATCGCCACGGCACCGGGCGCGTGCTGTTTCGCAACACGCGTCACGTGGTGCAGGGATTTCCCGAGCGCGAGGTGCATCCGGTGGCGTTGCCCGCGCCCGCCGCGGGGGAAGCACCCGCGCGCGACTGGCTGGTCGATTTCCTGCGCGCAAAGCGCGAGCGCAAGGTGCTCGTGATCGCGGCCGCGGCCGAGACCGCGATCGATCTCGCGGGCTGGCTGCAGCAGCGCCACGGTATCCGCGCGGCGCTGTTCCACGAGGGCCTGACCCTGGTCGAGCGCGATCGCGCCGCGGCCTGGTTCGCCGAAACCTATGACGGCGCCCAGGTACTGGTGTCGTCCGAGATCGGCAGCGAGGGCCGCAACTTCCAGTTCGCCCACCATCTCGTGCTGTTCGACCTGCCGCACAATCCGGATCTGCTCGAGCAGCGCATCGGCCGCCTCGACCGGATCGGCCAGAACGCGGTCATCCATATCCACGTACCCTATGTCGAGGGCAGCGCGGAAGCGCTGCTGTTCCGCTGGTATCACGAGGCGCTGGACGCCTTTCGCCACACCTGCCCGGCCGGCCACTCGGTTTACGTGCAGCTGCGCGTCGAACTGGAGCAACTGCTGGCCGAGCCGCAATCGCCGGCGGACGATTTCATCGAGCGCAGCCGCGCGCTGCATGCCGAACTCGACGCCGCGCTGCAGCGCGGCCGCGATCGCCTGCTCGAAATCAATTCCTGCCGGTCGCAGGTAGCCGACGCGTTAATCGACGAGGCGCTCGCGCGCGAGTCGATATTCGACCTGTTCGGCTACATGGAGAAGATCTACGACTGTTACGGCGTCAACAGCGAGATCCGCGGCCAGGATCGCTGGGTAATCACGCCCGGTGACAACATGCTCGCGCCGATGCCGGGATTGCCCGAGGACGGCATGACCGTGACTTACCAGCGCAGCGCGGCGCTGGCCGGCGAGGACCTGCATTTTCTCAGCTGGGAACACCCGTTCGTGCGCAACGCGATGGACATGGTGCTGTCCAGCGAATTCGGCAACACCGCGCTGGTGGCGGTGGCCTACACCGGCACGCGGCCGGGCAGCCTGCTGGCCGAGTGTCATTTCCTGATGGAATTCAGCGACGATTTTCGCAGTCATGGCGAACGCTATTTTCCCAACGCCAGCGTGCGTGTCGTGGTCGACGAAGCCGGCGGCGACCACGGCGACAGGTTCGATCTCGACGGCGGCCAGCTGGTGGCGCAGCGCGTCGATCGCGACACCGCGATCAAGATCGTCAAGGCGCGCGAAAACGAACTCGGCCGCATGCTCGAAGCCGCCGAGATCATGGCCGATACCCGCGTACCGGGTCTGGTGCGTGCCGCCGAGCAACGCGGCGAGGCGCTGCTCGGCCACGAAATCGAGCGCCTGACCGCGCTGCAGGTCGTCAATCCCGGGGTGCGCGACGACGAGATCGCGTTCTTTCGCGATCAGCTCGAACACTTCCGCGGCGCGCTCGGCCATGCGCGCCTGCGCCTCGACGCGGTACGCGTCGTCGTCGCGCTCTAGCCACGCTTTTTGCGCTCACCCGACAACAGGCGTATGCTGTTCAGTCCTTCTTGAACGGATCCCCGTTCGGCGGGGAGCAGGTGCGGAAGCGCGATGATATCGATCATGCGCATGCGATGCGTGTTGTCGGTGGCGATGGTACTCGGATTGCTTGCGTTACATTCGGCGGCAGCGGAATCACCAGCCGCGGATGGCGCCGGATCCCGGATAATCGCCGGACCGCTCGATGGGCTTACTTTCGTCGGCATGCTCGGCCCTTCCGGCAAACCCAAGGATACGGCCGACCGTTTCGTGTTCGAGAACGGCACCTTCGTTTCCAAGGAGTGCGAACTGCGATGCGAGTACCCGGCGCGACCCTACTTCACGCGAGTCGACGGTGACAGGGTAGAGTTCATCAGCGAAACCCGCTGCCCCTACAAGGATGCAACTATCGTCTGGCGCGGCACGGTCGAAAATGGTCGCATCAGCGGTCGTTCGTCATGGATGGCTCGTCGCTGGTACTGGACGGTCGAAACGATCTTCGAGTTCGAAGGCGAGCTGGTCGCCGCTACCTCGGCGCCCGACTGATGTGAGCGAGACGCCGCCCGCTGCGTTTTCAGGCTGGCGGCTCGCCGTCAAGGGCGTACTGCTTGTCTGTTTGCTGCTGGTCGCGAACCTGTTGGCGCGACAGTTTTTCGAGTCCCTGGATTTCTCCATTCGCCCGTCTACCGAAGACAGGGTTCACTACACCATCATGGTTACCGCGTCGCTCTACACGCTGCTGCTGGCCATCCCGTTCGTGCCGGGCGCGGAGATTGGTATCGCACTGATGGCGACGCTGGGACCCAAGATTGCACCACTGGTCTATTTATGCACGCTGGGTGGATTGGCACTCGCGTTCCTGGTTGGCCGCCTGGTCCCGCTCGAGTGGCTCATCGACCGCGTTGCGCGCCTCGGGTGGCTCCGCCTGGAGCGGCGCCTGCGGGAAATACGTTCACTTGGTCGCAAGCGAAGCCTGGCCGCGATGATCGAGCGAGCGCCTCGGGGTGCCGGACCGCTGTTACTGCGCTACCGTTACCTTGCGCTGGCAGTTTTGCTGAATTTGCCTGGCAACTACCTCATCGGTGGTGGCGGCGGGATTGCGCTGTTTGCCGGGATCAGTCGTTTGTTTTCGATTCCAGGCTTCCTGTTGACGATTGCGCTTGCGGTCGCGCCGGTGCCGCTGGCGGTGCTGCTGTTCGGCAGCGCTTTTCTGGGGTAATCGCGACCTGTCGCAGTTGCTGACGCGTTAGCGAGCCGAGGTATTCGGTGATTGACATACATACCGGTCGGTATGTATGGTTGCCCGGTGACCGGATTTACCGACAACGACGTCTACTGGTGGCGGCCGCTGCACGAGCGTAAGCCCGATACGCGCGAGCGAATCCTGTTTGCGGCCTACAAGGAAATTCACCTCAACGGTTTTCAGTCGGCCAGCCTGAGCCACATCCTCGCGCACACCGGCGCTACCAAGGGCGCGTTGTATCACCATTTTCGCGACAAGACCGAGCTCGGCTACGCCGTGGTCGATGAAGTCATCGCGGAGCGTATTCATCTCGGCTTCATCCAGCCGCTGGAAGATTTCGCTGACCCGATCGAGGGTTTCGTTGCCTTCATTCAACGCGTGGGCGATGCGTTTTCGATGACCGATATCGAACTCGGTTGCCCGCTGTCGGTGCTGGCGCAGGAAATGGCGCCGATAGACGAGGGCTTCCGTACCCGCCTGACCGCCATCTACGAGCAGTGGCACCAGTCCATTGCCGATATGCTGATTCGGGCGAAGGAGATGGAGCTGATCGTCGACGAAGTGGATCCGTACACGATGGGTGTCACCATGGCCTCGATCATGGAAGGCGGCCTGAACGCGGCCAAGGTATCGCAAAGCCTGGACAAGCTGTATCTCTGCGGGCAGGGCCTGGTTCAGCTACTGCGACTCATAAGGAAGTAAAAGGTACCCGAGCATGGCCAGGCGTTACGCCGAATTTATCCTGCGGCACAAATGGAAGACGATAATCCTGTCGCTGCTGTGGATCCTGGCCATGGCCACGGGCCTGCAGCATGCCGCCTTCACCAACGATTACCGCGTATTTTTCGGCAAGGATAATCCGCAGCTGCTGGCCTTCGAAAACCTGCAGGATACTTACGCGCGCAACGATAATGTCATGATCGTGCTGGCGCCGGAAAGCGGCCAGGTGTTTACCCGCGAAACCCTTACGGCGGTCGCATGGCTGACCGAGCGCGCCTGGGAAACGCCGTTTTCGATCCGGGTGGATTCGCTCACCAATTACCAGCACACCTCGGCCGACGGCGACGACCTGCTGGTCGAGGACCTTGCCTACGAACCGCAAACGCTGAGCGACGAGGAGCTGCGGCGGATTCGCGAGGTTGCGCTCAACGAACCGGTGCTGGTCAACCGCCTGGTGTCGCCGCGGGCACACGTCACCGGGATCAACATCACCGTCGAGCTGCCGGGCGTCGACCAGATCACGGAAAACCCGCAGGTGGTGGCCTTCGCGCGCGAGCTGCGCAGCGAGTTCCAGCAACGCTTCGCCGGTTACGAAGTGCGCCTGACCGGTATCGCGATGATGAACCAGGCGTTCCCGGAAGCGACCCAGCAGGATATGTCGACCCTGTTCCCGGGCATGCTGGTGCTGTTCATGATCGTGTTGTTCCTGTGGGTCAAGCGCTGGTCCGGTACCCTGTCGGCGTTCGCCATCATCATCTTTTCCATCGTCGGCGCGCTCGGTACCGCGTTCTGGCTCGGCATCGAGCTGACGCCGCCGTCGTTCTCCGCGATCATGATCATCCCGACCATGGCGATTGCCGACAGCGTGCACGTGCTGATGAATTACCTGTTGATGCGGCAGAAGGGTGAGACGCGCGAGGAAGCCATGATCGACAGTATCCGCATCAACTTGCAGCCGATTTTCCTCACCAGTATCACTACCGCGATCGGTTTCATGAGCATGAACTTTTCCGATGCGCCGCCGTTTCACGACCTCGGCAATATCGTCGCCATCGGCGTCATGATCGCGTTCGTGCTGAGCGTCACCTTTCTGCCCGCGGCGATGATGCTGCTGCCCGAGTCGGACCGGAACCCGGTCGGCTACAGCAGCAGGCTCATGGCGCGCTTTGCCGAGTTCGTCATCGCCAGGCGCCGCCGGCTGCTGATCGGTATGAGCCTCGCCAGCATCGCGCTGATTTCATTCATCCCGCAGAACGAGCTCAACGACAATTTTGTGCAGTACTTCAGCGAGCGCATCGAGTTTCGCCGCGATGCCGATTTCGCCAACGATAACCTCAGCGGGCTCTACCTGGTGGACTACTCGCTCGAGTCGGGCATGGAAGGCGGCGTCAGCGACCCCGGGTTCCAGCGGCACATGGAGAACTTCGCCAACTGGTTTCGCGAGCAACCCGGGGTGATTCACGTCAACGTGATCGCCGATACCTTCAAGCGGCTCAACAAGAGCATGCACGGGGACGATCCCGCCTGGTATCGCCTGCCCGAGGAGCGCGAGCTGGCGGCGCAGTACCTGCTGCTGTACGAGATGTCGCTGCCCTACGGCCTGGACCTGAACAACCAGCTCGATATCGACAAGTCGGCGACGCGCATGACCGTGATGCTGCAGCACATGACGACCAACTCGGTACTCGCACTGGAACAGCGCGCGCAGCAATGGCTGCGCGACAACGCACCGGCGAGCATGCACAACGAGGGTTCGAGCCCGACCATCATGTTCAGCCACATCGGCGAGCGCAACATACGCAGCATGCTGCTCGGTACGACGATCGCGCTGGTGCTGATCTCGCTGATCCTCGTGTTCGCGCTGAGGTCGATCAAGATCGGACTGCTGAGCCTGGTGCCGAACCTGATCCCGGCGGCGCTGGCCTTCGGTGCCTGGGGTATCGCGGTCGGGCAGGTCGGTCTCGCGCTGTCGGTGGTTACCGGCATGACCCTCGGCATCGTGGTCGACGACACCGTGCATTTTCTCAGCAAGTACCTGCGTGCACGGCGCGAGAAAGGTCTCGCTGCGCCGGACGCGGTACGTTATGCCTTCGATACCGTCGGGCTGGCGCTGGTGGCGACGTCGATCGTGCTGGTCGCGGGTTTCACGGTGCTGATGTTTTCCGCGTTTACCCTGAACGCGCACATGGCGATGATGACCGCGGCCACCATCGTGTTTGCCATCGTCGCCGATTTCCTGCTGCTGCCGCCGATCCTGATGGCGCTCGACGGCCCCTCGAAGGACAGGGACGAAGCCGCGCCCGGGCTGCTGCCCGCACTGGATCGCAAGGAGTAATCGCATGCTGCCCCGAAAATTCCTGATCGCCGTACTGGTCGCGCTGCTGCCGGTTCTTGCCGGCGCGCAGACGCCCGAGGAAAAGGGCCTCGAAATCGCGCGGGCGGCGGATGCCTACGATAAGGGCTTCGGCGATTTCACCGCCGACATGGTCATGACGCTGATCAACAAGGCCGGTGAAACCGCGCAACGCAATATCCGCATCAAGACCCTCGAGGTCGAGGGTGACGGCGACAAGAGCCTGTCGATTTTCGACCAGCCGGCCGACGTCAGGGGCACCAGGATGCTGACCTATTCGCACGGGCTCGAGCCCGACGACCAGTGGCTGTACCTGCCGGCGCTGAAACGGGTCAAGCGGATTTCGTCGCGCAACAAGTCCGGCCCGTTCATGGGTTCGACCTTCGCTTTCGAAGACCTGGGTTCACAGGAGGTGGAAAAGTACAGCTACCGCTACCTGCGCGAGGAACCCTGCGGCGAGTGGCAGTGTTACGTGATCGAGCGTTATCCCGCGTACGAGTTCTCCGGCTACACGCGCGAGGTTGCGTGGATCGACCAGGCCGGTTACCGGCTGGTCAGGGCCGAGTTCTACGATCGCAAGAAAGCCTTGCTCAAGACCCTGACCGCGAGCGATTTCCAGCAGTTTCTCGGCCATTACTGGCGGCCCGGAAAAATGTTCATGCAAAATCACCAGACCGGCAAGAGCACCCTGCTCGAGTGGAACAACTACCGCTTCAGAACCGGGTTGACCGATCGCGACTTCCGCTCGCAGGCGCTCAAGCGCGGTAACTGACGTGCGGCGACTCGCCTGTACCTGCCTGCTGCCGTTCGCGAGCCTGGCACAGGCCGGGTTTTCCGGTAACGTCGCGGTCGAGACCCAGACCTACACCGAGTCTGCGCAGTTCGACGGGCAGTTCGACGACAACGTAACCTTCTCCTTCGAACCACGCTGGAACGGCGAGTGGAACGACGGCAACGACCTCTGGAGCGTCGAGCTTTTCCTGCGCGCCGACAATAAAGATGCCGGTCGTGAGCACGCCGACCTGCGCGAGCTGCTGTGGCTGCGCATCGACGGCGACAACGAGTGGCGCGTCGGCGTCAACACCATGTTCTGGGGCGTGACCGAATCGCAGCACCTGGTCGACGTGATCAACCAGGTCGACCTGGTCGAGGGTATCGACCGCGAGGAGAAACTCGGCCAGCCGATGCTGCACTGGAAGCGCTACCAGGACTGGGGCGTGCTCGACTTGCTGGTGCTGCCGGGCTTTCGCGAACGCACCTTCCAGGAAGCCGAGGGCCGGCTGCGCCCGCCGCTGGTGGTCGACACCGACCAGGCCGAGTACGAATCCTCGGACGAGGACGCGCACGTCGATTTCGCCCTGCGTTTCTCGCAGACCTACGGTGACCTCGACCTGGGGCTGTCGCTGTTCGACGGCACCAGCCGCGATCCACTGCTGCTGCCGGGGACCGATGCTGGCGGCAAGGCGGTGCTGATCCCGTTTTACGAGCAGATGACGCAGTTCGGCCTCGACGCGCAGCTGATTTACCAGGACTGGATCTACAAGCTCGAATACATCCACCGCAATGCCCGTTCGAATGACTTCAACGCCGCGGTCGGGGGATTCGAATACACCCTGTACGGGGTTTACGAATCCGACCTGGACCTCGGCCTGCTGCTCGAGTATTCGCACGACGACCGGCCCGAGAACGACCGCGGCGCCTTCGACCGCGATGTTTTTGTCGCTACTCGCTTCACTTTCAACGACCAGCAGTCCAGCGAAATCCTCGCCGGCCTGATCGTCGACGTCGACAAGGGCAGCCGCAGTTTCCGCGTCGAGGGCAGCCGCCGTTTCGGCGCTAGCTGGAAGGCCATCCTCGAATTGCAGACCTTCTCCAATATCGACGGCGACGACGTGCTCGCGGCCTTCGAGCACGACGACTTCCTGTTGCTGGAACTGGCTTACTATTTCTGACCGCCGGCTTGCCCCGCGGGCGCAATTTCGCGCCGTTTGACTATACTTTTTTTATCGCCGGAGCTGCCGGGGTCGAGTTGAAACCCCGCGCAAGCGCAGCCGGTACAGGGCAAACGATCGATTATGCAAACACGGGCTCGCTACACCTCCTTGACGCTGCTGGCTATGACGCTGCTGGCCGCACCGGCCTTGCAGGCGGAGCTGTACAAGTGGACCGATGAAAACGGCAAGGTACATTTTTCCGACAAGCCGCCGCCGGGTGCTGGCGGCGAGGCCAAGGTCGTCAATGTCAAGAAAAACAAGCCCGTCTCGGCGCATCGTTTTCCGAGCGTGCAACGGCTCGAGCCCATTCGCAAGGCTGCCGCCGAGCAATCGAGAACAGTTTTGCTCGAGCACATATCGCTCGATTACCAGGGTGATGCCGAAGCCGAAGCGGCGCTCGGACAAACCTACAAGTACACTCGCGAAGCCGGTAAAAAGGCGGAGCGCCTGCGCCAGAGCGACAAGGCGCCGGCGACACCTTTCCCGTGCATCCTGCAGGGTAAGCTGACGCTCAACAACGCCAGGTACATTGCCAGGCAGACCGAGTTCAAGCAGCACTTCGACGAGGCTTTCGAGGACAACGGCTACGCCGTCGCCGGCGACAGGACCTTCGCCATGGAACAGGTCGGCGGCAACGACCTGAGTCTCGCCGCCGTGATCACCGATATCCGCCTGTCGCACTGCGGCAGCCGCAGCGCGCCCAACCTGCGGACCTTTACCCAGAACGCGACCTACCTCAAGGTCGAGTGGAAGGTGTTCGACAACCTCGCGCGCCAGACGGTGTTCGAGGCCACCACCGAGGGCGTGGAAAACAGTTTCAAGAAATCCGCCCGCTTCAACGGCGCCGCGGTCAGTGCCGGGCTCGCGTTTCGCCAGGCTACCGAGAACCTGCTTGCGCAACCGGAGTTTGCTGCGCTGCTGACCACGAGCCGCATGCTCGAAACCGGTTACAGCGACGCGGGAGAAGCGCTCGACGACATCGATATCAGGCGCGGCAGCGCGAAATCGAGTTTCGTTGCCAGGACCGCCGAGATCGAAAAAGCGGCGGTAACCGTGCGCACGGCCGGCGGCCACGGCAGCGGTTTCCTGGTGTCATCGCCGGGCTACGTGCTGACCAATCAGCACGTTGTCGGGCAGAATCGAGAAGTCATCGTGATCCATGGCGGGCAGCAACGCCGTGCCGTGGTGGTGCGCAGTCACCCCGGGCGGGATGTCGCGCTGCTGAAGCTCAAAGGCAGCGTCAAAACGAAACCGCTGCAGATCGATACCGGCCAGGTGCGCCTCGGCGAGGAAATCTACGTCGTCGGTACGCCGCTCGACGAAAGCCTCGATTTCTCGATCACGCGCGGTATCGTCTCGGCGCGGCGGACGCTCGACGAGCGACCCTATTACCAGACCGATGCGGCGGTCAACCCGGGCAATTCCGGCGGTCCGGTGTTCAACAGTTCGGGTAACGTCATCGGTATTACCGTGGCCGGGCTTTTCACGCGCGACGGCGGCTCGAAAAACATCAATTACGTGATTCCGATCGTCGACGCACTGGACGCGCTCGAACTGGCGCCGCGCTAGGCGGCCAGGATCCCGTCGCCGCCGTTTGCCGGTCGGTTATCGGCCTGGCAGCAGGAGCCGCCGCGCGGCGAGTTCGCGATAAATTCAGGGGATCAGCACCGCGGCGCCGGTCAGGCGGCCGCTGCGCAGGTCGGCGAGCGCCTCGTTGGCCCGCGCCAGCGGATACGCGACCACCTCGGTACGTACCGGTACGCGCGGCGCCAGCGCAAGGAAATCGATCGCGTCCTGGCGCGTCAGGTTGGCCACCGAACGAATCACGCGTTCGCCCCACAGGTCGCGGTACGGGAAGGCGGGAATATCCGACATGTGGATACCGCCGCACACCAGCACGCCGCCCTTGCGCAACGCGCGCAAAGCGGCCGGCACCAGTGCGCCGACCGGCGCGAAGATGATCGCCGCGTCGAGTTCCGCCGGTGAGGACTCGTCGGACCCACCCGCCCAGGCGGCGCCCATCGAACGCGCGAAATCCTGCGCGGCACGGTCGCCGGGGCTGGTAAACGCATAGATTTCGCGACCTTGCCAGGCGGCGACCTGGGTGACGATGTGCGCCGCCGCGCCGAAGCCGTAGATGCCCAGTCGGCGCGCGTCCTCGCCGGCCATGACCAGCGAGCGATAGCCGATCAGGCCGGCACAGAGCAGCGGCGCCAGCGCCGCATCGTCGCCGTCCTCGCCGAGCGCAAAACAGTAGTCGGCGTCGGCCACGGTCAGTTCGGCATAACCGCCGTCGATCTGGTAACCGGTAAAACCCGGCGCGTCGCACAGGTTTTCCGCACCCTGTTTGCAATAGGGGCAGGTACCGCAGGTATGCCCGAGCCACGGGATACCGACCCGCTGGCCAAGCTCGAAGCCGTCGACGCCGTCACCGAGCGCGCTGACCCGGCCGACGATTTCGTGGCCGGGCACGATCGGCAGCTTCGCCTCGGTCAGGTCACCGTCGACCACGTGCAGGTCGGTGCGGCAGACGCCGCAGGCGGATACGCGTACCTGCAGCTGCCCCGGGCCGGGTTGCGGATCCGGCAGTTCCGCCTGCTCGAGCGGCTGCCCCGGAGCCGCCAGGGTCATCGCCTTCATGCGGTTTTCACCCGCGCCTTGCCCTGCGGTACTTTTTTACCGGTGATCCCCGCGGTCAGCGCGAAGCGCATGGCTTCATCCATGCTCATGTTGCACGGGCGGATGGCGGACTGCGGCACCAGCAGGGTGTAGCCGCCGATCATGTAGCTCATCGGCAGGTAGACCAGCACGGTGTCTTCGCCGCGAAACGCTTCGGGCAGGCGGTCCGGGTCTTCCTGGGTGACGAAGCCGATAATTTCGACCTCACCGAGACAGACGATGACCACGCGGCCAAAGCTGTCCTTTTTCGGCGAGAAAAAATCGAACAGGTCGCGAATCGCGCTGTAGACGGTCTTGATGATCGGCAGGTGGTAGATGATATTTTCGCCGACGGCGAATACCTGGCGCACCAGCACCGCTTTCATCAGCAGGCCGACGAGAAACACGATCACCAGCCCGGCCAGGGTGCCGAGTCCGGGGAAGTAAAAGACGTCGGGCAACAGCTTGCGTAACAGGTCGCCCATGACCTCCTCGGACGTGACCGCGCCCCAGTAGAGCAGGTATACCGTCAGGATGACCGGCACGATGGTGAAGAAACCGGTGATGAGGGTGGTGCCGATGGATCTGAACATGGCTGGGATTCCGCTAGTGAGGCTGGCGGAATTCTAGCAGTATTTGTTCCGGGTCGTGCCTGGCCGGGGTTTCAGCCGAGCAGGATATCGCGCACCTGCTGGTATTTCGCGCGCGTACGCTCGATGATTTCCGGCGGCAACGGTGGTGGTGGCGGCGTCTTGTCCCAGTCCAGCGTCTCGAGGTAGTCGCGCACGAACTGCTTGTCGAAACTCGGCGGACTGATGCCGGTGCGATACTCGTCGGCCGGCCAGTAGCGCGACGAATCCGGCGTCAGGATTTCATCGATCAGCACCAGCCCGCCATCGCTGTCGAGGCCGAACTCGAACTTGGTATCGGCGATGATGATGCCGCGCTCGCGCGCGTGGTCGGCGGCGCGGCGGTAGAGCGCGATGCTGATGCGGCGTACCTGCTCGGCGACGTCACGGCCGATCCTGTCGGCCACCGAGTCGAAGCTGACGTTTTCGTCGTGATCGCCGACCTCGGCCTTGGTCGACGGCGTGAAGATGGGCTCCGGCAGCTGGCCGGCCTGCGGCAGGTCCGGTGGCAGCTCGATGCCGCAGATCGCGCCGGTTGCCCGGTAGTCCTTCCAGCCCGAGCCGATCACGTAACCGCGCACGATTGCCTCCACCGGCAGGGTCTGCAGGCGGCGCACGATGATCGAGCGATCGCGCAGCTGCTCGTACTCCGCCGCGGAGACGTAGTCGCGCAGGTCGAGATCGGTCAGGTGATTAGTGACGATGTCGGCCGTGCGCGCAAACCAGAAGTTGGATACCTCGGTCAGCAGCGCGCCCTTGCCCGGCACCGGTTCGTCGAACACGACGTCGAACGCGGACAGGCGATCGGTGGCGACGATCAGCATGTGCGCGTCGTCGATGGCGTAGATGTCGCGCACCTTGCCGCGCGCGATCAGGTCGAGCCGTTCGATGTGGGACTTGAGGATGGCGGTGTCGGTCATGGTCGGCGTCAGCGGCAACAAGCGGCGAATGTTACCATGCGCCGATCCGGAATCGTCATTCGACGCTGCATTTTTTACACCGCTATCTTCCACCGTTGTTCGTCACGATGAACTTGTCTTGGTCCAGGGTAGAAGACCGGCGGCATATACGGGTTCGTTCTTTTCGCGTTATAATCGCCCGCTTTTTTGGGGCATCCCCCGGAGCGAGCCATGGCACGGGCAAAAGTGGCAGTGGTAATGGGCAGCAGCAGCGACTGGCCGACGATGGAACACGCGGTCGACACCCTCGAGGGTTTCGGCGTCGAGTACGAGGCGCGCGTGGTCTCGGCGCATCGCACGCCGGAGCTGCTGGCTGAATTCGCCAAGGCGGCGGCCGACGCCGGCTTTCAGTGTATCATCGCCGGCGCCGGTGGTGCCGCGCACCTGCCGGGGATGCTGGCCGCCCACACCCGGCTACCCGTGCTCGGCGTACCGGTTGCCAGCGAGCACCTGCGTGGCCAGGATTCGCTCTACTCGATCGTGCAGATGCCCAAGGGTATCCCGGTCGCCACCTTCGCGATCGGCAAATCCGGCGCGATCAACGCGGCGCTGTTCGCGGTTGCCCTGCTCGCCAACCAGGATCCTGCACTGGCGCGGTCGCTGGACGATTTTCGCAGCCGCCAGCGCGACGCGGTGCTCGCTGCAACCCTGCCGCCCGCAAACTGACATGGCGATTCTGCCCGGTGCAACGCTCGGTATGCTCGGCGGCGGCCAGCTCGGCCGCATGTTCGTGGTGGCGGCGCGCACCCTCGGTTACGACGTGATCGTGCTCGACCCGGATCCGACCAGCCCCGCCGGTGGTCTCGCCAGCGAGCATCTCGCGCGCGCCTACGACGACCGCGAAGCGCTCGATCACATGGCGACGCACTGTGCCGTGATAACAACCGAGTTCGAAAACATACCCGCTGACAGCGTGGCTTACCTGGCCGCCAGCGTGGCGGTACATCCATCCGCCGATGCCCTGCGCACCGCGCAGCACCGCCGGCTGGAGAAGGATTTTTTTCGCGCGCAGGGACTCGCTACCGCCGAGTATCTCGCGCTCGAAAGCGAAGCGGACCTGGCCGCGGCAGGCGGCTTCCCGTTTCCCGCGATCCTGAAAACGGCGCAACTCGGGTACGACGGCAAGGGCCAGGTGCCCTGTGACGATTACGCCGCGCTGGCGCCCGCGTTCGAATCGCTCGGGGGCAAGGCTTGCGTGCTCGAGCAGCGCATCGAGCTGGCCTGCGAGGTGTCGGTGGTGCTGGCGCGTTCGCAAGCCGGCGAGGTCGACTGTTTCCCGATCGCGCAAAACAGCCATGCCGGCGGTATTCTCGATGTCAGCTTCGCACCGGCCGCGATCGAACCCGCGCTGGCGGCGGAAGCGATCGAGGCCGCGCAACGCATTGCCGACGGCCTCGATTACTGCGGCGTCCTCGCGGTCGAGTTTTTCGTCTCCAGCGACGGCCGTATCCTGGTCAACGAAATGGCGCCGCGCCCGCACAATTCGGGGCACTATACGCTGGACGCCTGCGCGACGTCGCAGTTCGAGCAGCAGGTGCGCATGGTCTGCGGCCTGCCGGCCGGCGACTGCGGCCAACATGGCCCGGTGGCGATGTGGAACCTGCTCGGCGATACCTGGCCCGACGACTCGATTCCGGACTGGGGCAGGGTGCTTGCCGAGCCGCGGGCAAAGCTGCACCTCTACGGCAAAAAAGAGGCACGCCCGGGGCGCAAGATGGGTCACGTCAACTGCCTCGGCGACAGCGTCGACGAGGCCCTCGAACTCCTCGACAGGATCAAATCGCATCTGCGCCGATAACGCGGGTTCTCGCCGGGACGCGAGCCCGCGAGGGTAAAGAATCAGGACTGCTTGATACCGCGGGCAACGGTATAGGTCTTGCCCTGCTTGATCTTTTCGTAGTGGCCGAAAACCTCGCTGAAACCGCGCTTGAAGAATTGCCGCAGCCCGGTGATCGTGACGATGTAGAACGAACCGCCCGGGCGCAGGTACTCGAGCGCGTCGAACAGGTAGATGTAGAGCATTTCCTTGCCAACCTTGGCCGGTATGTTGGAAACGATTACGTCGAACTGCTGCGGCGGTACCTGCGCGAAACCGTTGGAGAGCAGGCAGCTGGCGTTGTCGATGCGGTTGGCGCGACGGTTTTTCTCGGCGTAATCCACGGCAACGAAGTCCTTGTCCACCAGCAGCGTGTGGCCGCCCGGCGCGCGCCGCGCCATCACCAGCCCGAGCACGCCGTAGCCGCAGCCCAGGTCGAGGCAGTTGCTGTCGGTCTCGAGTTCGAGGTAGTCCAGCAGCAGGCGCGACCCGTCGTCGATGGCGCGCGGTGAAAACAGGCCCCAGGTGGTGGCGAAACGCAGGCCTTCGTACTCGATCGCGAGGTCGGCGCGAATTTTTCGATTGTATGCGGACGGGTTCTCGAGCACGGCTTCGGGCCTCCTGGACGCGCTTTACTTCAACGGGTGGCTTTGCAACAATGCTGCGTCATTATCCGTTGTGACCTGCGAGAATACCACCCGGGAGATCGCGTTGAAGAAGTACCTGCTCAGCCTTTGTGTCGCCGTAACCTGCCTGTCGAACGGAGCGTTGCGAGCCGATGTGGCGGCCGGCCAGACGGCTTATGCCGCGCGCGGCTGTATCGGCTGCCACGGCGTCGGCGGGGTCAGCGCGGTGGAAGCCAACCCGACGCTCAAGGGTCGGGACGCGGCGTTCATTCGCCAGAACCTGACCGACTACCGCAGCGGCGCCCGCAAACATCCCGTCATGAACGCGATGGCGGCGGGGCTCAGCGATGCCGACATCGACAATATCGCCGACTATATCGACAGCCTGAAGTAGGTCCGGCTCCCACGTTTAAATCAATTCCAGCCGCGGACGAGGCGCCGCCGCCGAGCGCAATGCCTCGTGCTGCTCTTCGCTCGTGACGCTCGACCCGCTGCGGTCAGTCGTCGAACCAGACGTCGGACAGGCGCTGGTTCGATTTTGCCGGCGGCGAGCCCGGCAGCACGATCTGGGTCGACAGGTTGCGCGCTCCGCGCGCCGGCGTGATCACGATCGCCAGCGTGATCAGCAGGCAGGCCAGCCACTGCACCCAGCCGATGGACTCCACGAATACCAGCCAGCCGACCAGGAACATGGTCGGCAGCTCCACCGCGCCGGCTACGGCCGAGCGCGCCGCGCCGATCCGCGGCGCGAAGGCCGAGTAAACCAGCTGCGGTATCAGCGCGGTGCCGAGCGCAAGACCGATGACCAGCCACCAGTGCGCGGGATTCTGCGGCAGCACCTCGACCGCGTCCGAGGTCAGAAGCAGTGGCAACAGGGCCAGCGACGATCCCAGGGAAAACGATGCCACCCGCTGCAGCGGCGAAATCGGCGTCAGCTTGTGGATCAGGATGTTGATCGCCAGGCCGAAAGTAATCGGTGCGCTCAGCGATATCAGCATCGCCGGCAGGTGGTGCGGTTCGATCGCGGCCGGTGAGCTGGCCAGCAGGGCGGCGACGATGACCATCAGCGCACCGCTGATCGCGCGCTTCGACGGCAGGTCGCGAAACCAGGCCCAGCCGATCAGCAGGGTAAACACCGGGTAAGTCATGTAGAGCACGCCGACGTTGGCGACCGGCACGGTCTTCAACGCGTACACGAAGCCGATCCAGCCCAGGCCGACGCCGATACCCGAACAGGCTCCCCACAGAACCACCGGCCAGTGCTGGCGGGGCAGGCCCAGCCAGATCGGCAGCAGGATCAGTGCCGACAGGCCGTAGCGGCAAAAAGCGACCGCGTAGGAGGCCATGCCGGCATCGGTCAGCGAGCGCGCGAAAAACGGGATGCTGCCGAAGCAGACGCAGGACATCACTACCAGCACGGTCGGCAGCAGATCGCTGTGCTCGACGGGCGCGCTGCGGGTGAAATCGGTCATGCGTCGGTTGCCTCGGCCTGCCTGGGAATGCAGCAAGCATAGGCCCGGGCCGGGTGCGAGGCCATGGATATTTTTCGATGGCTAACCCGACAAAAGCCGATGGCCGGTTGTTTCAGGCCCGTTGCAGGTCGCGGATATGCGCTTCGATCGCGAATACGTGCGGATCGTCGAGCTCCAGTGCCCTCAGCGAGTGCGCCAGGTCGAGCAGGTAATCCGTGTTTTCGCCGCTGGGGCCGCGCGCGCCACAGATATGGCGTGCGATTTCGAGTTCGCTGGCCGGGCCCAGCCAGGCCTCGTTTTCCGGCGTCGCGAGATAAGTGAGGCCGCTAGCCTGCGACCCGTCGGCAAACGTCATTTCGGTCTCGACCCGCAGGTAGCCGTTCTTTTCGCGCTGATCGAGCTGCCTGAATACCGGTGCTTCGACCAGGAAGGCAACACCGCCGCACACGGCCTCGGCATCCTCGATCAGCGTGACCACGCGACCGGGGTGCGCGGGCGTACCGCGGTGATCGTGCGATCCCTGCCAGAAGCGTCGGCTCCAGCCGCGAATGCTCGCCGGGCGCGAATCCAGGTAGGGGAAATCGACCAGGTAAATCAGCGAGCCGTAGCCGAACAGCCAGGCCTGGTCGTCATCGGCCAGGCTGCAGCGGCGCTGGTTTTCTGCGAAGGTGTCGTGGCTCATAGCGACGGTGATTTTTAGCACAACGCCATCGGCCTGGCCAGCCATGCGGCCGCGCTGGCCGTCTGGGAGCGCCGGTGAAACCTTGCTAGACTCGACCGCAGCACCGTACCCGGGCGGCAACCGACATTGACATGAAGCCGAAGCTCGCCAGTTTTCGCTTTTACGAGGAATTGAACGATTTTCTCGAACCCGCCGACCGCGGTAAAACCCTCGAGTACCGTTTCGATGGCAACCCTGCCGTCAAGGACCCGATCGAAACTCTCGGCGTGCCGCACAGCGAGGTCGACCTGGTGCTGGTCGACGGCCTCTCGGTGGGGTTTTACCACCCGCTCGGTGACGGCGAGCGGATCGCGGTCTACCCGCTGTTCGAGAGCTTCGATATCTCATCGCTGCAGCACCTGCGGCCCCGGCCGCTGCGGGTCACGCGCTTCATGGTCGATGTCAACCTCGGCAAGCTCGCGCGGCGGCTGCGTATGCTCGGCTTCGACACCTGCTACGGTAATCGTTTCGAGGATCGTGAAATCGTCGATATCGCGCGCCGCGAGCGGCGCATCATCCTGACCCGCGACCGGCGCCTGCTGTTCCGCAAGGCGGTAAGCCACGGCTACTGGGTGCGCTCGGACGATCCGGATACCCAGCTGTGCGAAGTCGTTGCGCGCCTCGACCTGGCCGGCCAGGTCGATCCCCTGCGGCGCTGCCTCGAGTGTAACGGCCTGATCGAAAGCGTCGACCGCGAAACGGTCTGGTCCAGTCTCGAGCCGCTGACCCGGCGTTTCTACGAGTCCTTTTACCGTTGTCCGGACTGCGGCAAGATCTACTGGGAAGGCTCCCATGTCGCGCACATGAGCGGCGCTATTCGTCGCCTGGTCGAGCGCTCCTGAGGCCGGCTTCGAGCTCGCGCCGGCACAGCTCGATATTGTCGCGCAGCTGGCGCGCGCGCCGCTCGAGTTCCGGTGTTCGATTGCGCTCGAGCCCGTCGCGCACGCGGCGCAACTCGTGCTCGAGCGCGGCAATCTCCTGGCGCAGCGCCGTTTGCGGGGATTTCTGCCTGTCCCGTTGCATGCTCGCAGTGTAACAAAAGCGGTGCGGGTCTATCCCCGATGGCCGGGCTGTAATCCGTGCGCGGATGGTGTAAATTGCGGCCGTCTTGTCAGCGGAAACCAGTATGCCGGACTACCAGATCGCCCCCTCCATCCTGTCGGCCGATTTTGCTCGCCTCGGCGAGGAAGTCGACAACGTGCTCGCCGCGGGCGCGGACATCGTGCATTTCGACGTCATGGACAACCATTACGTACCGAACCTGACGATCGGGCCGCTGGTGTGCGAGGCGCTGCGCAAGCACGGCGTCGAGGCACCGATCGACGTGCACCTGATGGTCAGCCCGGTGGATCGTATCATTCCCGACTTTGCCGCGGCCGGCGCCACTTACATTACCTTTCATCCGGAGGCCTCCGAGCATATCGATCGCAGTCTCGCGCTCGTGCGCGAACACGGCTGCAGGTCGGGCCTGGTGTTCAACCCGGCGACCCCGCTCAGCTACCTCGACTACGTGCTCGACAAGGTCGACATGATCCTGCTGATGTCGGTCAACCCGGGCTTTGGCGGGCAGAGCTTCATCCCGGCCGCGCTCGACAAGCTGCGCGCCGCGCGCGCGCTGATCGACGCATCCGGTTTCGATATCCGGCTCGAAATCGACGGTGGCGTCAAGGTCGACAACATCGCCGAGATTGCCGCCGCGGGCGCGGATACCTTCGTTTCCGGCTCCGGCATCTTCGGCAAGGCCGATGCCGCCGATCCCAATCGCTACGACGGCATCATCGCGCGCATGCGCGACGAACTGGCGCGCGTCGGCTCGGTCTGAGCGGTCCGATTTAGGCGTGGTCTTGCCGTCGAGCCTGTGTTAGATTCTGGCTCCTGACCTGACGGTTGGCATCAAAATGACTCAAGAACGTTTGCAAAAAATCGAGGATACGCTGCGCTGGCGATGGTGAAGCCGGCCCGTTCGTACCCCTTTTTTTTCGCAACCGTTTTTGAGGACACCCCGTGAACCTGCAGCAATTCAACCAGATCAAGCGCGATTACAATCGCATCCCGCTGGTGCGCGAAGTATTCGCCGATCTCGATACCCCGCTCAGCGCCTACCTGAAGCTCGCCGATGAACCCTACACCTACCTGTTCGAATCGGTCCAGGGTGGCGAGAAGTGGGGTCGATACTCGATTATCGGCATGGCCTGCGATACCCGTATCCGCGTTTTCGGCAAGACAGCGCAACTCGAAGTTGGCGGCCAGGTCGTCAGCGAGGAAGAAACCGATGACCCGCTGCGTTTCGTCGAGGAGTACCTGAAGTTTTTTCGCGTTGCCGAGTTCGATTACCTGCCCAAGTTTCATGGCGGCCTGGTCGGTTACTTCGGTTACGACACGATTCGCTACATCGAACCGAAACTGGCGGACTGTCCCAACCCGGACCGGCACGAAACGCCCGATATCCTGCTCATGCTGAGCGACGAACTGGTGGTGTTCGACAACCTGTCCTCGCGCATGTACCTCGTGGTGCACGTCGATCCGGCCGAAGCGGGTGCGTGGCAGGCAGGCCAGGCCCGGCTTGACGCGCTCGAGCAGCGCCTGGCACGAAACCTCGAGCGCGAGGCGCCGTCCGCGTCCGAGATCGAGGTGCGTGAACAGGACTTCGAATCCGGGTTCACCCGCGAGGGTTTCGAAGCCGCGGTCGAGCGGGCGCGCCAGTACATCATCGATGGCGACTGCATGCAGGTCGTGCTGTCGCAGCGCCTGTCGATTCCCTATCGCGCCGAGCCGATCGAGCTGTACCGCGCGCTGCGCAGCCTGAATCCGTCACCCTACCTGTACTACCTGAATCTCGGCGATCACCACGTGGTGGGATCCTCGCCGGAGATCCTGGTGCGGCTCGAGGACGAAACCGTGACCGTGCGCCCGATTGCCGGCACCCGTCCGCGCGGCCGTACGCCGGAGGCGGACCGCGCGCTCGAGGCGGACCTGCTGGCCGATCCGAAGGAACTCGCCGAGCACCTGATGCTGATCGATCTCGGCCGCAACGATGCCGGCCGGGTCAGCCAGGTCGGCAGCGTCGAGCTGACCGAAAAAATGATCGTCGAGCGTTACTCGCACGTGATGCACATCGTGTCCAATGTCGAGGGCCGGATTCGGCCCGACATGACCGCGTTCGACGTCCTGCGGGCCACCTTTCCGGCCGGCACCGTGTCGGGCGCGCCCAAGATACGGGCGATGGAAATCATCGACGAGCTCGAACCGGTCAAGCGCGGCATCTACTCGGGCGCGGTCGGCTATCTCTCCTGGAGCGGCAACATGGACACCGCGATCGCGATTCGCACCGCCGTGATCAAGGACGGCAAGCTCTACATCCAGGCCGGCGCCGGCATCGTCTACGACTCGGTACCCGCAAACGAATGGGCCGAGACCATGAACAAGGGGCGCGCGATTTTCCGCGCGGTTGCACTGGCCGAGGCCGGCCTGCCGGCACGCAATGCCGGTGCCGACGAGGACGGGGAGGGGCGGTCATGAAGGTACTGATGATCGACAACTACGATTCCTTCACCTTCAACCTGGTGCAGTACCTGGGTGAACTCGGCGCCGAGGTCGAGGTTGCGCGCAACGACCAGATCGGCATCGATGCAATTCGCCACAGCGACGCCAGCCGCATCATGATTTCGCCCGGCCCCTGTACGCCGAACGAAGCCGGCGTGTCGATGGCCGCGATCGAGGCCATGGCCGGAGAGCGGCCGATTCTCGGCGTCTGTCTCGGCCACCAGAGCATCGGCCAGGTATTCGGCGGTCGCATCGTGCATGCGCGCGAGATCATGCATGGCAAGACTTCGCCGATCCGGCATCTCGGCAAGGGCGTTTTTCGCGGTCTCGAGAGTCCGTTCATCGCAACGCGCTATCATTCGCTGGTCATCGAGCGCGCCAGCCTGCCGGCCTGTCTCGAGATCACCGCCTGGACCGAGGACGCCGACGGCAACATCGACGAAATCATGGGCGTGCGCCACCGTGAACTCTCGGTCGAAGGGGTACAATTTCACCCCGAATCGATCGAAACACGGCACGGGCATCAGTTACTGCAGAATTTTCTGCAGGGTTAAAGGGGGTAGCAAGCAGGTGGACATCCAGACAGCGATCAAGACCGTCATCGAGGGCCGCGACCTGAGCGGTGCCGACATGACCTCGGTGATGCGCCAGATCATGACCGGTGAGTGCACCGAGTCGCAAATCGGCGGCTTTCTCGTCGGCCTGCGCATGAAGGGCGAAAGCGTCGACGAGATTTCGGCAGCCGCCAGCGTCATGCGCGAACTAGCGGCGCGGGTCGAGGTCGACGGCGACCACCTCGTCGATACCGCCGGTACCGGCGGTGACGCTTCCGGCAGTTTCAATATCTCGACCGCCAGCGCGATCGTTGCCGCGGCCGCCGGCGCCAGTGTCGCCAAGCACGGCAATCGCTCGATGACCAGCAACTCCGGCAGTGCCGACGTGCTCGAGGCGGCCGGTGTGCGGCTCGACCTGTCGCCGGCCCAGGTCGCCGAATGTATCCGCTCGGTCGGTGTCGGCTTCATGTTCGCGCCGGCGCATCACGGCGCGATGAAACACGCGATCGGTGCGCGCAAGGAGATGGCCGTGCGCACGATCTTCAACGTGCTCGGTCCCCTGACCAATCCCGCCGGCGCCCCCAACCAGGTTATCGGCGTATTCGACGGCGAGCTGGTCGAGGTGATGGCGCGGGTGCTGCAGCAACTCGGCAGCCGCCACGTCATGGTCGTCCATGCCGAGGATGGCATGGACGAAATCAGCGTGTCCGCGCCGACCCGGGTCGCCGAGCTCAAGGATGGCGAAGTCAGCACCTACACCCTGACGCCGGCTGATTTTGGCATGGAGACCGCACCAATCGAAACCCTGCGTGTCGACAGCGCCGAGGCCAGCCTGGGCAAAATTCGCGCGGTATTTGGTGGCGAAGCAGGTCCGGCGCACGACATCGTCTGCCTGAACGCCGGCGCGGCCATTTATGTCGCCGGCCTGTCCGACACACTGGCCGCCGGGGTCGACGCGGCACGGGCGGCAATTGCCGATGGCAAGGCCGCCCGCGCCCTGCAAAAACTGGTCGAGCGGAGCAACTCGCTGTGACCGCGGCACCACCCGATATCCTGCAGCGTATTCTCGCCCGCAAGGCCGAGGAAATTGCCGCGCGCAAGCGCGAGCGGAGTGTCGACGAGCTGCGCCGGCGCGCTGGCGATGTTTCGCCGGTACGCGGATTTGTCGCCGCATTGCGCCAGCGGGTCGCCGCTGGCGAAGCCGCGGTTATTGCCGAGATCAAGAAGGCTTCACCGAGCAAAGGGGTGATCCGTGAAGATTTCGACCCGGTCGCGATCGCCGAATCCTACCAGCGCGGTGGCGCGTGCTGCCTGTCGGTGCTGACCGACCGCGATTTTTTCCAGGGCCACGAAGACTACCTGACCGCCGCCCGTGATGCCTGCGACCTGCCGGTAATTCGCAAGGATTTTATCGTCGATCCCTACCAGGTGGCCGAAGCCCGCGCCATCGGCGCCGACTGTGTCCTGTTGATCGTGGCCGCACTCGATGATACCGCGCTCGCCGAACTGTCGGCCGCGGCGCGGGAATTCGAGCTGGACGTCCTGGTCGAGGTGCACGACCGCGATGAGCTGGAACGGGCGTTGCGGCTCGAGCTCGATCTCGTCGGTATCAACAACCGCAACCTGCGTACCTTCGAAACCCGGCTGGAAACCACCCTCGACCTGCTCGACACGGTACCGCCCGGTTGCCTGGTGGTGACCGAAAGCGGGATTCACGGTCGCGCCGACGTCGCGCGCATGCGCGCGCAAGACGTCAACGCTTTCCTCGTCGGCGAAGCCTTCATGCGCGCCGCCGACCCCGGCGCCGAACTCCACGATCTGTTTCGCGACTGAAACCGCCGCGGGCGCTGATCAGCGGCGACTTTACCATAGGGTTCCCGCAGGGCTCGCAGGGTTCTACGAGCGGTGCGCGCGGGATTTTCTAAAGGTTGGGCCGCAGGGAAAATTCACCCGTCAGGCGGCTAGCGAACACGGTGCCGGAAACAGGGGCAAGGTAGAGTTTGTCGTACATGCTCTGCGTCCCCGGCGGGCTCTGCGGGAACCAGAAATACGAACAGTACTGCGCCGCGGGTCTAGCGGGTACCGAAAACGACGATGGTTTTGCCGTGGGCCGAGATCAGGCCGTCTTCCTCGAGGGTCTTCATGACGCGCCCGGCCATCTCCCGCGAGCAGCCGACGATCTTGGCGATCTCCTGGCGGGTTATCTTGATTTGCATGCCGTCCGGATGGGTGATCGCATCCGGTTCGCGCGCGAGATCCAGCAGCGTGCGCGCGACGCGCCCGGTAACATCCATGAATGCCAGGTTGCTGACCTTGCGACTGGTGTTGCGCAGCCGGCTCGCGAGCTGCGATGACAGCTGGAACAGGATCTCGGGGGTTTCCTTGGCCAGTTGCATGAACTGCGAGTAATGAATTTCGGCCACTTCGCAGACGGTGCGGGTGATCACCCAGGCGCTGCGCTTGGTGTCTTCCTCGAACAGCCCCATCTCACCGAAGAAATCACCGGGATTCAGGTAAGCCAGCACGATTTCGTTGCAGTCCTCGTCCTCGATAACTACGCTGACCGAACCGTCGATGATATAGTAAAGCGTCTCCGACTCGTCGCCCGCGTGAATGATCGTGGAGCGTGCGGAGTACTTCTTGACGTGGCAGTGACGCAGGAAATTGTCCAGCGCGGGGTTTTGCCGCGGTACAACTTTTGTGATCGGGTTAACTGACATCGTATGCATCAAGTGTTAGCTCACGTGCATTAAACATAGCACAAATCGTGCAGTGCAACAGCAATAGATTAGGACTATGAAGTCTAGAGTAAAATGGCTCGACCACATGACTTTTGTCGGTGAATCACCGAGTGGTCACTCGGTGGTGATGGACGGTGCGCCGGAATCCGGGGGGCGTAATCTCGGCGTCCGCCCGATGGAAATGCTGATCCTTGGTCTCGGCGGTTGCACCAGCTTCGACGTGGTGTCGATTTTGCAAAAATCCCGCCAGGCGCTGGTCGAATGCGAGGTCGAAATCGAGGCCGAGCGTGCCCCGGAGGTGCCGAAGGTATTTACCCGCATCCACCTGCATTTCATAGTCAAAGGCAATCAGCTCGACCCGAAGAAGGTCGCAAAGGCAATCGAATTATCGGCCGAGAAATACTGTTCCGCGTCGAGGATGCTGGAGAAAACGGCCGCCATCACGCACGACTTCGAAATCGTCGAAGCCTGAGTCATGCCCTGGCTGGACCCGGGCCGCCGGCGCGAGGGTCGATAGCGAACACCTAGAGGCGGTAAGCGCCAACCGTCATGATCTTGCTGACCGCGGTCATAACCCGCCGTACCGGCAGGGGTAACTCCGCCGCGCCGGCCGCGGCGGCATTGTCGGCGTGGCGCAGCTCGTCCGCGCGCATCGCCTCGAGGATAGCCCGGCTGCGCTGGTCCTGCTGCGGCAGGCGCTCGAGATGACTGTCGAGATGGCCGCAGACCTGTTGCTCGGTCTCCTTGACGAAACCCAGGCTCCACTTGTCGCCGGCCGCGCCGGCCAGCGCGCCGATCGCAAACGAGCCCCAGTACCAGAAGCCGTCGAACAGGCTGCGTCGTTCGCCGAGTTCTTCCAGCCGTCGCTGACACCAGTTGAGGTGTTCGTTTTCTTCTTCCGCGGCTTCGATCATGGCCGCGCCAAGCGCGGCCCGGCGCGCGGTCAGCGCCTGGCCGCGGTAGAGGCCCTGGGCGGCAACCTCGCCGGCGTTGTTGACCCGCATCAGGCCGGCCGCGTGGGCACGCTCGTCGTCGGACAACTCGTGCTCGTCGACCGTCCCGGCCGGGTAGGGTCGCGGCGCCGCGGGCGGACGCAGGTGGGTCGTGTTGAAGCCGTGCTGGAGTTCGTCGAGCAGGCGGTCGGTGAAGCTTAAGCGACGCATTTCGGGCCTTTCGCAGCGGGTTGTGCCGGGTTTGTTCGAAGGGCGATTATCGGCCATCTCTCGAGCCGAATCCAGCACCTGGAAATACACGTAAAAACGCGGGTTTACGGCTTGTCAAGCGATCCTGTTTCCGTTAGTATTCGCGCCCTTTGCAACAGAACTCAAGACCCCGCAACCGGGGTTTTACGGGAAATCAGATGAAAACCTTCAGCGCCAAACCCGAAACGGTTAAACGCGACTGGTACGTGATCGACGCGACCGACAAGGTCCTCGGCCGGCTGTCGACCGAAATTGCGCGCCGTCTGCGCGGCAAGCACAAGCCCGAGTACACGCCGCATGTCGACACCGGCGACTACATCATTGTCATCAATGCCGAAAAGGTACGCGTTACCGGCAACAAGGAAAACGACAAGATGTATCACCATCACACCGGCTACATCGGCAGCCTCAAGTCGACCAATCTCGCCAAGCTGCGCCAGGAGCACCCCGAGCGCATCATCGAAAAGTCGGTCAAGGGCATGTTGCCGAAGAACCCGCTGGGTCGCGCGATGTTCCGCAAGCTGAAGGTGTACGCGGGTGACGCGCACAAGCACGAAGCGCAGCAACCCCAGACCCTCGAAATCTAGGCAGGACAGACATGGCAGATCAGTATTACGGCACCGGACGACGCAAGAGCTCCTCGGCACGCGTTTACCTGCGTCCGGGAAGCGGCGCGATCACGATCAACAAGCGCAGCATCGACCAGTACTTCGGCCGCGAAACCTCGCGCATGGTCGTGCGGCAACCGCTCGAAACCGCGGAACTGACCGACAAGTTCGACATTTTCGTCAACGTCAGCGGCGGCGGACCCAGCGGCCAGGCCGGTGCGATCCGGCACGGGATTACCCGCGCACTAATCGACTACGACGAGACCCTGCGCTCAGCGCTGCGCAAGGAAGGCTTCGTGACCCGCGACGCGCGCGAGGTCGAACGCAAGAAGGTCGGTCTGCGCAAGGCTCGCCGCGGAGTCCAGTTCTCCAAGCGTTAACGCGTCGCGAGTTTCGCGCGCAACGCGCCATCGAGTAACAAAAGCCCGCGACAGCGGGCTTTTTTTATGTCGCGGCGGTATGTCGCTCGACACCGTGATCGGTGCCCAGGATCAGTACGTCGGCCGGTCGATGGGCAAACAGGCCGTTGCAAACCACGCCGGTGATCTGGTTGATCCGGGTTTCCAGGGTCAGCGCGTCGTCGATGCTCAGTCCGTGGACGTCCAGGATATGATTGCCGTTGTCGGTGACGGTGCCGTCACGCAGGCGCGGCTCGCCGCCCAGTTCACGCAGCGCATAAGCGACCAGTTCGCGCGCCATCGGGATTACCTCCACCGGCAGCGGAAAGCTGCCCAGGGTTGCGACCAGCTTGCTGTCGTCGGCGATGCAGACGAATTCGCGGCTCGCCGCGGCGACGATTTTCTCGCGCGTGAGCGCGCCACCGCCACCCTTGATCAGGTGCAGGCGCGCGTTGGACTCGTCGGCGCCGTCGACGTAGACATCGAGGCGGCCGACCTCGTTCAGATCGACCACCGGGATGCCGTGCCCGCGCAGGCGCTCGCTCGACGCTTCCGAACTGGAAACCGCGGCCCTGACCTCGCCCGCCATTTCGGCTGCCAGCAGGTCGATGAAATGGTTGACCGTGGAGCCGGTACCGACGCCGATAACGGTATCGGGCCTGACATAGCCGACGGCGGCCTCCGCGGCGATACGCTTCTTGTCTTCGGGAGTCATGGATTTAGCGGTTGCTTCGAGTGCGATCAATTATGATAATCCCAACCAGGCAGCGCAAGTCATTGCGCTGTTTTGCGTGCCGCCGAATTCCTCAAGGCTCCCCGGGCTTATGCGAAAAGACAAATTTCTGGAAAAAATCCTGACCGCGCGGGTATACGACGTGGCGCGCGAAACGCCGCTCGATCACATGCCGAAAATTTCCCGCCGCTTCGGCAACGACGTGTTCCTCAAGCGCGAGGACCTGCAGCCGGTTTTTTCGTTCAAGTGTCGCGGTGCATTCAACAAGATATACCAGGAAACGAAGGCTAACCCGGATCTCAAGGGTGTCATCACCGCGTCGGCGGGCAACCACGCCCAGGGGGTGGCGCTGGCGGCGCAGAAACTGCACCTGAAGGCGGTCATCGTCATGCCGGTAACGACACCCGACATCAAGGTCGGCGCGGTGCGCGCGCTCGGCGCCAGGGTCGTGATCCACGGCGAAAATTTCGATGCCGCCAAGGATTACTCGCTCAAGCTCGCGCAAAAGGAGAAACTCGCCTACATCCATCCGTTCGACGACTTCGACGTCATGGCCGGGCAGGGCACTATCGCGCACGAGATCATCCGCCAGCACCCCGGCCACATCGACGCGATCTTCGTCGCGGTTGGCGGCGGCGGACTGGTGGCGGGCATCGCCGGGTTCATGAAAATGGTCAAGCCGGAGACCCGGATCATCGGCGTCGAGCCGGAAGACGCGGCCTGTTTCTACGAGGCTCGCAGGACCGGGCGGCGGGTCAAGCTCAAGGATGTCGGTATATTCGCCGACGGTGTTGCCGTGCGCCAGGTCGGCAAGAACACCTTTTCCATGATCAAGGACCTGGTCGATGACGTGATCCTGGTCAACACCGACCAGATCTGCGCGGCAATCAAGGACACCTACGAGGATACGCGCTCGATTTGTGAACCGGCCGGCGCACTGTCGCTCGCCGGGCTGAAAAAGTACGTCGAGGCGCACGGTATCCAGGGCAAGACTTTCGTCGCAATCAACTGCGGCGCCAACATGAACTTCGATCGGCTGCGGCACGTGTCCGAACGCGCCGAACTGGGTGAAGAACGCGAGGCGCTGCTGGCGGTCGAAATCCCGGAACGCCCGGGCAGCTTCAAGCGGCTGTGCAAGATGATCGGGCAACGCGCGATTACCGAGTTCAACTATCGCTACGCGGACGACAAGCTCGCGCGCGTATTCGCGGGTATCCAGCTGACCAGGGGTCTGGAGGAAAAGAACCAGCTGATCGAAAAGCTGCGCAAGGGCGGCTACCCGGTAGTCGACATGACCGACAACGAAGTGGCCAAGCTGCACACGCGTTACATGATCGGCGGCCACCCCGGCAACAGCGTAACCAACGAGCATCTCTATCGCTTCCAGTTCCCCGAAAAACCGGGCGCGCTATTAAATTTTTTGATGAAGGTCGGTGATCGCTGGAACATCAGCCTGTTCCACTACCGCAACCACGGTTCCAATTTTGGTCGTATCCTGATGGGGTTCCAGGTCGATCGCGGCGATCTGAAAGCTTTCAACAGCTTCCTCAAGAGCCTCGGTATTCCTTACTGGGACGAGACCGGCAACGACGCTTACCGGCTGTTCTTGCGCTAACCGCGGAGGCCGGCCGGAAATACGGCAGGGGAGTTGCGGGGGGCGAGGATACCGACCACGGTGACGTCGCAAAACTATCGACCTTGAACCAATGGTTCAGGTGGGGTTATCGGTAATCACATCAGGCTTCCTGACGCGTCAGGCATGCTCACCAGTGTCACACGGAAGTCCCCGAGGTTGATAGATAGGCTCAAGGATTATGATGGGCTGCTAACGATCACCGTAGTCAGTATCGCCTAACTATAGGCCCGTTTCGGTCCAAATGTAAAATTTAAAAAACTAATAGTGCCGATTATCGGCATGCAGGCCGGCGCGTGCGGAGCAGGCGGTAGTCAGATCTCGAGCTGTTTGGCCTGTTCGAGCACGCGCGAGATCTTGCTTTCCAGGTCCTTAAGGCGCGGCGGCAGCTCCTGGCCGATCGCCTTGTCGACATTGACGGACTTGAGCAGGTCGTTGGCCATGTTGAGCGCGGTGATAACCGCGATGCGCTCGGAGCCGATGATATTGCCGCTGTCGCGTACCTCGCGCATCTTGCTGTCGAGAAACTTGGCCGATTCGAGCAGCGCGGACTGTTCGCCCGGCGGGCAGGCGACCTTGTAATCCTTGTCCAGGATAGAGATATTGATCGGCTGGGCGTCGCTCATGAGCCGAGTTCGAGTGAGCGCAGGCGGGAAATCATCGCTTCGACGCGGCTGCGCGCCATCTCGGTCTTTTCGATCAGCTGGGAGCGCTCGCTGACCAGCTTGTCTTTTTGCTGGCGCAGGCTGGTATTTTCGTTCTTGAGCAGGCCGACGGTTTCGATCAGTTCGTCGATGCGCTGCTCCAGCTGCCTGAGATCGTCCTCGGTATAAACGTTTTTATCGGCATCCATAGGCAGTGTTCGGGCTTGCTCGGCACCGCGATGACCGCTTGCGGCGGGGCGAGCGCGCAATGTTAAAATGCGAAGTATACTAATCTGCGGGTTTTCTACAATGACCGATTTCGACACCGTGCAGGATGCGCTGGAGGGGCTGGGCGCGACCGCCGACGCCGCCGAAACCCACGGTACCCTGTGTGCGCTGTTGCTTGCCGCGTCCCCGCCCGAGACCTGGCTCGGACACACCCTCGATCACTTGCCCGCAAGCGCTGACGTGCTTGCACAGGAGCGCCTTGGCGTGCTGCGGGAACTCTACCGGGAAACCCATGCGCAACTCGACGACAGCGACCTCGGACTGGCGCTGCTGCTGCCCGCTGACGATGCCGAGTTCGGCGCGCGGCTGCGCGCGCTGGCGGGCTGGTGCCAGGGTTTTCTCTATGGTCTCGGCGTGACCCGGCTGGCCGAGCGCGATGCGCTCGACGAGGATGCGCGCGAGGGTTTGTCAGATCTGCTGGAAATCAGTAAGCTCGATATCGACGAGGCGGGTGGTGACGAGGCCGAGCAGCAGTTTGCACAGATCGCCGAACACGTGCGCCTCGTAACCCTGATGTTGCACGAATCGCTGAATCCCCTTGAACGATCACCGACCCTGCACTGAAGGGCGATACTGCCCCGAGGCGGTGACAGGCTGGTTAATTCCGGACGCGAATTAAGTAAACTGTCAGCGCAACCGATCCGTAAAAACAAGCGCGTTACCCAGCACTTCAGGAGTCCCATGAAACCAGCCGAATTCAAACGCCGTCGCAGCCAGCTGATGAAAATGATGGGGCGCAACACGATCGCGATCCTGCCCTCGGCGAGCGAAATCATTCGTAACCAGGACGTGCATTTTCCGTTCCGCCAGCACAGCGATTTCCTCTACCTGACCGGTTTCAAGGAACCCGACGCGGTGCTGGTGCTGGTACCTGGCCGCAAGCACGGTGAATACATCCTGTTCTGTCGCGAAAAAGATCCCGAGCAGGAAACCTGGAACGGCCGCCGTGCCGGCCAGGAAGGCGCTATCGAGACCTACGGCGCCGACGACTCTTTTCCGATCGACGACATCGACGATATCCTGCCCGGCATGCTCGAGGGCAAGGACAGCATCTATTACACCATCGGCAATTACCCCGATTTCGACAAGCGCCTGATTGGCTGGATCAACCATATCAAGGCGCAGGCGCGATCCGGGGTACACGTACCTTCCGAGTTCGTCGCGCTGGACTACATCCTGCACGACATGCGCCTGTACAAGAGCCGCGAGGAACTGCGCCTGATGCGCAAGGCGGCCGCGATCAACGTGCGCGCGCACCAGCGCGCGATGCAGCTTTGCGCGCCGGGCAAACACGAGTACGAAATCGCGGCCGAGTTCGACCACGAGTATCGTCGCAACAACGTCGACCATGCCTACCCGGCGATCGTCGGTGGCGGTGGCAACGGCTGTATCCTGCATTACACCGATAACCAGGACCAGCTACAGGACGGCGACCTGCTGCTGATCGATGCGGGCTGCGAGGTCGAGGGTTACGCCTCCGACATCACGCGCACCTTTCCGATCAACGGCCGCTATACGCCGGCCCAGCGCGAGGTCTATGACGTCGTGCTCGCGGCTCACCAGGCGGCGATCAAGAAGGTCAAACCCGGAAATCACTGGAACGACCCGCACAACGCCGCCGTGCGCAGCATCACGCGCGGACTGATCGAACTCAAGCTGCTCAAGGGCAACCTCAACAAGCTGATCAAGGACCAGGCCTATCGCAGGTTTTACATGCACCGCACCGGCCACTGGCTCGGTCTCGACGTGCACGACGTCGGCGATTACAAGGTGGGCGACCAGTGGCGCCTGCTCGAACCCGGCATGGTCATGACCATCGAGCCCGGTATCTACATCCCGGCCGGCAGCCGCGGTGTGCGGCGCAAGTGGTGGGATATCGGCATTCGCATCGAGGACGACGTGCTGGTCACCCGAGACGGCTACGAAATCCTGACCGACGCACTGCCGCGCAAGGCGCAGGAAATCGAAAACCTGATGGCGAGTTGATGCACGACATCGCGATCATCGGCGGCGGACCCATCGGGCTGTGCGCGGCCCTGGCGCTGCGGCAAACGGCGGCGCGTGTCGCGATCATCGAGGCGGCCGACCTGCGCCGGGAAGAGGCGAGCGGGTTGAACGCGCGTTCGATTGCGCTGTCCTGGAGCAGTCGGCAGATATTCCGCGCGCTCGGAACCTGGCCCGCGATCGAGGCTGTTGCCGCACCTATCAGGCGCATCCATATATCGGCGCGCGGCAGCTGGGGCGTATCCCGGCTCGACGCCGCCGATTACGATCTCGATGCGCTCGGTTTCGTCATCGAGAGCCAGGCGCTGATGCGCTGCCTGCTCGACGCGGTCGATGCCGACGACGGTATCGAGCTGTGGGAGTCGGCGGCGTTCGAAGCGATCGAGGACGGCGTGCCGGTGCAGCTGCGCTGCCGCCAGCAGGATGAATCTCGCGAGCTGCAGGCGCGACTCGCGCTGATTGCGGACGGCGCCCAGTCGGCGGCGCGCGCTGCGCTCGGCATCGGCCACGAAACCCTCGACTATGGCCAGTCCGTGCTGATCTGCAACGTCGAGATCGGTACCCCGCGCGACGGCTGGGCCTTCGAGCGTTTCACGCCGCAGGGTCCGCTGGCAATGCTGCCGCTCGGCGGTCGACGCTACGCCTGCGTGTGGACCCTCGACCCCGCCGGTGCCGAAGCCACCGCCGCGCTCGATGACGATGATTTCCGCGCCGCGCTGCAACAGGCGTTCGGTTATCGCCTCGGATCCATCGAGCGCAGTGGCGCGCGCTTCGTGCTGCCAATACGGCGCACGCGTGCGGAAGTCCTGCACCGCGGGCGCTGTATCGTCATCGGCAACGCCGCCAACGCGCTACACCCGGTCGCCGGGCAGGGATTCAACCTGGCATTGCGCGACGTGGCCTGGCTGTACGAAGCCATGTGCGAACGCGCGGCGGACGGCCTGGACGACACCGCGCTGGACGGGCTCGGTGGTGCGTTCCAGGCACTGCGCGATCGCGAACAGTTGCGCGTGATCAGCTACGGCGACGGTCTGGTGTCGCTGTTTTCGAACCGTTTGCCGCTGGTCGACACGACGCGTTCGGCGGCGCTCGGCCTGCTCGACCTGCTGCCGGCGCTCAAGGCGCAGGTGGCGCTGGCGGGCATGGGTATGGCTTTCGGCGGCAACCGCCTGCTGCGTGGTCGCCTGTGAGCGACGGCGAATTCGATATCGCGGTTGCCGGCGCCGGCATGGTCGGTGCCTGCGCGGCCTACGCGCTGGCGCAAAACGGGTACCGCGTGGCGTTGATCGAAGCCAGCGTCGAGCCCGCCGAGCTACCGCGGGCCGACGATCAATACGATCTGCGCGTATCCGCCATCAGCCCGCGCTCGCGCGCGATCCTGGAAACACTCGGCATCTGGCAGCGGCTGCCGGCGGCGCGAGTCTGTTATTACGAGCAGATGTCGATCTGGCACCAGCACGGGTCCGCCCGGGTCGAATTCGACGCGGCCGATATCGCGCGCGACAACCTCGGCGCGATCGTCGAAAACCGGCTGGTCCAGCACGCCCTGCAGCAGGCCTGCCACGAACAGGCCGGTATCCAGTGGTATCGGCCCGACCGGGTGCAGGCACTGCTGGACGACGACGACTCGGGACTGACGCTGCGCCTGGAGTCGGGCGCGGTACTGCGCGCGCAGCTGCTGCTCGCTGCCGACGGCCGCGGCTCGCCGACGCGCAGGCTGGCGGGCATGCAGGTGCGCGCCGGCAGTTACGGCCAGACCGCGCTGGTGGCCAACGTGTCCACCGAGCGGCCGCATCAACACACCGCCTGGCAGCGATTTCTCGCCACCGGCCCGCTCGCGTTCCTGCCGCTGGCCAACGGCCAGAGCTCGATCGTGTGGTCCTGCGACGACGACTTCGCCGCCGAAGTCGCGGCGCTCGACGATAGCGGTTTTTGCGCTGCACTCGGCGACGCATTCGAATATCGCCTGGGCGCGGTCACCGCCTGCAGCGCGCGCCGGCAACTGCCGCTAGTGTGGCAGGTTTGTGACGAATGGCTGATGCGCCGGGTGCTGTTGATCGGCGACGCCGCGCACGCGGTGCATCCGCTCGCGGGACAGGGGGTCAATCTCGGCTTCAGCGACGTCGATTTGCTGGCGCAGCTGCTGGTCGATCCGTCGCGCCCGATCGGGTTGCGGCCGCTGCGCCGCTATGCACGCCAGCGAAAAAGCGAAACCTGGCTCGCGGGGCAGGGATTCGGTGCGCTCAAGTGGTTTTACGGGCAGTCGCTGCCGCCCCTGGTCCTGCTGCGTGACCTGGGCATGCGGACCGTCGAAAACACCCCCTGGTTCAAGCGAGCGCTGATGCAAAAAGCGGTGCAGAACATCACCTGATCTCGCCGGCGGAAGCGAAGGCTGTGAACGGGCAGCTGCTCGAGGAGCAGGCAGCGGGGGACTACTTGCTAATCCGCAGCCGACCCGGGCCACCGGTACGCGGGCGCGCGCTAACGGCGTTTATGCTTTGAAATCGTTTTCGACTCGGACTATGCTTGCGCAGGCTGCAGCTGTCGGGCGAAGACAGGACGAGGCAGGCTTAGCTTCCCGCGCGCCGGGAATTCCACCTAAACGATGGGGGTAATCATCTATGAGCGATGTACCAAGCGACCTGAAATACATGTCGTCACACGAGTGGGTGCTGATCGAGGGCGACGTCGCCACCGTTGGAATAACCGACCACGCGCAGGAACTGCTCGGTGACCTGGTGTATATCGAGTTACCCGAGGAGGGCAGCTCCGTATCGGCGGGCGACTCGGTCGGCGTCATCGAATCGGTCAAGGCGGCGTCCGACTCCTACGCGCCGGTCACCGGTGAAGTCGTCGAGGTCAACAGCGAACTCGAGGATGCACCGGAGCGGATCAACCAGGATCCCTACGGTGACGGCTGGATGTACAAGGTATCGATGGAAGATGCCGAGGAAGTCAGCGACCTGCTCGATCACGAGTCTTACGCCGAGAGTATTGCCGAAGACGACTGATCCGCTCGACCGCGACCGCGCTTCATAGGCACATTCGATCGTTGCCTGCAGGCCCTCACCCGGCTGACCCGATCGCCGATTCCGCGGGGAGTACGACATGGCTTACAGTGGAAACAGGGGCCTGGTACGCGTGATCAAGGCCACGCAATATTCGTGGCAGGGATTGCGCGCCGCCTATCGCCACGAGGAAGCGTTTCGCCAGGAAACCTGGCTGTGTGTACTGCTGTTGCCACTGGGTTTGTATCTCGGTGACGGCGGCACCGAAAAGGCCCTGCTGATCGGCAGCGCACTGCTGCTGCCGCTGGTCGAAATCCTGAACTCGGCCATCGAGGCCACGGTCGATCGCTTCGGCGCAGAACAACACGAGCTTGCCGGCCGGGCCAAGGACATGGGCTCGGCCGCGGTTGCGCTCGCGATCCTGCTGCTGGTCGCGGTCTGGGGCCTGGTGCTGTTCGTCGACTGAAAGCGGTCGCCGATGCCGGCGATCAGCCGGCAACGCCCGGCCGTGGTAATTATCCCGCTTAGATAATAGTATCGCGTCCTGAGATGCCGACCTGTCGCCCAATCCGTTATTCCCGATGATTGCCTACCCGACGATAGACCCGGTCGCGATTGCGCTGGGCCCGATCAAGATCCACTGGTACGGGCTGATGTACCTGGTCGCTTTCGGCAGCGCCTGGGCGCTGGGTAAATACCAGGCGAAGCGGGCGCACAGCCCGGTGACGCCGGCGCAGATCGACGACCTGGTGTTTTACGGTGCGCTCGGCGCGGTGCTCGGCGGACGCATCGGCTCGGTGCTGTTCTACAACTGGAGCAGCTTCGTGCAGGATCCCGTTTACCTGTTGCGCATCTGGGAAGGCGGCATGTCGTTTCACGGCGGTTTCGTCGGCGTGCTGCTGGCGATGGAATTCGCCCGCCGCAAGTACGGCTGCGGTTTCTGGCAGCTGACCGATTTTATCGCGCCGATGGTACCGCTCGGGCTCGCCGCCGGCCGCCTCGGCAATTTCATCAATGCCGAGCTCTGGGGCGCGCCGGGGCGGGTGCCGTGGGCGATGCAGCTGTCCTGCGAACAGTTTCCGCCCGAGCTTTACGCCGATTTCGCCGGCCCGCTGTGTTTCAGCCCGCGCCACCCGACCCAGCTCTACGAAATGCTGCTCGAGGGCTTCGTGCTGTTTGCGATCCTGTGGTTACTGGCACGCAGGCCGCGGCCGGTGATGCTGATTTCGGCCTGCTTCCTGCTGTTCTACGGCCTGTTTCGCAGCGGGGTGGAATTCATTCGTTTGCCCGACGCGCACCTCGGCTACCTGCTCGGCACCGACTGGCTGACGCGCGGGATTGTATTATCGTTGCCAATGATTATAGTGGGCGTTGTCCTGCTGGTACTGGCCAAACGGGGAGGTTCGAATGCAGCAATATCTTGAGCTCATGTCCCACGTGCTGCAAAACGGCAGTGAAAAAACCGACCGTACCGGCACCGGCACCCTGTCGGTCTTCGGCTACCAGATGCGTTTCGATCTCGAGGACGGGTTCCCGCTGGTCACGACCAAGAAACTGCACCTGCACTCCATCATCCACGAACTGCTGTGGTTCCTGCAGGGTGACACCAATATCGGTTACCTCACGGATAACAAGGTCCGGATCTGGGACGAGTGGGCCGACGAAAACGGCGAACTCGGCCCGGTCTATGGCGCCCAGTGGCGATCCTGGCGCGGCGCGGACGGCCAGACGGTAGACCAGATCCAGCAGTTGATCGAGGACATCAGGACCCGTCCCGATTCGCGCCGGCTGATCGTCAGCGCCTGGAACGTGGCCGAACTCGATCGCATGGCGCTGCCGCCCTGCCACGCGTTCTTCCAGTTCTATGTCGCGGACGGCCGCCTGTCCTGCCAGCTCTACCAGCGCAGCGCCGACATCTTTCTCGGCGTGCCGTTCAACATTGCGTCCTACGCGCTGCTGCTGATGATGGTTGCCCAGGTGACGGGCTATCGCCCCGGCGAATTCGTGCATACCCTCGGCGACGCGCATCTCTACACCAATCACCTGCAGCAGGCGCGCCTGCAGCTGACGCGCAAGCCCTTCGACCTGCCACAAATGTCGATCAACCCGAAGGTCAGGGATATCTTCGAGTTTCGCTACGAGGACTTCGAGCTGCAGAATTACCAGTACCACGAGCACATCAAGGCCGCGGTGGCGGTATAATCGAATCAACGCAGAACAGGTATCACAGCCAGATGACCGAATCAGGGTTGAACAATATCCAGGTCGATGTCGAAACCCGCTACATCGAGGATCAGTCGAATCCCGAGCAGAATTATTACGTCTTCGCCTATACCATCACGATTCAGAACAAGGGGCGCCAGGGCGCCAAGCTGCTGACGCGGCACTGGGTGATCACCGATTCGAACCAGAAAGTGCAGGAAGTGCGCGGTGACGGCGTGGTCGGTGAACAGCCCGAACTCAAGCCCGGCGAGCAGTTCGTGTATACCTCCGGCACGATGCTCGAGACCTCGGTCGGCACCATGAAGGGCAGTTACCAGATGCAGGCCGAGGACGGAACCCACTTCGATGCGCAGATCGATGAATTTGTGCTGTCAACACCCCGCGTTCTGCACTAAGCTCTAGCTTGTGGCTATTTACGCAATCGGCGACGTGCAGGGTTGCTACGAGGAGCTCTGCCGCCTGCTGGACAAAATTCAGTTCGATCCGGCCGACGACAAGCTCTGGTTTTGCGGCGATCTCGTCAGCCGCGGCCCCGATTCGCTGAAAACCCTGCAGCTGGTCAAGTCCTTCGGCAAGCGCGCGATCACGGTACTCGGTAACCACGACCTGCACCTGCTGGCGCTGGCCCACGGCGTTCACAAGCGCAACCTCGACAGTCTCAGTCAGATACTCGACAGCCCAGACTGCGACAAGCTGCTGCGCTGGCTGCGCAAACGGCCGATGCTGCATTACAGCAAGAAACACCGCGCGTTGCTGGTGCACGCCGGCATTCATCCGGCCTGGTCGCTGCGCCAGGCACGCTCGCTGGCGGCCGAGGTCGAGCAGGCCCTGCGCGGTGACGGGGCGGCCAAATTCCTGGGCAAGATGTACGGTGACGGCCCCAATCGCTGGTCCGACGACCTCGGCGGCATGAAACGCCTGCGCTGCATCACCAATATCATGACCCGCATGCGTTTCTTCGACCGCAGGGGAAGGCTGGATTTCAACGCCAGCGGTACTCCCCGGCAGCATCGCGGCATGGTGCCCTGGTTCCAGCTGAAATCGGCGCTGCCGGCGGATTTGCGGGTCTGTTTCGGCCACTGGTCGACGCTGCAGGTCGGTCATTACGATCGTTTTTACGCGCTCGACGGTGGTTGTGTCTGGGGTGGTCACCTGGTGGCGCTGCGCGTCGATAACGACGCCGAAGACTGGTTTTTTGTGGATTCCCACACTCGAAAACCGATAATTACTGCCAAAAAATTCGGATAACTATTTCACATTGGCCGGGCGCACCTGGCCAAAAGCGACGTTTTTCGCTGCGTTTGGAGCAGGCGAAACTATACTCCTGTTGAATCTTCGGTGTGCAAATGCCTGTCGATCGTCGCGATATCGTTGCAATGCCGAGACGCGGGAACGACTCGCTCGAGGCCCGCAATCGCCAGCTCGATGCGCGATTGCCGAGACACCGGCGCGTTGATGTATGCGCCCCCGTGGACCCCGGAGAGCGTTTACGGAGCGATCGAGGCCGTCAACAGTCGGAGGAGCGAGAAGCTCGACGAAAATGATCTCGTAATCTTGCGGGTCACCGCGCACCTGGTTACCGAGGCGCCGTGGAAGGCTGAAGACATAACCCTGATGCAAGAAGGTAAAGAAGCTTGAACAAGAACTTGATACTGGGACTCCTGCTCGCGATCTTGTCATGCAGCGCTTACTCGACGGCCACCCTGGCCGCGACCAAGATCGAGCTCGTGCCCTCGTCGCGCGTGATTCTCAAGATTGCACCGGGGATGAGCATCGACGAGATCATTGCCCGCATTTACCCGCGCGACCGTGACCTGTGGCCGCAGATAAAGGAAAAACTGATCGAGTGGAACCCGACCTCGTTCCGCCAGTACTCCGAGGAGCTGGTACCCGGTACGCGCCTCAAGCTGGTCGATATCAAGCGGGTCTACCAGGAAGACCTGGCGCCCAAGACGCGCGCCGGTTACGTCGCCCGCATGACGGGTTCCGCGAGCGCGCGCGACATCAACGACAGGACCACCCAGCTGCAGATCAATTCGCGGATTTTCGAAGGCGATCGGATCGAAACCGCGCTCGATTCGACCCTGTTCCTGATCATGGACGACGGCGCGGAGATTTATCTCAAGCCCGACTCGGTGGTCAAGATCAGCGAATACACGATTACTCCCGGCTACGACGAGAACAGCAGCAGCATACTCGACCTGTTGCGCGGCGGGCTGCGCAAGATCACCGGCTCCATCGGCAACAGCGCACTGGCCAATTACCAGGTGCAGACCGGGCTGGCGACGATCGGTATCCGCGGCACCGACTACGTGGTCAAGCTGTGTAAATCCGACGACTGTGAACAGACCGTCAGTCGCAACGATCCCGGGGCCAAGCTGCACGCGGTGGTGCTCGAGGGCGCCATTACCCTGACCACGGACGAAGAGGTGCAAATCCTGATGGCGATGGGTGAATACGGTACTGCCACCGGTGAAACCCTGTTGATCGAGGAGCGTGTCTCGCTACCTTCCGGATTTCTCGATCAACAGGAAACGCAGCAGTTCGAGGCCACGGCAGCGCCCGTGCCCGTCGAGCAGCCGCCGGAGGAAGAGTCCTCCAGTACCTGGATGTGGATTATCGGCGCGCTGCTGCTGGTGGTCGGTCTCTGACCGCCGGTCGGCCGCTAGTCGGAAGTATCGTACTGGGCGGCGAACGCCCCGGCAATCTCCAGCAGGCTTTGCACCGTGTACTGGCGGTTGCCGAGCACGATGGGCTGATGCAGCTGCACGTAACCCTCGTGAAAAGGCACCAGCCGGTTGTTCTTGATCAGGAAAGTACCGTTGGTCGAATTCAGGTCGCGCAGGTAGACCTCCCCGTTGATAACCTGGATCTCGGCATGCTGCTTGCTGACGGTCGGGTCGTTGATATAGATGTGACCCTCGCGGCCGATGATATATGTCCGACTTTCCATGCGTCTGACTTCCTCGTTGATATCTTTTTCCACGCGGAATATCCCTGCTACCCAAGGGGCGGTTTAGTCTAACCGAAAAAAAATCATATTTCCCGCACAAAATTTATAAACGAAAACGGGTAGGGATTGTCTTGATCCGCGTCAAACCGGCGTTGCTCGGCGATCGTCCAGTCGGCGCCGATCTCGGGAAACCAGGCGTCACCCTGCGCGAAACGATGATGGATCAGGGTCAGGTAAAGCCGGCTGGCCAGCGGCATGGCCTGTGCGTACAGGCCGGCACCACCGATCAGCATGATCTCGTCGACATCACCGGCCAGCGCGAGCGCGGATTCGATGCTGTCGGCGAGATCGCAGCCCGCTGCCGTGAAGTCCGGGTTACGCGTAACGACGATGTTTTGCCGGCCGGGCAGCGGCCGGCCGATCGACTGCCAGGTCTTGCGTCCCATGACAATCGGTTTACCCATCGTGGTGCGCTTGAAATGCGCCAGGTCGGCGGGCAGGTGCCAGGGCAGCGCGTTGTCCCGGCCGATCAGCCGGTTCTCGTCCATGGCCACGATCATCGATACGCGGGTCATACCCGGCTGCTCCGGCTGAGCCTGGCATAGTCCTCGATTGCCAGGTTTTCGGCGCGCTTGCGCGGGTCGATCTCGCAGGCGATCAGGTCATCCCGCGATACCAGTGAGCGCAGCGAGTTGGCGACGGTCTTGCGCCGCTGGTTGAACGCGGTCTCGACGATCCTGGCAAAGCGCGCGGCGTCGCCGATCTCGTGGCGCGGACGCGCCAGCGGCAGCATGCGAATCACGCTCGAGTTCACCCGCGGCGGCGGCGTAAAGCTGTCCGGCGCCACGTCGAACAGTTCGTGGCAGTCGCATCGCAGCTGCAGCATCACCGACAGGCGGCCGTAACTGGAAGTGCCGGGTTCGGCCACGATGCGAGCGGCGACCTCTTTTTGCAGCATGAAATGCATGTCTTCGATGCGCTCCAGCGATTGGTACAGGTGAAACAGCAGGGGTGTCGAAATATTGTAGGGCAGGTTGCCGACCAGGCGCCAGGACCCGGCGCCGGGCAGTTGGTGGAAATCGAAATCGAGCGCGTCGGCCGCGATCAGCTCGAGTTCGCCGTGGGCCGCCGCCTGCGCCGGCAGGCGCGCGGCCAGGTCGCGATCGAGCTCGATCGCGGTCAGCCTCCGACAGCGCTGCAGCAGCGGCACGGTCAGCGCGCCGCGCCCCGGACCGATCTCGCAGATCGACTGTCCCGGCCGCGGATCCAGCGCCTGCAGGATGCGTTCGATGACATCGCGGTCATGCAGGAAGTGCTGGCCAAACCTCTTCCTGGCCCTGTGTGCCGGCGGATTACCCATGCTGAATTCAATTGATCCCGTTATTCCCGCATGCATTTAGCGGGAATCTTGTAAAAATTGCGAGATCCCCGACAAAACCATTCGAGGATGACTACGAAGAGTCGGGATTATCCAATAAAACCAGGCGCTTAGGAAATCGGAAAAGAGATTTTAAGCCTTGACGAAAAGCGCGAAGGTCTTATTTTAGAGAAACCGGTTTACCGACCCGGTTACAAACTATTGCACGGTATTGCAGATAAATGTTGTTAGATACCACCGCGGCTGCGGAAAACAAACATTCCAAGGAAACACCCCCGGCCGTCTCGACGTTAGAAGATCTTGCAGGGTTAGTGGACTATTCGTTGATGGACGCACTGACATGCGATCCCGAAGCGACGGAAAACGGCGCGGACCATGCCCCGCGACAGGTATTTAGCGGGCACTATGTTACCGTCAGGCCGACACCCATCGAAGATCCCGAGTACGTCGCGCACAGCAGGCAGTTTTTCCATGAGCTGGGATTTGCTGACCGCATGGCAGTCGCGAAAGACTTCATGCGGATGTTTAGTGGTGACCTTTCGCAGGTACCGGCGCCGATGTGCAAGGTGGGTTGGGCCACCGGTTATGGACTCTCTATCTTCGGTACCGAATACACTCAGCAGTGTCCGTTTCAGACGGGTAACGGCTATGGTGATGGGCGCGCCGTTTCGGTACTCGAGGCCGTCGTCGAAGGCCGGCGTTGGGAAATGCAGCTCAAGGGTGGTGGCCGGACGCCCTATTGCCGTGGCGCGGATGGTCGCGCTGTATTGCGATCGAGCGTGCGGGAATTCCTGGCCCAGGAGCATATGCACGCGCTCGGTGTACCGACATCACGATCCTTGAGCCTGTATGTCTCGAAAACAGAGACAGTCCGGCGTCCCTGGTACTCCGAGGGCTCTCGATCGCAGGATCCGGACATGCTCGTGTCGGAAGCTGTCGCGATCTCGACCCGCGTTGCGCCGTCGTTTATGCGGGTAGGTCAAATCGAACTTTTCGGTCGACGTGCCCGCAACGAGGAACACCCTGCCGCGCTGCGAGAACTCGAGCAGATTGTTTTGCATTTAATCGATCGCGAGTATACCGATGTCATCGATAGTGAACTCGGCATAGCTGACCAGGTTGTGCTGCTGGCACAGGAATTTCGTGCGCGTTTAACCGCGCTGGTGGCGAACTGGATCCGTGTCGGCTACTGCCAGGGCAATTTCAACAGTGACAACTGCGCCGTCGGCGGTTTTACCCTGGATTATGGCCCGTTCGGATTCTGTGAGGTATTTGATCCGTATTTCCAGCCATGGACAGGCGGTGGACAGCACTTTGCCTTGTGGAACCAGCCCGCGGCAGCCGAACGTAACTTCGCGATGTTTTGCCGGGCGTTGCAACCGTTGCTGGAGTCAAACCAGGAAGCCGCGCAACGATTGGACGCGATTCAAAGCGGTTTTGCCGCGGTGATGCGCCAGGCACTGGAAAAAATGTGGGCGAGCAAGCTCGGACTCGACCAGTTTGACGCGTCGCTGATCCAGGATCTCGTGATGCTCATGATGCAAACGCCCGTCGACTACACCATTTTCTTCCGCGAACTATCATCACTGCCTGATGACATCGGTACGCTCGAGAAAAGCTTTTACCGGCAACTGGATCATGCAATGGAACAGCGCTGGTCCGGCTGGTTGAGCAGGTGGAAATCACTGATTGCCAAACGGATCGATCCCGCTAGCGCCCAGCCACAATTACCCGGAGACATTTCCAGGCAAATGAAAAGCGTGAACCCAAAATACAGTCTGCGCGAATGGCTGCTGGCCCCGGCGTACAAGCAAGCGGCCAGGGGTGACTACAGGTTGATCAGGGAACTGCAGGACGTGATGACCCAGCCTTACGCCGAGCAGTCCACGGCCGTGGAAGAGAAATACTATCGGTTAAAGCCGTCCCGGTTCAGTGATATCGGCGGACTATCGCATATGAGTTGTTCGTCGTAGCGTTATGGCGCGCGCACACCCGGTGTGGCGCATAACGAGCCGGGAGCGGTCGCGATGAGCGGCTGAAATCGGCCCGGGTTGCCGTTGGCTGCGTCGCTGTCAGCTCAGACCTGCGGCTGACGGCAGCGCACCTGGTACAACGCGGACTCGATCGCCGCAACCAGGCTGTCCGGCCGCGCCTCGCCCGTGCCGGCGAGATCGAGCGCGGTGCCGTGATCAACCGAGGTGCGGACGATGGGCAGCCCGAGGGTGGTATTCACCGCGGCGTGGAAACCGTAGTGCTTGAGCACCGGCAGACCCTGGTCGTGGTACATGGCCAGGATGGCGTCGGCGTCGGCGAGCTGTGCCTGGGTGAACAGCGTATCCGCCGGGTAGGGTCCGGGCACGTCGATGCCCTGGTCGCGCAGCCGCTGCAGCGCCGGGATGATGATCTCGTTCTCCTCGTGGCCGAGGTAACCGTTCTCGCCGGCATGCGGGTTCAGGCCGCAAACCTTGATACGGGGATTCGGCAGGCCGAAGTGCGACTGCAGCCCGGCGTGCAGCAGCGTGGCGATTTGCTCGATCAATTCACCGCTGATTGCATCCGCAACCGCGCGCAGCGGCATATGCGTGGTGACCAGCGCCACGCGCAGGTTACCCGCGATCAGCAGCATGACGGGCCGGCCGCTGGCGCAAAGCTCGGCCAGGTACTCGGTATGGCCGCTGAAACCGATACCGGCGCTGTTGATGATTTCCTTGCTGACGGGCGCGGTGACCATGGCGTCGAATTCACCGTCGAGGCAACCGCGGCAGGCGCGTTCCAGCAACTCGAGCACGTAACTCGCGTTGGCCGCGTCGAGCTGGCCGGGCTGGCTCGCGGCCGCGAGCGGGACGTCGATCAGCTCCATTGCGCCCTCGGTGCGCAGCGCGCCGTACTCGACCAGGCGCAGGTCGACGCCGAGCGCAGCGGCACGCTCCTCCAGCAGGGCGCGGTTGCCGACAATCACCAGGCGGGCGTCGAACGCGGCCGAATCCAGTCCGACGACGATATCCGGCCCGATACCCGCGGGTTCACCCGTCGTGATGACGAGGCAGGGATCAGGCATCGGATTGCCCCGGGAACACGACGAAGGCTTCGTCGCGCAGGCGCCTTTTCCACAGGTCGAATACCTCGGCCTGTTTTTGCTGCAACAGCTGCGAGCGGATGCGCTCGCGCTTGCTGCGCCGGGTTTCGTCCACCGTCTTGCGATCCGTGACCTCCAGCAGGTGCCAGCCGAAGCGGGTGCGGAAGGGTTCGCTCAATTGTCCGATCTCGAGCCGCTCGGCGGTTTCCGCGTATTCGGGAGCCATGGTGCGCATCTCGGCCCAGCCGACGTCGCCGCCCTCGGCGCCGGTGACGTAGTCCACGGAGTAAAGCCGCGCGAGGCGCGCGAAATCCTCGCCGTCGAGAATCCGTTCGCGGAACTCCGCGAGACGCGCGCGCGCGTCCTCTTCGGAAATCAGTTCGTTGGGCTTGATCAGGATGTGCCGCGTACGCAATTGCGTCACCAGCACCTGCTCGGCGTTGCGGCGGTCGCGCAGGTGCACGATGTGAAAACCGCTGGCGCTGCGAATCGGGCCGTCATATCCACCGGGTTCGAGCCCGAGCGCAGGTTCGGTGAACAGGCTCGGGATCTCGGCGCGCTTGCGCCAGCCGAGATCGCCCCCCTGCAACGCGGTGTCGCCGGCGGAGAAGGTGTTGGCCAGCTCGTCGAAGGCTTCGCCCTGGTCCAGTCGGCTGATCAGTTCCTCGGCCAGGCGCTGCGCCTGTTCGACGGTTTCCGGCGAAGCCGCGTCGGGTACCGCGATCAGGATGTGCGACAGGTGGTACTCGTAGTTGACTTCGTCTTCACCGCTGTTGGCGATGAATTCGTCGACCTCGGTGTCGCTGATACTCGCATTGCGCTGACCGTACTGGTTGCGCAGGGTCGAAATCGTGATTTCGCGGCGCACGGTCTCGCGATACTGTTCGTAATCGAGACCGTCGGCTATGATTTCGCGGCGGTAATCCGACAGGCTCATGTTGCTTTGCCGGGCGATGCGCTGCATGGTCTGGTTGAGTTGGCTGTCGGTGATACGCACGCCGCGGCGTTGTGCTTCCTGCAACAGCAGCGAATCGCTGATCAGGCCTTCGAGCACCTGCCTGCGCAGGACATCGGCGGGCGGCATGCGCCGGTTGCCGCGGCGAAAGTCCGCTTCGATCAGCCGGATTCGATTCTGCAGGTCGCGCTGGGTAATCACGCTGTCATCGACGATCGCGATGATCCTGTCGATGGTGACTTCCTCGGCCCTTGCCGGCAAGGCCGCCAGGGCCGCCAGCAGGGTGCAGATCAGTAAACGTTGCATAGCGTTAAAATCTCGCTTGGTAACCGGGTATGGCCTGGCGCAACCGGGTATCGATATCTTCGCCGGCGTCGCTCAGTCCCTTGAGGGTGATTTCGATCGAAACCTGGTTGTCGGTGTCGGCGAAATCATCGTCGTCATCGCCGCTCTGGCCGGCGAGTATTTTAAGCCCCCAGCAGCAGGATTCATAGGCCAGCCCGAGCAGGTGATCGACCGGCTTGTCGAATAGCAGCGACTGGTGGTACTTGGCGAACAGCGTCCAGCGTTCATCGACAGGATAGACCAGCGATAGCACGGCCTGTTCCAGTTCGTCTTCCGTGAAAAAGTAGCCGATATTGGCGGCGAAGCCGGAATCGGCGTAGTTGACCGAAAAATCGCGCTCGTCGACATCACTGGTTTCCTCGTCGTAGACGAAGCGGCTCGCGACACGGGTTCGCGCGTTCGGCCAGATATCCAGTTCGGCGATCAGGTCGGATCGGCTGGCGTCGTCGCGACTGCCGTCGAGACTGACGCGTCGATCCTTGAAATGGTAGATCTGGCCGGCGCGGGCCTGCAGCAACTCGCGGCCGTTGGTGTCGTCGAACAGCCGGCTGGCGAGGCCCATGGTGACCCGGGTTGCATCGCCGATGCGATCGACGCCGCTGAAACGGTTGTTGCGGAACAGGTTATCGTAGGTGCTGACCAGCAGCGAGGTATCGAAATCGGGAATATCGTCCTGCGCCTCGAACGGAGTGTGCAGCAGGTAAAGTCGCGGCTCCAGCGTCTGTCGCCAGCGATTGTCGGGACCGGTGCGACGATCGAAAACCAGCCCGCTGTCGATTGCGTATGTCGGCAGTACGCGGTCGATGCGGTCGTCGCCGAGGTTGTTGTCGTCGAGGCGATAATCGGTAGCCGCGAGCTTGAGTTCGGGTTCGACGAAGTACCAGCTTTGCTCGGCGCGCCAGATCAGCGAGCCGGCGACGTGGCTGCGTTCGCCGGTGACGCTGTCGTCGCGCTCGAAGTTGACCCATTCGAGTTCGAGCGGGGCCCGCAGCGCGGCCGGCCGCGAGCGGAATTCGCCACTCAGGCCGAGGCGCGGCAAGCGGTCGTAAGGCCGGTCTTCCGTGGCGGTATCCTCGTCGAGCGTCTTGTAGTCCTGCCACAGCAGTTCCGCTTCCCAGAAATCGCCGGGGCGCGCCAGGCGGACACGGCGCTCGAGGTGGCTGACATCGTTGTATTGCGGCGCGACGCTGCCGAAGTCGTCGAAGAACTCGCCGTCCGAAACGTCGGCCAGGCGCAGATCGGCAACCGTGCCGAGCCCGGGACGGCCCTGGTGTTGCCACTGCTGGAACCAGCGGGTGTCGTCGAAGCGGCGATCGTCGATCCAGGACAGGTCGAGCTGACCACTATTGCGCCTGAACAGGTAGCGGTTCTCGGTGTTCAACTGCCCGCCGCGCTTTTCGTACCAGGCCGGCGTGATCGTCATGTCGTAGTTGGGCGCCATGTTCCAGTAGACGGGCAGCTGCAGTTCGCTGCCGTTGTCTTCGGAATAGCCGAAGCTCGGTGTAAGCAGGCCGCTGAGGCGCCGATCGTCGACCGGAAACTGGAACCAGGGCAGGTACATGAACGGAACATCCTGCAAATACAGTCGCGTGTGCCGCGCCGTGCCACGACCGCTGGCATAGTCCAGTTCCATTTCCTGCGCGCGCAGGTGCCAGGTCCGGTCGTCCGGGTCGCAGGAAGTATAGAAAAGATCGACGATACGACTGCGCTCGCGGTCGAGTCGCTCCATGCGTTCCGCGCTGCCGCGCGCGTGGCGGCTGTAGAGCTCGAACTCGGGGCGTTCGAAACTGGCCCGGTCGCGCGGCTGGTCGATGCTGATCCGCGGGCTCTGCAGGCGATACTGCGAATCCTGGAAGACGACATTGCCGCTCGCCTGCAGGCTTCCCGCGGGCTTGTCCAGCTGCAGTTCATCGGCGCGAATATACTGTTGGCCGCTGCTTAACTCGACGTCGCCGGAAAAACGGATACGTTCCCTGTCGTCGCTCGAGACCGAGTCGGCCACGATCGAGGTGTCGCTCGCTGCCGTTGCGGCGGCTTCGACCGGTATCGGCACCGGTACCCGGCACAGGTCCCAGTTTTCCGCGCCGAAAGCGGACGGGGGCGCGACCAGCAGCCCGGCGAGCAGGAGATGATGCGTACGCAGCAAGGTAGCCCGGAAATGAAAAACATTGTGGCACAATAAACCCGGCGGGTTAATCCCGCCTGAACGAATCCTGCATCGAAGCGGTTTTTAGCCCTCGGCCTTGAAAACCTCGGTCTCGGGGTGAAACGCGAACCAGGCGAACCAGAAGCCCTGGATCGCGGGTACCTCGCGTCCCTCGGGGTCGGTGATGCGTACGCTGCGGTTGTCGCTGTCCCAGTCGAAGTTGAAGGTCGTGCCGTTGACCCGGTCGACGAAGCTCGACTTGCCCTGCCGATCCAGCTCGACGAACGGGTAAGCCTTGTGGACGCCGTCGACGCTGAGGCCAACGACAACTTCCTTGGGGTGATAATTGTCCGGCGCCTCGTTATTGACCTCGAAGTAAATAGTTCGTGACCGTTCGTAGCCGGCATAGGGATTGCGGTCATAGTTGCGCGAGTGGCCGGTTTCGCGCGACAGCACCCGTGTATCCGGATGGCGCGCCTGCCAGTCTCGCCAGGTGGTATGGCTGATCGGCAGCATGGTCAGCGACTGGCCGACCCGCGGGCCGGCGATCGCGCGGGTCATGATCTGCGACCACAGCGATTCGGTGGCGCGGTCGTACAGCAGCACGTCGCTGTTGTACAGCAGGCCGGACACGCCGAAGTCGGTGACCTCGCCGGCGATGCGCGCGTCGAATGCAACCGCGGTGCCGCACAGCGGACAGTAGGTGATAGCAAAGTGGCTGTCGCCGATCGAATCGTTGACGATTTCGTGCCAGTTGAGAATATCGATCGGGTAGGCGCGTGCCTCGCCGCCTATCTCGATACCGACGATACGGTCCTGCGGCTCGATGTAGTCGACCTCCGCGGCGCCCAGCATTTTCGGCGCGGACAGCGCCGGGATACCGTCGCGCGGCGGACCGCCATGCCTGATTTCATTCACCGGCAGGCTACTGTTGGACAGATCGAAGCCGTTGGAGGGCCCGGCCGAGATCGCCGACTGATAGACGACAAGACCGATCAGCAGTCCGCAAAGCGCGACCAGCCGCGATTTACGGGAAGCAAACATGCGCATGGGAACCCTCCTGCCGGATGAATGGGGTTTTGAGTCCGGATTGGGCAATAAATTCAATGATTTTGCGCTTTTTTTCCGGCTCGGCGATGGCTTGACTCGCCGCAGCATTGACTTTAGTCTGGCTCGAAAACAAGTCGAATTGAAGCCTGGAGGAGACGACTATGAAAGCCAGAGCAGCCATTGCTTGGGAACCGAAAAAACCGCTGGTCATCGAGGAAGTCGAGGTCGAAGGACCCAAGGAGGGCGAGGTGCTGCTCAGGGTACACGCCACCGGCGTTTGCCATACCGATGCGTTTTCCCTGTCAGGCGAGGATCCGGAAGCTGCGTTCCCGGCGATACTCGGCCACGAAGGCGGCTGCGAGGTGGTCGAATGCGGACCCGGAGTCACCACGCTGAAGCCCGGCGATCACGTCATCCCGCTATACATTCCAGAATGCCAGGAACCGACCTGCGCTTACTGCAGCAGCGACAAGAACAACCTGTGCCAGTCGATTGCCGGCACGATCTGGACCGGGTTCATGCCCGACGGCACCCGGCGATTCAAGGCCGGCGGCAAGGATATTTACCACTACATGGGTTGTTCTACTTTCTCCGAGTACACCGTGGTGCCGGAGATTGCGCTGGCCAAGATCAGCAAGGAAGCGCCACTGGACATGGCCTGCCTGCTCGGCTGCGGCGTGACCACCGGCATCGGTGCGGTACTGAACACGTCCAGGGTCGAAGCGGGCTCGTCGGTGGCGGTATTCGGTCTCGGCACCGTCGGTTTGTCGGTCATCCAGGGTGCGGTCATGGCGAAGGCTGAGCGGATCCTCGCGATCGACATCAATCCTGAAAAGGAAACATTCGCGCGCCAGCTCGGCGCCACCGATTTCATCAACTCGGCCGAAATCGACGGCTCGATCCCGGAGTACATCCAGGAAATGACCGGCGGCGGTGTCGACTACTCCTTCGACTGCACCGGTCTGGTCAATGTCATGCGCGACGCGCTCGAATGCACGCACATGGGCTGGGGCACCTCCTGCATCATCGGCGTAGCGGGCGCTGGCCAGGAAATCAAAACGCGCCCGTTCAATCTCGTGGTCGGCAGAAAGTGGATCGGCACCGCGTTCGGCGGCGTCAAGGGCCGCTCTGAACTGCCCGGTATGGTCGACCAGTACATGGGGGGCGAGATCGAGCTCGACAAGCTGGTGACGCACACCATGAAGCTGGAAGAGATCAATACGGCCTTCGACCTGATGCACGAGGGCAAGAGCATCAAGTCGGTCGTTTACTTCTGATTGCCGAAAGCCTGTCATTGCGAGCGTAGCGAAGCAATCTCCCCCGGCTTCGCGCGCTCCGGATAAACCGAGGGGCCCGGACCGGGCCCGCTAGACGGAGACATCCCGTGAAACAAATCGAGAGCATCAAGGAAAGCGGCGGTTACCTCAACCGCTACACCCACGCGTCGCAGTACAACAACTGCGACATGACGTTCTCGGTGTACCTGCCGCCGCAGGCGAGCGAGGGTAAGGTGCCGGCACTCTACTGGCTGTCGGGGCTGACCTGCACCGACGATAATGCGCGCACCAAGGGCGGCTTCCAGCGTTTCGCCGCGCAGCACGGCATCGCTATCGTGTTTCCCGATACCAGTCCGCGTGGGGACGGCGTCGCCGACGAGCCGGAGCGTTACGATCTCGGCCAGGCCGCCGGCTTCTACGTCAATGCGACGCAGGATCCGTGGAAACCGCACTACCAGATGTTCGACTACGTGACCTGTGAGCTGCCGGCGCTGGTCGAGGCCAATCTGCCGCTGATGCCCGGGGTACGTTCGATTACCGGGCATTCGATGGGTGGTCACGGTGCGCTGGTCTGCGCGCTCAAGCTACCCGATGCCTATCGCTCGGTGTCCGCTTTTGCACCGATCTGCAACCCGATGGAATGCGGCTGGGGGCAGGGCTGTTTCGGCGCCTACCTCGGCGACGATCGCGAGGCCTGGGCGGCGTACGATGCGACCCGCCTGGTCGCGGCCGGGGCGCGCGTTGGCGAGATCCTGGTCGACCAGGGTGACGCCGATGAATTCCTGCACGAGGGACAGCTGTTGCCGGAAAACTTCCAGGCCGCCTGCGACGCCGCCGGTCAGCCTGTCACGATTCGCTCGCAACCCGGTTACGATCACAGCTACCACTTCATCGCGAGCTTCATCGAAGACCACTTCGAGCACCACGCCAAGGCCCTCGGGGCTTGATACTCACGTCATCCCCGCACAAGCGGAATGACCTGTGGTCATTTGCCCTGTTCTTGTTTACGACTGTTGGTTCCACTTTCTCGAAACAGTCCCTCGACTCAATTCATCAGCCGCCTGCTAGCGGCCACTTCCCGCCGCCCAATGCCGTCATCCCCGCGCAAGCGGGGATCTTGCAATGGCGGCGCGTTTCAAGATTCCCGCCTGCGCGGCGGCCCGCCGAAGCGGAATGACGCTTTATCGGTAGCGCGAGCGACGTATTCGGGTCGATCCGGGCTACTCGTATAACCCTATCGTGCGTCCGCTTGATCGATAACGGGCGTTGCTGATGTCCGACCAGCAGCGGCTTTGGCCAAAAACAGACGCCTTCCGCATTGGCCTGCTACTCGACGCTTGTCACCTTGGTTATCCAGGCATGGAATCGAAGGTTATAATTTCGACCGAATCCAAACTTCTCTGCTGTACATGCCAATATGACCAACTCCACGATCCAGCAAAACTTCGAGCGTATCCGCAGCAACAAGGCTTTCGAGCTGTTCGTGGTCACGGTGATTATTACCTCGGCGTTGCTGGTAGGGGCCAAGACGTACGAACTCGCACCGGGGAGCCGCTCCATTATCGTCTGGCTCGATATGCTGATCACGGTGGTATTCGTGGCCGAGATCACCATTCGCTTCATTGCCGAACCCGATAAAAAGGCCTTTTTTCGCAATGGCTGGAACCTGTTCGATACGCTGGTAGTGACGATCAGCCTGGTCCCGATCGACAACAGTGACCTGGTGCTGGTGGCGCGGCTGGTGCGGGTATTTCGGGTACTTCGTATGATCTCGATCATTCCCGAATTGCGCATGCTGCTCGCTTCGCTGCTCAAGGCGCTGCCTCAACTGGGTTACGTGATCCTGTTGATGTTTATCATCTTTTACATCTACGCCGCGATTGGCGCCACCCTGTTCGAGTCGATCAATCCAACCCTGTGGGGCGATATCGCGATTTCGATGCTCACGCTGTTTCGCGTCATGACCTTCGAGGACTGGACCGATGTCATGTACGAAACCATGGCCGTGTATCCCCTGAGCTGGGTCTTCTATCTCAGTTTCATCTTTTTTACCGCCTTTGCCTTCCTCAACATGGTCATCGGGATCGTGGTGAACGTGATGCATACGGAAGCGGAGAAAATGCAGCAGGACAAGGACCCCGAGGCGCCGGAGATCTCGCTGCAGGAAGTGCAGCAACAGCTGCTGCGCCTGCAACACCTGCTGGAAGCGCAGGGCGGGTCAGGGTCGTACGATCAGGCCTCGACCAGGTCCGGCCAGTGACCTGCTGATCAAAGTCAGCTGCCCTTGCGCGTGACGGCAATCCCGAGCAGGATCAGGCCGAGCGAGATCGCCGTCTGCAGCTCGATCGCGTCGGCGAAGTAGAGTCCGCTCCAGATCACGCCGAACAGCGGTACGAGATAACCCACCTGCGACATGAATACCGCGCCGGCCGCGCGGATGATGAAAAAGCGCACGGTAAACGCCAGCGCGGTGGCGACCACGCCGAGGTAGAGCAGCGCCACGATCGACTGACCCGAGGGATTTGCCGGCAGCGGATCTTCCAGCAGGAAAGCCAGCGGCACGAGGTAGAGACAGGCGGTCGCCATGGTCGCGGCCGAGGTCGAGATCATCGGCAGGTGGGTCAGGCGACGCGATATGACCGACGAGGTGGCGTAGCTGCAGCCGGCGGCCATGACCGCGAGCTGGCCGCCGAGACTGCCGGTACCCTTTTCCAGCAGGTCCCAGAACACCAGCACCATGACGCCGACGAAGCCGATCGCGACCCCGGCGACGCGCGCCGGGTTGATGCGCTCGTCCTGGCTGGTGAAGTGCGACAGCAGCAGCGAGACGAAGGTGCCGGCCGCGACCAGCAGGGCGGATTCGGCGCTGCTGATGAACTGTTGCCCCCAGCTGATCAGGAAAAAAGGTACCGCGCTGTTGAGACAGCCGACGACGACGATGTAGCGCCAGTTGCGCGCGCCGCGCGGCCAGGCCTGGCCGATCAGCCGCGCCGCGATCGCGAGCGTGGTCGCGCCGAGCACGACCCGCCAGGTGGCGATGCTGACCGGACCGAAATCCGTCAACGCCAGGGTTACGAAGATGAACGCGCCGCCCCAGACCGCGCCGACGAAAATCAGCCGGCCGACGTCGAAAGGAGTAGGGCGTCGAATCTGGGTTATCAACGGGAGCGTCGCAACGGGTAAAGCGGTAGTTTAACCCGGAGCGCGTCAAAGCCATAAGCCCACGGTCGAAATCGAGTGGCTGTCCTGCCACTGATCGTCCCTGCGGATCTTGATCAACGAGGGCGCACCCGCGTAGTATCGGGGTCTGGATAAACCGGATACCAGGTATGCCCGAATTCGACGCCAAAAAAGTTGCCGAAGCCCACCAGCACCTGCACAGTCACCTGCCGTCTGAATCGGCGCTCAGGGTCAAGACGCTGGAAACCCTGCTCGAACAGAAAGGCCTGGTCAATCCCGCTACCATCGATGCCTGGGTCGAGGCCTATACCGAGGAAATCGGACCCAGGCGCGGCGCGCAGGTGGTGGCGCGCGCCTGGGTCGATCCTGCTTTCAAGGCGCGCCTGCTCGAGGATGCGCCGGCCGCGATCGACGAGTTCGGCTTCCTCGGCAAGGCCACCGCGCATCTCAAGGTAGTCGAGAACACCGATTCGGTGCACAACCTCGTGGTCTGCACGCTGTGCTCCTGTTACCCGTTCTCGATCCTCGGCATCGCCCCGGCCTGGTACAAGGCGGCCGCGTATCGCTCGCGCGCGGTGCGCGATCCGCGCGGCGTGCTGGCCGAGTTCGGCGTCGAGATCGGCGACGAGGTCGAGGTGCGAACCTGGGACAGCACCGCCGAGCTGCGTTACCTGGTGCTGCCGCAGCGACCGCCGGCAACCGAGGACCTCGACGAGGAAGGCCTGGCCGCGCTGGTGACGCGCAACTCGATGATCGGCACCGACCGCGACCTCGGGGGATCGGCCTGATGGACGGTATCCACGATCTCGGCGGTAAGCAGGGCTACGGGCCGATCGACCGTACGGGCGAGGACGAGGTATTCCACGAGGAATGGGAAGGGCGTGAATGGGGTATCGCCCAGTGCGCGCGCACGCCGGGCATTACCATCGACTGGTGGCGACACTGTCGCGAACTGATCCTGCCGGAGGATTACCTCGCGCGACCCTATTTCGATTCCTGGGCGCAGACCGATTTCTCCACCTACATCGAGGCCGGCTGGATGACCTATGAAGAGATCGCCGCCGGTAAATCGCTGCGGCAGGACCTCGACTACGGCGAACCGCTGGAGGCCATGAACCTGCAGCAGATCCTCGACGAGGACCGCGCGCACGCGTTTCGCTTCGATGCCGAGATCGACACGCCGCCGGCGTTTGTCGTTGGTCAGCAGGTGAGCACGCAACGCCACGGGCACGGCGGCCACACGCGCCTGCCGCAGTACGCGCGCGGCCGCGTCGGCAAGATCCATGCGCACCACGGCGCGCACGTGTTTCCGGACTGGTCCGCCGAGGGCAGGGAAGTACACCAGCATCTCTACAGCGTTGTCTTCGATGCGTCGGAGCTGTGGCCCGAGGCCGCCGACCGGCACGACCGCGTCTATCTCGACCTGTGGGAAGCCTACCTGCTGCCGGTAACGACATGAGCGACGAAAGCGCGCAACAGGGTCTGAAACCGCTGGCCAGTGCCGACGGCCAGCCGGTGTTCGAGGAAGCCTGGCAGGCCGAGGCGCTCGCGATTGCCGATACGCTGGTGCGGCAGGGCCTGTTCAGCGCCGTGGCGTGGTCGGATACGCTCGGCGCCGCGCTCGCCGCTGCCGAGCAGCGCGGCGAGGCCGATACCCAGGAAACCTACTATCGCTGCGTGGTCGACGCGCTCGAGTCGCTGATCGCGCAACACGGGGGTATCGCGCGCGAAGCCATGCAGCAGACGCGCGCCGACTGGGAAGCCGCCTACCGGCGCACGCCGCACGGGCAGCCGGTCGTGTTGCAGCAGGATTGAGCCAATAGCAACGGTATCGGCTGGCCTGGCGGCCTGATCCCGGGCACGCCTTCGTTGCAAGCCACCCGGCCGTGGTCGGCTACTGGCGGGTCTGGAAGCGCGAGCTTTGAATCATCAGGACCGTGAGCAACGGCACTACCAGGCCGACCAGGGTTACGCTGATCAGCAGCAAGCCGAGTTCGCTGTAATCGGCCGCGGTGGTAATGGCATCGGTTACCCGGTCGCGCACCTCGCGCGTAACGGTATAGATCTCGTTCATGTAACGCGTACCGAGGCTGGAAGCGGACAGCGCGAGGTTGGTAAACGACGCCATTACCGCGAAGAAAGTTGCCTTCAGGTGTGGCGGCGCATTTTTTGCGATCCAGGCCAGCATCGGGATCATCGCGATCTGTCCCAGCGGTGATTCGATCATGGTGTCGATGAGGGCGATGAAGCGCGCGTCGACGACGCCGCCGGTATGCAGCGCGGTCCACTCGTGCAGGCCGTAGTAAAGCCCGATATTCGGCAGCGTCAGGAAGGATCCGGCAATGGTGAGCAGCACGATCACGAACGCGATCGGACGTTTCGCCATCAAGGGTCGCAGGACGATCATGCCGATGATCGTCAGCACCGCGCCGATCAACTGCAGCACCGCGAGGAACTGCTGGTCGAATTTCAGCTCGTCGATGGTGAACCAGCTGTAACCGGGGCCGGCCAGCGGTACCGCGCGAAACACGAAGATAATGATCGCGGTGCCGATCAGCATGTTGCGCGCCTCCGGCTCCAGCTCAAGCAGCAGGCGGTACATCAGGAAGAAAATGATCGCCATCGAACCGGCGAAAATGATTTCCTGCGCGAACGGCACCTGGCTGATACCCATGGTCAGGGTGAAGATCGCGAACACCAGGCTGCCGCCGAGAATCCACCAGTTCGGGCTGATATCGCCGCCCGGCGCGAACAGCAGGCGATCGATCGCGGCGTGGTCCTCGCCCAGCGCCTCCAGCTGCGCCGCGCGCCGGCGCAACATCATGCCGCCGAGAATAACGCCCGAGATCGACAGTACCGGTATGACCAGCGCGATCAGGTAGATCTGGCCATAGATCTCGATCTTGGTTGCCTCGCTCATGTTCTCGACACCCTCGAACATCGTGATGTTGAGGATACCGACCGCCGCCAGGCCGCCGATGATTGCCACGCGGCCGAGGGTTTGCATAGTCGTATGCATGACCTTGATATCGGCCTCCGGGTAGGGGGTGCCGTGCTCGTCGATGGTCGGTACCGCCTCGACCGTCATCGCGTCGGCAACGACGTCCTGGATCACGTAACCCGTCGGCGCCAGCAGCGTCGCGGTCACGAACCAGGCCTCGGGGCGCATGATCGCCGCCATCGCGTCGAGGTGCGCGATGATGCCGTACATGATCAGCAGGCTGGCCGTGATCAGCGATGCCCCGAAATAGACCAGCAGGGCCTTGCGCCGCCAGACCAGGTCGACGAGGTGGCCGATCGGCATTTTCAGCGTCCAGGGAACGCCCGCCCAGAACGCGAGACCGGCGAGGAACGCCGCCGACAGGTCGAGATAATCCTTGATGAAGAAGGTGCCGACGATAGCGGTCAGTCCCTGCACGCCGGCAGCGACGTAGATCATCAACGGCGGCAGGTAGGACCAGCGAAACTGCCGCCCGAGATCGAGAAAGGTATCGTCGAACCAGCGCCACAGCGGATTCTGTTGCATGGATGCGTACTCCTGCCCGCAAAAGCACGCAGGTTAGCCGAGATTGGGCGCTTTGACCATGCCGCGGGCTGGTTAACCCGTACCGTGTAGTCATGGGGTCATACCGAGCTGTCCAGCGAATCCGGCAGAACAGTGCTGCACCGATCGCAGGCGCCGTCAGCCGATCATCAAGCCGCGGAGATTGGCCAATGGGAAGCGTTTAGTGACGTCATCCCCGCGCAGGCGGGGATCTTGAAACGGCGGCGCGATACAAGATCGCCGCTTGCGCGGCGGTCCGCCGAAGCGGAATGACGCTTCGTTTGTCATGGGGAAAGCCTCGGTTGGATCGATTACCGCGTCCGTCAAATAATTTCATGTGCCCGTTATCCCGATAACAGGCGATTGTCTTTCACCGGGCACTGTAGCCCCGATTTGTATTCCAGTTCGCCGAGTTTGCAAAGTATTAGCGGCGCTACAATGCGCTAACGTCTCTGGATGACATCCACCGCCTCCCTTGCGCTGGATACCAATTGAATCAAGTCCAGATCTTCCGCATCGATGACGCTCTCGTGCAGCATTGTTTCGCGGGCGAAACTTCTGAGATATTTCCAGTAGTCGCCGCCCAGGCCCACGATGGGAAAACGATCCAGCTTGCCGGTCTGTATCAATGTGGCCACTTCGAAGGCTTCGTCGAGTGTGCCAAACCCGCCGGGCATGACGACGAAAGCCGACGAATACTTGACCAGCATGACCTTGCGGATAAAGAAGTGTTCCAGCTCGATGAACTTGTCGAGATAAGGGTTGGGTTCCTGCTCGAGTGGCAGCCTGATATTACAGCCGAGGCTCAGCCCGCCGGCTTCCCTGGCACCGCGGTTGGCTGCCTCCATGATGCCGGGACCGCCGCCCGTCATCACTGCGTAGCCTGCCTCGGCGAGTGCCGCGCCCGTCTCACGCGCGAGCTGGTAATAATCGTGGTCTTCCTCGAAACGGGCCGACCCGAAGACCGTGACGCAGGGTTGTTCGAAATCGAAACTCTCGAAGCCGCGCAAGAACTCGAGGAAAAACGTCACCGCGCTTTCCAGGTCCGCCGAACGACTGCGTCGGCCCTCGAGAAACAGCTTTTCGGCACCTTCTACCTTACCGAGCAGTGAGTAACTCTCTTCAGGTTTTAACGTATCAGGCATGCTGGCCTCCGGGGCGGAGTTGATATCCGTGCGGTCGATCGACATTGGCCGGGAGTATTGCCAGGTCGCCCGTAATTATCCTGTTTCAGGTAAAGAGAGGTTTACTCCAGGATATAACCGCTCGATCCGAAAATAAGTAAACTGTCCCCGGAAAGCAAGCCTACAGCGAATCCAGCACAGGCAGGCTTTCCAGATTGCGGACGCCCATAGCCGACCGCCAGGCTGCAGGGATCGACCAGTAACAGACGCCCGCCAATCTCTTGCATCCTGAGTGTGTGATAGTATTTCCTGACCTTAACGCCGGTTGGGTATTGAGTGGTAAAAGATCGTCTCTTGGGCAAACTTGCCGTCATCCTGCACGCCGATATCGCGGGTTCGACGCAAATGGTGCAGCAGGATGAGCATCTGGCCCATGAGCGAATCCAGGACACTTTTCATCGTTTTTCAGCCACGATAAACAAATACGCTGGCAAAGTGCTCGAACTGCGTGGCGACGCCCTGCTGGCCGAGTTCGAGCGCCCCTCGGATGCGGTATCCGCGGCCCTGGCGTTTCAGTCTGGTCACACCCAATTTATCTCATCCCTTGACGACGATATAAAACCGGAAGTCCGTGTTGGCATCGCCATGGGTGAGGTAGTTATTGCTGACAATACTGTTACCGGTGCGGGCGTCGTATTGGCGCAACGTGTTGAGCAACTTGCGGATGTCGGAGGACTCTGTATCACGGCAGCTGTGCACGAGTCACTCTCAAGACGATTGCCCGTCGAATTTGAAAACCTGGGCCAACGAGAAATTAAAGGTTTCGGAGAACCTGTCGGAGTCTACAGGGTAACGGCTTCGGCTGACTTCGATATTCCACTGCCCGCAGCAAAACCAGCAATTGCTCGCTCATCAGCTCAACGGAGGCTGATCGGAAGTGCGTCTTTTGTCGCATTGATTGTGGCAGTGATTTTTTACTGGGTTTATCCAGACGGGCCCTCTGAATATACCCATTCATCTGATTCGTTACGGGACAAGCCTACTATTGCCGTACTGCCGTTTGCGAATATGAGTGGTGACCCGGATCAGGAGTATTTTGCCGATGGCATTACCGATGACATCATTACGGACCTGACTCGCTTTGAGAGTATTCGGGTTCTGGCAGGGTCCACCACCTTCAAGCTGCGTGGACAAAAGATCGATTATCGGCAATTGGTTGAGGAGCTCAACATCAGCCATGTGCTCGAAGGTAGTGTGCGAAGGTCGGGCGACAAGATACGAATCTCTGCCCGTCTGATTGCAGCGCGTGATAGCGAGAGCGTTTGGGCCGAGCGTTACGACAAACCGCTAAAGGATATTTTCAATGTGCAGGATGACGTATCGAGAAACATAGCTGATGCGCTGTCGGTTCAACTCACCGAGCACGACAAGCTGGCTTTTGAACGCCCGACCACCAGTAGTTTCGAAGCTTACGATCTCTACCTGCAGGGTCGCCGCCTGCTGGATCAAAGAACCACCGAAACCAACCAGATGGCGCTGGAGTTATACGAGGGTGCAATCGAGCTTGATCCGAATTTCGCACGTGCCTATGGTGCAATCGCGGTTGCGCTGATCCGAAATGCCACCGGGGCCCATAAAGACAATCTCGACCAGGCCAGGGACAAGGCATTGTTCTATGCGCGTAAAGCAGTGGAACTGGGTAAACGCTCGCAAAACACTTACTGGGCGCTGGGATTCACTCATCTGTTTCGCAGGGAATTCGAAGCAGCGGAAACCGCAGTGTCTGAGTCACTGCGGATTGCGCCGAATTACGCCGATGGCATGGCCCTGATGGCCTTGCTCAAGAACTACCTGGAGAAACCGCGAGAGGCGATAGACCTGATTGAAAGGGCCATGTTGCTCAATCCCGGATACACCTGGGATTACCCGTACAATCTTGGGTACGCCTACTACCTGCTCGAAGACTACCCGAGAGCCATCGAGTATCTGACATCGGCGCTGGAACGTAATCTGAATGCAAGGCCCCCCCGGCTTCTACTGATTGCCTGCTATATGGAGACTGGAGCGACCGACGATGCTGAATGGGAAATGGAACAGATGTTGACCCAGTATCCCAATTATACGGTCGGCTTATTGTTGGAAGGAGCGCCAATGCGCGATACCCCGCGCACGAATCGGCTTATTGACCAACTACGCCGGGCCGGACTGCCTGACTGAGTTGCTCTGCGTTTCACATGATCCGCCCTCATCAACGATCCACATTCTCCCTTTTACTTTCCTGTCAAACAGCGATTGAAAGATTTAACTCTTAAACTTGATTAAAACATAAGTTGAAAGGCAGCAATGGGTAGTTTCGAGCCGCCCATTCATTGGATTCATGCGTCAGCTTTCCCGATAAAAGACTCTTAAAGCCCCTGGTCAGTCGACGACTTTCGGCCAGTTTCGGGCATTGGCAGAAGCAACCAGGAGAGCTGAATTGCCCGAACAGGTAGTTGCAGCGATAGGTGAGAATCAATCGATAGTGGGTCATTCGATCCGGCGAACAGATTATTGATTATACTATCGCCGGAACTACGCATGATGACTGATACCAGGACCCGCTTCCGCTTCATTCCTTTTCGGCGCCAGGACATTATCGAAATGTGCCTGCGCGATGGCGAGCTCGGCGGATTCGAAGCGAGCTTTCGACAGCTCGCGAAAATGCTGGCGCAGCTCTATCACTTCGAGTTTCATGAGATTATCGAAGCGCTCAAGGATGCCTACGCCGACATCGATCCGGACTCGGATACACGGCGCCCGGGTCCGGCGGTGGCGGCGCAGGAGCAATCGTTTGTCGAACTACTCGATAATTTACTGATTAAAGCCAATTACGAGCGGGTAAGCGAGGAAGACCTGAATCGCGCCCTGCGCGAGTCTTCGTTGTTCAAGATCCGCCTGCAGGTCGATTTTTCAGATTTTAGCGAGGTGCTGCTGTTTGCTCGAGGACAATCCCGGCGACAGGAAAGGCTGTCGATCTGGTTCGGGCTGCGCTCGCGGACAATCGAGTTCATAAATTACGATCGTGTCGTGGTGTATCTCAAGTTCCGCGACGACTATGAAGCGCCCCGGCGGGACATGAGTCATTGCCGGGCTGGCGCGACGCTTTTGAAGCTGTTCCGTAACGTGCCGCGGGCGGACCTCGAAATGCTGTTCCCGAATACGCAGGTACGCATGCGCCTGCTGGACAAGTTGCTGATCGGGGTGCCCGCGGTGGTCAGTGGCGGTATTGTCCTGACGACCAAGCTCGGTGCCTCGCTGGTTTTACTGGGTTCATTGGTGGGCTACTGGCTGGGACTGCATAGCCAGCCGACCGAGTTGAACCAGGCGCGCGTGATGGTGTTGCTGGCAGGTGCGGCAGCGCTGGTCGGATATCTCTGGAAGCAGTTCAATAGTTTCAAGAATCGCAAGATTCGATTCATGCAGGCGCTGACGCGGAACCTTTATTTCAAGAACCTGGATAATAATTCCGGCGTGTTGTATCGGCTGGCCGATGATGCCGAAGAAGAAGAGGCCAAGGAGGCGCTGCTCGCGTACTACTTTTTGTTGGTAAGCCAGGTGCCGCTGACCGATAGGGAACTCGACGGACGAATCGAAAACTGGTTCGAAACGCGCTGGGATTGCTCGATCGACTTCGAAATAGCGGACGCCCTGCTCAAACTTCGAGCCCTGGGCCTGGTCGAGGAGTCAGGCGGAAAATTAACACCGGTATCGATCGATGAGGGTATCAACATACTGGATAAGCGCTGGGACGATATCTTTATCCCGGAAAACTAGCCCCGGGTGGAGACGACTGGCTCCTCCGGATTTTGTTCGCCGCCTGTTCACAGATCTCGTGCGCCAGCTTTGTCAGTAACCGGCGGTTACAAGCAAAGGCCAGTCTTCGGAGTTCGGCCACTTCCTGTCGCCAATCGAAGTCATCCCCGCGCAGGCGGGGACCTTGCAATGGTGGCGCGTTTCAAGATTCCCGCCTGCGCGGGAATGACGCTTTCGTCGATAGCGCAGGCGTCCCGGTGCCTGCCGCTGGCACCGTATTCGTGGGCGTCCGCCTTTGGTTCGTTGCGAACGGTCCACGTTTTTGATGTGACGACTGACTAGTGATCTACCTGGCGGGCATGGCTAGCGGAGACGCCAGCAGCGCCAGCCATTCACGTCCCTCGGTATCGGGCTGATTTTCGCTCGTTAATTTATCGCCGCTGGCCGCAGACATGCGAATCGTTGCGCCAGGCAAATCGGGTCGAACCGGGCTCCATGCTATATGCTTGTATCTATTGCTAAATCAATGGACAGCAACATGACGCGAATCGACGTGCTGGGTCCGCGCGATGCGCGCGCGCTGAACCGCTTGACGCAGCGCGCGTTGCGCGAGCACCCCACGGCGTTTACCACTGACGTCGCCGCGGTGGCCCGTCGCCGTGACGACGAAGTGGCCGCGCACCTGCGTGAACTGCGTCGCGGGCGCGGCTTTCGCCTCGGCGCCTTCGACGACGCTGGTAACCTCGTGGGTACGGTGCGACTCAATCCGCGCAGCGGCAGCCGCCTCGCGCACAGCGCCGACCTGATCTTTCTCTACGTGTGCGCCGAGGCGCAGAACCGGGGCATCGGGCGTGCGCTGATCCAGCGCGCGATCGAGCTGGCGCGCGAAATCGACGGATTGCGTCAGCTGGAGCTATCGGTCAGCAGCGATTCGCCGGCCGCGCGCCACCTTTACGAATCTCTCGGGTTCCGCGCCACCGGCGTGCTCAAGCGCCAGATTCGCGTCGACGATGACTACCACGACCTCGTGCCCATGTGGCGCTCGCTCGAGGATTGATAGCGTCGCTGTCAGGCGGCGCGCGGCAGGCGCATGTCCGGGCAGCGAATCGGGCGCTCGGCCTGTCGCCACCAGTAGGGGTTGCTGGATTCGGCCACGACCTGTTGGTGATCGCGGTACTCCCGCGCCTGCAGGAAACCCCAGGACTTCGCCCGGGGCGCGTGCAGGAACAGGCTCCAGCACTCGCGGCCGTCGACCAGGTCGACGCGATGAAACACCGAACCCGCGATGTAGTTCAGGCGGCCCGCGCCGATGCGGCGCCGTTCGAGGCGATTGTCGGTGCCGGGCCCGCCCATGCGAATCTCGTCGTAGCCGCCGCTGAGCACCAGTGACAGCGCGTGCCGCCAGGGATGATCGTGCAGTCCGCGGCCCGGGTCGCTGGCGACGAAGCGATGGAGGTAAACGCGGTAACCGAACGGCAGGCGGGCGACATGGTAACGCTCGAGATAGGGTTCCCGGTTCGGTCCGTTGATGACGCGGCAGCGGCAATAGGCCGAGATGCGGTAGAGCAGGCGGTTGAGTAAATACATTTTCTTCCCCGGATAACAATTTTTGTTATTATCCGGATTACTATGGCTCACAAGATGAGCCATTAAGTTTTTTACTGCCATCGTCTTTAAAGTGGGCTGAAATTACGAAAGTTACAGGACCGAAACGAGGCACTCTGCGGGGCCGACTCATTGTCAATCCGCAACCTGATCGCGGGGCCTCTCAACTGTCAGGGCCCTGGATACCGCGATCATGTCGCGGTATGACAGCGGCTGCTCGCGGACCCACGGAGACTTGATATTTTTGGGATGGCGCCATGGACCGTACCGAACGCTTTCACCTGATCGACCAGATGTTGTGCAACCAGCGCGCCGTCACGCGTGCGCAGTTCCTCGACGCGCTCGAGGTGTCGCCGGCTACTTTCAAGCGCGACCTGGAATACCTGCGCGACCGCCTGGCTGCGCCGATCGTCTGGGACCGGGAGCTGCGCGGCTATCGCTACGAGCAGGATCCGGACGGCGAACAGTTCCAGTTGCCCGGACTCTGGTTCAACACCAGCGAAATCCAGGCGCTACTGAGCATGGACGCGCTGCTCGCCAACCTGCAGCCGGGGATCCTGAGCAAGCACATCGAGCCGCTGCGATCGCGCATCCGCATGCTGCTCGACGAGGGTGATCACGGGGTCGACGAGATCGCGCGCCGAATTCGCATCGTGCCGCAGGCGGCCAAGGCCTATCGCAGCGAGAATTTCCAGCTGCTGTGCCAGGCCCTGCTGGCGCGCAGGTGCGTCGACATGACTTACTACAGCCGCCCGAGCGACAGCAGCAGCGTGCGCCGGGTGTCACCGCAACGCCTGATCTACTACCGCGACAACTGGTACCTCGACGCCTGGTGCCACCTGCGCGCCGGCCTGCGCAGCTTCTCGATCGACGCGATCCAGCAGCTCGCGATTGCCGGCGAGAGCGCGCGCGAGATCGACGAGGCGACACTCAATCGCGAGCTCGAGAGCGGCTACGGTATTTTCTCGGGCGCCGACACGCGCGAGGCCGTGTTGCGTTTCAGTCCACAGATCGCGCGCTGGGTGTCGCGCGAAACCTGGCATCCCGGGCAACGCGGTGATCACGACGACAACGGTTTTTACCTGCTGCGCGTACCCTACAGCCAGGACACCGAGCTGATCATGGATATCCTGAAGTACGGCGCGGAAGTGGAGGTGCTCGAACCGCTCGCGCTGCGGGAACGGGTCGGCGCGCGCATCGCCGAGATGCAGGCGCTGTACGCGCCGGACTGACGCCTACCAGAGCGAAATCTCGATATTGTCCAGCAAACGGGTGTCGCCCAGCGCCGCGGTCACCAGGATGACCAGGTCACGATCATCGGCGCTGGCCGGCGCCAGCGACTGTGCATTACAGACGCTGAAATAATCGGTGCGGAAACCGGCGCCGTCGAGAGTCGCGATCGCCTCGGCCTCGAGCGCGGCGTAGTCGCGCGTGCCGGTCTCGATCCGCTGCGCGCTGTCGCGCAGCGTGCGGTAGATCAGCGCGGCCTGTTCCTTCTGGGTCTCGTCCAGGTACTGGTTGCGTGAACTCGTGGCGAGCCCGGAAGGCTCGCGCGTCGTCTCCTGGCCGATGATCTGCACGTCGAGGTTGAAGTCCTCGACCATCTTGCTGATCACCCGGTACTGCTGGTAATCCTTCTTGCCGAACACGGACACGTCGGGTTTGACGATGTTGAACAGCTTCAGCACCACGGTCGCGACACCGGTGAAGTGCCCGGGACGGTGGGCACCCTCGTAATCGCTGGTCAGGTCGGTGACCTCGACCTTGCTGATGCGATCGAGCCCTTGCGGGTAGAGCTCGGACGCGGTCGGCATGTAGGCGAGATCGCAGCCGATCGCTTCCAGCCTGGCGATGTCGGCTGCGAGCGAGCGCGGGTAGTGATCCCAGTCCTCGTTGGGGCCGAACTGCATCGGGTTGACGAAGATGCTGCAGATGCTGCGGTCGCACAGCGACTGGCCTTTTTCGATCAGCGACATGTGGCCGTCGTGCAGGTTGCCCATGGTCGGAATGAAGGCGATGGACTGTTCGTGGTCCTTCCAGTGCTGTACGTACTGGCGCAGTTCGACGACGCTGGTGGCCTGGTACACGGCGCGACCTAGCTGAAACTGTGGGTCAGGTCGGGAAACTGGCCCCGCTTGACCTCGGTGACGTAACGGCTGATCGCGGCCTGGATGCTCGTCTGGCCCGCCATGAAGTTCTTGGAGAACTTGGGCTTGCGCCCGGCGGTCACGTTGAGCACGTCCTGCAGCACCAGGATCTGGCCGTCGACGTCCGGCCCGGCGCCGATTCCGATGACCGGGATTTCCAGCTCGGCGGTGATATCCGCGGCCAGCGGCGCCGGTACGCATTCGAGCAGCAGCAGGTCGGTACCGGCGGCCTCGAGCTCGCGCGCGGTTGCGAGCATCTCGTCGGCCGCGCTCTTCGCCTTGCCCTGTACGCGGTAGCCGCCCATCTTGTTGACCATCTGCGGCTGCAGACCGAGGTGGGCGCAGCTGGCGATACCGAAATGCGCCAGCGCCTCGACGATTTCGAGCTGCGAGCGCCA
>JASJCI010000017.1 GCA_030066085.1 Gammaproteobacteria bacterium | reverse complement strand
CTTCCGCTCGCCGGTATCAACGATGCGATCGTTATCGTTCTCGGCCTGGCGGCCTACGTGGTGTTTGCCCTGTGGCTGCACGTTGCCTGGATAGGTGTTCCGCCTTTCGGATAGAGCTGACGGGCGCGCTATTTTACCGAGATGAAACGTGGCCAGCGCTCACCCGTTGACTCGTCGCCGGCCACCGTTTTTGTCGCGCGGCTCACAGGTGTTTACCCTGAGCAGCATCCACAGGTAACAGCGGCCAAAAATGCCGTTTAAAATCAGAAAACTGGCGGCGATCAAAGCTACCCACTCTACCGCGCCCAGCTCGGGTTGTACAAATACCCATACACCGAGACCAAGACCCAGTACCGTCCGGATCGCCCGCTCGATCAAACCAAGATTTTGTTCATTCACCACAGCACCTGAACCTGCACATATTTGCTCGCTGGTTACGAGCAGAATCCTGTATCGGATCAGTCTTGCCTAATGTCTCCGCCTTGATCTGCGGGGAGATTTGCGTTTATTCTGCCGGCGGAGGCGATGTTGCAGGGAGGAGAGCCAGTGAGCACAGAAAATTCCTCGGTCGCGGAGGAACAGCTCGTCAAGTACCGGCGTGAGCCCGGCATGGTCCTGCAGATGCTGCGCGGGATCCAGCTTGCACAAAATTTTATCGGGCCAGGTGACATCGAGACCCTGGCCCGGTCGCTCAACCTGCCGACCACCAAGATCAGGGCGCTGATCGACTTCTACAGCTTCCTGCACGATCAGCCGCGCGGCCGCTACGCCGTCTACTTCTCGGACAGTATCACCGACCACATGCTCGGCAGCCGCGAGCGGGCGCAGCAGTTGTGCCGCGCGCTGGGCGTCCAGCTCGGCAAGCCGGACGAGAAAGGCCTCGTTACCGTTGCCCTGACGTCCTGCACCGGCCTGTGCGAGCGCGGCCCGGCCGTGCTCGTCAACGGCATCGCGATCGATCGCATCGACGAGCAGCGGGTTACCGAGATGGCCGGCCTTATCCGGCAGCAGGTGCCGCTGGGCGACTGGCCGCTGGAGTGGTTTGTCATCAACGACGCGTTACGGCGCAAGGGGCCGCTGCTCGATAACGACCTGCGCAAGGGCGAAGCCATCGAACGGGCAATCGAGATCGGTTCGCAGCAGGTGATTGCCGAGCTGCAAGCCTCGGGCCTGCGCGGCTGCGGCGGCGCCGGTTTTCCGACCTGGCGCAAGTGGGATATCTGCCGCGGCACCAGTACCGAACAACGCTACGTGGTGTGCAACGCGGACGAGGGCGAGCCGGGGACATTCAAGGACCGCGCACTGCTGAATACCTACTCGCGCCACGTGTTCGACGGCATGACCGTTTGCGGCGTCACCGTCGGTGCCAGCAAAGGCTTTATTTACCTTCGCCACGAGTACGAGTTCCTGCGCGAGCAGCTCGAGCGCCGCCTGCAAAGGCGGCGCGAAATCAATCTCCTGGGCCGCAATATCCTCGGCCACCACGGCATCAACTTCGATATCGAGATCATCATGGGCGCGGGTGCTTACGTCTGCGGCGAGGAATCGGCGCTGATCGAGTCGATGGAGGGTAAACGCGGCATCCCGCGCATTCGACCGCCCTTCCCCGTCACGCATGGCTACAATGGCCGGCCGACGGTAGTGAACAACGTCGAGACCTTCGCCTATGCCACCGGTATCGTCGCGCGTGGCCCCGGGTTTGTTGCCCACGACGGTGAAGATCCGTGCTGGAAGCTGCTGAGTATCGCTGGCGATTGCCGCTCTCCCGGTATTTACGAGATCCCGCTCGGCACGTCGATCCGCGATGTCTGCGAGATGTGCGGCGCCGACGATGTGCAGGCGATCCAGGTCGGCGGACCGGGTGGCATCCTGATCTCGGCCGACGAACTCGACCGCAAGGTGTCTTTCGATGACCTGAACACGGCCGGTTCGTTCATCATCTTCGATTCGTCGCGCGACATGCTCGAGGTTGCGCTCAACTTTACCCACTTTTTCAAGCACGAGAGCTGCGGCTTCTGCACGCCCTGCCGGGTCGGCACCAAGCTCATGCAGGCGATGGTCGACAAGATTGCCAATGGCCACGGCGCACGTGTAGACATCGAGCAGATGCAGCGCCTGCATCACCTGATGACCCGCGCGAGCCACTGCGGACTCGGCCAGCGCGCGGCGGTTCCGATATTGACGACCTACGAGAAATTCCCGGATTCGATCAACGATCGTGTCGGCGATGTCGACTTCAAACCCGCGTTCGACGTCGAAGCCGCGATCGAACGGTCGAAACAGATCGTTGCCGAGGAGACCCGGTCATGAGCGGACGCATTCGCATCGACGGCGTATCCATCCCGTTCGCCGATGGCCAGACGGTCATGCAGGCCGCCGAGGACGCCGGCGTCCATATTCCGCACCTGTGTTACCACCCGGATTACGCCGCCAACGGCAGCTGCAAGCTCTGTACCGTTGCGATCGACGGCTGGCAGACCTCGAGTTGCACGACCAAGGCAGTCGACGGCATGGTGATCGAGAGTAATACGGAGGAACTGAACTCGGAACGCCGCGCGCTGACGCAGATGCTGTTCGTCGAGGGTAATCACCACTGCCCGTCCTGCGAGGCCAGCGGCAATTGCAAACTGCAGAACCAGGCCTACCGCCTCGGCATGACGGCGCTGATCTTCCCGGATTTTACCGCCGGTCGTGCGACCGACGCGACCCATCCGGACATACTGCTCAATCGCGATCGCTGCATCTATTGCGAGTTATGCGTGCGCGCGTCGAGGGAGGCGGACGGCAAGGATATCTTCTGCATCACCGGCCGCTCGGAGAACAAGTCGCTTGCGATCAACTCCGACAGTGGCACGCTGGCTGACTCCGGCCTGCAGGTCGAAGACGCCGCGGCAAACGTCTGCCCGGTGGGCGCGATCATCAAGAAGCGCCAGGGTTTTCGCAAGCCCATCGGCCAGCGCGACTACGACGAGAGACGGGTGCATCACAACAAGGTGCGCCTGCCGAACCTGCCCAAGCTCGACAAGGCGCCCGGCGAAAAAGTCTCGGTCGCGACCTGTTCACTGGCCGGCTGCTTCGGTTGCCACATGTCGTTTCTCGACATCGACGAACGCATCATCGAACTCACGCAACGAATCAGTTTCGACCGCTCGCCGCTCAACGATATCAAGCATATCTCCGGGCCCGTGGACATCGGCCTGGTCGAGGGCGGCGTATGCAATACCGAGAACATCGAGACCCTGCGCGAGTTCCGCGATAACTGCCAGGTGCTCATCGCGGTCGGTGCCTGCGCGATGGACGGCGGCGTACCCGCGTTGCGCAACCACCTGGATGTGCGCGACCTGCTGGAAGAGTCCTATATCAACGGCCGCGGCATCGACAGCCCGCAGATTCCCGTGGACAGGGAACTGCCGTACATCCTCGAGGAGGTCAGCCCCATCCATGAAGTGGTGAAGGTGGACTTCTTTCTGCCCGGATGCCCGCCGCCGGCAGAAGCGTTCTGGCTGATCCTGACCGATATACTCGACGGGCGGCAGCCAGACCTGCCGTACGACCTGCTGCGCTTTGACTGAGAATCGAACCATGACTAGCGAATCAGAATCCGTAAACCGCGAAGACCTGCAGCGTATCGTCATCGAACCGGTGTCGCGGGTCGAGGGCCACGGCAAGGTTACCCTGCTGGCGGACGACGATAACGTCATCCGCGAAGCCCGCCTGCATATCGTCGAATTCCGTGGCTTCGAGAAGTTCATCCAGGGACGACCCTACTGGGATGTTCCGGTCGTGGTGCAGAGGCTGTGCGGCATCTGCCCGGTCAGCCACCATCTCGCGGCCGGCAAGGCGATCGACCGCATCGAAGGCGCGCAACAGCTCACGCCCACCGCCAAAAAACTCCGTGAGCTGGTCCATTTCGGCCAGATCCTGCAGAGCCACGCGCTGCATTTTTTCCACCTGTCATCGCCCGATCTGTTGTTCGGCTTCGAAGCCGACGTCGCCAGGCGCAATGTTTTTGCCGTTATCGAGGCACACCCGGATATCGCGCTGCAGGGCGTCAAGCTGCGTAAGTACGGCCAGCTAGTCATCGCCGCCATCTGCGGCAAGCGCATCCACGGCACGGGCGCGATCCCGGGCGGCATGAACAAGCCGCTGACCCGCTCGGAGCGGGACAAGCTGCTCGAGGACATCGACCAGATCGTCGAGTGGGGGGCGGCCGCGAACGAACTGGCGCGCGATTATTACCTGGACAATCAACCGCTCTCCGTCGAGTTCGGCACGATGACGTCGAACTACCTGGGCCTGGTGCGTCCCGACGGTGCGCTCGAACTCTACGACGGCAAGCTGCGCGCGAAGGACAAGGACGGCAACACGATCTTCGACCAGTACAGCGATCAGAATTACTTCGACTACATCCGCGAAGAGGTCCGCAGCTGGAGCTACATGAAGTTCCCCTACCTGACGCAGCTCGGCTCGGAGAACGGCTGGTACCGCGTCGGGCCGCTGGCCAGGGTGAACAACTGCGACTACATCGACACGCCGCTGGCCGACGAAGCCCGTCTCGAGTACAAGGCTCACGGTGAGAACGGCATGCTGCACGCGCCGCTGGCGTATCACTGGGCGCGCATGATCGAACTCGTGCACTGCGCCGAGAAGATCAGGGAGTTGCTGAACGACCCCGAGATTCTCGGTACGGACCTGGTCACCCGCGGCGGCGAGCGCCAAAGCACGGGTATCGGCGTGATCGAGGCGACCCGCGGTACGCTGTTTCATCATTACGAGATCGACGACAACGATCTGATCAGGAAAGCGAACCTTATTGTCTCGACAACCAACAACAACCAGGCGATGAACGAATCCATCCGCCGGGTGGCGGACAAGTACCTGAGCGGTCGAGAACTGACCGAGGGCCTGCTCAACAATATCGAAGTCGCTATCCGCGCCTACGACCCCTGTTTGTCCTGTGCCACACATGCCATCGGCAAGATGCCGCTGATCGTCGAACTGCAGGGCAGCGACGGTGAAATCATCAATCGGCTGCAGAAAGACAGCAATGGGGAAATCAGCTAACCCCGCCCTGACGGTCTTCGCGTGGGGGAATACGGCCAGGGGTGACGACGGCATCGGGCCGATTCTCGCGCAACGCCTGAGACAACAGGACTTCCCGGGGCTTCGTGTCATCGAAGACCACCAGCTCAACATCGAGCATGTCACCGATCTCGAAGACTGCGGCGCGGCGCTGTTCATCGATGCGAGCACCGAGATCGACGAGGGCTATCGACTGGAGCGCATCGGCCCAAGCCGCGACGGCAACTTCTCGACCCACGCGATCTCGCCACAGGCCTTGCTCAACGTCTACGAGCAGACGATGCAAGCGACGGCACCGGATTCGTGGCTGCTGCATGTCGCGGCACGCGAGTTCGAACTGGGCGCCGAGCCGGGCAGCAACGCCAGGCGCTCCATCGAGCAGGCAGATGGCTTCCTGCGGGAGCTCCTCGCAAACGCGTCTTGCGACTGGCGGGAGCTGCTGGCGCGAGACGGGGGATAAGCCGACGCCCTGGCGCAGACAGCCACGGCGATCGCGGGTGTGGCCAGCTGGCTAGCGGGTATCGCTGTCCTGTTTAGCGCAGCTGTATTCGCGATTGATGGGTTCCGAAAGGTCGATCAGGCAGACCAGCGTTTTTTCGCTGCCTGCCAGCGAGTTGCAACTCGCTGCCAGTTTCTCTGCTTGACGTGCCCGAAACCTTTCACCTCGAGCACCAGCTCGAGGTCCTCGGCCGCGATTGCCTTGTCCGCGTCTTCTCCGAGGTCGCCGATGGCCCGAACCATGGCCAGGCATTCTGCCGCCAGGCCACGCTCGAACTTTCGTTCCGCGCTGTAACCGAAGACATCCAGCGGACCGCCACGCAACCACTTCAATGAACGCAGCAAATGAAAGGCAGGCTCGATCGCCCACCCCGGCAGTTTGATTTTCGCAGGCTTTCCGGTACCAGCATCCTTCAGACCGAAAACCGGGGGCGCCAGGTAATAGAACCGCTTCACTCGACCGGTCACCGGGACACCCGTATCCGGTTTCGTCAGCACCAGGCGAGCAACTTCGTATTCATCCTTGTAGGCCAGCGCCTTGAACAGCGATTTTGCCGCCAAGCGCCGCAGGTCCGCGTCATCGATACGCGTGACCGCGCTACGGTAAGCATCGGCAAGCGCCTGGTTCTGATAGGCGATCAGTTCGTTACAGTGCAGGTCGATCAGGTCATCGGTCGACGGTTCCTCGAAGGCCGGCGAGAGCAGTGGCGCCGCGGTCTCACGCACCCGCTCCGGATCCGCCGCCAGCCAACGGCCCCAGGTAAACGCCGCCAGGTTCATGTCGATCGCGACGCGGTTGAGACGAATGGCCTGCTCGATGGCCTCGACCGCAACCGGCAGCAGCCCCTGCTGTGCGGCAAAACCGACCAGCATCATGTTCGCGCCGATGCCGTCGCCCACCAGGGCTTCGGCCAGGTCGCTGGTGGCCGCCGTGGCGACCTGTTGCGCCGGCACTACCGAGGATAAACGCGCCATCAATAAATCGGCCTCGGGCCGTGCATTAGGATCCTTCGCAAAGTGCGGCAAGGGTTCGACCCGGGTATTCGCAACAACCCGAGCCCTGCCGGCATTCAGGGCCTGCAGGGTTTCGTCGCTGACACCGCCGAGCAGGTCACAGGCAATCAGTAAATCGGCAGCACCCTGGCCGATTTTACTCGGATGATGACGAATTTCCTGGTTGCCGATGCTGAGGTTGCTGGCTACCGCACCGTTTTTTTGACTCAGACCTGTTTGATCCAGAGTGAGCGCATGTTTGCCCTGCAGCCGGGCGGCAACCGCCAGCACCGCGCCCACCGTGACCACGCCCGTGCCGCCAATCCCGGTGATGATAATCCGGGTGAGATCATCGGCGACAACCCCCGGATTTGGCAGCGGCTCCTGCGGCGGGAGGATCATGTTTTTGTCTTTTGGCTTCAGCGGGTCCTGGCCATCAACACCCTCGAGCATCACGAAACTGGGGCAAAACCCATTCTTGCAGGAAAAGTCCTTGTTACAGCTGGTCTGGTCTATCTGGCGCTTGGTGCCAAAGACGGTATCCAGCGGTTTGATCGCAACGCAGTTACTCTCCAGGCCGCAGTCACCGCAGCCTTCGCAAATCCGCTCATTGATGACGATCCGTTTCGGTGGATCGGGAAACAGCCCCTGCTTGCGCCGCCTGCGCTTTTCCGCCGCGCAGGTTTGCACGTACAGCAGGATAGAGGTACCGGGAACCTCGCGCAGCTCTCGCTGGACCTGGTCGATCTCGCGCCGATGCCGTACCTTTAAACCGCTGGGCCAGGGAGAGTCCTTGATGTCTTCCGGCCGATCGCTGACGATCTCTATCTTCGCCACACCCTCGCCGACCAACTGCTGCGCGAGATCCCAGGGACGATGATCGCTGTCGACACTCTGACCGCCGGTCAGGGCCACCGCGTCGTTATACAGCAGCTTGAAGGTAATGTTCACTCCGCTGCTGACCGCGCTGCGAATGGCGAGACTGCCGGAGTGGTTGTAGGTGCCGTCACCCAGGTTGACGAAGGTGTGCCCGATCGGGCTGAACGGCGCCCGCCCGACCCAGTGCTGGCCTTCACCACCCATCTGGCACATCCAGGTGTGGTTTTCGGCATCCATCAGCGCGCTGATCGAATGACAACCAATACCGCTGGCGGATATCGAACCGTCGGGCACCCGGGTCGAGGTGTTGTGCGGACAGCCCGCGCAATACCAGGGGATACGCTGTTTGGGCTGCGGGCCGAGCAGATCGACCTGGCCTTTGGGGGGCTCGAGCCCGGTCAGCTGTAAAACCCGGCCTCGCTTGGCGATCGCCTCGGCAATTTGCAGCGGGCTCAGCTCCCCGTTTTCCGAGAGCAACGCCGTGTTGGTCGAGGGTTCGGTTTTACCGCTCAATTGCGGGCGCTCGCTGTCCTGCAGGTTAAGTAAAATGCGACCCAGCTGCGTCTCGACAAAGGCGCGCTTGTGTTCGACCACGAGCACTTCGTCGTAACCGCCGGCAAAATCCAGGATACTGTCAGGCTCGAGCGGCCACAGAAAGCTCACCTTGAAAAGCCCGATACCGAGCGATGCCGGATCCTGCACCTCCAGCAGCTCCAGGGCCGCCTGCACTTCCGGATACGCCGCGCCGACAGCAACAATGCCGAGCTTTTTGCTGCCGGGCTCGACCATCGCGGTATTCAATCGGTTCTCCCGGGCATAGGTCACTGCCGCGGGCAGGCGTTCTTCCAGCAGGATACGCTCGGCTTCCAGGAACGGCACGAATCCAGGCTGATAATGCAGACTGCCGCGTGCCGGCGCGACGGGCAAGGCGGCAAATTCCGGCACCAGCCGTGACAGGTCGACGGTGGCGGCACTGTCCGCCGTGTTGGAGGTTATTTTCATGCCCACCAGCGCACCGCTGTAGCGAGACATGGCAATGGCATGCAGTCCCAGCGGCACATACTCGTGCACGCTGGTCGGGGCCAGGATGGGCACGTTGCCACTCACCAGCGACTGCTCGCTTTGATGGCAAAGACTGCTGCTTTTGCCCATCTGATCGTCGCCGGCCAGCATCAGCATACCGCCATGCGGCGATGCCCCGGCCATGCTCACGTGCTTGATCGCATCGACGCTGCGATCGACCCCGGGCCCCTTGCCGTACCAGACCGCAAAGACACCGTCCAGGTCGGCCTTGTCGGTCATCACGACATGCTGCGTACCACCCACCGCGGTCATCGCGAGGTCTTCGTTGAGACCGGGATTGAAATGGATACCGCGATCAGTGACCGCGTCTCCCGCCTGCCAGATCGCGCTGTCGAAAGCGCCAACCGGGCTGCCCCGATAGCCGCTGACATAACCCCGGGTGTTTAATCCCTGGCGTCGATCGAGGTCGCTTTGCTCGATCAGCAGGCGCACCAGGGCCTGCATACCGGTTAGATAAGCGCTGCCCTCGGACCTGGTGTAACGATCGTCGAGCTTAAACTCGTAATCGACATCCGCGCCTTCGGAATTGGAAATGGCGTCATCCGGCGGCACCATCCTGTTTTTTGCTCCTCCGTACTACAGGGGCCAGATATTACCAAATCTTCGCCATGCCTTGAGCACGAAACCCGATACTTACCGGCCCTTAAACAATCCGGTATAGAGAATAGCGGATGATTATCGGGTGCCGCCACGAACATTTCGGAGAGCGAACCAAAATATTCGATCTCTCGAAACAGGCACTCGTATCAAGTCATTAAATGTCTGACTGTGACCCAACTGAGATGCCAGCTAGTAAATAATCCACTATGTGCATGGAGAATTTAACCAGTCCTGGTTCCGGTAGGCGGTTAGAGCAACTGTATCCAGGATGACTCTGGCCCTAATTGAATGATTTGCTGGTGAGCTTGATCACTTAAGGCCTGTCCTTGAGATCATGGCCATAGAAACGTTCGAGTACAAGGTCTTCGCGAATTTTCTCTTTCTGGCTGAATGATCGTTTTTTCCTGGAAGGAGACACGAATTTCCGAATCAACTCAGCCAGCGGTTTTCGCTCTTGCGTTTCGATTTCACAGAGCCTGACTAATCCTGTTATTGGTGTTGTGTCCGACATACCCACTCACTTCTCCGGGCGGTAACGTGAAATTACCAATTGTTTAAAAAATTTTTGTGAGTCAGGTCACAGCGGACCTATCCGGCCAGTTACATTTAACCCATTTAGGTGATGCTCTCGTCTTCAACCTCTGGTAGTACAAGACAATAAAGCGGGAAAATAGTCTATAGGTTTTACACTATGACGAAAGTATTGTTTGTATTGGGAGCGATATCACTCCTGTTCAGCTCGACCGTGAGCGCTGTACTCATTGACTTTGAGTCGACAGACACATCTTCAACCGGTGGTGTCATGAATGGCAATCCGTATTTTGAAGATGGGTATCAAATCGTCGCTGGTTTTGGTGAACTATATGCCTTCGAAGACGGATGGCAAAACAACCGGGGCAGCAGTAACGGCACGACCGTCGCGAGTATCTTCAGTGGCGGGCCTGGTTTGGATGCCACCTTCAGCCTGACCCGGGCAGATGGCGCAGAGTTCGATCTTTTTTCTATCGACCTGGCAGAGTTTTTTAACGCTGGGGATGCGATGGGAGCTGGCGGGTCTACGGTTTACACCTTTACCGGTTCAAAGGCTGGAACCAGTGTAAACAGGAAATTCAAACTTGACGGTTTATCGGATGGACCTGGTGGCGCAGCAGATTTTGAAACCTTGACCTTTGGGACAGAATGGTCGGGAATAAGCAGTCTCTTCGTGTCCGCTCTCAATCCTTCAAACACTGAATTTCTGAATTACATGGCTTTCGACAATATTTCAGTTACTACCGTAGCACCATTACCGACACCGATCCCGGCAGCCGCGTGGCTATTCGGTACCGCGGTGCTGGGGTTGGCTGGTTTTCACAGGCGCAGGAAAGCAGCTTGACCTTCTATCATGTTGCATAATATGCCCCGCTTCGCTGGCGGGATTTTTTTTGCTACGAACGTTTGAAACTGGTCGGTTTTTTGTCGCCGGAGAGCTGAAAAATTTGCGGCCTGACTGACTCAGCCCGTGCACGATGCCATCAAAGACAAACAGACGCTCAATCAAATTACCCGGGCGGCTCGCATCGACCCAAGAGAAACACCTGCGCTATCGATGAAAGCGTCATTCCGCTTCGGCGGACCGCCGCGCAGGCGGGAATCTTGAAACGCGCCAACATTGCAATGTCCCCGCCTGCGCGGGGACGGCTTCGATTGGCGGCTGAAATTGTCCGTAAGCAGATTCACGAACGGTTCCCATGAATGTCTGCATTTCAAGTATTAGAAAAGCGTGAGCGTGGCTCACCAATAACACCGGCATACAAAACAGTCTTAAGGCATCCCCGAGATAGAATTGGGCTAGATGATCGTTTTAACGATGGAAAATGGTGCCGGCACGAGGAGTCGAACCCCGGACCTACTGATTACAAGTCAGTTGCTCTACCAACTGAGCTACGCCGGCTAATCGATTTATTCTTCTTTCCGCGGGCCGTTCTTGCTCTTCGGTAGCGGCCTGGTGCGGGGCTGGGAAGTTTATTGCGATCGGCTCAGCTTGGCAAGCACTGGGTGGGGATCTGGCTGATGCCGCTGTCGCCTTCGTTGGACTCCAGCAGCTGCAGCAGGTCGGTTTCGCTGGACTGTTCCGCGTACAGCCAGTAGATGGTGCGCTCGCGGTAGCGCGCCTCGGTTTCGACCGGGAACTTCATTGCCGCGACCCGCGCCCTGAGCCGATCGGCATTTTTCTTGAGCCCGAAAACGCCGAGCGACAGCAGGTTCTTGCGCTCGTCCTCGTTGATGATGATGTGGTCGCGAATCCCCTGCTCGGCGAGTTGGTTGGCGGTTCGCAGCGCCTCGGAGCGGTTCTTGTGACCACCGATGTAAACCATTACGCCGAGGTATTCCTTTTCCAGGCTGGACTTGAGTTCGGTATCCACGTTGCGGCTGCTGTAGCGGCCGCTGATTTCGATTGCGCGCGCCTTGTCCTTCAGGGGGCCGATGGTGTAACAGACGCGCCTCTCGCTGACCTCGACTTCCTCGATGACGATATTCTCGCGTCGACTCTGGATTTCCTGCTCGACCTGCGCCACGGCCTGCGCCAGCGCGCTGGTCTCGGCCTCGACCTTGGCGATGACCTCGGCTTCGCTGACGGCCTGCGCGCCGGATTCGTTCAGCAGCGCAAGCTTTTCCGCCGCCGGCACGCGCCGCGGATCCGGGAACAGCTGTTCGTAGGGCATCAGCCACTGGAATACCGCGAAGGCCACGTTGACCACCAGCAGCAGGCCAAAAAACACTTTCATGCGCGCGCCATCCTGGCCACACCGCGCAGCACGAGGTCAGGCAACTGGCGCGCCGGCAAATCCAGCAGTTGCTGCACACGCTCGGCGTCGCCACCGGTCAGCAACAGGCTCGCGTCGGGCAGGTAGGCTTTACGCCAGCAATTCACGAGTTCGGGTAGTCTCTCGATCGAAGATCGGCCGTAGTCTAGCTGAATCGCGGCCTCGGTTGAACCGCCCGGGACATCGACCGCGGCGATGTCGGGATGGTCGAAATCGATGTAGGCGAAGATTTCGCGGAAACGCCCGGGCGAGGTCTCGAAACCCGGCAGGATCGCACCGCCGAGATGCCGCCCGTCGGTGCGCAGCAGGTCGAGGGTAATCGCGCTGCCGGCGTCGATCACGATGACATCGTCCGCGGCAATTTCAGCCGCGGCCAGCAGCGCCATCCAGCGGTCGTCACCGAGCCGTTCGGCATCGGAGTAGCCATTGACGACACCGAGGGCTTCGGGCATCGACACGAAACGCTCGACCGCACCGTCGAAACGATCGGTCAGCGTCGTTTGCAACAGAAGCTGGCGGTCGGGATCGAGCACGGAACAATAGGCTGCGCGCTCCGCTTCGACCTGCCGCAGCCAGGCTGAAAGCCGCACCGGCCAACCCGCATCGTAACGGGTATAAAAACTCGCCCGGATCGCGCCGTCGATACGCTGCTGCGCCTTGAGCCGGCTGTTGCCGCAGTCGAGCAGGATCACGCCGGTAGCGGCCGCAGCGAAATTTCCGCGGCCGAGTGCAGTTCGATGCCGCGCCCGGTTTCGACGCGCAATTCACCGCCGGGCGCGATACCGCGGTTGATGCCGCGCCGAATACCGGCGGGCGTGTGGATCTCGATCTCGGCGTCGTGAAATGCATCGCGCGCGGCAAACGCGTCGACCAGGGATTCCACCGCCAGCGGGTCGAAGCCGCGAATCGCTTGCACCACCGCATCGATGCAGGCCAGCAACAGCTCGCTGCGATCGATGGACGCGGCCGACAGCTCGGACAGGCTGGTGGCCGGCGATCCGAGCGAGTCGAGTTCATCGCGCTGCATGAACAGGTTGATACCGAAACCGATCGCGAAGAAAGCGTCGGCGTCGTTCAGCGGGCGTGATTCGATCAGGATACCGCCGAACTTGCGCCCGGCGCCGAGCAGGTCGTTGGGCCACTTGAGACCGATGTCGGCATCGACGCGGGCTTCGAGCGCGCGGCACAGGGCCAGACCGGTGACGATGCTGAGCAAACCACGCCGGTTGGCCGGCAGGGTCTTGCCGAGGCCGACGGTGCAGTAGAGGTTGCGCCGCGGCGGCGACAGCCACTGGCGTCCGCGGCGGCCGCGCCCGGCGTGCTGGGATTCGCCGAAGACGACCACTTCCCGGCCGTGGGTATCGTGATGCCGCAGCGCATCGGCGTTGGTCGAGCCGGTTCGTTCGTGGTACTGCCAGTCGAGACCCCGGGCCTCGACCGCCGCACGCACCGCGTCGGCATCGATGGGATCGCCGGTCATTCGATCCCGAGCCAGGCGCGGCAGGCGGCGCCCGGATCATCACCGAGGGTCAGCACGAAAGTGCTTTCCGCTGCCGGCTGCAGTTCGAGCTCGACCTCGAACAGCTCGTCGCGGCGAAACGCGTGTACCCGCCAGCGGTCGCCCGGCGCCGCGCGCAGCAGGCGTTTTTCCAGCTGACCGGCGTTCAGGCGGATACCGTCGAGCGCCACGATGCTGTCGCCGGCAGCCAGGCCCGCTGCCTGCGCCGCGCCCTCTTCGACGACTCGCTGCAGCAGCAGGCCACCGTTATCGTCCTTGTACACGGCACCGATATCGACCCGCGGCAGTTCACCGTCGACCGGCTTGCCGCCCTTGTCCTGCACACCGGTTGCCGGCCTGCGCGCAACCTCGATACCGAGGTCGGCCAGCAGCCGCGGCAGCGGCAGGTCGTCGCGGCCGCGGATCCAGGCATCGAGTTCCGCGCCCATGTCGTTACCCGCCAGCTCACTGATCAGCCGCTGGATCTCGTCTTCGCCGACCCCGCGGCCGTCCTGCTGGTAACGCCGCCAGAGTTCACGCATGACGTCGTCGAGCGAGGCACGGTTGTCGGTTACGGCGCGCAGCCGCAGGTCGATACAGGCGGCGATCAACGCACCCTTGGCGTAGTAGCTGACGATCGCGTTGGCCGCGTTTTCGTCCTGCTTGTAGAACTTGGTCCAGGTATTGAAACTCGACTCGGCGGCCGACTGCCGCGTGCGCCCGATTCCTCGCTCGACGCGGGTCATCGTGCGCGCCAGCAGCTCGAGGTAACTGTCGCCGTCGATCAGCCCCGCGCGCACCAGGCCGAGGTCGTCGTAGTACGAAGTAATCCCCTCGAAGGCCCACAGCAGCTCGGTGTAAACCTCCTGCTGCAGGTCGTATGGATTGTACACCGCCGGCTTGATGCGCTTGACGTTCCAGGTATGGAAATACTCGTGGCTGCACAGCCCGAGGAATTCGCGGTAGTCCTCGCTGACCTCGGTCTCGCCCGGTTGCGGCAGGCTGTCGCGGCTCGCGACCAGGCTGGTGCTGGCGCGGTGCTCGAGGCCGCCGTAGCCGTCTCCGACCACGAGCACCTGGAACTGGTAGTAGTCCATCGGCGCGGGCTCGCCGAAAGTGCGGATGTGCTGCTCGCAAATACGCGCAAGATCGTCCGCCAGGCGCGCTTCGTCGCAGCGAAAACGACCGGTCAAAATGACGTCGTGCGGCACGCCGCAGGCCTCGAAAGAAATGCGCGTGAAAGTGCCCATCTCGACGGGATGGTCGACCAGGTCGTCGTAATCCAGCGCACGGTATAAACCGTATCCATCTTCGCCAGTATCGACCGCGGCCAGCGACGTGGCAACGCGCCAGTCGCGGCAGACCTCGTGCCCCGGTTTTTCGATCGCGACCTCGCAGGGTGCTTCGCCCTGCCCGGCAACCTCGAGAAACAGGCTGGTGCCGTTGTAGTAGCCGTGGGTCAGGTCGAGGTGCGCGGCGCGGACCGACAGGTCGCGCGCATAGACGCGGTAGTCGACCCGGAGCGCCCCGTCGCAGGGCTCGGCGCGCCAGTTCGACTTGTCGAGCTGGGCGATGGTAACCGCTGCGCCGTTACAGCTGGCTTGCAGGTCCAGCAGGTTGCGCGCGAAGTCGCGAATCATGTAGCTGCCCGGAATCCAGTTGGGCAGGCGCAGCACCTGGCCGGCCGGATCGGGCCTGGCGATCGAGAGGCTGACATCGAAGTAATGACCCGCGGGATTGCGGCTCGTGACCTGGTAACGAATCATGGATAAAACTGCCCAACGCCAATCCGCGAAGTGTATCATTGGCGGCTTTGGCGCAACATCGAAACCGAAACTATGACCGACGCGTTGCAACACCTGAAGCGAAACTCGACGCCGGCCAAGGCGCTGACCGAACCGGCCCCGAGCGAGGCCGAGCTCGAGTCTATCCTGGCCATCGCCCTGTCGGCCCCCGATCACGGGCGCCTGTATCCCTATCGCTTCATCAGTATCCGCGGCGATGCCCGCTACCGCCTGTCCGAGGTGTTTGTGCAGGCGACCCGCCTGCGCGATCCCGATGTCGATCCAGCCTATCTCGCCAAGCAACGCGAAAAGCCGCTGCGTTCCCCGCTGATCGTGGTCGTGGTCGCGAAGCTCGAAGAGAGCGAAAAGATTCCCGAGATCGAGCAAATGCTGTCAGCCGGCGCGGCCGCCCACAACGTGCTGCTCGCGGCCGACGCGCTGGGTTACGGTTCGGTCTGGCTGACCGGCGACAACGCTTACGACGATCATGTTCGCAGGGAACTCGAAATCGCGGCCCACGAGCAGATCATCGGCTTTGTTTACCTCGGCACGCCGGAACTCGATATCCCGCCGCGCAAACACCCGCCAGTCAGGAACTTTCTGCGCAGCTGGGGCTAAAGTCGCCTAGTCGACTTCACCCAGGCGTGCCTTCAGCAGCTCGATTTCCCGCTGCAGCGGTTCGACGATCGCAGCCACCTCCGTTTCGCTGAAGCGCGGCGTGATGTGCTGCGGGCAGTTCCAGTCGAACGCCTCGACCTCGATGACAAAACCACGCTCGACCCGCGCGCGGTAACCGGGCACGGCCAGGCGCTCGCGCAACTCGACTTCGTCGTCACCGACCAGGCGCACCCGGCCGAGCATTTTCAGTCGCGTACGGTTGGGATAATCCATGAAAAACAGCGACACGCGATCGTCCTTGCGCAGGTTGCCGACACTCACGTACTGGCGGTTGCCGGCAAAATCGGCGAAACCGATCGTGTTGGCATCGAGCACGCGCACGAAGCCGGCCGGCCCGCCGCGGTGCTGCACGTAGGGCCAGCCGGTTTCGGATACGCTGGCCATGTAAAAGCTGTCGCGCTGTTCGATAAACGCACGCTCGTGCTCCCCGAGTTCGTGATTCGAGTCCTCGCCGGCTTCGAACCTGGCATAGGCCGCGCGACTGCCGAACTGCTCCTGCACTTCACGCACCGAGTCGGTAAAGGCGATTTCCGCAAACTTGTGTCCCATGATTGTTTCCTCACTCGAAACCTGGTTGTTGGATATATGACCGGTCGTCTTTTTTTGTTGCTAAAAAATCTACGTCAATAACCGCGGCAGGATCTGCAGGAAAGTCTGCAGCGGTTCCCGCGTGCGCGACGCCTTCATGCGCATCAACGTACCTTCCCAGGCGTTAAACACAAACTCGGCCAGCTGCGAGGTATCGGCACCGGCCCGAATCTCGCCTGCCGCCTGGGCCGCGTCGAGCAGCTGCGTGATCGATTGCGTCTTGCGCTGCATGATTCTCTCGACCGCATCGCGGATGACATCGTTACTGTCCGACATTTCCTGCGCCATGTTGCCGAAGAAGCAGCCCTGGCGAAAATCGCGGTCGCAAAAACGTTCCGCGGAAGCAGTGAAATAGCCTTGCAGCTGCGCCAGCGGCGAGCCGTCGATTGCAGCCATCGTTGCGCGCGTCATTTGCTCGTCCTCGAGCGCAACCGCCTCGAGCGCATCGGTAGCAAAGGATTCCTTGCTATCGAAGTAGTTGTAAAACGATCCCTTCGGCACCCCGGCGGCATCAACGATATCCTTGACGCTGGTTCCGTTGTAGCCATGGAGTTTCATGAGCTCGAGCCCGGCCCACAAAATCTGCTCTTTTTTGACTTCACCTTTGCGCATGCCGGTAAATATATGACCGGTCGTCTTATTTGTCAAGCGCGGGCATACCGAGTTATCAGCAGCCGCGCGCGCGGGGCTTTTTAACGGCCTTTTCAGCGTAACCCGCTCCCGCTAAACCGATTCAGCTTTGACGGCGTATCAGTTAAAATCCGGCGATTCGTTTGCTGACCCCTTCCGCCCCATGTCCGACGACAGCGCTGAATCCAGCGAAACCTCGAATTTTATTCGCGACATCATCGATGCCGACCTCGCTTCCGGCAAGGTCGAGCAGGTCGTTACCCGCTTCCCGCCCGAGCCGAACGGCTACCTGCACATCGGCCATGCCAAGTCGATCTGCCTGAACTTCGGTGTCGCGCGCGACTACGGCGGCCTGTGCAACCTGCGCTTCGACGACACCAACCCGGAGAAAGAGGAGCAGGAGTACATCGACTCGATCCGCCGGGATGTCGAGTGGCTCGGGTTCGAATGGCACAGCAATCCGTTCGCCTCGGATTACTTCGACCGGCTCTACGCCTGGGCCGTCGACCTGATCAGGCAGGGCAAGGCTTACGTCGACAGCCAGAGCGCCGACGAAATCCGCACCAACCGCGGCACCCTGACCGAGCCCGGCAAAAACAGTCCCTACCGCGAGCGCAGCGTCGAGGAAAACCTGCAGCTGTTCGAGGATATGAAGAACGACCGCTATGCCGATGGCGAACACGTATTGCGGGCGAAGATCGACATGGCATCACCCAACATCAACATGCGCGACCCCGTGCTGTACCGCATCCTGCACGCGACCCATCACAATACCGGCGACGACTGGGTTATCTACCCGCTGTACGATTTCACCCATGGCCTGTCGGATGCGATCGAAGGCGTTACCCACTCGCTGTGCACGCTCGAGTTCGAGGACCACCGGCCACTTTACGACTGGATCCTGGACCAGCTCGATACGCCGTCGCGCCCAGAGCAGACCGAGTTCGCGCGCCTGCAGCTGGAGTACTCGCTGACCAGTAAACGCAAGCTGAACCAGATGGTCAGCGAGGGGCACGTCAGCGGCTGGGACGATCCGCGCATGCTGACGATTTCCGGCATGCGCCGGCGCGGTTTCACGCCGGAGTCGATCGTCAACTTTTGCGACATGATCGGCATCACCAAGAAGAACAGCACGATCGAGATGGGCGTGCTCGAAACAGCGCTGCGCGACGATTTGAACGCGCGCGCGGTGCGGCGCATGGCGGTAATCAACCCGCTCAGGGTCGTGATCGAGAATTACCCCGAGGACCAGGAAGAGTTTTTCGAGGGCGCCAACCATCCGCAAAACCCTGACTACGGCACGCGCCAGGTACCGTTTTCGCGCGAGATTTATATCGAGCGTGACGATTTCATGGAGGACGCGCCGCGCAAGTTCTTCCGCCTGAGTCCCGGGCGCGAGGTGCGCCTGCGCTTCGCCTATTACATTACCTGCAAGGAAGTGATCAAGGACGCCAACGGCGAAATCGAATCGCTGGTCTGCACCTACGATCCTGCAAGCCGCGGCGGCAGCAGCCCGGACGGGCGCAAGGTCAAGGGCACGATCCACTGGGTCAGCGCGCGCCACGCGGTCGCTGCGACGGTCAACCTGTACGATCGCCTGTTCGATTCGCCGAACCCGGGAGCGGCGGCGGATTTTCATACCGCGCTGAACCCGGATTCGAAAATTGTCATGGACCAGGCCAGGTTCGAGCCGGCGATCGAGCTCACCGGCAACCGGATCGCCTACCAGTTCGAGCGCCTCGGGTACTTTATCAGCGATTACGACTCAACCGTGGAAAGGCCGCTGTTCAATCGCACCATGACGCTGCGCGATAGCTGGGCCAAGGTCGAAAAATCGCTGTAAGCCTTGTCGAAGATCCTGCTCCAGCGCTGCCTCGAACTGCTGTCACGGACCTCGCTGCGAGGCCAGTACCGGCTTGGAAAAATGTTCGCGTTTTTGGTCATGCACGTCCCCAACCAGATATCGAAGCAGGCACGGCAGAACATCGATCTATGCTTCGCCGAGCTCGATCCGGTGGCCAGGCGCAACCTGTTGCGCGAGTCGATTCGGCATACCTGCTACGCGATAACCGAACTTGGCGCGGTCTGGTCCTGGCCGCTGGAACGGATTTTCGAGCGCATTACCACGGTCGATATCTGCGAGGAGTTCAGCGCCAGCGAGCACGGCCGCATCATCCTGGTGCCGCATCTCGGCAGCTGGGAAATGTTCGCCATCTGGATGGGCCAGAACTGCGATGCGATCTTTCTCTACAAGCGACCGCGGAACCGCGAACTGGACGCATTTTCGCGCGCCGCGCGCGCCCGCAGCGGCGGCACGCCGGTACCGGCCAAGCGGCGGGGCCTGCGCAAGTTGTTGATCGGCTTGAGACAGGGAGCCAGCATAATGATTCTGCCGGATCAGAAACCGGGCCCTAACAAGACACGGATCGACTCGACTTTCTTCGGCTACGACGCACCGACCACGGCGCTGGTGCATACCCTCAGCAGCAAGCCGAACTGCAAAGTATTTCTCGGAACCATGCTGCGCAGTGATCCGCCGGGCGAATTCAGCCTGAAGATCCGGCCGCTGGAACACGCGCGCCTGGCCGCCGACGAGGTTGCCAGCGCGCAGTACATGAACGATCAAATCGAAGCAGTGGTGCGGACCTGCCCGGGGCAATACCAGTGGAGCTATCGCCGTTTCGCATCCAGCGCCTATGCCTTGATCAACAGGGACAGCCGATAATGCTCAAGCAATTTACCGCCATGTACGACAGCCTGGTGCTGAAACAACCCCTGGCCGCGCTGATCGGGCTGGCCGCCATCATCGTCTATTTCCTGATGTTCATTCCGGCTTTCGAACTCGATGCGTCGGCCGATTCGCTGGTGCTGGAAAACGATGAAGCGCTGAAGTTTTATCGCAGTATTCGCGAGCAGTACGGCTCGGACGACTTTCTCGTCGTTACCTACAGCCCGCAGGATCCGTTATTCAGCGATGCGGTGCGCGCCGATATCACGAACCTGCGCGGCGAATTGCAGGCGCTGGAGCAGGTCGACTCGGTTGTTACGATGCTCGACGTGCCGCTGGTGGACAGTCCGCCGATGACGCTGGTCGAAATCTCGCGCCGCGTACGCACGCTCGAAAGCGACGATGTCGACGTCGCGCTCGCGGAAAAGGAGCTGCGCGAAAGCCCGCTGTACAACAACCTGCTGGTCAATCGCGAGGGCGACACTACCGCGATGCAGGTCAACCTCGTGGTCAACCGCAAGCTGCTCGACCTGATCAACAGCCGCGACAAGCTTTACGAAAAGGCGGACCTGGTGCCGGAGGCGAAGCTGCGCATCGACGAACTGTCGGCGCAGATCAAGGTCGAGAACCTCGCGCAAAAAATTCGCCTCGAGCAAACCATCCGCGAAGTGCGTGGCGTCATGGATGCCTACCGCGACCGGGCCACGCTCTACCTCGGCGGGGTGCCGATGATCGCGTCGGACTCGATCGAGTTCATCCGCAGCGATCTGCAGGTATTCGGTGCCGGCGTGTTGTTATTCATCGTCGTGATTCTCGCGTTTTCCTTCGGCAACCTGCGCTGGGTCGTGCTGCCGACCGCGGTATGCATGATTAGCGGCGCGTCGATGCTGGGTTATCTCGGCTGGGCGCAATGGCCGGTCACGGTGGTGTCGTCGAATTTCATTTCGCTGTTGCTGATCATCACGCTGTCGCTGATCATCCACCTGGTCGTACGCTACCGCGAGCTTGCCCGGATCCGGCCCGACGCAGAGCAGTACGAGCTCGTGCGTGAAACCGTTTACAGCAAGTTCGAACCGAGTTTCTACACCGCGATCACGACCATGGTCGCCTTCGGCTCGCTGCTGGTCAGCGGCATTCGCCCGGTGATCGACTTCGGCTGGATGATGGTGCTCGGCATCACCGTTTCCTTCGTGCTCGCGTTCACGCTGTTCCCGGCGGCGCTGATGCTGCTGCCGCGGCTGGAGACACGGATCAGGAAAGACGTCACCGGCCGGGTTACCGCCGCCATGGCAAACTTCATCCAGCACCGCACCCGCGCCACGATAGCGATATTCATCGGCCTCGTCATCGTCGCCATCACCGGCATCCCGCGCCTGTCGGTGGAGAACCGTTTCATCGACTACTACAAGGACCACACCGAAATCTACCAGGGTATGACCCTGATCGACACCAAGCTCGGCGGCACCACGCCGATGGACATTATCATCGACGCACCCACCGACGAGGTGCTGGACGACGATGAGCTGTTCGGCGACGGCGGTATCACGACCAACAGTTACTGGTTCAACCGCGACGGCCTGCGCGAGGCGGCACAATACCACCAGTACCTCGACGACTTGCCTGAAACCGGCAAGGTACTGTCGCTGCACACCGGTATGCAGCTGATCGAATCGCTCAACAACGACCGACCGTTGAACGATTTCACCCTGGCGGTGGTTTACAAGCGCCTGCCTGCCGACGTCAAGGATGCATTGATCACGCCCTACCTGTCGGCGGACGGCAACCAGCTGCGTTTCAGCATTCGCCTCTACGAATCCGACAAGAACCTGCGGCGCCAGCAGTTAATCGACAAGATCTACCATGACCTGATCAACGACTTCGGCCTCAAGGAAGAGCAGGTCACGATTTCGGGCATGGCGGTACTGTACAACAACCTGCTGCAAAGCCTGTTCCGTTCGCAAATCATGACCCTGGGCGCCGTGTTCGGCGCGATCCTGCTGATGTTTATCGTGCTGTTCCGCGCATTCAGGCTCGCGCTGGCGGCGCTGGTACCGAACATCATCGCCGCCGGCCTGATCCTCGGCCTGATGGGCTGGATCGGGATTCCGCTGGACATCATGACAATCACCATCGCCGCGATCAACATAGGTATCGGTGTCGACGACTCGATTCATTACATCCACCGCTTTCGCGGGGAGTTTTTGCAGGATCGAAACTACTGGGCCGCGATACATCGATGTCACAACAGTATTGCGCGCGCCATGTATTACACGTCGATTACCATCGTGCTCGGGTTTTCGATCCTGGCGTTGTCCAATTTCATCCCGACGATTTACTTCGGCATCCTCTGTGGACTGGCGATGATCGCGGCACTGGTTGCAAACCTGATGCTGCTGCCGGTGCTGATCGCGCGATTCCGGTTGAGCTGAGCTGCCGCCGCGGTTACCATTGCCGGCCCCTGAATCCCGACTTCCAGCCATGAACGAAATCCTGATTCCGATCTCGCCCGGCGAGCTGCTCGACAAGATCACGATCCTGCAGATCAAGGCCGAACGGATCGACGACGCGACCAAGGTCGCCAACGTTAGAGTCGAACTCGAGCTGCTGACCCGGGTATGGGACGGCGCGGTCGAGGTCGACGACGAGATCAGCGCCCTGACCGCCGAACTCAAGTCGATCAACGAGGCGCTGTGGGAAATCGAGGACGATATCCGCGACGAAGAGCGCAACAAGCGTTTCGGGGAGCGTTTTATCGAGCTCGCGCGCGCGGTTTACGTGACCAACGACCGCCGCGCCGATGCCAAGAAAAGGGTGAACCTGCACCTGAACTCGAACATCGTCGAGGAAAAGTCTTACCAGGACTACCAGTAAGCGTCGGTCGCAAGCTGCGACCTAATCCGGCTCGATATGGAAAAGCTGCTCGATCTCGTTTAGCGAATAATCCCGGCGCACCTCGGGCGGCCAGAAGTGGCGGCGCAGCTTGGGCAACAGGTATTTCTTCACGTAGCGGCGCAAGCCCTTCCAGTCACCCCAGCTGAACTGACGGTAGTCCGACGGGCTGCGATTGGCGACGTTACGTTCGTGTATCACGCTGAGCCAGTAAGGCGCATCGTAGACCTGCCTCACCTTCGCCAGCCGTCCTATCTTGCCATGCGCGGCGCCGAATATGGTCTTGAAGGAATCTTCGCCGCGGAACTCGACCAGCGAGCTGAACATATTGAACTTGTGCGACACGACCTCCGCGTTGCTGCCGTCGAAGGCAAACCCGTAGCGCAGGTTGACACAGGTGGTCTCGCGCGCCTTGAGGGCATGCTCCCGAATGACGCCGAGCGCCCGCTCATGAAATGAATCGTCGTTATCGAGCCGGGTGGTGATCAGCATTTCGGTCTCCGGATCGACCTGTTCCAGCACCGACCTGATCACGTCGAGACCCTCGAGGTATACCACCCTGATCCGGGGGCAGATCTCGCGCGCACGCTCGATGCGCGCCCGGTCCCGCTGCGCGGTTTCGCTGTCGAAGAAAATCAGCCAGGTAAAATCCTGGTTCTTCTGCGCCGCCATCGATGGCAGGCAATAGCGTTCGAACAGTTCGAAGCGATGCTGCAGCCACTGGTCGTGGTCGATCGGGTTGCCGAACTTGTCAGTACCCCAGCGCTGCGAGCGATTCGACAGGCGCAGGTTGAAACGGGTCAGGACCAGGTGCTGAACGTTTTCCATCGGGATAATCCGGGGAGATCTCGAATAATAGTGGCCGTTTACGGGGCGACAACCGGCGGCGCGGTTCGCAACACCCTACCCGCGACAAACCGGTGCTGCCGGCTGGTACTAACCCGCCCCCTGTTTCATCACCGGTTCGTCGGCCGTTGTCCGCTGCTGGCGATACAGCCGCACGGACAGCGACAGGATGAACAGGAGGAAGAAATACCCGATATAAAACTCTTTCATCTCGTTCGACAGCTCGAAATAAAAGCTCAAGTCGGTGTAGTGCTCTATCTTGCCGGGCCAGGTTACCGTGGTCGCCAGGATGGCGGTGGGCAGGCAGATCCAGGTCGGCCAGAGCCACCAGAACCGGCTGCGATTATCCTGCGCCCTGGCGCGGAAACGAAACACGAGCGGCAGCACGATGCCGCCAATAAAAATCCCCAGCGATACGATCGCCTTGGGGATTCGATCGAGCCAGATCGACGTGTTGTGCAGGTTGGTTTCCTGCTGATCGTTGCGTTCGAGAAAATACTCGCCGGTTTCCCAGCCGAACCAGTGTTGTCCCCAGCTCGCTTCCTCGCCTGCAAAATAAAGGCAGCCCAGCGCATACAACACGAGAAACAGGTTCAGCAACGGCGGCAGGGATCGGCCGAGCCGCAGGATGACGCCGAGCGTCAGGACCAGGGCCGCGGCCGAGAACAGCACGGTCAGGTTTTCGACCAGCCCCAGTTCGCCGCGCACCCAGGACTCCATACCGGACTCGGTATCGGTCAGGAGGAAAACCGCGTAGCGAAAGGCGAAAAACAGCAGCGGGAAGTAAAGCCACCAGAAAGCCGGCAATTCATGGCGTGCCTGGCCTGCGGTATCCTGTCGATCGTCTGGATTCATGTTGTAAACGGGTCGCGATAAAAGCGTCGATTGGTCAGCGCGCGCTATACTAACGCAGCCCGGGCCGTATAAGAAGCGTCGCCTTGAAACACCACCGCGGACGCTGACAGTGACGGGCGCAACGGCCGCCTTTCCCCCTGCTTTCGCACACTGCAAACCGGCCCTGGCAACCAGGGCCATCGATCGCTCGCGCGGCAGCAATCGACGCGCGACGCGGACCCTGCGAGCAACGTCCATGGCGCCCACGCTGAAATTGGTCTAGTTTTGGTACCTCAAAGTCATCCATACCTGTTACCCGCCGAACGCTGGAGACGTCAATAAAACAGGAATTTCAATCCTGTTTTAAATCCATAAATGCTCTATTTTTCATACGTTTAGCGGCAGAAACGCTCATCATACCCAGTGAATTGGTCTATTTCTGGTCCTTTACAAAATGCGCGAGAAGAGTAGGATTCGGCATGTCCGCTGCAGCAGTCGGGACGTTTGACGGCTATTTCGACGTTCCACGGGCGGATGAGCCATCCGATTTTTTGCAGCCCTGGTGTTGTACCCCCCTGGTTTACACACCGACAGGGTCACTCGTTGGGAGCCGGTTGCCGCTAGGCCACCGGCTTCATTTTATTGCACGGCCGAACAGGCCGAAACGACGCTGGCCAGCCATCCGTGTCGTTCTAGAACACGCGCATTATCTCCTGCTCCGCGCCCGCGCCCAGCGCCACCATCTGTTCGCGCTCGACGCGCTCGCGCAGGGCGAGATCTGCCGCCTCGAAGTTACGCCGCGGCGACGCCACGTGGATCCAGTTGCCGCCGTTATCGCTACCGCGCAACAGCATCGCGTAGTCGCGCCGTGCCACCTGCTGCCTGACGTTCGGCGTCACGAAGCGAAACACGAGGCCGATGCGATCGTGATCGCTGCGATTCGGGCCGGAGGCGTGAAAGATACGCCCGTGATGAAACGATACCTGCCCCGGTTGCAGCAGCACGTCGACGGCATCGTCCTCGTCGACCTCTACCGCCACTTCCTGGCCGCGTGACAAAAGGTTGTTGTCGGCGAAGGTATCCCGGTGCGGCAGGATCGCCTGCCGATGTGACCCGGGCACGAAACGCATGCAGCCGGACTCGACATCGACGTCCGACAGCGCAAGCCAGGCGGTCATTTCCTCGTCGGTCTCGCCGAGCCCCCAGTAGGTCAGGTCCTGGTGCCAGCTGACGATCTTGTCGCTGTGCGCGCGCTTGATGAAGAACTCGGCGCTCCACAACAGCAGGTCGGGGCCCAGAATCGACGCTACCCGGTCGAGCATTGGCGCGCTGCGCGCCGCGTCGCAGACGAACGGCAGCAGGTAGTGGACATTGGTGCGCAACAGCGCGGGCAGGTCGGCCTCGAGGCCGGCCGCGGCCGCATCCTCGCGCGCAACCGCCAGCGCGGCCCGCATGGCCGTCACCTCGTCGACATCGAACACGTCGAGCGGGAACAGGTAGCCTTGACGGCGATAGTCCCGCAGCTGCTGCGGATCGAGCGCGTAATCCATTACCAGGACACCATTTCGTTCGGCAGGTGATCGATGCGATTCAGGTACACCACGTTGTGCGAGCCGTCGACGAAATCGATGCGCGATATCGACGTGTTGTGAAATGCCCAGTTGGCGACCCAGTGGCTGGCGTAGTTGTGCCGGTGGCGATCGACGCCCATCAGGTCGTTGACGAACTGGTCGATAAAATCGCCATGCGCCACCAGCGCAATGGTATCTTCACTATCGGCCAGCCGATCGCGCAGGCGTTCGACCACCAGCCGCATGCGCACCAGGAACGAGGTTTCGTCCTCGGCCTCCCGGCTCCACCAGCCCTCGTCATTGAATTCCGCCGGCAGGTTCAGCCGCGGAAAACGGTCGTCGAAGTATTCGCGACCGGGTCCCGGCAGACCGACCCGCTCGCCCTCCTCGCCGAAATCGTAGATACCGTACTTTTCGAACACGTCGGCCAGCGCGTGCAGCTCGAGCCCGCAAGCCTCGGCGATGTACTCGGCGGTCAGGATAGAGCGGGTCATCAGGCTGCAGTAGACATGGGTGAGACCGAAATCGGGGGTCGAATCCGCCTCGAACGGGTGTTGCCGGGGTTCGCTTTGCGGATGCGCCAGGTGGCGCGCGAGCTGTTCGCACTGGCGATGGCCGAGGTCGGTGATCTCCGGGTCCGGGTGACGTTCGGGATGAAAGTCGCTGCCGTTCCAGACCGCGTTGTTGGCCGACTGCGCGTGCCGCACCAGGTAGAGCTTGCCCATCGTCAGCGCGCGATACCGAGTCTCTCGGCGGCCTGCGCCGACGTTGCCGGTTCGCGCCCGACTTCGCGGATGATGCGCACCGCACGCTCGACCAGCTGCAGGTTGGTGGCAAACTCGCCCTTGTCCAGGTAGAGGTTGTCTTCGAGGCCGACGCGGCAATTGCCGCCCTGGCTGGCGGCCTGCGCGACGATCGGGAATTCCATGCGCGAGATACCGAACGCGCTCCAGTTGGCATCGGCCGGCAGCAGGCCCTTCATCACGGCGAGAATCTCCGGCGTGGCGGGCGAGGCGTGCGGAATGCCGAGGCACAGCTGGAACATCGGCGGCCCATCGACCAGCCCTTCCTCGATCAGCCGGTGAGCGAACATGATGTGGCCGGGCTCGAACACCTCGATCTCGGGCTTGACGCCGAGTTCGCGGATCCGTGCCGCCATGATACGCAGGTGCGCGGGCGTATTGACGAATATCGTCTCGCCGAAATTGAAGGTGCCGACATCGAGGGTGCAGATATCGGGTCGCAGCTGCTCGACGTGATGCAGGCGCTCGAGCGGCTGTACCAGCGTGGTTCCGGGACCGCCGACGGCCGCGTTGTCCTCGCCGGGATTGAAGCGCGCGCCCTCGCTGGTAGTCAGGTTGATCAGTACGTCGCTACCCGAGTCGCGAATGCGTTCGACCACCTCGCGGAACAGTTCGGGATCACCCGAACGCATGCCGGTTTCAGGATCACGCACGTGGATATGCACGATCGCCGCGCCGGCTTTGGCGGCATCGATACAGTCACGCGCTATGTGTTCCGGGGTGATCGGGTAGTCCGGGTGTTTACCCTGGTTGTTATGCCCGCCGCTGACAGCGCAGGTCAGGATGACTTCGTTGCCCATGTATCACTTGCCCTCGAACCGTGGTTTACGCTTTTCGTTGAACGCCCGCACCCCTTCGCGCCGGTCCGCGGTCGGCACGGTGCGGTTATAGGCCTCGATTTCGAAGCCGAGACCGTCGGCTATCGACATCTGCAGCCCGCGATGAATCGCCTGCTTGGCCTGGCGCACCGCGATCGGCGCATTGGCGGCGATGTTGCCGGCGACTTCCAGCGCGGCCGGCATCAGCTCCGCGGCCGGGTATACCGCGTTGACCAGGCCCCATTCGGCGGCTTGCGCCGCGCTGAAAGGCGTGGCCGACAGGATCAGCTCCTTGGCCCGGCGCTCGCCCACCGCCCGCGCCAGGGTTTGCGTACCACCGGCGCCGGGGATGATACCGAGGCTGGTTTCGGTCAGCGCGAACTTCGCGTGTTCGGCGGCATAGGCGAAGTCGGCGCCGGCAACCAGTTCGCAGCCACCGCCGAAAGCCGCGCCGTTGACCACCGCGATCACCGGCAGCGGGCACTGCAGCAGCGCTCGAATCATGCGTTCGTAGACCAGGTGCTGGCTGGCCCAGGCCGCATCGCTCATGCCGTCGCGCTCCTTGAGATCGCCACCGGCGCAAAACGCGCGTTCGCCCGCGCCGGTCAACAGCACACAGCGGATGTCTCCCGGTACCATCGCCAGCTGCTCGAAACAATCGACCAGGTCGTTTGCCATTTGCGTATTGAACGCGTTGGCGACTTGCGGTCGATCCAGCGTGATGCGCAGGACAGCTTCGGCGGGATGATCGAGCGCAAGCGTGGTATAGGAATCGGCGTTCACTGCGGGTGGTATTTTACTCCGGGAATCGGCAGTATATGGTACTTGAATAGTTCCTGGAGGGGGAATCGAAACATGAGCCACGAAGATCAAGACGACAAGACCACCATCAAACACATGATGTGGACCTTCGTCGCCTTTATAGTGCTCGGTGTCGTACTGATCATCGGCGCCAATATCATTGGCTGACGGACCGGCAAGCGACCCGCTTACCCGTATCCAGCCCGACGCGGTGCCCGCGTCCGACGCCCCGTTCAGCCAGGTTGTACTGGACGACGATTACGCATTTTTTGCCGGGCTGGTGGCGGCTGACTTCCCCGAGGGGCAGGCGGTGCTCGGCGACGTCGGCGCCGAAACCAGTGCCGTGCTCGCCGCGATCGGCCGCATGCTCGAACAGCTTCGCCTCGAGCGCGAACGTATCGTGCGCGTCGACGTGCACCTCGCCGATCTCGACGACTTCGACGCGATGGACGCGGCCTACCGGGAGTTTTTTCCCGATGGGCGTTATCCCGCCCGCACCACCACCGAATCCAGGCGCCTGTTCGGCGACAGCCGGGTCGAGATCACCTGCCAGGTCAGGCGCTGATCGCGGCTGATATATAATCTCCCCGTTTCCGACCGAGGGAGAATCCAATGACCGAACTCTGGCGACTGGACGCGGCGCAAATCGCCGAACGCGTCGGTTGTGGCGACGTGCGCGCCGTCGACGTCATCGAACAGAGCCTGCGGCGACTCGCCGCGGTCAACCCGCGGCTGTGCGCGGTGGTGCAGGAAATGCCGGACGAAGCCATGGCCGGGGCCGCCGCGATCGATGCCGCGATTGCCGCTGGCAAGCCTGCCGGGCCGCTGGCCGGCGTGCCGGTGACGGTCAAGGTCAACATCGATCAGCGCGGGTTTGCCAACACCAACGGTCTCAGGATTCAGCGTGATCACCGCGCGCAACAGGATCACCCGGTGGTCGAGAACCTGCGCCGCGCCGGCGCCGTGATCATCGGCCGCACCAATACCCCGGCGTTTTCGATGCGCTGGTTCACGCGCAACTCGCTGCACGGGCATACCCGCAATCCGCGCAATCTCGCGCTGACCCCCGGCGGTTCATCCGGTGGTGCAGCCAGCGCGGTGGCCGCGGGCATCGGCGCGCTCGCGCACGGCACCGACATCGCCGGTTCGATACGTTACCCGGCCTACGCCTGCGGCCTGCAGGGTATCCGGCCGACACTCGGTCGGGTGCCGGCGGTCAACCGCTCGCTGCCCGATCGCCACATCGGCGCGCAGCTGACCGCCGTATCGGGACCGCTCGCGCGCCGGATCGCGGATCTGCGTCTCGGTCTCGAGGCGATGGCCGCGGCCAGCGATCTCGATCCCTGGTGGGTGCCGGCACCGCTGCGCTTCGACCCGCCGCCAAGGCGGGTGGCGCTATGTATCAACCCCGAGGGACTGGAGGTGCAACCGGCGGTAACCCGCGCCCTGCACGAGGCCGCGCGCATGCTGCGCGAAGCGGGCTGGCAGGTCGACGAAACCGCTTGCCCGCCGCTGCGCGAACCGGCGCGGCTGCAGCTGCTGCTGTGGATGTCCGAGTACCACCTGAATGGCGGCGAGGCGGTGGTGCGCGAGGACGACCCCGACGCCAACTTCGTTTACGCGCAGCTGCACGAATCCTGCCCGACGCCGTCGCTTGCGAGCCTGATGGAGGCCTTGCAGCGGCGCGTGGCGCTGGCACGCGAGTGGCAGCAATTTCTCACCGAGTACCCGCTGCTGCTGTGCCCGGTCTCGGCGGAACTGCCGTTCGACGATCAGCTCGACGTCGCATCGGAGACCGATTTTGCCCGCATCGTCGAAGCACAGCTGACCCAGATCGCACTGCCGTTCATGGGGATGCCGGCGCTGGCCGTCACTACCGGGCAGAGCGACATGCGGCCGGTCGGCGTCCAGCTCGTGGCGGCACGCTTTCGCGAAGACCTGCTGCTCGATGCCGGCGCCGAACTCGAATCGCGCTGTCCGCCAATCGACATTGCCGAGCCGGATTGATTGCCGCCGCCCACCGGGGCAGAATAAGGGTTTAACCTGCCACGGGGAGAGCATGGCTACCGGTTGGGCGCGCGACGGCGCGGTACAGGACCAGATCGACGCCAGCGTCGAGGACGAGGTCGCGCGGGCGCGCAGCCGGATTCCGCGCGGCGAGAGCCGCACGCACTGCGACGAGTGCGGCGCCGAGATACCCGCTGCCCGGCGCGCGGCGGTACCCGGCGTGAGCCACTGTGTTGCCTGCCAGCAAGAAATCGACCGCGAGCAACAGGCTTGCGCCAGCGTCAATCGGCGCGGCAGCAAGGATAGCCAGCTGCGTTGAGCGACATCCGCACCACCCCTCTCGATTAGACCCGGCCCGGCTGCTTGCACGGCGGGCCGTCATGCCATATTCTTTCGCTAAAATTTGTTGGCCGTCCAACTTTATGTCCAGCCAGTCAGCAATTCGCCACGAGCCCGGCATGCGCCAGGCGGATATCCGTCGCCTGCGCCGTTCGAGCCTGTTGCGCGCGGCGCTCGAAACCGTTGCCCATCACGACATCGAGGGCGCCACGGTAGCGCGTATCTGCGCACGCGCCGGTGCATCGCGCGGGCTGATCGCGCACTATTTCGCGAGCAAGCAAGACCTGCTACTGACCGCGCTGCGCGGGCTGTTCGAAGATGCCCAGGCACGGAAGGAATCGATCGCGGCCGACGCCGGTCGCAGCGCGCAAGATCGCATCAAGGCGATCGCCCGCTCGAGTTTCGAAATCCCGGTCTACAGCTGGGAAATGGCGGCCGCATGGCAGGCCTTTAGCAACGCGAGCCGGCACAACCCCGCCTATCGCGAACCCATCCGCGAATCGACCCGGCGCTCGGTTGCAACCGTCACGCCGCTGTTCCGACAACTTGCCCGCGACCAGCGGCTGCGGCTCGAGCCCGCGGCCGCCGCGCTCGGCCTGTTTACCCTGATCGACGGGCTGTGGAACAGCCTCGCGACGGACAAGGACGGCCTGCAGCCAGCGCAGGCTATCCAGCACTGCGAAGTCTATATCGAGGGCTGTTCGAATCACCCCGAACCCGGAGGAAACAGCGCATGACCAACCCGCTCGAATACCGCGACATCATCGATGCCGGGCGTTACCCGATCGACCGTACGCACGATCCCCGCCGGCAGGCCGTGGTCGACCAGGTCAGGGCCGAACTAGCCGACGACGGCTGCGCCGTGCTGCGCGGCTTCTTCAGCCCGGCCGGACTCGCCGCGCTGACCGCCGAAGCCGAGAGTCGCAAGGCGCAGGCCTATTACTCGCCGCGCAGCCTGTGCAACGTCTATCTCAACGACGGCGATCCCGCCTACCCCGAAGATCATCCGATCAATCGTTTCATGCCGCGCAGCAACGGCTTCGTTACCGCCGACCTGTTCGACGCGGAGACCACCGCGCGCCGCCTGTATTACTGGGATCCGCTGAAAAGCTTTCTCGCCGACTGTCTCGGCAAGCCGGAGCTGTATATCTACGAAGACCCGGTATCGAACATGATCGTCAACGTCGGCGCGCCCGGCCAGCAGTTCAACTGGCACTTCGATACCAATGAATTCACGATTACGATGCTGCTGCGCCCGGCCGAAACCGGCGGTCATTTCGAGTATGTCCCCAATTTGCGCAGCACCGACGACGAGTGTTACGCGGAGGTCGGCCAGGTCCTCGACGGCGATCGCAGCCGCGTGCGGCGGCTGGAGCTCGATGCCGGTGACCTGCAGTTTTTTCTCGGGCGATTCTCGCTGCACCAGGTTACCGCAAACACCGGCGCCACCGATCGCCTGCTGCTGATCATGTCATTCGCCGAACAGCCCGGGATGATCGGCAGCAGGGAGCGGGTGCAGAATCTCTACGGCAAGATCACCGATGCGCACCTGCAGAGACGGGTGCGCGCCGACGGCCTGGTAGACTGACCTCATGGACGGCGATTACTCCGGGCTGTTTCGTCTCGACGGCAAGGTAGCGCTGGTCACCGGTGCAAGCAAGGGTATAGGCGCGGCCATGGCCCGCGGGCTGGCGGCTTTTGGTGCGCAGGTCGTGGTCAGCAGTCGCAAGCAGGCAGCCGTCGACGACGTGGCGCGGGCGCTGATCGACCAGGGCTACGACGCTGCCGCCTGCGCCGCCAACACCGGCGTGATCGACGACCTCGAACAGCTGGTCGGGTTTTGTCGGCAGCGTTACGGCGGCATCGATATCCTGGTCAACAATGCCGCCGCCAACCCGGTTTACGGGCCGCTGCAGGATAGCGACAGCCGCGCCTACGACAAGATTTTCGACGTCAACCTGCGCGGCCCGTTCGAACTCGGCAAGCTGGTGCGACCGATCATGCGTGAACGCGGCGGCGGCTCGATCATGCACATCAGCTCGATCGGGGGCCTGCGCCCCGAGACCGGCATCGGTCTCTACAGCGTCAGCAAGGCGGCCCTGATCAACCTGACCCGGGCCATGGCGCAGGACTGGGGTGCCGACGGCATTCGCTGCAACGCCATCTGCCCCGGCCTGATCAAAACCCGTTTCAGCGAGGCGCTTTGGGGCGACGAAACCACCCGCTCCCGCTTCGAACAGAAAATACCGCTGGGGCGTCTCGGCGAACCGGACGACCTGGTCGGACTCGCGGTCTATCTCGCCGCCGATGCATCGGCTTACTGCAGCGGGGGGATCTACATGGTCGACGGCGGATATTCGACCATATGAAGCAGGAGGCAGGCATGAAACTCGTACTCGGCAGCATGACCTTTGGCGAGCAGACGGACAGCGGGGATGCGGCCGCGATGCTGCGCAGTTTCGGCATGGCCGGGCAACACGAGGTCGATACCGCTTATGCTTATAGTGATGGTCGCAGCGAGACGATGCTCGGGGAGCTGCTGCCGCCCGCGCGCGAAGACGACCATCCGATTGCGACCAAGGTCAACCCGTGGAACGAGCAGGGCCTGCAGCCCGCCGCGATCGAGCGCCAGTTTTCGAGCTCGCTCGAACGCCTCGGTCGCGAGCGCATCGACCTGCTTTACCTGCATTCACCCGATCCGAACACGCCGATCCGCGACACGCTGGCGCGCGTGTTCGACTGGCACCGGGCGGGGCGCTTTCGGCGTTTTGGCCTCAGCAACTACGCCGCCTGGCAGGTTGCCGAGATCGTCGAGATCTGCCGCGCCGAGGGCTGGATGCTGCCCAGCGTCTACCAGGGCATGTACAACGCGCTGACCCGCGACGTCGAACGCGAGCTGTTCGCCTGCCTGCGCTATTTCGATATCGCGTTCTACGCCTACAATCCCCTGGCTGGCGGCCTGCTCAGCGGCAAGCACCGGACCGCGCAGGCGCCGCCGGAAACCGGCCGTTTCGCGCGCCGAAAAAATTACCGCGAACGCTACTGGAAACCCGAGTATCTCGAGGTCATCGACGAATTGATCCCGGCCTGCGAGGCAGCCGGGCGAACACCGCTGCAAGCAGCATTTGCCTGGCTCACGCAGCATTCGATGCTCGAGGCCGCGCGCGGCGATGCAATCATCCTCGGCGCAAGCAAGATCGCCCACCTCGACGCCAACCTGCAGGCCTGCGCCGATGCCGCTCCCCTGCCCGCGGCGATCGCGGACATATTCGATCGGGGCTGGGCACGGGTCGAACCCGAGTGCTTTCGCTACTTTCGCCTCTGAATCCGCTCGTCGCCGCAGTCAAACGCTAGCGCAACAGGCCGAGGCTCAGGGTCGGCCAGTAGGTGATGATCAACACCGATATCAGTAGCACGACAAAAAACGGTATGGTCGCGCGGTACAGCAGCATGACCGGCTTGTCGAAGCGGTAGCTGGCGATGAACAGGTTCATGCCGACCGGCGGCGTGAAATAGCCGAGCTGCATGTTGGCGAGGAACACGATGCCGAGATGCACGGGGTGAATGCCGTAGCCGACCGCGATGGGCAGGATGATCGGCACGATGATGACGATCGCGGAAAAGATATCGAGCATCATGCCGAGCACGAGCAGGAACAGGTTGAGCAGGATCAGGAAGGTCAGCTTCTCGTCGACGTGGCGCTGCACGAACTCGAACAGGCGGGTCGGAATATCGGCATCGATCATGAAATTGGTCGAGGCCAGCGACACGCCGAGGATGATCATGATGCCGCCGACCAGCATCATCGCGTCACGCATGATGCGCGGCAGATCGCGCAAGCCAATCTCGCGAATGATCAGCACCTCGACCACGAGCACGTACAGGGCGGTTACCGCGGCGGCTTCGGAGACCGCGAAGTACCCGCCGTAGATACCGCCGAGCACGATCAGGGGCAACGGGATTTCCCACCTCGCCGCCGCGATCGCGGCCAGCGCGGTGCGCGTGTCGAAGGCCTGCCGCTCCGCGCGCTGACGGGGCTGCAGCATCGAGTACAGCGACAGCATCACCAGCATCAGCAGGCCGGGGAAGATACCGGCGAGAAACAGGTCGCCGATACTGACCGCCTCGTCGAGGTCGAGCTGCTGCGCGACCACGCCGTACAGGATCAACGGTAACGACGGCGCGAACAGCAGGCCGAGACTGCCCGAGCTGGTCAGCAGCCCGAGATTGAAGTTCTCGCTGTAACCGGCCTGTTTCAGCGCCGGGTACAGCAGGCCACCGAGCGCGACGATGGTAATTCCCGAGGCGCCGGTAAAGGCGGTAAACAGCGCGCAGACGAAAATGGCGACGATCGCGAGGCCACCCGGCAGCCAGCCGAGCAACGCGTTGCTGAGGTTCACCAGGCGGGTCGACGCGTTGCCTTCGCCGAGCAGGTAACCGGCGAACGTGAACAGCGGAATGGCGATCATCACCGGCATCTCGGCAAGCCGGTAAACCTCGATACTGATAACCGACAGGTCGACATCGACACTGTAGAATCCGATCATCGCGCTCAGCGCGATCACCACGAACAGCGGCGTGCGCAGGATCGCGAGCAGCAACAGCAGCGGCGCGGCGAAACTCATGTCCGCCTCCGCCGCTCGACCGCACGATGGCGAAAGTACAGCCGTAACCAGCCAACCGACATCCACAGGTAGCGCAGGCCGATCAGCCCGAACGACAGCGGCACGATGATTTCCAGCATCCAGGCCGGGATACCGGCGACGCCGGCAAAGCCGTCGAGATAGTCCATGCGCACCCATGACATCCCGTACCAGGCGATCACGAGACAGGTCCAGGCGCTGACCTGGCCAACGCCGGCCTGGATCAGCCGGTGGGTGTTGCGCGCGAAAAAACGCGACAGCAGGTCGATGCGAATGTGCTTGTTATCCCGGGTCGCGACCGTCGCGCCGATCAACCCCAGCCACAATACCAGCACACGCAGTAACGGATCGACCCACAACAGGCCCGAATCGAACAGGTTGCGCAACAGGATCTGCAGGCCCGCAAGCACGAGCATTGCGCTCAACAGGACGACGAGCAGCGTGTCCTCGACGAGGTGAAGCCGCTTGATCCAGTTTTGCATCCGGCCTTGCTGCCAGCCTTACTGGTTGTTGCGAAACGTTTCGAGAATTTCGAGGAGCTGGTTTACGACGTCGCCGACCACGACCCCCGAGTCGATCATTTCGCGGATCGATGCGTCCGATATCGACTTCCAGCGTGCGAGTTCACCCGGGCCCGGTTCGAGAATGGTAACGCCCTGGTTTTCGAGCGCCGCGCGCGCGGCGATATTGTCGGCGCGGTTGATCTGGTCGAGGCGCGCGAACGTCGCCGCCATTTCCTCGCGCACGATTGCCTGGTCTTCGGCCCGCAGACGGTCGAAGGCCTTCTTCTGCACCGCCAGGGTACCGATAATGTAGCTGACGAACACCTCGGTCATGTAGGCGGTACTGGTGTGCCACTGCAGCGCGATCGCGGCTGCCGGGTTGATCGCGATGGTTTCGATCAGGCCGGTTTGCAGGCCGGTGTAGACGTCGGCAATCGGCAGCGGGATCGGGTTGATACCGAGCGCATTGAACACGACCTCGCTAAGCGGGTCGCCTTCGGGCACCCAGACCTTGCTGGCGCGAATGGTTTCGAGATCCTGCATCGGCCGTTTCGACAGTATCCGCGCGAACCCGGCCTCCGAAATACCGAGAATGACGAAACCGCTGTCTTCCATTACCTGCTTGATGATCGGGTCGACTCGCGCGCGCACGAAGTCGACCTCGGCGTAGGAGTTGAACAGCATCGGCAGGCTCAGCGACTGGATGACCGGATGTATTTGCGCGAGGCCGCCGGGGGTGAAAGCCCCTCCGTGCAGCTGGCCGATCTTGATCTTGCGGTGCACGGACTGGTCGTTACCCATCACGCCGCCCGGGTAAAACTTGATCTTGACGCGCCCGTCGGTACGCTCCCGGATCGCCCCGGCGCCGGCCTTCAGTTCCTTCATCCAGACCGTCCCGGCCGGCGCCACGGTAGCAATCTTGAGCGTCTTGGCCAGTGCCGGGCCGGATGGCGCCAGGGCGAGAAGCAACAGGCCGAGCAAGAGGGTCGAAGGTTTCATCAACTTGTCCATAGTTCGATCATTGGAACGCATCATTACCCGTATGGTTCCTCAAAAAAAGTCGTCCGATTCAGCGAGCAGGGCTACCGCCTGGTCGCGCGCGAGCGCGTTGCTCAGGACATATCCAGGGTATTCGGCGGTATCCTCGCGAACTGAAGTCAACAGTTGGTCATGCAGCTCCCGGTCGAACACCATGCGCGCGTAGTGCCGGGCCATCAGTACCCGTGCCATCAGGTTTTCGCCGTCCGAGAGCTCGATCGCGCGTTCGAAATGTTGCCGGGCCATTTCCGGTTTGCCACCGAGCGCGGGCGGGCGCAGGGAACGAATCACACCGAGATACAGGTGCGCCCCACCGCGGTCGTGGGTTTCGTCGAGCGCGATGCAGCGTTCGAACGCAGCCGTAACCTTGGGCAATTCGGCGATCGCGTTCCAGTCCTCGCTGTTGAGCTGGATCCAGCCGGCCCAGGCTACGGCATAGGCGTAAAGCGCCGGCAAATCGCGCGCGTCGGCTCGCGCCAGGCTCGCCTCGAACTCGGGCAGGCGCTGCTCGCTGGCGGCGCACAGATCGGGATCGCGCCGACACAGTGCGCGGCGCGCATAGTCCAGCGACTTCCTTGCCAGCCGCCGTGCGCGCTCGGCATCCTCGATGAAGGCCGTGGCATAGGATCCGTACAGTTTTGCACCGGCTAGCAGCAGGGCATCGTTGTCCGGGTCACCCTCGATCAGGCCATCGATCATCAGCAGATAGGCCGGCGCCCCGTCGCGCACCGTCGCGGGATCGTTCTGGTTCAGGATGGCCTGGCTGATATTGTCGGCCAGGCCGGAGGTTGCCGAACTGATCATGCTCGCGCAACCGCCGAGCATGACGAGGCAACAGGAAATCAACAGGAATCTTGGCATCGGTCGCGATGATGGCGGTTCGAGATACCGCTTATGGTCAGAGGGGCAGTCGAGTCCCGGATCTATATACACACAAAGTCGTCACAAGTACAGTGACGAAAGCGCGACGATGGCTTCGAGGTCAGGTCGGCGCGTGAATCCTGATCCTGGTGCCTTTGCTTGACGAGGAGACATTCAGCTCCGCACCCAGCAGCTTGAGCCGCTCGCGGATACTGAACAGGCCGAAGCCGCCCTCGCTGGCGGGTCGGGACGCGGCACCCTCGGAATCGAATCCCCGGCCATCGTCCTCGATGGTCAGTTCGATCCCGTGCGGGCCGTGCTGCAGACCGATAGCGACCCGCGACGCCTGCGCGTGCTTGAGCACGTTGATCAGCAGTTCACGCGCGGCCTGGAACAGCACGATCCTGAGCTCGTCGGACAGGGTGGCCTGCCGGTCGTCCGCATGCACCAGGATCTCGAGCCCGCTGCGCTGCCGGTAGTGATCCGCCAGCCATTCGATCGCCGCCTCGAGGCCGAGTTCGTACAGCACGGGCGGGCTGATCTCGAATATCAGCGAGCGGGTTTCCTGCAGCGAGCGCTGCAGCAGCTCGTTGATTTCACCCGCGAGGCGCTCGTCCTCGACCGACTGCAGCGAGCGCTTCAGGGTTTCGAGATAAATCCGCGCCAGCACGAGGTTCTGGATGGTACCGTCGTGCAGCTCGGACGAAATACGCCGCCGTTCACTCTCTTCGGCCAGTGAAATCTGGCCCGCCAGCGTGCGCAGATCCTCCTGGTAGCGCTGCAGGCGCTGCGCGGCCTCGACTTCGGGGGAAAGATCGTGAATCGAGGTCAGTACCCGCGACCAGTCCTCGCGGTCGCTGCTGATCAATTCCGAGTCGCGCAGCATGTGAAACGCTTCGCCATCGCCGCGCCGGCTCAGGGTGCGGATGCTGCAGCGCCGATTGCCGCCGGCAAAGGTCACCAGCGCGCGCACCATCGAATGGCGCTGCTCGGCCGTCATTTCACCCTCGATCAGGTCGCACAGCGCTGCATGCGAATCGACCCGGTACATATCCATGGCTTCGCGATTGCAGTTGATCAGCTGCAGCGCCTGGTCGCGGCGCGCCAGCAGGCGCGGCCGGTCGAGCAGGTATTGCTCGATATCGTCTATGCCCTGCGCGCGCAGATCGTCGACCAGGCGCTTGCCTCTCGACCAGTCCGACTCGAACAGCGCCACCGGCGCGGTTTCGAACAGGCGACGATAGCGCACCTCGCTCATGCGCACGGCTTCCTCGACGCTGGTATCGCGCACGGTTATCAGGACCTGCGACCAGTCGTCGTCATCGACACCGTGGCGCTCGGCAACGCGAATCACCGGGAACGGGCTGCCGTCGAGGCGGAAATTCTGACCCCGGATTACCGAACGGCGATCACCGCTCGCCAGGTTGGCGATTTCATCGATCAGGGAAGCGCGCTGAACGTCGCTGAGCTCGCTTTCCGCGTATTCGATCAGCGCGCGCGCGTCAGTGGCACCGAATACACGCACGGCCTCGCTGTTGACGTTGAGCACGCGCATGGCCTGGTCCTGCCGGCGCAACAGTTCGGGATGATCGAGCAGGTGCTGACGCATGTCGCTTATACCCTGCGCACGCAGTTGATCGACAATATCGCGCGCGCCAGACCAGTCGGTTTCGGCGAGCACCACCGGCGCCGATTCGAACAGGGTTCGATAGCGCTGCTCGCCGCGCACCAGCGCCTCGCGGGCTTCCACCCGTTCGGTAACATCGGTATTGGTGGTTCCGATCGCGAGTACGTTGCCGGCATCGTCGAATACCGGGAACTTGGTGATCAGCGCCTTGCGCTCGCGACCGTCCGGCGTACGCGGAAAATCACGCTCCATCGATATCGTCTCGCCAGCTTGCCACACCCGCTCTTCGTGCTGACGCAGCAGGTCGAGTTCACCCTCGCGAGTGGGAAAAATCTCGCTCGCGGTCAGGCCGTGAATCTGCCAGGACGGCCGACCGAGCCAGGACTCGAACTGGCGGTTGATGTAGAGGTAGCGACCATCGCGGTCCTTGAGCGAGATGGCATCCGGAATATTGTCCAGCAGCAGGCGATAGCGGGTTTCGCTCTCCTTGGCGGCCATACGCTCGCTGATGTCGAACACGATCCCGTCGATGCGGCGCGCGCGACCGGCTGCATCGCGCTCGACGACCGTACCGCGAGTCTGTATCCAGAGGTAGTGTCCAAGCTTGTGCCGAAACCGCAGTTCACAATCGAAAAAACGGCTGCGGCCCTGGACGCTGCGCAGGAAGGACTCGCGCCAGGTGTCCAGCTCCTCGGGGTGAATATTGTTCGCTACCCATTCGGTTTCCACCACAACCTCCCCGGGCGCGTAGCCGAGTAACGCGAAAAACTCGTCGCTGTAGTGGATTTGGTTGCGCTCGAAATCCATCCACCAGGTGCAGCCGCCGAGGTGTTCGCTTACGAGACGCTGCAGTTCATCGCTGTTCATCGCCCAGGTCCTGACCATCCAGTCCCGCCGGGTCGGCATGATCCGGCGGGAACAAAGGCTAAGGATAGCGCGTTTCGGTCAGGCCGTGGCCAGTCCCTCACCCAGCCAGGCGCCGCCAGCGAGCACCTTGTCGATGGCCGGGCCGACCTCTCCGGCGAGGTGATCCTTGAGCAGGTAGCCGCGCGCACCGGCATCGAGCATGCCGCGCACGTAGATCGAGTCGGCATGCGCCGATACCGCCAGTACCCGCGCATCGGGCCAGGCCGCAAGCAGATCCCGGGTAACGTCGATTCCCGAAATCCTGCCGAGCGAAACATCGAGCAAAATGAGATCCGGCCGCAGGTCGAGCGCGGTCGCTACGACCTCCCCGGGATCGCTGACGCTGGCAACCACCTGCGCCTGCGGAGTTTCCTCGACCAGGGATTTCATGCCGATCAGCATCGCCGGCTGATCGTCGACCAGCATTATCGTTATCATGACGGAACACTCCTAACTTCACCGTGTTCGAGACCGAATGCGGGATATTTATCCGCGCGCTTCGGCTGGACGCGTAACCCTAAATCATGCCTTGCGGGTCGTCCAGTGCCGCGCCCTCGTCAGCGACCGGGCTACCCCGTGACAGCGGGGTGCGATGGACGCATGACAGCCGTTTTCGATAAATTCTACCTATTGCCGAAGGTATGATGCCTATGGCTCTCTGGAACCATTTTTTAATCGATCGAGGGCAATTTTCGCCAATCGAATACCCTTGGTGGCAAACCGAAAACGGACGCTGCCCAGGGAGGCGTATTATTCGGTAGTAAAATTCTATCGTAAATTCGCAGACGACAGGTTCCGCGTTTGTCGCTAAAAAAAAATGCTGCTACCTTCGGCCAACCACGATAACAACGACAGCGGCACAACCCGAACATGCAGATCCCGAGCGAAATCCCGGCTCGCCGCGGGCACCCTAGCGCGCAGTGAACAGCAATCCGCAACATCCGGCCGGCCGGCTACCGGTGGCGGACACGGCTACCCTGCGCCTGCTGCAGGCCACCGATTGCCACCTGTTCGCGCGCGCCGGCGAGCGCCTTGCCGGCATGGATACGGACGCGAGCCTGGGCTCGATCTGCAGGGCCATTCTGCGTGACGACGCTGATGCCAGCGCGTTGCTGGCAACCGGCGACCTGTCCCAGGACGGCAGCGCCGAATCCTATCAGCGGCTGGCACGACACCTCGACGGGCTGGCAATGCCGGTGTTCTGGATACCGGGCAATCACGACGAGATCGATGTCATGCGCGCCAACCTGCGCGGACAGTGGATTCGACCTGAGCGGAATATCGCCGCGGGTCGCTGGCGTATCCTGATGCTCGACTCGACGCTGCCGGGGGAAGTCCACGGCCGCGTCGACGCGCGCGAGATCGAATTCATGCACGCCGCGATCGAGGGTGCCGCCGAAGCCCACGTGCTGATCTGCCTGCACCACCAGGCGATGAACGTCGACAGCCGCTGGATCGATGACAAGGGATTGCGCGCAAACGATGCGCTGCGCGCCGAAATCGGTCGCCACGACCGCGTACGCGCCGTGGTATGGGGCCACGTGCACCAGGAGTTCCAGCGTCGTGTCGACGGGGTGGAATGGATCGCTACGCCATCAACCTGCGTTCAGTTCGCGGTCAACTCGGAGGAATACGCGCTCGACCGCCAGCCACCGGCCTACCGGGTGCTCAACCTGCACGCCGACGGCAGCGTCGAAACCCGCGTGCGGCAACTGGCGACGGCGGAGTACGCGCACGCGCTCGCCAGCGATTAGCAAGCTGCCGGCAGCGCGGGTCCGGCACGGTTTTCAGGCATCCTCCGCTGCGGCCGGCAGGGTAAACCAGAAAGCAGTACCCTCGCCCGGACCGGCCGACTCCGCCCAGATTCTGCCATCGTGAAACTCGACGATTCGCTTCACCAGCGCGAGGCCGATGCCGGTACCGTCGATCTCGGCATCGAGCCGTTCGAACAGGTTGAAAATACGCTGCAGGTAGCGGGTCTCGATGCCGATACCGTTATCACGCACGAAACAGGTGACGCGATCACCATCGCGCTCGGCACCGATGGCGATGCAGGACTCCACCCCGTCGCGACCGAACTTGATCGCGTTGCCGATCAGGTTCTGGTAAATCTCGAAAATCCGGCCGGCATCGCCGCTCACTGCCGGCATCGAGCGCGGGATTTCGATACGGATGCCGCGCGTGGCGATGGTTTCGCGGAACAGGTCGAGCACCTCGGCGACCATCTCGTCGAGATCGATCGTTATCGGCGTGCTGACCACCCGGCCTACGCGCGACAGCTCGAGCAGCTCGTCCAGTTGCCGCGCCATGTTGTCGGTCGCCCGGGTGATCTTGTCGATGTCGGTGGCAATCGCCTCGTCGTCGCCCGCGGCCAGGTCCCGCTGCAGCAAACCGATGAAGCCGCGAATCGTCACCAGCGGGGTCTTGAGGTCGTGCGACACCGAGTAGGTGAACCGCTCCAGCTCGGCGTTCTGGCGTTCGAGTTCCTGGTTCTGCACCCGGATTTCGTCGAGTAACTGCTGCTGCTTTTCACGACTGGACTGCAGCTCGCGCATGGTACTGAGAAAGCTGTAGGTCAGCGTATCGACCACCGACGGGCTGACATAGATGCGACCTTCGGCTACCGCCTGCACGGCAGCCACCAGTTCGGTGGCCGCGACATCCTTGAGCAGGTAACCGCGCGCACCGGCCTCGAGCATCTGGCGGATAAAAATGCCGTCGTTGTGGCCCGACAATGCCAGTACGCGCACCGGCGCTGCGCCGGCGATGATTTGCCGGGTTGCATCGATGCCGTTGATACCGGGCATGGCGACGTCCATGACGACGATGTCCGGTTCCAGCTCGCGCGCACGCGCCACCGCTTCACCGCCGCTGCCGGTTTCGCACAGGATTTCGAAGTCGCCGGCCGACTCCAGCAGGGCGCGAAATCCCTTGCGCAGGCTGGCATGATCATCGGCCAGGATTACCTTGATGCTCATAAGCGGAACTATAGCCGAATTCGGGCAGCGTCAGGGAGCCAATCCATCGGTGACAGCGTTTCTGGTATCATTGCGCCTGTTGCCGTATCGAGAGAGCGCTCATGTCGCTGGGGAATTTCTTCAAATCGATGTTTTCCGGTTCACCCGGTCAACGCCCCCTGCCGGACCCGGTCGAGTACAAGGAGTTCACGATCCAGGCCGACCCGCTCTACGAGGACGGCAAGTATCGCACCGCGGGCTACATCAGCGGCGAACGAAACGGGGAGAATCGCCAGGTTCGCTTCATCCGCGCCGATCAGCACGGCGACGAGCAGGCGGCGATCGAGCACGCCCTGCAAAAAGGCCGCCAGATCATCGACGAGCAGGGCCCTGCCCTGCTCGACCGCACCCAGCTCTAGGTCAGACCGCTTCCTTTGCCATTTCCTGGCGCAGCAGTTCGATGCGTGGGCGCGCATCGCGTGCGCTGGGCTTGATTTCGAGCAGCCGTTCGAAGGCCTCGATAGCGCCCGGAAAATCCCGCTTCGAACCGAGAATCATACCCAGTCCCCAGATCGCGCCGAAATGGCGCGGCTCCAGCCGCAGGGTTCGTTCGATATCCTCCATCGATCCGTCGTAGTCGCCCCGGTAGTAGCGCACGGTGGCGCGACGGTTCCAGCCCTCGGAAAACTGCGGCAGGTTTTCGATCACGCGCGTATACAGCAATTCGGCGGCGGGCAAATCACCGGCATTGACCAGGTCGGCCGCGTCCGACATCCACTGGTCGATGTCTTCACGGCCGCTTTCATACCAGATTTCCCAGATTTGCGCCTCGGTCTGCATCAGTTCGAGCGGATCCTGGCTGGACTGCAGCGTGGTGAACAACTCGTTCAGCCGCTCGTCCGTCTGGTCCGCGCCAGTCGCCAGCGACAGGCCCAGCAACAGGCACAGGACAGGTACGCGGATCAGCATGATTAAACCTCGATCGAAATGTGCGGATGCCACAGTTTACGCCGGCCATGGCGAGGAGTCATCCGCGCGTCCGGACGGTGCACCGCGCTCGCCGAAGCGCACGCTCGGGTTTCACTCGCGCGCGATGAACTGCAGGGACTGGTAAGCGGTGCGCCGCGGATGACGGCGCTTCAGCGGCGAGTCGATAAAGCGCGCGAGAGCCGCCAGCAATACGCGGCCCTCTTCCGGGTCGAGTTCGACCAGTTCTTCACGCACCGCGAGTGCCGTCTTGAGCAGGTGTACCGAGACGATGTGTTCACCCTGGCCATGATCGAGCACGCGCTCGATCAGCGCTGCCATCTGCTGCCGCGGATTGCCCTCGAGCCAGGGTTCGGGATCGGCGTCGGCGGTGGTGAAGCCGGCGTTGCGCCCGTTGAAACAGGCCATCTGCAGCAGGCCCTGCGGCCACAGTTCGGGAAAACGTCGACACTGCCGGCGCACCGCGTTGGCAAAAGTGAGCCCGTGAGTGAAATCCAGCCAGCCGACGTTACCCGACACGGGAACGTGCTGCCGCTGATCCTGCGCAAGATCGAAACTGAGCTGGTTCACCGCGTTGGCCAGCAGGAGCGCGCGATAAATTTCCTCCGGCGCGCTATCGCTGCAGGCGACCGCGGTAGCGAGCGACTTGTTGATCGACAGCTGTCGCCACAGGGCCGCCACCGGGCGCTCGCCTTCACCCTGTCCCCAGTTTTCCAGGTGCGTGGCATAGGCGCGAAACTCGGGGATCCGGTCTTCACGCGACGCAAACACGATGCTGCGCACCAGCGAAAGCAACAGCGGCGGCATCACCTCGGGGCCAAGCCGCGCGATCAATTCGCCGGCCTTGGTGACGTAAATGAGCGAATGACCGAAATCGTTGTAGTGCATCAGCGCGGCGCGGCTGAGCGCCGGCTCGAAATCGGCGAATTCGAGCCCGTCGTCGATACCGCCAAGAATCATCGCCAGCGCAACGTCCTCGTCCTCGCGTTCGATGGCGTCGACGAACTCGTCCGCGACGAAAGCCGTGCGCGCCTCGCGATAGGCGAATACCGGTTCACGCAGTACATCGTAGGCGGCGTGCGCAACGCTTTCCACCAGGCATAACAGCTGTGTCTCGGCATCGCCGTCGTGCTCGTCGTACAGCCGCAGCCAGTCGGCCATGCCGGCATAGGCGTGGGTCCAGCCGAACTCCATGCGCTGCCACGACCAGTCGATGGCGTGGCGCAGGCAATCGAGGGGATCCGCGCCGAGCTTGAGCAGGCGCGCGATTTCACGCGCGATGCGGTCGTAGCTGTAGTCGTCGAAGGCATCGCGCAGGCTGGCGCTGATACTCGCGTAGCGCTCGTCCCAGGGCGCTTCGGCGATGTCGACCCAGACCTCGCCGCCCCGGATTTCCACGGGGTAAATGCGCAGGCGGTCCCCGCCGTAGAGATTGCTGCCGTCGTCGAGCGAAAATTTCCAGTTGTGCCAGTTGCAGGTCAGCACGCATTCGGCTGACAGGCTGCCCTCGGTCAGCGGATAACCCTCGTGCGGACAGCGATTGTCACAGGCGCGAATGCGCTCACCGGTGGCAAACAGCGCGATCTGCTTGCCGGCGATACGCGCCAGCGCGACACCCTCGCGCCGCAGCTCGTCGAGTTTCGCGGCCTTGCGCCAGTCGTGGTCGGGGGTGGATGTCTCGCCCGGGATTCTGTTCATGTCAGCAACCGCAGAAAAATTTGACCGCAGTATAAAAGTTGAAGTTAACTTGAAGTCAATACCCCCGGCCCGGAGAAACCCGCATGCGGCTCGACAGTAATTATCTCGCTATCGGCGAGGTTGCACGGCGCAGCGGCGTCACGACATCAGCGCTGCGTTTCTACGAGGCGCGCGGGCTGATTCATTCGCAGCGAGTCAGCGGCAATCACCGGCGCTATCACCGCTCCACGCTGCGCCGGATTTCGATTATCCGCGTGGCGCAGAACCTGGGGCTCAGCCTGGCCGAAATTGGTGAAGCGCTCGCCGCGCTGCCGGCGCAAAGGACACCGACCAGGCGCGACTGGAGCCGGCTGTCGACGCACTGGGGCCGGCGGCTCGATGAACGCATCGTGGCGCTGCAAAACCTGCGCGATCGCCTGCATGGCTGCATCGGTTGCGGCTGCCTGTCGCTGCAGAACTGCGCGCTCTACAACGCCGACGACCGGGCTGGCAGCCTGGGCGCCGGTCCGCGTTACCTGCTCGGTGACGATCCGGACGACCTGTCCGCCTGAGGTCGGGCGGTACTAGTCGCGGAAGGAGGGATCCTTGCGCTCCAGCAGGCGCAGGACGGCCTGCCAGACGAGATCGACGTGCTCGTCGGAGCGGCCGACACGATTCCTGCCGTCGGCGGCGAGTTGATCGACGACCCCGGCGCGCGGCTCGACATGGTCGACGCGGCTCGCCAGCACGTCGACCTGCACCTTGCAGGCGTTCTCCACCGTGTAGAGATAGTAGAACGCCTCGGCCACGCTCCTGCCGACGGTCAACAGACCGTGGTTGCGCATGATCATGATCCAGCGGTCGGCCATGTCCTGCCCGAGACGATCGCATTCGTCACTGTCGATGCTCGCGATACCATAGTCGTGGTAACAGACCAGGTCACGAATCTCGTTGGCCTGTTGCGTGATCGGCAGCAGACCACAGTCCATGCAGCTGACCGCCATGCCGGCGCGCGTGTGGCTGTGCAGCGCGACGTTGATGTCGGGGCGCGCCTTGAGCATCGCGCTGTGAATCGCGTGGCCGGCTTCGTTGAAAGGATGATCACCGGCAATCACCGTGCCGTCGAAATCGACCTTGATCAGGTTACTGGCGCATATCTCTTCGAACAGCAGGCCGTAGGGATTGATCAGGTACTGTTGCGGATTTCCCGGTACGCGCGCACTCAGGTGGGTAAAGATCGAATCGGTCCAGCCGTAGTGCACGAACGCGCGGTAACAGGCCGCGAGTTCGACGCGCAGGTGCCACTCTTCCTCGCTGCAATCGTCGCTGTGCGCGCGCGCATGCGGTGTGCTCATGTCGTTTGCTCCCGGGTTGCGGATGGCCGGGATAGCGCATCGCCGGCCAGGCGCTGACCGAGATACTGGTAAAAATCCCAGATGGTGCCTTCGAGATCGGGGCCGGCGAGCGGCCCCGGCGCATGGAATCGCGATGCCAGGCCGAGCTGCAGCTGCGCCAGCACCCGCTTGTCCTCCTGCATGGTTTCGCGGAACAGCTCGACCGCCGCGTCGATATCGTCCTGCTGCCAGCGATCGCCGAAAAAAAACAATCCAAGCTTGACCACGACCCGGTCCACGCCCCGCGGACGCAGGCACAGGTACGAACTGTAGTCGCTGCCCACGCCGACCGCCAGACCCGGCGGTACGGCAAACATCACGCATTGATCGAACTCGTCGTCGCGCAGGTCGGCGTGACCGATACGCTCGCCGGTAACGCGCTCGGTGAAACCGACGCGGTAACCGAAATGCCGGGGCCCCGGCCGCAGGTGGCTACATAAACGACTCGGGTTGACCTTGTGCAGCGTGTGCCGGTGCAACGGCGTCAGGTGATACCCCTCCATGAAGTTTTCCAGCAGGCATTTCCAGTTGGTTTCCCAGACCTCCTCGGCCTGGTAACGCGTCACCATGTCCTCGAGATGATAGTTGCCGATCACCGCGTCCAGCGGTTCGAGCCCGGCGCGCAGATCGTCCGGGTCCGCTTGCAGCGACACGAAGATAAAGCCGCGCCAGGTCTCGCAGGCCAGCGACGGCAGGCTGCAGCCGGCACGGTCGAACTGTTCGTGGGTATCCAGGTGCGGCGCATTCAGCAATTGCCCGCTGGTGTCGTAGGCCCAGTGATGATAGGGACAGAGAAACTTCCGGGTATTGCCGCTGCCGCTGGCTACCGGCGTACCGCGGTGGCGACAGACGTTGGCCAGCGCCCGGATCACGCCATCACGGCCGTGCACAACGAGCACCGGTTCGCCGACATGATCGATGGTGAAATAGTCGCCGGGCTGCGCAATTTCGTCGACCCGGCCGACACAACACCAGTCGCGCGCGAACAGCTCCTCGCGCTCGATTCGCAGCCATTCGGGATCGGTGTAGAAGCTGCCGGGCAGCGAAAACCCCCGCGCATAGGGCTTGCCACGGAGCCCGTGGAGCATATCGCGGAGTTCACTCGGCTTGTCGGCGGACGGCATCGCATCGGCTCCATCAACGCGGGGATTGATTGCAAGCCCCGATTGTTGATCTATATTAAGTGCTCTGGGCTTAGCAAAACAAGGGGATTTCCCATGACTGACGCCAACCTGGCAGACGCCAATCCTTACTCGGCACCCGACGCCGCGCTGGATACAGGCGTACAAGACGAGCTTTACGAACCGAGTATTTTTTCTTTCAACGGCCGCATCGGCCGCCTGCGTTATCTCGCCTACAGCTTTGCGGTCAACTTCGTGTTGATGCTGGTGATGATTCCGCTGATGGGCGCTACCGCCTTCGTCGGCGGCGCTGCCGGACCCGAGAGCATGGGTGTCCTCGGCATGGTCGCGATGGCGCTGTTCTACATCGTCACGATCGTCATTTCGGTGATGTTTTCCAAGCGGCGGCTGAACGATCTGAACCGGAGCGGATGGTGGTTCCTGCTTTTCATCATCCCGATCGTGAACCTGCTGCTCGCGATTTACCTGATCTTTTTCCCGGGCACCGACGGATCCAACGACTTCGGTCCGGCACCGACGGCCAATTCCCTCGGCGTGCAGATTCTCGGCTGGATGTTACCGGCACTGATGCTGCTCGGCATCCTGTCCGCGATCGCCATTCCGATGTTCGCCGGCGTATAAATCTCTCGACGGGGGACGGGTCGGCCGATTCGTCCCCCGCACGCCGGCTTCAGGCGAAGGCCGGCATCACTTCCCTGCAGAACAGTTCCATCGAGCGCTTTTGTTCGGCGTGGCCGAGCCCCATGCTCGCGTAGTAGATGAACTCGTCCACGCCGAGCGCCTCGTAGCGCTTGAGCTTGTCGATGACGACGTCGGGTGAACCGAACATCAGGTTTTCCTCGAGCATGTCGGCATTGTACTGCTCGCGTTCGGCCAGTTCCTCCAGCGGTATCCGCTTCGGAAAACCGTTACTGACGTCACCGAGATTGCGGAACAGGTTTTCGAACTGGCCGAGCACCGTCTGCAGCGCGCGGATCGCGGCTTCGCGCCCGGCAGCGTTGTCGTACAGCGCGGTGTGCCGCATCAGGGCCCAGGTCGGACGTGGACAATCCGGGTTTGCCGCCATCGCCTCGTCGAGACGACCCTTGTATTCCTCGGCCTCGGCAAAAGGCCGCGTCAGCGGCCACGACATGATGTTGCAGTGATTGGCGACCGCGTAGTCGAAAGTGATGGGCGCCCGCGCGGCGACCCAGATGGGCGGGTGCGGTTGCTGCAGCGGCTTGGGCACCGAGGTTGCGGTCGGAAACGACCAGAATTCACCGTTGTGTTCGTAATCGCCGGCCCACAGCGCTTTCAGCGCCGGCAACATCTCGTGCATGTGGCGGTAGGCGTCGGACTGCTTGAGGCCCGGGTGCATGCGGTCGAATTCGCGCTGGTAGGCGCCTGAACCGATACCGAATTCGAGGCGTCCACCCGACAGCAGGTCCGTCATCGCGGCTTCGCCAGCGAGATTTATCGGGTGCCAGTAGGCCGCGACCGCAACCGCGGTGCCGAGCCTGATACGGTCGGTATGGTTGGCCCACCAGGTCAACAGCTGGAACGGATTCGGTGCAATCGTCATCTCGAGCGCGTGGTGCTCCGCCGACCAGACGATGCTGAACCCGGCCTCTTCGGCCATTTGCACCATTTCCAGCGTATGGCGCGCGACGTCCCGCATATCGAGGCTGTCGTCGACGCGCTCCAGGTTGATTGCCAGTTGAAATTTCATCTCGTTGCTCCCGGTTTGCAGGCCCTTAACCGAAACGTCCGCGGGACTTCGGCTGCAGCGCACGTTAGCTCTTAAATATGCCAGATTCAATATCTATCTGAAAAGCGAAAGTTTCTGTATTATCAATTCCAAAATTTCGAATTTATCGACGTGAATCTCTCCGCGCTGCAAACCTTTCTCGCGATTCTCGAAACCGGTAGCCTCGCGCGCGCATCCGAGCGCCTGCATATCGGCCAGTCGACGGTCACCGCGCGCCTGCAAAAGCTCGAGGAAGAGATCGGCCAGAGCCTGTTTTATCGCCACAAGTCGGGCGTGCTGCTGACCGCGTCGGGCCTGAAGTTCAGGCGCTACGCCGAGGCCATGATCGACCTCTGGCAACAGGCGCGGCAGGAGACCTCGATGCCGGAGGGTATCAGCTCGGTATGCAACCTCGGCTGCGACCTCGACCTGTGGCCGGCGGTCGGCCAGCGTTTACTGGCCGGTATTCACCGCGACTATCCCGACAGCGCGTTGTCGGCCTGGCCGGGCAGGCAGGACGAACTGGACCAGTGGCTTGCGACCGGCCTGGTCGACGCGGCCCTGACCCACGCACCGATTGCGCGCGACGGCACGAGTATTCGGGAACTGTTTCGCGAGTCACTGGTGCTGGTATCGACCCGCGCGGACGCGCCGATCCGTTTCGATCCCGGCTATGTCTACGTCGATGCGGGCGAGGATTTCGGTCGCCGGCATGCAGCCGCCTATACCGATGCCGGTATCGCGCGCGTCAGTTTCGGCTGCTCGACCTGGGCGCTGGATTTCCTGCTGGAGCGCGGCGGCTCGGCTTACCTGCCCGCGCAGATCGCCGCGCCGCAGATCGCCGCGGGCCGGCTGTTCAGACTGGTCGAGGGACCGGTATTCCAGCGCAATACCTACCTGGTCACCAACGACACGGCAGCCCGCGACTGGCCCTGGCTGGACCACATCGACACCTGGCTGCGCGATCTGCCAGGCCTGGAGGCGAGCGTGATCTCAGGCCGGCAGAGCGCCGAGAAAATCGAGCATGGGCTCGAGGAATAGCGCGGGCTGCTCGACCAGCCCCATGTGCTGCAGGCGCGGCACGATGATGACCCGCGAGCCGTCGATTTCGCTGCCGATGGCCCGGCTCATCGCCGGGGTGCTGCCGCTGTCGTTTTCGCAGGTCATGATCAGCGTCGGCTGACGCAATGGCGGCTCGGGTCGAATCAGTTCGACCACGCCGAACGCCAGCACCTTGCGGCACTTCGCGTAACTCACCGGATCGTTGGCCAGCACCCAGCCGCGCACGGACTCGATGTAATCCGGGTTGGCAGCGATGAAGTCCGGCGTGAACCAGCGCTCGATGGTCGCATCCAGCGTCGCGCCAGGGCCGCCGGCGGCCGAATCGAGTGCCCGCTGCTCGACCAGTCGCTGGGCCTCGGCAGCGCGCTCGTGGGGAGAATTCAGAATGACCATGGCCTGCAGGCGTTGCGGATGGTCGATCGCGAAACGCCGGTTGATCATGCCGCCGAGGGAAAAACCGGCAATCGTGCAGCGTTCGATTTCGAGTTCGTCGAGCAGTGCCAGCAGCTGTGCGGAAAAGGTGGCGAGAGTCGGCTCGCCGGTCGGCGCGGGGCTTTCCCCGTGACCCACGAGGTCGTAGCTCAGCACGCGGAAACCGCGCGAGAGCCCGGCCAGGTAATCACGCCATAACCCCCGGTGCAGGCCCAGGCCGTGCACCAGCGCGACCACCGGCGCGCCGGCCGGACCCGAGAACTCGTACACGGTGCCGTCGCTTGCGGTATGCGCCATCCTGCCCTCCCCCGTTTCAGGGAATCAGTCGCAGGCAGTGATCGCGGGTAGCGCCAATCATCGCCGCCGGTGCGCCACCCTTGGCGAGGATGCGCGTACCGAAGTAGGCGCTGACGATGAACGACGCCAGCGACCCGGCCTGCTCTTCGTTGGGCACCGCCGGCTGCAGCGCCTCGATGATCGCAGCCTTGAGACGCCGAATCGTGGTCTTGACCTCGGTTTTGACCTCGCGATCCATCGCCGCCACCTCGAGACTGGCGTTACACAGCAGGCAGCCGCCGGCAAAGATGCCTTTCTTGGTCGAGTCGATGACGTGGTCGAACAGGCGCGCAATCTTTTGTCGCGGCGTGCCCTCGCCGCGCAGCATATCGATGCCGGCCTGTATCCGGGTGCGATCGTAGTGCCTCAGCGCGGCCAGGTATTGCGCGTGCTTGTCACCAAAGGCGCCGTAAAGGCTGCCTTTCAACAACCCGCTGGCAGCGACGAGATCTTTCATCGACGTCGCTTCGTAGCCTTTTTCCCAGAACACGTTCATCAGTTTCTCGATGACCTGCTGTTCGTCGAATTCCCTGGGTCTGGCCATAACTCACCTCGAAGCAGTGGTTAAATTCATTCCTGATCTATCGATCAATTATGTCTGTGCTTTTCCAGCGGCTGCGTTGCAGTCCTTTCTGCCGGTCAGTTTATGACCATTTAGTCAATAATTCAACCGGGAGAGCTTGAGCCACGTCACAAAAATAGGTAATTGTCATCGTCGGCGCCGATCACCTCATTGCATTGCCCGTTCGGGATGGTGCCTGTCGTTGCTCGCTACACCAGTACCTCGGCGATCGCCTTGGGGTGCGAAGTCAGCGCCTCGGGACCCGCTTCGGTCAGGATAAAACTGTCGCCGACCTGGGCGCGGAAACCGTCGGTGTTCACCGAGCCGTCCACCGCCAGCACCATGCCGGGCTCGAGCCGGGTGCGGTCGCCGGTGACCAGTTGCGGCCGCTCGAGAAAACTGAAGCCGGTGCCGCGGCCGCAGCGAAACGGGTACTCGTAACCGGCGGACTGGATGACCTCGGCATAGGCGGCGTGCACCTCCTCGGCCAGGACACCCGGGCGCAACGCGTCCAGCGCGGCGGCCTGGCTTGCCACGGCCACCTCGTAGACCGCCTGCTGCGCCGGGTCGCCGATATCACCGATCCAGAAAGTGCGATCGAAGCCGAGCTTGAAACGATGGAAGTTGGTCATGCCGCAAAAGCACAGGAACACGGGTTCACCGCGGCGCATGATCCGCGTAGACGCGCGATGGTGGGTGCGCGTGATCTCGGGCCCCGAGGCCATGATCTGCAGGAAATGGGTATTCGGCGACATCGCGCCGGGCTGGTAGTGCGCGCGCAGCAGCGCGGCGGCCTTGCGGGTACCGGCTTCGCTGGTCGCCAGCGCAACCTCGAACTCGGCAACGCCGTCACCGATCGCCGCGCGCCCGGCCTGCATCATCGCCGAGGCGACCTCGCCCGCGTGGCGCGCGAGCTGCAGTTCCTCGTCGGATTTGATCATGCGCAGTTGCGCGACGATCGGTTCGATGTCCCGCAGTTCGGTCCCGGCGGTCAGCTCATCGACAAAGGCCCTGACCCGCGGCGGCATTCCGTGCGGTTCGATCGCGATACCCTCGCGTCCCTGCAATGCCGCCGGCAGGTGCTCGCGCCACTCCCTGCCCATGCCGTCGTTCCAGGGCTCGATGCGATCGACGCGGGCGTGATCCAGCGCGCTGTTGTAATCGATGGTCGGCGTTATCAGCAGGGTTGCGCCGTCACGCCAGGCCACCAGGATCGTCGGCCGGCCGAACTCCATGTGCAGGTAGTCGTAGTAACCGGTGAAGTAATACACCGAGTCGTCGTCGGTGATCAGCGCGACCTCGAGGTCGGCGTCGCGCATGCGCTCGGCGAGGCGGGTAATGCGTTGTTCGAACACGGTTACGGTCATTCGGGGCGAAACGGATATACTACGCGCTATCAATCGCGATCGGGAACCGTTTTATGCCGCCCCTGACCCAGCACACCGAGTCGCTGTACGATTACATGCGCGCCTGGCGCCACGACATTCACCGCCACCCGGAACTCGCCTTCGAGGAACACCGCACCGCCGGCATCGTCGCCGACCAGCTCGAATCCTGCGGCATCGAAACACACCGGGGCATCGGCAACACGGGCGTGGTCGGCGTCCTGCGACGCGGCACGGGAAAGCGCGCGATCGGACTGCGGGCCGACATGGACGCACTGCTGATACACGAGCAAAACGACTTCGCGCACTGTTCGACCGAGGCCGGCAAGATGCACGCCTGCGGGCACGACGGGCACACGGCGATGCTGCTCGGCGCGGCGCAGTACCTTGCTGACCACGGTGAATTCGACGGTACCGTGGTGTTCATCTTCCAGCCCGCCGAGGAACACGGCGAAGGCGCCAGGGCGATGCTCGCCGACGGCCTGTTCGAACGCTTCCCGGTTGACGACGTTTACGCGATCCACAATTTCCCGTCGCTGGAAACCGGCCGCTTCGCGGTGCGGCCCGGCTCGATGATGGCGGCCGAGGACAACTTCGAAATCACGATCGACGGTGTCGGCTGCCACGCGGCCATGCCGCACCTCGGCCGCGATCCGATCGTAACCGCGTCCGAAATCGTGGTCGCGATGCAGTCGCTGGTGGCGCGCACGCTGAACCCGATGGATCACGCGGTCGTGTCCTTCACCGAGTTCGTGACCAACGGCACGGTCAACGTCGTACCGAGCCAGGTTGTGCTCAAGGGCGACACGCGATCGCTGACCACCGCGGTACAGGACCACGTGGAAAGCACGATGGAACGCATCGTGGCCGGCGTCTGCGGCGCGCACGGCGCCGAGTATCGCTTCGACTACCGGCGCAATTTCGTGCCCACCGTCAATACCGCGGCCGAGGCGCAAATCGCGGCCCGGGTCGCGGCTCGCGTAGTCGGTGCGGACGAAGTCGTCGGCGACAGCCGGCCGGTCATGACCTCGGAGGATTTCGGCTACATGCTGCAGGCGAAACCGGGCGCCTATATCCTGCTCGGCAACGGCGTCGAGGGTATCGGCGGTTGCAGCCTGCACAATCCGAACTACGACTTCAACGACGATATCCTGCGCATCGGCGCCGATTTCTGGGTCGAACTGGTGCAGTCGGAGCTGGCAGCGGCCTGATAGCGGCGCCGGGGCGGCGTTCGAACCGGGATTCTCGATCCCGGCGCCAGCGCGGCAGGCGGATATGTGAACTATTTTGCCGTCCAGTCGATTCGATTTAACCCAAACGGGTGATGCGGACAGGATCTGTTCCGACTAGGCTCGCAGCATCACTTTGACCGCGCTTGCTTACTGCCGGAGCCCTATGTTGACGCTGCGAAAACTGACGATTGTTCTTGGCCTGGTTACCGTCTGCCTCGGTAACAACGCCCTTGCCGCCTACCTCGACTTCACCGACAGCACGGTCATCGCCAATCTCAACGGAATCACCGATGGATTCGAGGGCACCACTGCCGACGGCATCGGCTTCACCCTCACCTCGACCAGCGGCACGGTCAACTTCAACGAGGGTTACGATGGCGCCCCGAGTAATCCCGGTTGCCAGGCCAACGGTGGTCCCCTTGCCTGTCACTTCGACGGCGCCGGCCTCGACAACGACGAGATCTCCGGACTAACGGTGAGTTCCGGCCAGGTTCTGACCCTGGCATTCGACACCGAGGTGGTGATCTCGAGCCTCGAGTTTCTCGACCTGTACAGGAACTCCAATCCCGACAGGGGCGGCGAGCAGGTACGGGTCAGCATCGACGGCGGCAGTCCCGAGCTGGTTCAGGCCAGCGCAACTTCCGGCGACGGCGGCTATGCCAGCCTCGATTTCCTCGCGCTCGGCGGGCCCGTTGTCGGCCAGATTATCGAATTCACCGCGTTCCAGGGATTCCTGCTGCAGGACGACAGCGATAACGATTACGCCTTCGCCGGCGCCCACATCAGCCCTGTGCCCGTGCCCGCCGCGGTCTGGCTGTTCGGCACCGCAATGCTCGGCCTGCTGGGTATCAGGCGGCGCCGGTCGGCGACCTAGATCCACCGCCCCCGACTATTTGAGAAACCCCGCGCCTGTGCGCGGGGTTTTTTGCTACAGCGCCAGGCCCGCTTCAGAAGACGCTGTTGAAGGTCTGCAGCATCGCGCGCCACGAAGCCGTGTCGGCCGCCTCGTCGTACTTCAGGTTATCGATGCCGAACTGGCCCGCGTCGGGATTGGTGAAGCCGTGGCGGGCACCGTCGTAGCCGTTGAAGGTTAAATCGACCCCGGCCTCGCTCATCGCGGCCTTGAACGCGTCGACCCGTTCGGCGGGCACGAAGGCATCGTCATTGCCGTGTTCGATCAACACCTTGCCGCGAAAGTTTTTCGCTTCGTCGCCGTTCGGCAGCGGCAGCGAGCCATGGAAACTGACGACCGCATCGAGATCGGCGCCGGCATAGGCCAGCTGCATGACCGTCGCACCGCCGAAACAGTAACCGATTGCGGCGAGACGAGAGTCGTCCGACATACCGAGCGACTTCAGCTTGTCCAGCCCGGCCTGGGCCCGGCGCCGCCAGTTGTCGAGGTTCGATACGGTGGCCGTCATCCACTCCTTTGCCTGCGCCGGATGGGTGGTTACCTTGTCGCCGCCATACATGTCCACGGCAAAAGCCACGTAACCCAGCTCGGCGAGCTGTTCCGCCCGGCTGCGGGCGTACTCGTCGAGTCCCCACCACTCGTGCACCACCAGCACACCCGGGCGCTCGCCTTCGACCGCGTCGTTCCAGTAAAGGTACCCCGTCAGGTTCTCGCCGCCGTCCTTGTAGGCGACGGGCGCGCTGCGGACTTCCGCGATCACGGTTGTCGCCGACAGGCAAGCCGCAAGTGCAACTGCAAAGAGCGATAAGACTTTCATTCCTGGTCCTCCTGTTGTTATTAATCCCCGTTCAAGGGGGTTTCACGATTGATAACCGGCGCCAATCCAGTATCCATGGTGCCCGTTTCGAATTCAAACCCGGGGTTCGGTTCCGTACTGCGGCAAATCGTCCGTGATCCGGTACCAGTGTGCCATGTCATCAACGTATATGTGACGGCTCGCGCGAATGCCGGGATCCTCGTCCAGGCTGCCGAACGGGACCACCGCGATACCCCGTCCCGGATCGAGGCGCGGCATCTTCGAACCGCAGGTTCGGCAAAACACCTGCATGAAGTACCCGGCATCCGGCACCTTGTAATAATCCAGCTCATCTTCTCCCCGCAGGAACTCGATGTCATCGAGCGCAACGAAACCGTTGGTCGCGTGTGCTGCCGCGCGTGCCCGTCGACAGCGATGACAATGGCAGTGCTGCGCCAGTTTGAACGGCCCCGTGATCCGGTAGGCTATCCTGTCGCACAGGCAGCTGCCTTGCAGGCCGTCTTCTCCGACCGCTTCGCCGGGTTCTTCCTCGACGCGCAACATGCCGGTGTGTTCGGGATAATCGTCATGACGCGGCAGATCGCCGGTAATTTCGAACCAGGGCGCGTGGTGCGCGGCGAAGATATGACAGTCCGAGGGTTTGCCGTCATCGTGGCATCCGCCCGGCACCACCCAGTGACTGCCCTGCTCGCTCGGATAGGGCACCACCGAACCGCAGGTAGCGCAGAAACTGCGCGTCAACAGGGGCGAGGAGCGATAATGAACGATACTGTCGGTGCCGCCGACCCAGCTGACCTGTTCGGGCTCGACGAACCAGTAGGTCGCAAACGCCGCGCCATGCGCCTTGCGGCACATCTTGCAATGACAGTTGAATGCGTTGAAAGGCTCCGCGCTAATTTCCCAGGAAACGCTGCCGCACAGGCAGCTCGCCTGGTTGTTCATATCTTGCGCCCGTTTGACTGATCCGCCGCCATTCTAGCCGTAAACGGCGGTGGATCGCCAACCGGACCCCACCCGCCGATGCTCCACTCCTGTCGGTATCGTCAAAAAGCTGCTTCACGCTGCCGAATGACCGCGCTAAGCACCTCGTTGTACGGCGTCGGGATACCGAGCTGCTTGCCGAGCTCGACCGCCATGCCGTTGATCGCGTCGATCTCGGACGGCCGGCGGGCCTGGTGGTCGAGCAGCATCGACGGCCGCGCGTCCGGCATCTTGTTGCCGAACTCGGCAACGTATTCGAGCGGGTCATCGAAGGTAAAGTCGATGTTCCTGGCCTCACCGAGGGCATACACCTCGAGCGCGCAGCCCTGGGCAATTGCCCAGGCGGCCGGATCGGCCATGAGCTCGCCGAGGGTATAGTCGAACACGGTGCAGGGACCGCTGAAGGTCACGTTACAGATGTACTTGCCCCAGATCAGCTGGTCGATGTCCTCGAAGGCGCGCGCGCTGAAGCCGGCATCGATCCAGGTCTGCGTAATCCGCTGCACCCGCTCGCTCAGACCACCCGTCATTTCACCGATACGGATCAGGTTCATGGCATTGTGATGCACGTGGCCCGGGCCTTTCATCGACGCACCGAAGCCGTCGGCAACGCCGAGCAGCACCTGCGCGGTATCCATGTACTGCGCGATACGATCACCGGCACCCAGTCCGTTCTGAATCGTCAGTAAAATTGACTCCGGCCCCATTAAAGGCGCAATCGCTTCGGCCGCGGCGGCAACACCGGATGCCTTGGTCGCGAGCACGTAGAGATCACATTGACCGACGCTGGCACCGTCGGTGGTGGCATGAATACCCTCGACCACGCGGTCGCCGCTGGCGCCTTCGACCCGCAGACCTTCGCGATTGATGGCATCCACATGATCCTGCCAGATGTCGACCGCGTGCACCTCGTGCCCCGCTTCGGCGAACAGACCGGCATAGACCGAGCCCATGGCGCCCACTCCGAATATCGCTATTTTCATTTTGTTTCCGTCAGGTCTGCCGGCAGGCGGATATCGAAGCGGGCGCGCAGCTCCGCGTCGACATCCGGCGGGATATGCCGGGGATTATGATGCGCGAGTATTTCGCGCGTGCGTTCGATGGCAACCTCGCGAATCCCGCGCGCGCCATCGGCTTCCCACTCCTCGATGCTGCGCCGGTCGGCGAGCTGCGGGTAAACAAAATCCGACGTCATGCGCTCGAGTGTTTCGCTGCGGCCGAGAAAGTGCCCCTCGCCATGTGCCACTTCGTCGATCGATTGCAGCGCCAGGGTATCTTCGGTCACTTCTATCGGCGCCAGGGTTTTCATGATGCTGCCGAGCATATCGTTGTCGATGACGTAACTCTCGAGCGCGCAACCCATCAGGCTGGCCTGCATACCGCTGGCCTGCGTGATCAGGTTGGAACCCGCCTGCGCCGCCAGCGTCACGCTCAGCGCTTTTTCGTACCCGCTCTGCGCGTCGGCCCGCTTACTGTCGGTGGCGCCGGCGATGGTCGAGTTGGGCAGGCCGTAATAACCCGCCAGCTGCGCGCTGGCGGCCATCGCCACCGCGCCTTCCGGGCTGCCGCCGCTCATCGCGCCGGTGCGCAGATCGGTCAGCATCGGGCGCGTGCCGAAGATTACCCTGGCGGCGGGATCGATCAGCCAGGCGAAGATCATGCCGGCGAGGGTTTCCGCGACCGTCTGCGCGATGCTGCCGGCCAGCGTCACCGGGCTGGATGCGCCCATCTGGCCGAAGGTATTCGAGTGCAACGGAATCCCGCAACGTACCGCGGCGGCCGCAACCTCGCAGGATTCGGCGTCGAAGCGCAGCGGCGGCACCGGGATATTGCAGTTCAGCGACAGGAACGGCCGCGCCTCGAAGGCTTCGCGCGAACCGGCAATCGTATAACACATCTCGGCGATCGCCTCGACGCTGGCAGCCTCGGTGGCGGCGGCGAACACGTGCTTGCGGGTGCCGGCGAGACAGGCATAGGCCGTGTTGATATCGAGCGTGAGTGCGTCCGGCATGTCACGCGCGACCAGCGAGCGACTGAAAAAGTGGATATTGTCGAGGCTGTCGACCAGGCGCGCGGCATCGTACAGATCGGCCAGGCGCGATTCGCGATAACGCCCGCTGTCGAGATCGAGAATCATCGGCGCGGCGCCGCCCGAGCCGACGTAGACACGGCCACCGCCGAGCTGCAGATCGTGCGCGGGATCGCGCCCGCAGAGGGTGAAGTCGCGCGCGAGACCGGCCAGTGCACTTTCGATCAGTTCCGCCGGAAACCGCAGGCGGCCGTCGCCACCGAGCTCACCGCCGGCCGCGGCCACCGCGGCGACCACAACCGCGGGCGCTTCAGCCATGCCGACATCGGCCAGGATCTTGCGTACGGCCGCATCGACGGCCGGCAAATCGTCGCTGTCCAGCGGCCGATAACGTCCACCCACGAGCCCGCCGGTGCTCGCGGGCGGCGTGGAGACCGCGCCGGCCTGGGGACGACGTCGACGCGCGCGCTTGCCGCGCGGACTGCTGTGGTTGCTATTGCTCATCGAGGCGGCAGTTTACCGTTTTTTCTGTCCGCCGCTATGCTTCGTAAGCCTTCGAGCGCAATTTCCTGCACGTCGGCGTGAGTCGGGCGTGCGGGATAGATCGCGTAAGCCGGCCGCGTCATGACAGGCGCATCGGGGACGCGCTGCAAAATACCGTCTCCGAGCAGGGAGTCGACCGATCTTTCCACCACGTAGGCGCTGCAGGGTTCGCGCAGCAGCATGACGCGCGCCAGGTCGACAAACTCGGCGTGCAGGCGGCAGTCGCGCTCGAGTTCGCCGACAAAGCGGCGATGTTCGTCATCGAAAGCCTCGTCCCAGCCGATCGAAATGTAGTTTTCGCGCCAGCGTTCGACCTGGTGGTAGCTGGTAACCAGCACCAGGCGCTCTTCGAACAGGGGTTCGAATACCACGCCATTGGTCACCCGGTACTGGTAGCCGACCGCGAGGTCGAGCAGGCCGTTACCGATTTCGCGCGCGGCGATCGTCGACGGACTGCTGTCGATGGTCAGCGATACGTCCGTCGCATGCTGGCCCATCCAGTCGATCCAGTCGAGGGTAAAACCTTCCAGTAAAAGATACTGGCTCATGACACGGTAATGTGCGCGGTAGGCAGTCGCGCGTCGGGCCTCGGCGCGTCCGTGTTCGATCGTATCGATGGCGTTGCGGGCGTAATCGATGAAGCGCCGGCCCTGCTCGGTCAAATCGGCGCCGCGCCGGTGGCGGCGGAAAACCTCGAAGCCGAGCCAGTCCTCGAGCGCCTGGATCCGGCTGGTGACCGCGGCCTGGGTGACGAACAGTTCGTCGGCCGCGCGGCGGAAGCTGCCGAGGCGCGCGACTCGTAGAAAAGTCTCCAGCTGCGTATCGAGATTGGACATAAAAAATATCTTTCACTAACACAAATAAGTTTAAATGGATTTTTGCCAGATTATGCGCAGAATTCGCTTCATCGCAACCCGAACGACGCCAGAATCAATGCCCGACAAATTCACCGCCACCAACGCCGCCTCCAGCGGTATCGAGCTCGAGCGTAAAACGCTCAAGGAGCTGTGCCGGCGCAGCGATCGCCCCGGACTGGTCTATCTCGCGCAATGGGCACTGGCGCTGCTGGCCTCGGGCTGCGGGGTCTACCTCGCCCTCGGCACGGCCTGGGTCTGGCCGGCCATGCTGATCCACGGCGCGATCCTGTCGGTACCGGCCTATGCGATGAGCCACGAAACCGCGCACGGCACCGCGTTTCGCACGCGCTGGCTGAACGAGCTGGTCCTGTGGATCACGTCGCTGATCTACTTTGAAGAGCCGCTGCACCGGCGTTACACGCACACCAACCATCACACTTACACCTGGCATGTCGGCAAGGACAGCCAGATGCCGTTCGATACACCGATGACCTTCGGCGCCTGGCTGGCGGAGGTATCCGGGTTCGCGCTACTGCACTTTCACCTGACCACGCTGCTGCGACTCGCGAGCGGGCGTTATACGCAGGTCATGCGCGAAGTCGTTGCGGCGGACGAATTCCCGCGCCTGCGTCGTAACGCGCTGATTTTCATCGCCGTTTACGCTGGCATCGCGCTCGCGATAACGCTGGGCGCGAGCTTTCCGTGGTGGTTCCTGGTGCTGCCGTGGCTGCTGGGGCGCCCGGTCATGCTGCTGTTCACGTTGATCCAGCACGTCGAGATGGCCGAAAACGCGCCGTCCATCCTCGACAGCACGCGCTCGTTCCAGAGCAGTCCGATCGCATCCTTCCTGTACCTGAACATGGAAAACCATGTCGAGCACCACCTCTATCCGCAGGTGCCGTTTTACGCCCTGCCCGAGCTGCATCGAGCGATCAAGGACCAGCTACCTGCCACCGACCCGGGCTTCTGGCGCACCAACCTGGAGGTACTGTCGGTGGTCCTGCGGCGTTCGCTGGGACGCAACACCCGCGCGCGCAGCATCCGCCAGGCAGCCCACATGATCACCGATGGCGGCTTTCAGAAACTTTCGCTAAGGAGCATGAAATGAGCGACCGCTGGATCGACGCCTGCGCGGCCGACGATATCGAGGAAGAAGACGTGCTCGGTTTCGATCACGACAACCGGGCCTACTGTATCTACCGCACGCCGGACGGCTACTTCGCCAGCGACGGCATCTGCACCCACGAGGACGAGCGGCTCGAGGACGGAATCGTGATCGACAACGTGATCGAATGCCCGCTGCACCAGGGCCGTTTCGACGTTCGCACCGGCGAAGCGCTGTCCGCGCCGGTTTGCGTCAACCTGCAGACTTACCCGGTCCGGGTCGAGAACGGCCGCGTCTACCTCGGCCTGCCCGCCGCGGAATAAGACCTGTCGGGCTGGGTTTCATCGATGGAGCGGGTTATCATCCCGCACCATGGGACCCGAACTGAACTTCATCGTCGGCGTGCTGGCCATCGTCTACGGCCTGTACAGCTACTACCAGCGCAAGACCGCGCCGGAAAACATCAAAAAGCTGCAGGAGTCGATCGAGCGCAACGGCGAAAAAATGGCCAACACGATTCACCTGGTCGGCTATACCATCATGCCGATTATCGCCGGCCTGATGCTGCTGTTCGCCGCCTGGCGCGCCTACGGCGGTTGACGCCACCACATTTGCGATGGCGAGCCGCAAGGACCGTATCCGCGCGCTGCTCAAGGGCATCGAAACCGGCGACCCGGCTTCCGTGACGGTGGTCAACGAGGCGCAGTACATCCAGCACAACCCGGAAACGCACGAGGGCAGCGAGGGTCTCGCTGCGCTGTTCGCGCGCCTGGCCAAAACCTCGCCGAAGGTCAACATCGTGCGCGCCTTCGAGGATGGCGACTACGTTTTTGCCCACACCGAGTACGATTTTGGCAGCCCGAAAGTCGGCTTCGAGGTATTTCGTTTCGACGGTGAACAGACTGTCGAACACTGGGACAATATCCAGCCGCGGCAGGGGCCCAACGTATCCGGGCGCACAATGGTCGACGGTCCGGTCGAAGCAGTCGACCCGGAACGAACCGAAGCGAATCGCCAGCGCGTACTCGCTTTCACCGAATCCGTGCTCATCGGTCGCGAGTTCGATCGGCTCGGGGAATTCGTCGATGCCGAAGATTTTGTTCAGCACAGTCCCCGGATCGGCGACGGTCTCGCCTCGCTGCGCGCTGAGCTCGAAGATCCGGACACTGCGCCGTGTTACGAGCATTGCCATCGCGTGCTGGCCGAGGGTAATTTCGTACTCGCCGTCAGCGAAGGGACTTGGCGTGGCGCGCACTGCGCTTTTTACGACCTGTATCGCCTGGCCGACGGCAAGCTGGTCGAGCACTGGGACACGGTGGAAAACGTGCCGCCGCGCAGCGAGTGGAAAAACGACAACGGCAAGTTCTGAGCGCGATCGGGTGAATTTCGGCGCCAAGGCTTCTGCGCAGAAATCAACCCCTGTTCAAAATACTTTTAACCCATGTCACCCCGCGACTTGATCGCGGGGTCCAGAGACCAGGTGCTCGATTTCTGGATACCGCGGTCAAGCCGCGGTATGACAGTTTTTTTCTTGTAAATATCGGGCTTGGGACGTCAGACCCACGCTTTCGCGGGGATGACGACGGCACTACTGGGAGATCCCCGCTTGCGCGGGGACGACGGTCAAAGTCAAGCCTTGTCCAGCGCCTCGAGGAACTTGTCCTTTTCTTCGGGATGCATCGCGATGTTGGTTTCCGGGTAGGGAAAATTTTTCGCCGTAACCTCGTCGTGGAAGGCCTTCAGCGCCGTAACCCGTTCCTCGTATATCTGCTCGTGCAGCCGGCGCAGGTTACCGAAGGCATGGGCGTGTTTCGGCGGCTTGTCTTCCTCGCTGGCCTCGCCGCAGATATCGGCGACGAAGGACATGATCGCGTCGCCGGCGTTACCGGAGCCGAGAGAAAAGGTCACGATCGAGGTTTTTTCATTGACCGCCTCGAGCACTTCCTCGGCGATACACTCGGCCTCGACCGCGAACACGCCGACGTCTTCCATGCGCTTTAGCGTGCGGTAGATTTCCATCGCTTCGTCGGCGGTGCGTCCCCAGCCGCGCAGGCCGCCGCACCAGTGGCTGAAGGTCGGGATCAGGCCGATGTGGCTCTGTACCGGGATGCCTTCCTTCGCCAGCGTCTCCATGACCTCGTAGGAGCGCAGCGTGTAATACATGTCGCCGCCGCGGCGCATCATCTCGAACGCGTGATCGAGGATTTCGCTGGTGGTGCCGAACTGCGACCAGGTACTGCCGACGCCCATGAAGTGATGCGGCGCAATTTCGCGCGCTTCCTCGATCTGTTCGGCCCAGACGACGAACAGGTCGATACCGGCATCGAGGCAGGCGCGGATCTCGGTCGGGTTGGCCGGGTTCGACATGCTGAGTTTTTTGCCCGAGCCTTTCAACGCCTGCAGGTCGGCGACGGTGTAGTTGCGCGCGGAAGGGCTGCGGCTGAAATCGTAGATTCTTTTCATTATTGGTCCTCCAGGTTTGCCGAGATCGGCAGGCGTTTTGTCGGTGCGCGCTAGTATCCACCCGGCCGAGGCCCGCTCGCAATGATTTCCGACGGGCCAGGCTTGCGGGTTAGTGTATCAGGCGACTTTTTCGTCCGCCGTCTCGGCCAGCTCCAGGTGACCCGGGTCGGCACGGAACACGCGCCGCAGCATCGGGATAAAAAACTCCAGGGGCTTCGTCGGGTACTCCGGATCGAAGGCGTTCTGATCGTAATGATGGCAGAAGTAGCGACAGTCTTCGAAAAACGGGCTGTCGCGGTACTTGTCACGCGCGTTGCGGTCTCCGCCGAGGTGATGGTTGTAGTAGTACCCCTGGAACACGCAGTGGTGCTTGACGATCCAGTAAGTCTTTTCCGAGACGTAGGGCTTCAGGATCGCGGCCGCGACCTCGCCGTGGTTATACGGCGCGACCACGTCGCCGATGTCGTGCAACAGCGCGGCGACCACCAGCTCCTCGTCGGCGCCGTCTTGATAAGCGCGCGTGGCCGACTGCAGCGAATGCTGGTAGCGATTGATCGGGTACGGCGTTTCCGCCTCATCGAGCATTTCGAACTGCGCCAGCAGGCGCTCGATCAGGCCGGCGTTGAATTCGTGTTCGTATTCCATCACCGCGTCCCAGTCGGCGGCGGTGGTTTGCTCGAATGATTTCCAGCTGGCTTTTGGTTCGTGGCCCATGTCATTGCTCCGATGTCCGGTTTTTCTGTTCGAACAGTTTCTTGCGCCGTTCCTTCATCCACGCATCGCCGTCCTCGGTGCCGTCGTGGAAACTGTCGAACACCTTGTCCCACGGCGTTTCGTAGGAGCCGTAGTTGCAGTCGCAGAAACGATGGTGCAACTGGTGCATGAAATCGCCGAGCTGCAGCTTGAAAAAGCGGCCGAAGCGCACGGTATGGTAGCCACAGTGCGACGTCGGCCCGGCGACGGTATGCAGCATCGCGTTGAAGATGACGTGAATCGGGTGACTCGCGACCAGGAAATAAATCGCCAGGTCGGAGTACAGGAACAGGTGCTCGACCGGGTGCATCGCGTGTCCTGACCAGGGGCCGGTATTCACGTTCTTGTGATGCCAGGAATGAAACCAGCGGTAGAACGGCTCGACGTGGCCGAGGCGGTGATACCAGTAAAAATGGAATCCGCTCCAGATCGGAATGATCAACATCAGGGTGATAAACCAGACGGGATTGCTGTCGAAGGTTATCAGGGTCGCGTGACCGTTGGCGAAAGCCCACAGCAGCAAGGCCTCCCAGGCCGTACCGATCGGCACCGAGCCCACCAGCGTCCAGAACATGTTGTCTTTCACCTGGTCGCCGAAGTGAAAGCGCTTGTTGTTCCTGTGCAGCGGCCGGGCATCGTAGTGTTCGTCGTCACCCTGCGCGCGGAAGGTGTACAGCAGCAGGTGCAAGCCGCCGGCCACCACCAGCACGATGACCAGGTTGCGCAGACCGATCTCCAGGATCCAGTCCCACTGAAACTCGCGCGCGCGCTCCAGCGACGGCGTAAACCAGGTCCAGGCGGCGATCGCGAGCGCCAGCAACAGGAAGCGCTGGTTGAACGGGCGCCAGATATTGAACAGGTATTTCAGGCTGTCGACGAGGCTGAACGGCATTTCGAAATAAGGCGCCTGCTTCACCGGCAGATCGGGGGTGAAATGCCAGGTGCGGCGTTGCGAACGCCGCGGCGACGGCGCATCGCCGGCGTCGGCAGCGGTATTGGCCGGAACAACGGTGGTATCCGTCGGCATGGCGGCATGACTCCAGTCGGGTTTTACGTGATTGAAGCAGTAATAGCGTTAATCAACAAGCTGTGTTCAACTATGCTTTGATTTAGTAAAACTTAACCTTATTGCGCAAAACCATGCCGGAATCGATTCCATCGCTGAACTGGCTGCGCGTGTTCGAAGCGGCGGCGCGCATGGAGAATTTCGCGCGCGCGGGTGAACTGCTCGACCTGAGCACGTCCGCGGTCAGCCAGCAGATCAAGGCACTGGAAAAACACCTCGGGGAAAAACTGTTCGAACGCCACCCGCGCAGCGTCGAGCTGACCGATGCCGGCCACGCCTTCCTGCCGGCAGTGCGCCAGGCGCTGCGCACGGTGGAGGAAAGCGCGGCCACGCTGTTCGGTGAAGACAGGGGCAACACGCTGACGCTGCAGGCCGACCTGCTGTTTACCACCGGCTGGCTGGCGCCGCGCCTGCCGGACTTCGCGCGCCGCCACCCGCGCGTGCAGCTGCACCTGGCCGGCGCCTACCGCGACCAGGACTACCAGCGCGCCGGCTCGGAACTGAAGATCCTGTTCGGCCCGGTGCATCGCAGCTGGGCCCAGTGTGACCGCCTGTTCGACGAGACGATTTACCCGGTCGCGAATCCCGCCACGGCGGCGGCAGTCGCGACCGCCGACGATTTGCTGCGGCAGCGCCTGATCCAGATTTCGACCCACCGCATCAACTGGAACCAGGTGCTGCACGAGGTTGGCATCGATTCGATCCCGTCGCGCCAGCTGAGTTTCACCGAGAATACGCCGATGGCATTGTCGCTGGCAGCCTCCGGTTACGGCATCGCGCTGGCGCGCGCGCCGACCACCGACGACCTGGTCGAACGGCTGGGGCTGGTGCCCTGCGGCGTGAGTCCCCGGGTGGAGAGCAGTGAAGCCTATTACCTGATTTACCAGAACGTCGAGAGCCTGTCGCCGGCGGCGGCCGCCTTTCGCGACTGGCTGCTGCAGGAAACCCGTTCGCGCAAGCAGGCGAGCGGATAACCGGGCGGTAAAAATCGATCATTCCCCCCGATGGACCCGGTTGCCGACGCGCGTATACTATCGCCTCGCTGAAGTTTCGATCGCCGATCCGAACCCCGCTTGCGGAGACATATTCATCCATGGCCAAATCGCAGTCCGAAGCCTGGCATTACCGTCCCGAGCTGCCGCTTGGCACCTCGCCTTATTTTGCCTGGCCGCCGCGGCCGGGCGCGATTTTCAAATGGGTTGTCGGCGGCTGGTTTCCGATTTCGGAAAAACTGGTCATTCTCGGCATCGCCGTCCTGTGCTGGCTATGGCTGCATCCGGACCTGGCGCAGGCCGAAACCCTGTCCTTCGACTGGATCGCGCTGCTCTATCTGCGCAACCTGGCGCTGATGGCGCTGGTCGCCGGCGGCCTGCATGCCTACTTCTACATCTTCCGCCTGCAGGGCGATCGGCTGCGTTTCGACACGCGGCCGCTGGTGCGCAACAACCGCGCGTTCACGTTCAACGACCAGGTGCGCGACAACATTTTCTGGACCTGCGCCAGCGGCGTGACCATCTGGACCGCCTACGAAGTGTTGATGATGTGGTCGATGGCGAACGGTTACGTACCGATGCTGACGCTGCCGGACGACATCGGCTGGCTGGTGCTGTTGATCGTCGCGCTGCCGCTGTGGGAAACGCTGCACTTTTTCCTGATACACCGCCTGATTCACTGGCCACCGCTGTACCGGCGCGTGCACGCGCTGCATCATCGCAATTCGAATACCGGTCCCTGGTCGGGCATGTCGATGCACCCGGTGGAACACCTGTTCTACCTGTCGACGGTACTGATCCACTTCGTTGTGCCGGCACATCCGCTGCTGATCGCGTTCCATCTGATGTATTTCACGCTGACCGCGGCTACGTCGCACACGGGTTATCGCGGCCTGCTCGTGGGCGATCGACTCTGGCTCAAGCTCGGCAACTTCCATCACCAGCTGCACCATCGCTACTACGAGTGCAACTACGGCGGCCTCGAAATCCCGATGGATCGCTGGAGCGGCAGTTTTCACGACGGTACCGACGCCTCGCACGCGGCGTTCCTGCAGCGCCGGCGCCAGCAGAGAGCCTGACCCGGTACCCGCCCCCGCAACCCGGACGTGACCGCTTACCTGCTGCTGTTCGGTTCGGCGTTTCTGGCCGCAACGATCCTGCCGTTTTCGTCCGAGGTCGTGCTGTTCGCGCTGCTGGCGGACGGTGGCGATCCGTTGCTGCTCCTACTGGTCGCAACCCTCGGCAATACGCTCGGCTCGGTGGTCAACTGGGCGCTGGGACGATACCTGCTGCATTTCCGCGACCGGCGCTGGTTTTACTTCAGCGCGGAGCAGATCAACCGGGCGCAGCGCTGGTACGGCCGCTACGGATTCTGGAGCCTGCTGTTCGCGTGGCTGCCGATCGGCGGCGACGCACTGACCCTGATTGCCGGCATCATGAAGCTGCGCCTGGCGCTGTTCCTGCCACTGGTCGCGCTCGGCAAGGGCCTGCGCTACGTCGCGGTGGTTTACCTGAGCGCAGCGGTACCCGCCCTCTCCTAAAACCGGGGTCAGATCACAGTTTCCGCTTATATTCTGATAGCCTCAACCGCTTCAGCCATATCGAAAATCATCCCTGGAAGGACGACCGCTCCTGCCCGTCCGGGTTTGCCGATCCAGCAATTCGGCGATTTGATCCTTGAAGTCTTCTCGTCCCACAACGAGTTCTTCCTGTAACGCCTGCCGAATCGCGAGCAATTCCTCGGTAGCAAGGCTATCGGCAAATAGAGCGAGGTAGGCAAGCTGACGCGCCTGGGCGGTTTCTCCAAGGGATTCGAAAAGAGCATGTTGGGTTACTAATTTATCTGGCCTCCCAGTGGCGTTGAAACGGAAACTCGACCAAGAATAGTTGTACGGATTCGAGACCATACCGGCCCTGACCGGATTAGTTTCAATGTACCGCATACAGGTGAACAGGTAGGATTCGCTGTCCACAAGACTCGCCTTGTATCGCCCTTCCCAAAGTGTGCCGCTTCTGTCGTGGGTACGGTTGACGTAAGCAACGTACTTACGCCCGAGGTCCTGCATGGTATGCATGATGCTGAATTCATATCCCGGTGTTATCAGCAGATGCACATGATTGGTCATCAACACATAGGCATGCACGGCCGCGTCATTTTTACTTGCAACCTCATGAAGTATCTCAAGATAGCATCGCCTGTCGGCGTCAGAGAAAAAACAGGATTCGCGATTGTTACCGCGCTGCACAACGTGTTGCGGCACGCCTGGTAGCAGGAAACGTGGTTTACGCGCCATCTCCACCTCCTTGTGGGATCGCCGGTTTACTGGGACAAACAGGTTAACCGATTGGTTGCTGCTTTGGCAAAACTGTACCGCCAGGCAATAGCTGCCTGCCCATATTAGCAAAAATTGTGATCTGACCCCGGTTAAGAGAGGTGCAGCAGGCCGCGGGCCTCGTCGGGGCCGACCACGCGTGCGCCGAGGCGCTCGATGATTTCGACCGCGCGCTCGACCAGCATGCCGTTGCTCGCGAGTACACCCTTGTCGAGGAAGATGTTGTCCTCGAGGCCGACGCGCACGTTGCCGCCGAGCAGCACCGCCTGCGCCACCATCGGCATCTGCATGCGCGAGATGCCGAAACCGGCCCAGATGGCGTCTTCGGGTAAAGCCTGCTTCATCGCGGTCATGGTCTCGGTATCGGCGCCGGCGCCCCAGGGAATGCCGAGGCAGAGCTGGAACATCGGCGGCGCCTCGATCAGGCCTTCGTCGACCAGGTGGCGCGCGAGCCGGATCTGGCCGAGATCGAACACCTCGAGTTCGGGTTTGACGCCGAGGTCCTTGACGATCTCGGCCATGCGCCGCAGGAACGGCGCGGTGTTGATGTAGGCGAAGTCGCCAGCGAAGTTCATCGTGCCGCAGTCGAGACTGCAGATATCGGGTTTACATTCGACCACGTGGGTCAGTCGCTCTTCCGGGCCGATCATGTCGCTGCCGGGTCCCGGTAACGCCGGATCTTCGTCGCTAGGTACCCAGTCGCCACCCATGCCCGCGGTCAGGTTGATGATGACGTCGGTGTCGCTGGCGCGAATCAGGTCGACGGTTTCCCTGAACAGTGCGGGATCGCGCGAGCCCTGGCCGGTTTCCGGATCGCGCACGTGCACGTGCACAACCGCGGCGCCGGCTTTCGCCGCTTCGATCGCCGCGTCGGCCACCTGCTGCGGCGTGATCGGCACGAGGTGACTGCGG
>JASJCI010000016.1 GCA_030066085.1 Gammaproteobacteria bacterium | reverse complement strand
GAACCGGCACGGCTTTCGCCACTACCCCCTCAAGATAGCGTGTCTACCAATTCCACCACATCGGCTTTGTTACCGGCTACTCAGCCGGCGGTAAATCGGACTCGACCGGACTGCCCGCGGTGTCCTCACCCGCCGGCGGCAGATCGTCGCCGGCCGGCAATTCCATGCTCGGCTGCTGGCTGGTCACGCTCCCGGTCACGCTGTCGGGCGCTTGCCGATTGCTCGACAGGTACGCCAGCGACAAGCATACGATGAAAAACAGGATCGCGACAATGGCAGTCGACCGGCTCAGGAAATTACCCGAACCGCGCGCACCGAAAACGGTGGCCGAGGCGCCGCTGCCAAAGGCCGCGCCGGCATCGGCGCCTTTACCGTGCTGCAGCAGGATGAGCACGATCAGCGAGATCGACAGCAGCACCTGTACTATCAGAAGTATACTGTTAAAAGTTTCCATAATTCCTCAATCAACTGCCTGTGCGATGGCCAGGAAATCGGGCGCCTTGAGCGATGCGCCGCCGATCAGGCCGCCGTCGATGTCCGCCTGCGCCAGCAGCTCGGCCGCGTTGCCCGGATTCATGCTGCCGCCGTACAGGATCCGGATTCCCGCCGCCACTTGCGCGTCCCTTCCCTCCAGCAGTGCACGAATGCAGGCATGTACTGCCTGGGCCTGTTCCGGGGTTGCCACTTTTCCGGTGCCGATTGCCCACACGGGCTCGTAGGCAATCACGGCTTCGGCAAAAGCCTCGATGCCGCAATGATCGACAACCGCGTCAAGCTGCGCGGCGACAACCTGCTCGGTTACACCCTGCTCACGCTGCTCGAGCGTTTCGCCAAGGCACAGGATTGGCCTGATACCACCGCTCACCGCCATCGCGAAACGCTCCGCCACGAGCTGGTCGGTTTCACCGTAAAGCGAACGCCGCTCCGAGTGACCGACGATCGCGTAGCGACAACCCGCCTCGCGCAGCATCGCCGCCGATACTTCACCGGTGTAGGCACCCGCTTCGTGGTTGCACACGTTTTGCGCACCGAGCCCGACCGCGCTTCCATCGAGCATGCCGCCGACCTTGAACAGGAAAACGGCCGGCGGGCAAACCACCAGCTCGGCGCCAACGGCATCAGCGGCACGAATGCCCTCGATCAGTTCGTTGACCGACTGCAGGCTGCCGTTCATTTTCCAGTTGCCCGCGATCAGGCTGGTCCGCATCAAACTCACCGGATACTAAAAAGGGCGCAAAGGGTACTCACCTCGGCCGAATAAATCAATCCGCAATTTGTCTCGCGGCGGCCAGCCCCGGGCACTCGCCCCGCGGGTTGCGCAACCTGGCCGGCCGGGGCCTTGTCAGTTCCGCTCGACCGTGTCGCGAACAACCTCGGCAAGACCGGCAGCGGTTTTCTCGACCGCCGCGAGATCACGCCCCTCGACCATGACCCGGATCAGGGGCTCGGTGCCGGAAGGCCGCAGCAGGACGCGCCCGTCATCTCCCAGCCGATCCTCGGCCGCGGCAACCGCATCCTGGATCGCGGGTGCGTCGGCCAGGTTCATGCGCGTCGGCAGCGGCACGTTGATCATGGTCTGCGGATAGCTGGCGAGACCCTCGCAGGCCTCTGCCAGGGTCAGCCCTTCATGCACCAGCCAGTCGATTACCTGCAGCGCGGCGACGATACCGTCGCCCGTGGTTGTCTTGTCGAGACAGATAATGTGCCCGGAAGATTCGCCACCGAGAAACCAGCGTCGCTCGAGCAGCTTTTCCATGACGTAACGATCACCGACGGCGGCGCGTTCGAACGGAATACCCAGCTCTGCCATGGCGTGCTCGAAACCGAGATTGGTCATCTGGGTACCCACCACGCCGCCGGTGAGTCGCCCGTTGGCGAGCTTGCTCTTGGTAATGATATAGAGCAGCTGGTCACCGTTTTTAACGTCGCCACTGGCATCCATCATCATCACCCGATCGCCGTCACCGTCGAAGGCAATGCCGAGATCGGCCTCGTTTTCGAGTACCAGTGCACGCATGCTCTCTGGATGCAGGGCGCCCGAATCCTCGTTTATATTGAGGCCGTTCGGGCTGGTGCCTGCCTCGATGACCTCCGCACCGAGCTCGCGGAAAACGGCCGGCGCGATATGGTAGGTCGCGCCGTTGGCGCAATCGACCACCAGCTTCATGCCCCGCAGGGACTGGTTGAACGAGAACGAGCGCTTGCAGAATTCGATGTAACGCCCCTTGGCGTCCTCCATGCGGCTGGCCTTGCCGATTTTTTCCGGGTCGACCATCTGCAGCGGTTCCTCGAGCATGGCCTCGATTGCTTCCTCGGTGGCATCGGGCAGCTTGTAGCCGTCACCGTTGAAAAACTTGACGCCATCGTCGTGGTAGGGATTGTGCGACGCACTGATGACGATACCGGCGCTGGCGCGTTGTGCCTGGGTAAGATAGGCAATCGCCGGCGTCGGCATGGGACCGAGCAGGATGACATCCAGTCCGGCCGCGGCCAGCCCGGCCTCGAGCGCCGATTCGAACATGTAGCCTGATATACGGGTATCCTTGCCGATCACGACCTGGCCGGGGCCCGACTCGGCCAGCACGCGGCCGGCGGCCCAGCCGAGCCTGAGGATAAAATCGACCGTCATCGGCGGTTCGCCCACGCGACCGCGAATGCCGTCGGTGCCGAAATAACGCCGCGCCATCAGCCCGCCTCCCCGACCGCGCGCACCATGGCCAGCGCATCGACAGTGGGGCCGACGTCGTGCACGCGCAGGATGTCGGCACCGGACATGGCCGCTATGACGGCCGCGGCAATACTGCCGAACAGGCGGTCCTCCACCGGCTTGCCGGTGATTTTGCCTATCGTACTCTTGCGCGACAGGCCAACCAGCAAAGGCACGCCGAGGGCGCGAAAACGGGCAAGCGATTGCAACAGCATGAGATTGTGTTCGATGGTTTTACCGAATCCGAACCCGGGATCGACGATTATATCAGACTCGTGCACGCCCGCCGCGACCGCGGCCTCGATACGCCCGGCGAGGAAATCGTATACCTCGCTGACGACATCGTCGTAAACGGGATCCTGCTGCATGGTTCGCGGCGTACCGCGCATGTGCATCAGACAGACCGGCACACCAAGATCGGCGGCAACGGCAAGCGAGTCGTCGAGTCGCAAGGCCCAGATACTGTTGATCAAGGTCGCGCCGGCCTCGACCGCCGCGCGCATCACCGCCGGTTTATTGGTATCGATCGAAATCGGCAGGTCGGAAAACTCGCGGATGGCGCGAATCAGGGGTACGGTGCGCTCGATCTCGATTTCGAGCGCAACTTCCCGGGCGCCGGGCCGGGTTGACTCGCCGCCTATATCGAGGATGTCTGCGCCCTCGTCGATCAGCAGTTTCGCCTGCGCGAGCGCCTGTTCGGGGCTCGCGAACCGGCCCCCGTCGGAAAAAGAATCGGGGGTCGCATTCACGACCCCCATGACCTGCAAATTAGCGGAGATAAAGTGCGCTGACATGCTCGCCCCCCGGCTGCCCCGGAGTCCGGATGTCAGTGCAGCTTGGCCGGATCCAGGTTCGGGTCCTCGCCGGTACTGGTATCGTCCTCGCGCTTGCTGGCTGCCCGGCCCGAGCCCGACTCGTCGTCCGACCAGTCGTCGGGCGGTCCGGGTACCTTGCCTTCCATGATCGTGTCGATCTGGCCCGAATCGATGGTTTCGTATTTCATCAGCGCGTCGGCCATCAGGTGCATCTTGTCCTCGTGTTCGGTCAGGATATCGTGCGCCCGCTGGTAGTTGCGATCGATGATCGAGCGGATCTCGGAATCGATGGCCTGGGCCGTCTCGTCGGACACGGTCTTCTGCTTGCCGTAGCTCTTGCCGAGGAATACCTCGCCCTCTTCCTCGCTGTAGGACAGCGGTCCCATGCGATCCGACAGGCCCCACTGGGTCACCATGCTGCGCGCGATCTGGGTGGCGCGCTCGATGTCGTTGGAGGCACCGGTGGTGACCGCGTCGTCGCCGAAGATAATCTGCTCGGCGATTCGTCCGCCGAACAGGCTGGACAGCTGGCTCTCGAGGTGACGCCTGCTGTAGCTGTACTTGTCTTCCTCGGGCAGGAACATGGTCACGCCGAGCGCGCGCCCGCGCGGGATAATGCTGACCTTGTAAACCGGATCGTGTTCCGGTACCAGTCGGCCAACGATGGCGTGCCCGGCTTCGTGGTAGGCGGTGAGCTTCTTCTCTTCGTCCTTCATGATCATGGACTTGCGCTCGGCACCCATCATGATCTTGTCCTTGGCGCGCTCGAATTCACCCATGGTCACGAGTTTCTTGTTGGCGCGCGCGGCAAACAGCGCGGCCTCGTTGACCAGGTTGGCAAGGTCGGCACCGGAAAAACCCGGCGTGCCGCGCGCGATCACCATCGGGTCGACGCTTTCCGCGGCCGGCACCTTGCGCATGTGCACCTTCAGAATCTGCGAGCGCCCGCGCACGTCGGGCAGGGGCACGACCACCTGGCGGTCGAAGCGACCGGGCCGCAACAGGGCCGGATCGAGCACGTCCGGACGGTTAGTCGCGGCGATGACGATCACGCCCTCGTTACCCTCGAAACCGTCCATTTCGACCAGCAGCTGGTTGAGCGTCTGCTCGCGCTCGTCGTGACCGCCGCCGAGACCGGCACCGCGATGGCGCCCGACCGCATCGATTTCATCGATGAAGATGATGCAGGGCGAGTGTTTCTTGGCCTGATCGAACATGTCGCGCACGCGCGAGGCTCCGACACCGACGAACATCTCGACAAAGTCGGAGCCGGAGATGGTGAAGAACGGCACCTTGGCTTCACCGGCAATGGCCTTGGCCAGCAGGGTTTTACCGGTACCGGGCGAGCCGACCATCAGCACGCCCCGCGGGATCTTGCCGCCGAGCTTCTGGAACTTCGACGGGTCGCGCAGGAACTCGACCAGCTCGGCCACTTCTTCCTTGGCTTCCTCGACGCCGGCGACGTCGTTGAAATTGATATTGATCTGGTCTTCGCCCAGCAGGCGTGCCTTGCTCTTGCCGAAGGACATCGCTCCGCGACCGCTGCCACCACCCTGCATCTGGCGCATGAAAAAAATCCACAGGCCGATCAGGACGATGAACGGAAACCAGCTGATGAACATGTGACCGAGCAGCGAGGGCTGTTCCGGCGGTTTACCGACGATCGAAACGTCTGCCCGCTCCAGGTCACCGATCAGCGCACTGTTGTTGGTTTCGGGGCTGTAGGTCGTGAACGGCGTACCGGAAATCATCTTGCCGGTGATGTTCTGGCCCTCGATGGTGACCTCGCGCACCTGGCCATTTTCGACCTGGGTGAGAAATTCGGAGTAGATCAGGGTTTGCGCACTACCGCTGCGGTCCCCGAAACTGTGGAAAACGGATAACAGCACGACCGCGATTACGATCCACAGAACCAGATTCTTGACGACGTCATTCACTATTTTTCACCTGTCGAGGCATGTTTTGCCCGCATCTTGCAGCTCATTTTACTGCTATTACTACCAGATACTAGCGTAAATTCCGTGTACCCGTTCACTTAAGACCGCGGCATACGGCGTAAATTTCGCTCGATCGAGAGCGCGATGCGTCGGGCTTGCGCAGCTTGACCGAACAGAACACCTGTCGCAACTGTGCCAGCAACGCCTCGAACCCCTCGCCCTGGAAGAGCTTGACGACAAAAGCGCCGTCACGCGCGAGCAACTCCCTGGCCAGATCGAGCGCCAGTTCCGCCAGGTACATCGAGCGCGGCTGATCCACGCTGGCGACCCCACTCAAGTTGGGGGCCATGTCCGATAATACAAGGTCGACCCGCCGGTGGCCCAGGCGCTCGGCCAGGCGTGCGCAGGTTTCGGCCTCGGTAAAATCGCCCTGCAGAAACTCGACGCCGGCTATCGCGGGCATCGGCAACAGGTCCAGCGCCAGCACCGAGCCGTTATCGCCAACTTCGCGCGCGGCATATTCGCTCCAGCCGCCGGGAGCCGCTCCCAGGTCGAGCACGCACTGGCCGGGGCGAAAAATACGGTCTTTTTGCTGGATCTCGGCCAGTTTGTAGGCGGCGCGGGAGCGAAATCCCTCGTCACGTGACTTCTGCACGTACTCATCGCCGTGGTGCTCGCGCAACCAGGCCTTGCTGGACTTGGATCGGGCCATGCCGTTTCGCGTCGTGTTAAGATCGGCGGGTTTTCGCCAGGAATGGTCAATATGGAATTATCCAGCCTCCAAATCAAGCGCTTACGTGCCGAATGTCATCGCCGCGGGCTGAAACCCGTGGTGTCGATCGGCCAGCAAGGGCTCGGCGCTAACCAGCATGCGGAGATCGATCGCGCGCTGGCACGCCACGAACTGGTCAAGCTGCGCATTCCTGCCTTGCCAAAGCCCGAAAAACGGGAACTGGCGCGCGATCTCTGCGCCCATCACGGCGCGGTCCAGGTCGAAGCCATCGGCCACGTCCTGGTGCTCTACCGGCAGAATCCGAAAACGGACCGTTTCGCGGCCGTCATCGCTGGTGCGTAATTCCCGCATCACGAGTTTGCGGGCCGCGGGACTTGCCGGGGCCGGTGACATGGCGATGGTAGCGTGGTCGACGACCCTTGCCGTTGCCGATCGTGGAGGCCGCCAAGCTACTTGTAGTGGATGGCGGTAATGGCGTATTCCATCGTGCCGCCGGGTGCCTCGACAATAGCCTCCTCACCCTCTTCCTTGCCAATCAGCGCACGCGCGATCGGAGAACTGATAGCGATGCGATTTTGACTGATATCGGCCTCGATATCGCCGACGATCTGGTAGGTCACTTCACCCTCACTGGCGACATCGAACAGCTCGACCGTGCAGCCGAACACAACCCGGCCAGCGTTGCCGAGCGTGGTCACATCGATGATCTGGGCATTCGACAGCGCGGCCTCGAGCTCGGCAATCCGGCCCTCGATAAAACCCTGTTCCTCGCGCGCGGCGTGGTACTCGGCGTTTTCCTTGAGATCACCGTGATCACGGGCAACCGCTATCGCCTCGATCACCGCCGGACGTTTGACCGTCTTCAGTTCCTTCAATTCGCCCTTGAGCCGTTCCGCGCCCGCGGCGGTCAATGGTATCTGCTTCATCGCTTGCGCCAGTCAGTGGAGAGATTGCAGGCAGTATACATCCTGCACATCGCGATGCGACATGGCTTCGATCGTCGCCAGGGCACCCGAGAGCGTCGTGGTATAACACACCGAGCGTACGATCGCCTCGCGCCGAATGGTATAGGAGTCGGCGATTGCCGAGCGTCCCTCCGTAGTATTGACGATTAGAACGATTTCATCGTTCTTGATCATGTCGACCACGTGCGGGCGGCCTTCCTTGACCTTGTTGACCTGGCGGCATTCGACCCCGGACTCGCGTATGACCTTGGCGGTGCCGCCGGTGGCGACCAGGTCGAAACCGCGCTCGTGCAGTTTGCGCGCAATGGCGACAATGCCTCGCTTGTCGGTCTCGCGCACGCTGAGAAAAGCGGTGCCGGGCTGCGGGATTTTTGCACCAGCTCCGAGCATCCCCTTGGCAAAAGCTTCCGCGAAAGACTTGCCGATACCCATGACTTCGCCGGTAGATTTCATCTCCGGGCCGAGAATCGGATCGACGCCAGGAAACTTGGCAAACGGAAAAACGGATTCCTTGACCGACACGAAATCGGGCACGACCTGTTCGACTATCCCCTGGTCGCGCAGGCCCTGGCCGACCATGCAGCGCGCGGCCACCTTGGCCAGCGGCACGCCGGTAGCCTTCGACACGAAGGGGACCGTGCGCGACGCGCGCGGATTGACTTCGAGCACGTAGACCTCGTCTCCCTTGATGGCAAACTGGGTATTCATCAGGCCGACCACGTTCAGCGCGCGCGCCATGGCCTCGACCTGCTGGCAGAGCTTTTGCTGCGTCGCCTCCGGCAAGCTGTGCGGCGGCAGCGAGCAGGCGGAATCGCCGGAATGAACGCCGGCCTGCTCGATATGTTCCATCAGCCCGCCTATCAGCACGTGCTCGCCGTCGCAGATGGCATCGACGTCGACCTCGATGGCTTCGTCGAGGAAGCGATCGAGCAATACCGGTGAATCGCGCGTGACCTTGACCGCTTCACCCATGTAGCGCTGCAAATCGTCCTGGTCGTGGACGATTTCCATCGCCCGGCCACCGAGCACGTAGGACGGGCGCACCACGAGCGGGAAGCCCACCTGTTCGGCCAGCTGGCTGGCCGAGTCGACGTCGAACGCGATCTGGTTGGGCGGCTGCAGCAAGCCGAGATCATTGATCATCTGCTGAAAACGCTCGCGATCCTCGGCCAGGTCGATCGAGTCGGGAGCGGTACCCACGATGGGTACCCCGGCCGCTTCCAGCGCGCGCGCGAGATTGAGCGGCGTCTGCCCGCCGAACTGCACGATGACGCCACGAGGTTGCTCGAGATCGATGATTTCGAGCACGTCCTCGAAGGTCAGCGGCTCGAAATAGAGGCGATCGGAGGTATCGTAGTCGGTGGAGACCGTCTCCGGGTTGCAGTTGACCATGATGGTCTCGTAACCGTCTTCGCGCATCGCCAGCGCGGCGTGCACGCAACAATAGTCGAACTCGATACCCTGGCCGATGCGGTTGGGACCGCCGCCGAGGACGACGATCTTTTGCCGATCGCTGGTGGCGGCCTCGCACTCCTCGTCATAACTCGAATAGAGGTAGGCGGTGCTCGACGCAAACTCGGCGGCACAGGTGTCGACCCGCTTGTAAACCGGTCGAATACCCAGCTCACGCCGACGGGTGGCCACCCCGGTTTCTTCGCAGCCCAGCAGGTCGGCCAGGCGACGGTCGGCAAAGCCCTTGCGCTTGAGCGCACGTAACTCGTCCGCATCGATTTGCTCGAGACTGCGCCCGGCGAGACCCTGTTCGAGCTGGATCAGTTCCTCGATCTGCACCAGGAACCATGGGTCGATCGCGCAACGATCGAATACCTGCTCGACACTGTAGCCGGCGCGAAAGGCATCCGCGACGTACCAGATCCGGCGTGCACCCGGCAGGCGCAGTTCGGTACGAAACAGGTCTTCCAGGGCTTCGGCATCCTGCGTCAGATCGACGATCGGATCGAGACCGAAAACCCCGATCTCGAGACCGCGCAGCGCCTTGTGAAAAGACTCCTGGAAATTGCGCCCGATGGCCATGACCTCGCCCACGGACTTCATCTGCGTCGACAAACGATTGTCGGCCTGCGGAAATTTCTCGAAAGTAAAGCGCGGCACCTTGGTGACGACATAGTCGATGCTCGGTTCGAACGATGCCGGCGTTGCGCCGCCGGTGATATCGTTCTGCAACTCGTCGAGGGTATAGCCGATCGCCAGCTTGGCGGCCACCTTGGCGATCGGGAAGCCGGTTGCCTTGGAGGCCAGCGCCGACGAGCGCGATACCCGCGGGTTCATCTCGATGATGATCATTTCGCCGTTTTCGGGATTGATCGCGAACTGCACGTTGGAACCGCCGGTCTCGACGCCAATCTTGCGCAGCACCGCAAGCGACGCATCGCGCATGATCTGGTATTCCTTGTCGGTCAGCGTTTGCGCCGGCGCCACCGTGATCGAGTCGCCGGTATGTACCCCCATGGGGTCCAGGTTCTCGATCGAGCAAACGATGATGCAGTTGTCGTTGCGGTCGCGCACGACCTCCATTTCGTACTCTTTCCAGCCCAGCACCGAGGTTTCGATCAGTACCTCGGTCGTGGGCGACAGGTCGAGGCCGCGGCGAATGATTTCCTCGAACTCTTCGCGGTTGTAGGCGATACCGCCGCCACTGCCACCCATGGTAAACGACGGTCTGATGATGACGGGGAAACCGATCTGCGCCTGGCCCTGCCAGGCTTCCTCGAGACTGTGCGCGATGAATGACCTGGGCGTTTTGAGACCGATTTCAGCCATCGCCACGCGAAACTGCTCGCGGTCCTCGGCCATATCGATCGCGGCCCGGCTGGCACCGATCATTTCGACCCCGTGTTTTTCCAGCACCCCCTCGCGCACCAGGTCGAGCGCGCAGTTGAGCGCGGTCTGTCCGCCCATGGTGGGCAACAACACGTCGGGCTTTTCCGCGGCAATGATCTTTTCCACGACCTTCCAGTGAATCGGCTCGATATAAATTGCATCGGCCGTGTTCGGATCGGTCATGATGGTCGCCGGGTTGGAATTGATCAGGATGACGCGGTAACCCTCTTCCTTCAGCGCCTTGCAGGCCTGGGCTCCGGAGTAATCGAATTCACAGGCCTGGCCGATTACGATCGGACCGGCACCAATGATCAAAACCGATGAAATATCGTCGCGGCGAGGCATCAGGCGGCCCCCGCGTTGGCGCGGTAGCGCGCGATCAGGTCGAAAAAGTGATCGAACATAGGCGCCACGTCGTGCGGACCGGGGCTCGCTTCCGGGTGACCCTGGAAGCTGAACGCGGCACGGTCGCGGCGCGCGATGCCCTGCAGGCTGCCGTCGAACAGTGAGCGATGCGTGGCCTCCAGGCTGGCCGGCAGCGAGTCCTCGTCGACTGCAAAACCATGGTTCTGGCTGGTGATCATGACCACCTTGCTGGCAAGGTCCTGCACCGGGTGATTGGCGCCGTGGTGGCCGAACTTCATCTTGATCGTCGCCGCGCCGCTGGCCAGCGCCAGCAGCTGGTGACCGAGGCAAATACCGAATACCGGCACGTCGGTTTCGAGAATTTGCCTGATGGCATCGATTGCGTAGTCGCAGGGCTCGGGATCGCCGGGGCCGTTGGACAGGAATACCCCGTCGGGATTCATCGCCAGTACCTCGGCGGCGGGCGTTTTCGCCGGCACCACGGTTACCCGCGCGCCGCGATCGGCAAGCATGCAGAGAATGTTCTTTTTCACGCCGTAATCGTAAGCCACGACGTGCCAGGGCAACTCCGCGGCTTCGCCATAACCGGCTTCCAGCGTCCAGCTGCCGGTCCGCCATTCATAACTCGAAGCGGTAGTCACCACCTGCGCCAGGTCGCTGCCAGCCAGGCCTTCGAAGGCGCGGGCCGCGGCCAGCGCGGCCGCTTCGTCGATGTAGTCGCCGGCCAGGATAGCGCCATTCTGGGCACCCTTGTCGCGCAGCAGGCGGGTCAGTTTGCGCGTGTCGATATCGGCGATCGCGACCACGCCACGCTGCTCGAGATAGTCCTCGAGACGCCCCTCGCTGCGCCAGTTGCTGGCACATAGCGGCAGGTCGCGGATGATCAGGCCGCTGGCGAATATCTCGCGCGCTTCCTCGTCCTCGGTGTTCACGCCCGTGTTACCGATGTGCGGGTAGGTCAGGGTTATGAGCTGTCGACAGTAGGACGGATCGGTCAGGATTTCCTGGTAACCCGTCATCGCCGTGTTGAATACCACTTCGCCGGCCGAAATACCGTCGGCTCCAATCGATATGCCCCGGAACAGGGTTCCGTCTTCCAGGGCCAGTAAGGCAGGCTTCGCCACTCAGTCTCCCGATTCAAAAAAATGCGCGCGCACAAAAATGGGAGGAACCGCAGTTCTTCCCATCGTTTATCCGATCATGCTTCAACACTGCGGAGGCAGCATCTTCTTGAACGCGCATTGTATGATGATTGGATTGGCGAGTCCACGCCTGCCGGAATTTTTTGCTACCATGCGCCGCGGCGCGGCTGGCGCCGGCCAGCCAGGTCTCAGTCATCGGCAGTTTAACCTCACAGGCTCCGTTTGCGCGGGCTGTCGCCTACATCCTGATCGCAATTTTCCTGTTCGATCTGCAGGGCGTGTTCATCAAGTTCCTCGGCGATCGTTACCCGGTGCAGCAGCTCGCCACCCTGCGCAACATCTTCGGCCTGATCCCGAGCCTGCTGGTGCTGCTGCTGTCGCAGGAATGGCACGCCCGCGGGCGTCGCCTGGGGATGCGCCAGTGGCGGCTCGGACTGGCGCGCGGCCTGAGCGTGGCCGCGGCGCAGCTTTGTTTTTACTTCGCCATCACCCAGATGGCGCTGGCAACCGCAACCACGCTGGCCTTCATCGGCCCGGTATTGATCACCCTGCTGTCGGTGCCCATCCTGCGTCACCAGGTCGGTATCTGGCGCTGGCTGGCGGTATTCGTAGGTTTCGGCGGCGTGTTGCTGATCATGGCGCCGGGTAGCGAGGTTTTTACCCCGGTCAGCCTGCTGCCGCTCGGCGCCGCGCTCGGCTACTCGTTGTCGACGGTCTGCGTGCGCCTGATCGACGACCGCGTACCGACCGCACTGATCAATATGTATGCATCGGTCGGCGCGCTGATCGGCTCGCTCGGCCTGATGCTCGCCACCGGCGGTTATCGGCCCGTGGTTTCCGGCGGGGACTGGCTGCTATTGCTGGCGATGGGCATGGTCGGCGGGTTCGCGGTGCTGGCCATGATCAGCGCGTATCGCCTGGCGCGGCCCGCGAGCCTGTCGCCGTTCGAATACTTCGGCATCCCGTTCGCCTTCGTACTCGGCTGGATATTCTTCGACGAGGCACCGTTCGCAACCCTGCTACCCGGGGTTTTCCTGATCGTCGGCGGTGGACTGCTGATTGCCTGGCGGGAACACCTGCGGCGCCAGCGCGGCGCAGCGGCTGCTACGGTCGACTGAACCCGGTCAGCTGTAGCGGCGCATGCGTTCGCGCAGCTGCGTTTCGCAGAATTCGATCGAGGTCAGCATTTGCTGGGCGTCGGCAAACCGCATGTAGGGCTTTTTTTGCAGCGCCTTGAGCAAGACCTCGCTGATGCCGGCCGGCAGCGTCAGGCTGCCGAGATCGGGTTCGTCGCGAGTGATGCTGCGCTTGAGTTCCGGCAGGCTGCGGCCGGCAAACGGCTGCTGGCCGGTCAGCAGGTGACAAAGGGTTACCGCCAGGGAAAACAGGTCGGAGCGGCCGTCCAGCTTGCGCCCCTTGAGTTGCTCGGGCGACATGTAGGCCGGCGTGCCGACGATGAGGTTGTCGGCCTGGCGCTCTCGACGTTCGGTATAGGCCGCACCAAAATCGGTCAGGATATAGGTGTCGTTGACCGCATCGTACATAATGTTGGCGGGCTTGATGTCGCCGTGAACGATACCGTGGGCATGCGCGACCGCGAGGCCGCTCAGCATGTCGCGCGATATGCGGATACATTCGCCGACGGTCAGGAATTCGCGCCTGCGCAGGCGCAGAGACATCGAGTAGCCGGAGACATAATCCATCGCGATGAAAGCCTTGTCGTCCTGGGTTTCGGCATCGTGAATCTTGACGATGTTCGGATGGTCGAGCTGTGACACGATGACGGCTTCGTGCAGCCATTGCTGGATACGGTCGCTGTCCACGCGTTCGCCCTGGCGCAGTGCCATGACCTTGAGCGCTACCCGGTTATGGGTGCGGTTGTCGGTGGCCTCGTACACCACCGCGGTAGCGCCCTTGGCAATCTTGCGTGACAGGCGATAGTTGCCGATCGCGGGCGACTCGGGTTCGGCGATCGGCAGCGGTTTGCCGATTTCCAGCAGGCGCGCGCGGTTGTTGCGGATTTCCTCGATACGCGCGACAAAATCGCCCAGCCCGGGATCGTAGCGCGACAGCCAGTGATACAGGTTCAGTGCGCTGGCCCAGTGCTTGTTCGACTCGAGCAGCATGCCGAGCTCGTAACCGATTTCGAGTAACTCGTCGCTGTAAGCGCATTGCTTGAGCAGGATCAGCGCGGTTTTGAGGTCGGGCTTTTCGATCGCTTGACGAATGTCGTCGAGCGTCACCGTCTCGCGAGTCAGGCGGGTACTGGTGGCAAAACGTCGGTAAACGTCGATGAACCAGTAGGCAGCCGATAACATCAGCATCACCAGCGCCGGAAAGACCACCGGCAGGAACAGGCGCGCAAACACCGCCAGCATGACCTCCAGCATCAGCAGCGCGAACAGGGCCAGGATCATGCCGAGCAGCGAGCTCGCGGTGGTCGGCGAACGGGTATAGCGATGTACGTAAATCGCGAATATGAGCCCGTACACCAGCACCACGCTCCACTGCGGCGCCAGCGTGATCGACGCGATCGTGTGCAGGTCCCGATCGGCCGGCTGCAGCCCGAGGATATCGAGAAACAGCTCGTACTCGAAATCAGCCACCGCCGCGGTAAGGCTGAGCAGGTAGGTAAAGACCAGCAGGGTTGCGGTCAGTCCGATTTGCCAGGCTCTGGACTTAAGGCTGAACACTCTCGATCGCGCGGTTGAGACGAGGTTGGGATCATGCGACATATCGATAATCGACGCAAACACTGCCTGAATGCGACAGCGGCGACGCGATGACTGGACTTGTTTCGGCGAAATCCATTAGAGTTTTGGCGGGTTCCAGGTGCGTTAACAAAACGATAATCGGGAAACTCGTGCAAATCGAGTACTGCCCCCGCAACGGTAAAGAGGCGCTGCGTTGCCTCCAAGTCCGGAGACCGGCCTGGAAATACTTGACTGGACCAGAATTACGGGTGGTAATTCTCACAGTTCGCAGCGTTGACAATAAATGCAGACTGTGTGCGTCCCTCTGTTAGTAGGGGAACCACATGAAATCCTTTCGCTCACTGTCGCTGGGCCTCTGCCTGGCGGCCCTGCCCTGCGTGGCCCTGGCCGAACTCGGGCCGATCGTGATCACCGCGACCCGCACGGAACAGCCGCGCAACACCTCCGCAGCGACGGTTTACGTGCTCGATTCGGCGGCCATCCGCGCCAGCGGCGCCACTACCACCGCGGAACTGTTGCGCGGCATGCCCGGGGTGCAGGTCGCCGACCTGTTCGGCAACGGCACCGAGGTGACCATCAGCGTACGCGGCTTTTCCGAAACCGCCAATGCCAACACGCTGGTGCTGGTCAACGGCCGTCGGCTCAACTACAGCGACACGACCGGGCCTGACCTGCACCACGTGTTCCCGGACGATATCGAGCGCATCGAGCTGCTCGCGGGCAGCGCCGGCGTACTCTACGGCGACCAGGCGGTGGGCGGCGTCATCAATATCATCACCCGGCGCCCCGAACAGGCCGCCCACCGCGTCAGCGCCCGCGTCGGCAGCTACGATTACAACGGCTTGCAGTTCAATTCGAGCATGCAGCTGAACGAGTCGTTCGGCTACCGCATTTCCGCCGAGACGTTTTCGAGCGACCACTACCGCGATAATAACGAGCAGGAAAACACGAACTTCAGCGGTGTGCTGGACTACGAGCGTGGAGACGATCGTGTATTTGTCGAATTCCAGCTTATCGACGACGAGCTCGAGCTGCCGGGCGCGCTGCTCGAAGACGAGTTCGAGGAGGATCCGCAGCAGTCCAATCCGGGCTTCGCGGACGATTTTATCAACGAGGATACCACCGTTTATCGCATCGGCTACGAGCGCCAGCTGGGTGAACAGGCCTTCAGTATCGACGCCACCAAGCGCGACACCGATGCGGACCTACGCCAGAGCTTTCGCAATTTCCCGAGCCCGGAGGACGGCTTCGTCGACCGAACCAACGAAAGCGTAAATCCCAAGCTCTACGGCACATTCGAAGCCGGTGTACCGGTAAGTTACGTGGTTGGTATCGACCTCGAAGACTCGGATTTCGATCTCGCGATACCGTTCGATTTCTTCGGGCCCGGCGTGACCACGTCGAGTAACGAGCAGGAGACCGAGAGTTTCTATTTTCAGCTCAACCCGATGATCGGCGACAACCTGCAACTGACTTTTGGCATGCGCGACAGCAGCGTCGAGAACGACCTGACCGACGGCAATTCGTTCCCGGACGGCATCGAGGTGGACGACGATATCACCGTCGCCGAACTGGGCCTCGTCTACCGCTTGCCAGACGGCACGCGGCTGAGCGCGCGCATCGACGAAAACTTTCGCTTTGCCAAGGTCAACGAGCTGGCGCTGGCGGCGCCCGGCGAAATCCTCGATACCCAGACCGGCGAATCCTTCGAACTCGGTCTCGAGACCACCATCGGCAACCTGCAACTGCTGGCGTCGATCTACCGGCTCGACCTCGAGGACGAAATCGTGTTCGATCCCAACGTCGGCCTGTTCGGCGAAAACATCAACCTCGACGAAACCCGCCGCGATGGCCTGACCCTGTCGTTATTCAGCCAGCTGAGTGTGGATTTCGGCCTCCGGTTCGAACTCGGGTTGGTGGAGGCCGAGTTTCGTTCCGGCAGCTTCAAGGGCAAGGACATATCGGGGGTTTCGGAGCAGATCGCGAAACTGAGGGGAGACTACCGCGTCGACGACTTTGTCAGTCTTTACCTGGAAGGCAACTACCGCTCCGACTTTTACGCACAGGGCGACAATGCCAATCAATTTGGCAAGATCGACTCGATCAAGGTTTATAATGCCGGCGTTGCCTACGCACACAAGGCCCTGGAAATCGACTTCAGGATCAACAACCTCGCTGATGAATCCTACGCGGAATTCGTCACCAACAACGGCTTCGGGGCTGCCTACCAGCCCAGCCCCGAGCGTAATTTCTTCATCAACGCTGGCTACAGGTTCGACTAATGGGTAATCGACTGACCCGGGTTTACACCCGTACCGGAGACGAAGGCACGACCGGGCTCGCCGACGGCAGCCGGCGCGCCAAGAACGATCCTCGCGTGATCTGCATGGGCGAGGTCGACGAGCTGAATGCCTGTATCGGCGTTGCACTGAGCTTCATCGAGGACGGGCCCGGACAGCAGATCCTGTTTGCCGTGCAACATGACCTTTTCGATATCGGCGCCGAACTGTGCCAGCCCGGCAAGACGCTGATAGACGAGACTTACGTAAGCGGCCTAGAACAGGCCGCGGACGAACTCAATGTCGAGCTCCCCCCGTTGCGCGAGTTCATCCTCCCCGGGGGATCGCAGGCGGTCGCCAGCCTGCACCTGGCCCGCACCGTGTGTCGCCGGGTCGAACGTTCGCTCGTGAGTCTCGCCGATTTCGAGGAGGGTAATCCGCTGACCCGCTGTTACATCAATCGCCTGTCCGACCTGCTGTTTATCCTGGCCCGCTGCCAGTCGAGCGAAGACGGCGAGGTGTACTGGAACTCGAGATTTTCGCGCATCAACCGCGACCAGTCCTAGGTCGCGGCGATCGCTTCAGCGACGCAACTCGACGCTGACACGGCGATTGGCCGCGAGCGATCCGGCGCTGCCGCCGGCTTTTCGCGGCTGCGATTCACCGACGTAGTCGACCCGAATCAGATCGGGATCAACCCCGAGTGCCAGCAGGAGTTCGAATACGTAGTCGGCGCGCCGGCGCGACAGGCCCTCGTTATAGCAGGCCAGCCCCTTGCGATCGGCGTGACCGGTAACGACGATCTCGGCGATCGAATCGTCGACCGCGAGATAGGCAAGCATGCGCCGAAAAGCCTTGTCTTCCTGTTGCGGGCTCGCAAATTCGCGATCGGGATCGAAATAGATGTTGCTCAGGCGGACATCATCGAAACTGTCGTGAAACAGGTTAGCCACGCAACGCTCGAACTGGATCACGGCCGGACCGAAGCCGATCGAGGATAGCGATGCGATCATCGGCGCATCGGTATAGAAGAGGAAACCGGGCTGGTTACCGGCGCGTAGCTCCCGCAACATGCTCTCGAGCAGCGTACCCGAAATCTGCAGCGGTTCGCGGCGGCCGTTCATTTCCAGCCGTCCCAGCACAAGCGGCGCCGCATCCCTGCTCCAGGCAGGCTTTTCGCTGCGCAGTTCGACATTGATCCCGCGCGCAAATCGGCGGGCGGTTGCGAGCGACAGCGTCAGCGGCCGGCCGGACGCCTGGCTGATACGGGCGTGGCCAAACCCGGGTATCCCGTGTTCCAGGCGGCACAGGGTCGGACCATCCGCGGTCAGCGTCCAGCTCGACTGCTCCAGAACGGCCGCGTAGCGCAACTGTTGCGCATCGGCCGGGTGGCTCAGGCCAAGAAAAAGCGTTGCCGCGAACAAAAACCTGCTGGTCATTATCTGCCCGATTCTCGAAAACTGACCGGTTTATCGGCGCCCCGCGCGGAATCTTGATCAGCTACGGCGCAAAAACTCGAGCACCGCGCCCACGAAGGCCTCGGGCTGTTCGGCGTGCAACCAGTGGCCGGCGTCGTCGACGGTGGCGATCTCGGCGCGACTGAAATGGCGCTGGATCACCTCGAGCTCTGCATCGCCGACGTAATCCGAGCGCGCGCCGCGGATAAACAGGGTCGGCAGGTCGATTTGCCAACCGGCCAGCGATTCGAAACCGGTGAGGGATTCCATCTCGCGCTGAATCACGCGCCAGTTGACCCGCCAGCGCCATCCGCCGGCATCCCGCTGCAGGTTTTGCAGCAGGAACGCGCGCAGCGGGTCTTCCGGTATATTCTCGCGCAAGGCGAGGTCGGCCTGCGCGCGTGACTGCAGCTCAGCCAGCGGCAGCGCGAGCACCGGGTCCAGCAGGTCGTCGTAATCGTGGAAGTAACTGACGGGAGCGATATCGGCAACAACCAGCTGCGATACCAGTCCCGGATAGCGCGCGGCCAGGGTCATTGCGACCTTGCCTCCCATGCTGTGGCCGAGGACCCGGCAGCCCTCGATTCCCAGCGTTTCGATCAATCGCTGGACATCCGCCGCCATCGCGGGATAACTCATATCCTCGGCGTGGAAGGAATCCCCGTGATTGCGCAGGTCGACGACATGGATACTGAAATGCTCGGCGATACGCCGCGCGTGCGACTGCCAGTTCTTGCCCGAACCGAACAGGCCGTGCAGGACCAGCAGCGGCTCGCCCTGCCCCGAAACCACGTGGTGCAGCAAGGGCAAGTCCGCCGTCACCGCTTGCTCCGCCGATACACCGGCTTACTTGCGCTTTGGAATGTACAGGTCGGTGATCGTGCCCTCGGCCATCTCCGCGGCGAAGTTGAAGGTTTCCGACAGGGTCGGATGCGGATGGATGGTCAGCCCGATATCTTCCGCGTCGGCACCCATTTCCAGTGCCAGCACGGCCTCGGCGATCAACTCTCCGGCACTCGGCCCGACGATACCCGCGCCAAGGATGCGCTTGCTTTCCTTGTCGAACAGCACCTTGGTCACGCCCTCGTCACGATCGATGCCGAGGGAACGGCCGCTGGCGGCCCAGGGAAAGGCGCCTTTTTCGTACTCGATACCCTGTGCCTTGGCCTCGTTTTCACTCAGCCCCATCCAGGCAACCTCCGGGTCGGTGTAGGCAACGTTGGGGATCGTCAACGGTTCGAAGGTCGACTTCATGCCGGCAATGACCTCGGCCGCAACCTTGCCCTCGTGCGTCGCCTTGTGCGCAAGCATCGGCTGGCCGACGATATCGCCGATAGCGAAAATGTTGGCGACATTGGTGCGCATCTGCCGGTCTACCGGGATAAATCCCGCTTCGTCGACCCGCACACCGGCGTTCTCGGCGCCGATCCTGGCGCCGTTGGGACGGCGCCCGACGGCTACCAGCACCTTGTCGAACAGCTCGGGCTCGGGTGCCTTGTTACCCTCGAAACTGACCTTGAGCCCGTTCTTTTGCGCCTTGATTTCGGACACCTTGGTGTTGAGATGGATGGCCTTGTAACGCTTGGAAATAATCTTGGTCAGCGGGCGCACGATATCCTTGTCACAGCCGGGAATGAGGCTGTCCATGAATTCGACCACGGTGATTTCCGACCCCAGCGCGTGGTACACGGTCGCCATTTCGAGGCCGATGATGCCACCGCCGACGATCAGCAGTTTCCTGGGCACGTCGCGCAGTTCGAGCGCGTCGGTAGAATCCATCAGGCGTTCGTCGTCGTTCGGAAACGGCGGAATCTCGGTGGGTTGGGAACCCGCCGCGATGATGCAGTTTTCGAACCGGATCCGGGTCGTCTTGCCATCCCGGGTAACCTGCAGGTGATTGGCATCGACAAACTCACCGACCCCGTTGACCACCGTGACCTTGCGTTGCTTGGCGAGTCCGGCGAGCCCGCCGGTCAGCTTGCCGACCACCTTGCCCTTGAAAGCATTGATGCCGTCGAGATCGATTTTGGGTTTATCGAAATGCACGCCGTTGGCACCCATGTGCTCGGCTTCGTTGATAATCTGCGCGGTGTGCAGCAGCGCCTTGGACGGAATACAGCCCACGTTGAGGCAGACGCCACCGAGCGACGGGTAGCGTTCTACCAGCACGACCTGCTTGCCGAGGTCGGCGGCACGAAACGCGGCGGTGTAACCGCCCGGCCCGGCACCGAGCACGAGCACCTCGGTACTCATGTCGTCGCCACTCGCGGCGGCCGGTGCCGGAGTGGTCGCCCGGGCGGGCTCGGCCGGAGTTGCCGCCGGCGCGGGCGCTGCTGCGGCAGGCGCCGCAGCAGCGGTTTCGATACTGCCGAGTTTACTGCCCTCGGATACCCGATCGCCCACCTTGACCGCGAGCGACTTGACCGTGCCCGCAAACGGCGACGGAATATCCATCGTCGCCTTGTCGGATTCGAGCGTCAGGATAGCGTCCTCGACGGCTACCGTATCGCCGGCAGCAACGTGAATTTCGATAATCTCGACCGCGTCGAAATCGCCGATGTCCGGTACTAACAGGTCTTTTTCGCTCATGGCTACAACAATACCCTTCTGATGTCGGAAATGACCCGACTGAGATACGAAGTGAAACGGGCGCCCTGGGCGCCGTCGATGACCCTGTGATCATATGAAAGACCGAGGGGCAAAATCAAACGCGGCACGAACTCGCCGTCGACATACACGGGCTGCATGCGCGAGCGCGACACGCCCAGGATCGCAACCTCGGGCGCATTCACGATCGGGGTAAAACTGGTGCCGCCGATACCGCCGAGACTGGAGATCGTAAAACAGCCACCCTGCATATCGCCGGGGGCAAGCTTGCCTGCACGCGCACGCTGCGAAGTTTCGCCGAGTTCCGCGGCCAGTTCGTAGATACCTTTCTGCTCGACATCGCGGACCACGGGCACCACCAGCCCGTTGGGCGTGTCGACGGCAATGCCGATGTGGAAATACTTTTTCAGGATCAGGTTTTCGCCGCTGGCATCCAGCGATGCGTTGAAATCGGGAAATTCCTGTAGCGCGCTGACCACGGCTTTCATCAAGAAGATCAGCGGCGTCAGGCGCACGCCCTTCAGTTCGGCCTCTTTCGCCAGCGATTTGCGGAAGGCTTCGAGGTCCGTGATGTCGGCCTCGTCGAACTGGGTGACGTGCGGCACGTTGACCCAGCTGCGGTGCAGGTGGGCGCCTGAAATCTTCTTGATCCGGCTGAGCGGTACCGATTCGATCTCGCCGAACCTGGCGTGATCCACTTCCGGGATACTGCTGACCTGCAGACCACCGCCACCGCCACCACCGCTGGCCATGGCGGTCTTGATAAAGGCCTTGACGTCGGCCTTGATGATTCGGCCCTTGGGGCCGCTGCCCATGACCTGCTCGAGATCGACCCCCAGTTCACGCGCGTAGCGCCGAATCGACGGGCTGGCGTGAATCAGTTTACGGCCGCCCTCGCGAGTGCCGTCGCCGCTGCCGGGATGCGGTTTGCGGGTCTTGCCGAGCGCGGTATCAGCACGCGCGGGTGCCGCCGCCGGTGGCGGTGCGGCCGCGGGGGTAACTTCTGCTTCGGCGGCTGCCTGCGATTCCGGCCCGGGTTCAGGCTCGGGTTCCGGCTCGGGTTCCGGTTCGGGCACCGGCGCAGGGGCCTGCCCCGCGCCGTCGGCGACACTCAGGGTGCCAATTTGATCACCCTGGTTGACCCGGTCGCCAACACTCACATCGACGCTCTCGATGGTGCCCGCGAGCGGGCTGGGGATTTCCATCGTCGCCTTGTCCGACTCCAGCACGAGAATCGACTGCTCGGCCTCGACCAGGTCGCCGGGGGCAATCAGCACCTCGATGATTTCGATATCCTGAAAGTCGCCGACGTCAGGGAGCGTAATGGTTTGCTTGTCTGCCATTGATCTTCTCCAGCGCGCGGCTTACACGGACATCGGGTTGGGTCGCTCGGGATCGATGCCGTACTTCTTGATCGCCTGGGTAACGACCTTGTTGTCCAGCTCGCCGTCATCGACCAGCGCCTTGAGCGCGGCCAGCACGACGTGATACCGGTTGACCTCGAAGAAGATGCGCAGGTTTTCGCGCGTGTCGCTGCGACCGAAGCCGTCGGTACCGAGCACGACGTAACGCATCGGCACGAACTCGCGAATCTGGTCGGAGTAGGTCTGGGTGTAATCGGTGGCGATCACCGCCGGTCCCTTGCGGCCCTGCAGCTGGGTTTCGATGTAGCTGCGGCGGGCTTTCTTGGTCGGGTGCAGCCGGTTCCAGCGCAAACAGTCGCGCGCCTCGCGCGCGAGTTCGTTGATGCTGGTCATGCTCCAGACGTCAGAGTTGACAGCGAAATCCTCTTTCAGCAGTTCGGCCGCGGCCAGCACTTCGCGCAGGATCGTGCCGGAGCCCATCAGCTGGACCTTGAGACCTTTTTCCTCGCCCTCCTGCAGGCAGTACATACCCTTGATGATCCCGTCCTCGCAGCCTTTCGGCATTGCCGGGTGGGCATAGTTTTCGTTCATCACGGTGATGTAGTAGAACACGTTGTCCTTTTGCTGGTACATGCGCTTGAGACCGCTGTGAATGATCACCGCGAGCTCGTAGGCGTAGGTCGGATCGTAGGAGACGCAGTTCGGAATCGTGCCGGCGACGATCAGGCTGTGACCGTCCTGGTGCTGCAGCCCCTCGCCTGCGAGCGTCGTGCGCCCGGCAGTGCCGCCCATCAGGAACCCGCGCACCTGCATGTCGCCGGCGGCCCAGGCGAGGTCGCCGATGCGCTGGAAGCCGAACATCGAGTAGTAAATATAAAACGGGATCATCGCAATCCCGTGCGCGCTGTATGCGGTACCGGCCGCGATCCAGGACGACATGGCGCCGGCCTCGTTGATACCTTCCTCGAGAATCTGGCCGTTGACATCCTCGCGGTAGTACATGACCTGGTCGGCATCCATCGGCTTGTAAAGCTGGCCGCTGTGCGAGTAGATACCGAGCTGGCGGAACATACCTTCCATGCCGAAAGTGCGCGCCTCGTCGGGCACGATCGGCACGATGTTGTTGCCGATCTGCTTGTCGCGCGCGAGCGTCGACAGGATACGCACGAAGGCCATGGTGGTGGAGAACTCGCGTTCGCCGCTGTCTTCCAGCAGCGCCTTGAAGATACTGATACCCGGCACCACCAGCGGTTCGGCGCTGTCGCTGCGCACCGGCATGTAGCCGCCGAGTTTTTCACGCGCGGCGCGCATGTACTGCATCTCCTCGCTGTCTTCCGGAAAGCGGTAAAAAGGCGCATCGGCGATATCGTCGTCGCTGATCGGGATATTGAAGCGGTCGCGGAAAGCCTTGAGCGCATCCTCGCCCATCTTTTTCTGCGAGTGGGTGATGTTCTGGCCTTCGCCGGCTTCGCCCATGCCGTACCCCTTGACGGTCTTGGCGAGGATGACGGTCGGCCGATCGGTGTATTCGACCGCCTCGGCGTAGGCCGCGTAGATCTTGTGCGGATCGTGACCACCCCGGTTGAGCCGCCAGATGTCCTCGTCGGACATATCGGCGACCATATCGTGGGTTTCCGGATACTTGCCAAAGAAGTGTTCCCGCGTGTAGGCGCCGCCCTTGGCCTTGTAGGCCTGGTACTCGCCGTCGACGGTTTCCTCCATCAGGCGCTGCAGCACGCCGTCCTTGTCCTTGGCGAACAGGTGGTCCCAGTAGGATCCCCAGACGACCTTGAGCACGTTCCAGCCAGCGCCGCGGAACACGGCCTCCAGCTCCTGGATGATCTTGCCGTTGCCGCGCACCGGGCCGTCAAGGCGCTGCAGGTTGCAATTGACGACGAAGATCAGGTTATCGAGCTTTTCCCGCGCCGCCAGCGAAATGGCGCCGAGCGACTCGGGCTCGTCCATTTCACCGTCACCCATGAAAGCCCAGACCTTGCGATCCTGGGCGGGGGCGAGGCCGCGGTTCTCGAGATACTTCATGAAGCGCGCCTGGTAAATCGCCATGATCGGGCCGAGTCCCATGGACACGGTCGGAAACTGCCAGAAGTCGGGCATCAGCCACGGGTGCGGATACGACGACAACCCCTTGTCATCGAGCGCCTCCTGGCGAAAGGACTTCAACTGCTCCTCGCTGATGCGTCCCTCGAGAAACGCGCGCGCGTATACCCCGGGTGCGGAGTGCCCCTGGAAAAATACCAGGTCGCCCATGTGCTCCTCGGTGGGCGCGCGGAAGAAATGCATGAAACCGACGTCGTACAGCGTTGCCGCGGACGCGAAGCTGGCAATGTGGCCGCCCAGTTCACTGGCCTTGCGGTTGGCGTGCACCACCATCGCCGCCGAGTTCCAGCGGATCGCCGAACGGATACTGTGCTCGATCGCCTGGTCACCCGGGATCGGCCGCTGCTTGTCGAGCGGAATCGTGTTGACGTAAGCCGTATTGGCAGAGAAAGGCAGGTAGGCGCCAGAGCGACGGGTTTTATCGATCAGTTTTTCCAGCAGAAAATGAGCGCGCTCCGGGCCCTCTCGCTCGAGCACCGATTCGAGCGATTCTATCCATTCCTGGGTTTCCCCGGGATCAATATCAGTTTCGTCTACCACGTGGGATGCCTTTGTTGTAAATTGTCGCGATTATACCGTGTACGCCGTCAGGCGGGCGCAATTATCACGATTTATCGAATTATCATCATAATTAATTGCAATAACCATATTTTAATCCGCGGACAGGCTCCGGATGAATGAACTGACCATTACCACGCCCGACGACTGGCACCTGCACCTGCGCGATTCGTCGCGGATGGAGGCCGTGGTCGGCGATACCGCGCGCCAGTTTCGCCGCGCGATCATCATGCCGAACCTGGTGCCGCCGGTACGCAACGTCGACGACGCGCGCGCCTACCGCGAGCGTATACTCGCGGCGCTGCCGCCGGGCAGCCACTTTCAGCCGCTGATGACGCTGTACCTGACCGACAACACGTCACCTGCCGATATCGACGCCGCCAGCGATTCCGATTTCGTCTTCGGCGCCAAGCTGTATCCCGCTGGCGCGACGACCAATTCCGATGCCGGCGTGACCGATATCGCTCGTCTCGACGCGGTATTCGAGCGCATGCAGGCGCGGGGTTTCATGCTGCAGGTGCACGGCGAGGCAACCGGCAGCGAGATCGACGTGTTCGACCGGGAAAAAGTGTTTATCGAGCGCAGCCTCGAGCGTATCCGCGCACAGTTTCCGGAACTACCGATCGTGTTCGAGCACATCACGACCCGCGATGCGGTCGAGTACGTGGCGGCGGCCGACGACAGGCTGGCCGCGACCATTACACCGCATCACCTGTTGATCAACCGCAACGCCATGTTCGCCGGCGGCATTCGGCCGCATAACTACTGTCTGCCGATTGCCAAGCGCGAAGTTCATCGGCAGGCATTGCTGCAGGCCGCAAGCGGCGGTAATCGGCGATTTTTCGCTGGTACCGACAGCGCGCCACACAGCCAGTCGGACAAGGAATCCGCCTGCGGCTGCGCAGGAATTTATTCCGCGTACTCTGCGCTCGAACTGTACGCCGAGGCTTTCGAGGAAGCCGGAGATTTTTCCCATTTCGAAGCTTTCATGAGCCTGTCCGGCCCGGCTTTCTACGGGCTCGAACCCAATACCGGTACGGTCACGCTCGAACGGCGTGAATGGACCGTGCCGGCGACCCTGCCTTTTCCCGACTCGCCGCTGATACCGTTTCGCGCCGGCGAAGTTTTACACTGGAAGTTGCGCGGAAATACGAACGAATGACTGAAACCAGCGCGCTGTCGCGGCGCTTTCGCGGTTACCTGCCGGTGGTGGTCGACGTCGAAACCGGCGGTTTCGACGAGCGCACCGACGCACTGCTGCAGATTGCGGCGGTCATACTCGATATCGACGAGCTTGGCAGGCTCTACTGCGCGGAAACGGTTTCCTGCCATGTAAATCCCTTCGCTGGCGCAAACCTGGATCCGAAATCGATGGAAGTCAACGGCATCGACGTCGATCACCCGTTTCGGCTCGCACTCGACGAGCGCGAGGCCTTGCCAAAAATTTTTCAACCGGTGCGCGCCGCGGTCCGCAGGCACCACTGCAACAAGGCAATCCTGGTCGGCCACAACGCGCACTTCGATCTCAAGTTCGTCAACGCGGCGGCCGAACGCTGCGGGATCAAGCGCAATCCATTTCATCCTTTCAGCACGCTGGACACGGTCAGCCTGGCGGCGCTGGCTTACGGCCAGACCGTGCTGGCGAGATCGGTGCGCTCGGCCGGTCTCGACTGGAATGCCGACGAGGCCCACTCGGCCATCTACGACGCGGAAATGACCGCGGCCCTGTTTTGCAGGATAGTCAACGGTTTCGGGCTGGTGCAGGCCTAGTGGTCCACACGCCGAATTCGGTTATACTCGGCGCATAACAAGAGACGTCCTGCCAGCCTTGCGCAAAGAAGACCTGTCCATCATCGTCGTAGACGATCTGCAGTTCAGCCGCGAAGTCGTCAAATCCGGGCTGGGCAAATCCGGCTTTACCGACATCCGCACCGCGTCCTCCGCCGACGAAGCCATGTACATGCTGAACGAACGGCGCGCCCACGTAATTCTGGCCGATTTCTGGATGCCCGGCATGAATGGCCTCGAAATGACCGATCTCATCCGCCGCTGGGATGAAAACAACGATCGTTATACCGGCATCGTGCTGTTGACCGCGGAAGACACCGCGTCGAGCATCGTGGTCGCCTTCGACCGCGGCGTCGACGACTTCGTGTCGAAGTCGGCCAACCAGTTCGAACTCGCGGCGCGGGTTTTCGGCGCCGGTCGCACCGCCTACCAGCAGAACCAGTTGCGCGCGCGGATGCGCCGTCTCAGCAACCAGTTTCTCAGCATCAAGCAGTACAGCCTGCTGGACCCCGAAACCAACCTGCCCAACCGCGCGCAGCTCGAGCTGCATATCGAGTCGCTAATCGAACACATCAGGGCGCGTGGCGGCGGCATGGGCGTCGGCCTGATCGAGGTCAGCACCGATAGCGGAGTCCTGCACCCGGCGACACTCAAGACCGTTGCAAACTCGCTGCTGCTGGCGTTGCGTCCGCTGGACATGGTTTCGCGCTTCGACAGCAACGTTTTCGCCGTCTCGATGCAGTTCGCCGATCCGGCGGCGTTCAACGCAGGATTGTTTCAGCGCCTGACGCAGAATATTCGCCGGCACACGCTGCAAACCAGCGCCCAGGGTCGACAGCTGAGGATTTCGGTGGGCAGCTGGCACGGCCACGTGCTCGACCCGGCACCGACGGTGGACGACATAATCGACCACGCTCGCAAGGCCAGCGAGGCAATCGACTGATTAGCGGGACACGGCGGCGCCGGCGGAACGCCTCGGCGACGACGTGCCTAGCTGGCCTGCTTGTCCAGCGCGGCCTGGGTAACCTTTTCCAGCTCGCCCGATTCGAACATTTCCAGCGTGATATCACAACCGCCGATCAGTTCGCCGTCGACGTAGACCTGCGGGAAGGTCGGCCAGTCGGCGAAGCGCGGCAGGTTTTCGAAAATCTCGGGATCGGCCAGCACGTTGACGTAGGCAAACTCGATACCGAGTGACTTGAGTGCTTCCGCCGTCCGGCTGGAAAAGCCGCACTGGGGAAGTTGCGGCGTACCCTTCATGTATATGATGACCGGGTAGGTTTCGACCTGCTCTTTGATGCGGTCCAGGACTTCCATTCGATACCTCGAGAAATAACCAAGTAAAACGCTAAGGTATTCATGATACCGTTTTTTTCAAGCCCGGCAACTCTTTCCGCCAGCGCGGATTACGATCCTGCTACCGCCGGCTTCCCGGGCGGGTCTAGCGATCGACATGGCGCTGCAGCCAGAATTCGAGCAGGGCACTGTGCCAGAGCTTGCTGCCGTTGAGGCGGGTAAAATGCCGTTCCGGCTCCGCCAGCAGCCGATCTATGTAGGCGCGATCGAACAGGCCCCGTTCACGGCTGCGGCGACTGTTCAGCGTGTCCTTCATAAAGGCGTAGAAATCGCCGCGGACGTATTTTAGCGCCGGCATCGGAAAATAACCCTTTGGCCGATCGATGACCGCATCCGGTATGCGGCCGCGGGCGATCTCCTTCAGGAGCCCCTTGCCGTCATGCTTGAGCTTGAGTTCCGGTGGGCAGGCTGCCGCTATTTCGACCAGCTTGTGATCGAGAAACGGCACCCGCGCTTCGAGACCCCAGGCCATGGTCATGTTGTCCACGCGCTTGACCGGGTCGTCGACGATCAGCGTGGTCACGTCGAAACGCAGTACCGCGTCGAGAAAACTGTCGGCCTGGTCCGTGCGCAGGTTTTCCTCGATCAGCGCCGAGGTGTGATCTTCGCCGTGATAACGCGCGTCGACGGTCGCGAGGTACTCGGCGTGGTCGCGATCGACGTAGCGGTTGGCGAAGCGCGGCAGGTCGGCTTCGTCTTGCGCGGCCGACATCTGTGCATACCAGAAGTAGCCGGCGAATACCTCGTCCGCACCCTGCCCGCTCTGCACCACCTTGACCGAGCGTGATACCCGCTCGGCGAGAAGATAGAAGGCTACGGCGTCCTGGCCGAACATGGGTTCGGCCATCGCATCGACCGCCTCGGGCAGTCGCGTCAGGACCTCGTCGTTGGGGATCAGGAATTTTTCGTGCGCGCTCGAATAGCGCTCGGCCACCGGGTCCGAGAATTCGAACTCGTTGCCGCGCTCTTCCGGCTGGTCCTCGAAACCGATACTGAAAGTGCGAATATCGTGCTGTCCCGCCTCGGCCAGCAGCGCTACCAGCAGGCTGGAATCCAGGCCACCGGATAAAAGCACACCGACCGGTACGTCGGCGATGGTCAGGCGGCGCCTGACCGCTTCCATCAGCGCATCGTGCACGGCCTGGTTCCAGGCTTCGGCATCCATCGATTTAACCGGTCGCCGCGCGTCGAGTGTCCAGTAGCGTCGTTCATCGATAATTCTCCCCGTCGATACGCGCATGTGGTGCGCGGGACGACACTTGCGAATCGATTTGAGCAGGGTACGCGGTGCCGGGATAACCGCATGCAGGCTGAGCTGGTGATGCAGACCCACCGGATCGATATCCCCGTCGAACTCACCGGTCGCCAGCAGCGCCTGCGGATTCGACGCGAAGTAGAAGCCGCGCTCGTTGCGCGCGTAGTAGAGCGGCTTGATCCCCATGCGGTCGCGCGCAAGAAACAGTTCCCGTGTCCGCTTGTCCCAGATCGCAAACGCGAACATGCCGTGCAGCTTAGCGACCGCGTCGGCGCCCCAACAGGCATAGGCGTTGAGTATGACCTCGGTATCGCTATGCGAGTTGAAGCGATAGCCGCGGGCGATCAGGTCCTGGCGCAACTCGGGATAGTTGTAGATCGTGCCGTTGAACACGATGGTGTAGCGGCCCTCGACCTCGGTCATCGGCTGGTGTCCGGCCGGCGACAGGTCGATGATTGCGAGTCGCCGGTGTCCGAGCATGACCGGGCCGTCGAAAAACTCGCCCCGGTCGTCCGGCCCGCGCCGTGCCACGCGCGCCGACATGGCTTCCGCGACTGCCGCGTCTATCGCTGATTCATCGAAAGTCAGGGCGCCGAAAATTCCGCACATAATGCCTCGCTTGAGCCGCCTGCTGCCCGGGCCGGGCCCGCGCCGGGGTACATTGCGCGGCCTACCGAAAGTCCTTATACTGCGCCGCGTGAAACGGCCGAGCACAAACGCTATTCAAAGAAAGCCGTTATTCTAAACATTTATAACCGGGAGTCGTAAATGAATCCGCTCAAATCCATCACCGGCACCATCATTACGGGCCTGGTGATCGCCGCCATCGTGATGGTTATCTTTGCCGACGGCAGCTCCACCGGCATCCAGTGGGCCGTGTGGCTGCATGTTCTTGCCGGGGTAGCCTGGATCGGCCTGCTCTACTACTTCAACTTCGTGCAGGTGCCCGGCGTGGCCAAGGCGCTGTCCGAAGCCGACAGCGGTGGCCCGGGACCTGCCGCGATCAACAAGTACGTCGCACCCACGGCCCTGCTGTGGTTCCGCTGGGCGGCCGTGGTCACCTGGCTATCCGGCGCCGTCCTGCTGTCGCAGTACGGTATCCTGGGTGCCGCGTTTACCTTCCAGGAAGGTGCCGCGGTCATCGGCGTGGGCGCCTGGCTCGGCACCATCATGCTGTTCAACGTCTGGGTTTTCATCTGGCCCAATCAGAAGAAGATCCTCGGCCTCGACGGCAAGACCCATGATCCCGAGGTCATCGCCAAGGCCAAGAACGTGGCCCTGATGGCTTCTCGCACCAACACCGCGCTGTCGATTCCGATGCTGCTGTCGATGACCGCGTGGGCGCACGGCGGCTATCCATTCTGAGCGCGGCGCGCAGCAATTCCAGAGCCCCGCCACGGCGGGGCTTTTTTTTGCGCCAAAAAACTTGAAATCGCGACAAATCACTGTATGTTTGTGCGTTTTTTTTGGCGCCATTCTCCGATGCCGGACCACCTGATACATGCCTACCAGCCGCTGCCGGTACACTTCGCCAGCGGTGCCGGCTGCTACCTGAAAGACGGCGACGACCGCGAATACCTCGACGGCCTGTGCGGCATCTCGGTTACCAGCCTGGGGCACGCCCACCCGGCGGTTACCCGTGCCATCCAGCAACAGGCGGCAACGCTGCTGCACACTTCAAACCTGTACTCGATCGGCTGGCAGCAGAAGCTGGCCAGCCTGCTGTGCGAAACGGCGTCGATGGATCGCGTATTCTTCGCCAACTCCGGTGCTGAGGCCAACGAAGCTGCCATCAAGCTCGCGCGTTTGTACGGCCATCGGCGCGGCATCGACAATCCGCAGATCATCGTCATGGAAAACGCGTTTCACGGTCGCACCATGGCCACGCTGAGCGCAACCGGCAGCCGCAAGGTGCAGGCGGGCTTCGAACCGCTGGTGGCCGGTTTCGTGCGCGCGCCCTACGACGATATAACCTCTATCGAGGCAATCGCGGCCAACAATCGCAACGTGGTCGCGATCCTGCTCGAGCCGGTGCAGGGCGAGGCGGGTATCGTCATACCACGGCAAGGCTACCTGGCCGAGCTGAGACGCATCTGCGATGCCAACCACTGGCTGTTGATGGTCGATGAAATTCAAAGCGGCATGGCGCGCAGCGGCAAACTGTTCGCGCATCAGCACGAAATGATCCTGCCCGACGTCATGACCCTGGCCAAGGCGCTCGGCAACGGCGTTCCTATCGGCGCCTGTATCGCGGCCGGCCCGGCGGCAGACGTCTTTCAGCCCGGCAACCACGGTTCGACCTTTGGCGGCAATCCGCTCGCCTGCCGGGCGGCCTACAGCACGCTGCAGACGATGATCGAAGATGATATCGCCGCCAACGCCGCGGCGCGGGGCGCGCAGCTGGCCAGCCTGCTCGCGCGCGAACTGGCGGACAATCCGAAGGTAGCGGAAATTCGCCACCTCGGCCTGCTGCTCGCGGTCGAAATGACCGAGGCATGCCAGCCGATCGTGGAGCTCGCGCTCGAGCAACGCCTGCTGATAAACGTAACCGCCGGCAAGGTGGTACGCATCCTGCCGCCATTGATCATGGACGCGGACCAGACCGACGAACTCGGACGCCGCCTGGTAACCGCCATCCGCCAGTTTACGGATTGATCCCATGCGCCACTTCCTGAGCCTGCTGGACTTTACCGGCGACGAACTGCGCGCCCTTATTGCGCACGCGATCGGGGTCAAGACCGGACTGCAACAGGGCCGGCCGCATCAGCCTCTGACGGGCAAGCTGCTGGCGATGATCTTCGAGAAATCCTCCACGCGGACGCGGGTTTCGTTCGAAGCGGGCATGCACCAGCTCGGCGGTCACGCGATGTTCCTGTCGCCGCGTGACAGCCACCTCGGCCGCGGCGAACCGATCGAGGACAGCGCACGGGTCATCTCGTCGATGGTCGACGGCATCCTGATTCGTACTTTCGGCCACGATCGGATTACGACCCTGGCAGAGCACTCGCGGGTGCCGGTGATCAACGGCCTCAGCGATCTGCTGCATCCCTGCCAGCTGCTGGCGGACATGATGACCTGGTTCGAGCTGCGCGGCGATATCGACGGTGCGACGGTGGCATGGATCGGCGACGGCAACAACATGTGTCACTCCTACATCAACGCCGCGATCCGTTTCGGCTTCAGCCTCAGAATCGCCTGCCCCGCCGGGCATTCACCGGACGCTTCGCTGCTGGCCAGCGGTGGCGAACGGGTACAGCTGTCAGCGTCACCAGCCGAGGCCGCGACCGCTGCGGACCTGGTGGTAACCGACGTCTGGGCCAGCATGGGCCAGGAAGACGAGCAGCAGCAGCGCAGCGAGATATTCAGCGAATTCCAGGTCAACCGCGAGATTATGGCGCATGCCAATCGAGACGCGCTGTTCATGCACTGCCTGCCGGCTCACCGCGGCGAGGAAGTCACCGCGGAAGTGCTTGACGGCCCCCGGTCGGTGGTCTGGCAGGAAGCCGAAAACCGGCTGCACGCGCAAAAGGCCCTGCTCGAAATCCTGCTGTCCGACAGCGGAGTTGTCTAGACTTCCTCGGGCACCTCGAGACGGTTACCCCGCCGCTCGAACCCACGGGGTTTCACGGCTACCCTTCCAGTACCTCGATGCGATTACGACCGCGTTCGACGGCCAGCTTCAGCGCGGTGTCCACGCGCACCAGCAACTCGCGCGAGGACGAATCGACCGCCACGCTCTGCGAACCGATCCCTATACTCATGGTCAGGTGGACATCGACCCGCGAGCGTGCATGTTCGATAGCGAGCCCGGCCAGCGCCCGCTGCAGGCTGACGCCAGCCTGGCGTGCATTTTCGCAGCTAACGCCCGGCAAAAGCAGCGCAAACTCCGCGCCGTGCAGGCGTGCGGCCAGCTGGCTCTTGTGCGCAATCTGTTCATTGAGCAGGCGCGCCAGCTTAACCAGTTTTTCATCGGCCGCTTCCTGGCCGTAGTACGCGTTGTATTCCTGGAAGTAGTCGAGATTCAGCTTGATCAGCGACACCTGGACCTTGTTGCCCGCATACTGGCGCCAGACATCTTCGAGGTGTACCCGGAAAGCGCGATAGTTCGAGATACCGGTCAATTCGTCGGTAGTGGAGATTTTTTCCAGCGCCTTGTTGTTGCTCGATACCGAGGCCAGCAGGCGCTGCAGGTCGTCGATCAGGATTTCGTTATCGTAGCGGTAATACAGCGCGTCGTTGACCAGGTCGTTCATGCGCTTGACGCTGATCCAGCCCGCAATCATGAAAAACAGGTAGAGAAAACTGAGCACATAAGTGTCCGAGTTCTGCTGCAGAAACAACCACACGGTTACCGGCATCATGGTGGTTACCATGTAGGCGATGTAGACGCGCAGCGAGGTCGACAGGTAGGCAATTGCCCCGGCGCACATCGCCAGCAGCGCGGAATGCAGGATGATCTGCACGTTGGTGGTTATGAAGGGCATCAGCAGCGCCGCACCGCAGCCGAGCATGGCCCCGGTGGCGATCACGCCGAGGTAAAAGCGGTTGTGCCACTTCTGGTACTGAAAGTAGCCCCGGTTGGGCAGGTTGAGAAACTTCTGCAACAGCTGCCAGCGCAGGAACAGCAGCGCGCACAGCAGCAGGAACCAGCCCAGCACCCAGGCCTCGCGCCCCTGGATGGAAAGCTCGACATAGGCCAGCAGTGAGGCGACGGCCGATACGAACAGGGTTATGAATATGCCGAAGCGGAACCGGTGATACAGAAATGCAACCAGTTCCTGTTGCTGCAGCTGGTGACTACCTGCTGAATGGCCGGAGTTGTCGATCTCGAATTCCCTTTACGCCCTATGTTAGCCAGGGTCTTTGTACTATAGTGCGTTGACGAGTTTAGCGAATATAGAAGTTGATGAGCAACACGCAGGATTACGTGCAATGGTTTCGTGCCGCGGCGCCGTACATCAAGGCGTATCGCAAGAAGACCTTCGTCATCCTGATCGCCGACGACGTGATTTACTCCGAGCGTTTTATCGGCCTGGTGCACGATATCGCGCTGCTGAATCATCTCGGCATCAAGCTCGTCATTCTGCACAGCAGTCGCCGGCGCATCGATACCCATCTCGCCGCCAACCAGCGGGAGTCGCGCTTTCATCACAACGTGCGTATCAGCGATGGCGACTCGATGCCGCTGATCGTGCAGGCGATCAACGAGGTCAGGACCCATCTCGAATCACACCTGTCCATGGGCCTGCCGAATACGCCCATGTCGGGCTCCGATATCACCCTGACCAGCGGTAACTTCGTCACCGGCATGCCGCTCGGCGTCATCGACGGCATCGACATGCAGCATTCCGGCAAGGTGCGCGACGTAAAGCACGACGAAATCAACCAGGTACTGGCGCTGAATCACGTGATCCTGCTGTCCAATCTCGGTTACTCGCGCACCGGCGAGGTTTTCAACCTGCCCTCCGAGGAGCTGGCCTGCGAAGTAGCGCGTGCGCTGCGGGCCGACAAGCTGATTTACGTGCTGCAGGACGTCGAGGGCGGCGAGCAGCTGGCAAGCACACTGTCGACCGCGGATTGCGAGCGCCTGCGGGCGGACCCGGCGCTGCCTGCCGATCTGCGCCACCTGCTCGAACAGGCTATTCGCGCAATCCAGGCGCAGGTCAAGCGAGTACACCTGATCGACCAGCAGGTCGACGGCGGCCTGCTGCTGGAGCTGTTTACCCGCGACGGCTACGGCAGCATGATTACCAACCTGTTCTACGAGGGCAGCCGGCGCGCCAGTATCGACGACATCGGCGGTATCATCAGCCTGATCGAACCGCTCGAGGCAAACGGTGTGCTGGTGCCGCGCTCGCGTGAGCAGCTGGAGCTGGAAATCGCGCACTTCGAGGTTATCGAGAAAGACGGCATGATCATCGCCTGTATTGCCTGCATCCCCTACAGCGACCAGGGGCTGGCCGAGATAGCCTGCCTCGCGGTGCACGAGGATTACCAGCGCGCGGGCCTCGGCAGCCAGTTGCTCGAACTCGCCGAGCTCCGGGCCGGCACGACCGGCGCGCAGCGCCTGTATACGCTGACCACGCGTACTTCGCACTGGTTTCTCGAGCACGGTTTCGACGAAGCCGTCGATTTCGAGTTGCCCGCGGCCAAGCTCGCCAGTTATAACCCGGATCGGCGCTCCAAGATCCTGGTCAAGGCGCTGTAATGCCTTACGATCTCTCCAACTATCTGGTCATCGGTGTGTCCTCGCGGGCACTGTTCGACCTGAGCCGGGAAAACGAGATTTACGAACACGAAGGGCTCGAGGCCTATTGCCGCTACCAGCTGGAACACGAAAACGATATTTTGCAGCCCGGTACCGGCTTCGCGCTGATCGAGGCAATCCTCGGGATCAACCAGGTCGAGCCCGGCGTCCGGCGCACCGAGGTCGTGATCATTTCGCGCAATTCGGCTGACACCAGCCTGCGCATCTCGAATTCGATCGACAGCTACAACCTCGATATCACGCGCGCCGCCTTCACCGGCGGCGAACCCGTGGCCAAGTATCTCAGTGCCTTCGAGGTCGACCTGTTTCTGTCGGCCACCGAGGAAGACGTGCAGGCCGCGGTCGAATCGAATGTTGCCGCGGGGCTGATCTATGACGGCGCGCGGCGCAACGGACCGAGCCCGCTGGAACAGATCCGTATCGCCTTCGACGGGGACGCGGTGCTGTTTTCCGAGGAGTCGGAAATGATTTACCAGAACGAGGGGCTGGAGGCTTTTCTCGAGCACGAGCAACTAAATGCGCAGCAGCCGCTGCCCGAGGGCCCCTTTGCCAAGCTGCTGAAAACACTGTCGTTCCTGCAGTTCGACCTGCAGCAGGCGGCCGGCCTGGAGGAACCGCCGATCAGAACCGCGCTGGTCACCGCGCGCAACAGCCCGGCACACGAGCGCGTGATTCGCACGCTACGAGCATGGAACGTGCGCATCGACGAAACCTTTTTCCTCGGTGGCGTGCCGAAAGCCAAGATCCTGGAATCCTTTTCGCCGCATATCTTCTTCGACGACCAGCATCAACACTGCGAGGGGGCCGCGCGGGTCGTGCCGACCGCGCGGGTGCCGATCAACACCGAGATCACCGACAGCAAAAGCAAAACGGCCTGACGATGCAGGCCGTTTTGCTTAGCGGGGCTGTTACGCTCAGTCGTCGCGTCGTTGCTTTTCGAGCCGCTCGTGTTTTTCCTGCGCTTCCACGGTCAGGGTTGCAATCGGCCGCGCTTCGAGACGGAACAGGCCGATCTCTTCACCGGTGTCGGCGCAGTAGCCGTAAGTGCCGTCGGCTACCCGCGACAGGGCCGAATCGATCTTGTTGACCAGCTTGCGGTAACGGTCGCGGGTGCGCAGTTCCAGCGCGGCGTCGGTTTCGAGCGAGGCGCGATCGTTGATATCGGGCTCCTGCCAGTTTTCTTCCTTCAGGTGAGAAATCGTGTTTTCCGATTCCTGCAGCAATTCCGCCCGCCAGTCGAGCAGTTTCTGGCGAAAATACTCGAGCTGCTGCGGCGACATATAATCTTCATCGGGCGACGGCCTGTAGCCATCCGGCAGATTTATTGTCATTGATTCGTGCTCCCAGAGATAACCATCAACAATAAAAAGGCGGGCAGTATAGGGGCGTTTTATGCGTTCAGCAATCCCCCCGTCGATAATTTTTCACGGCTCGCGGTAAGGCCCCGCGCCCGCGCCAGTCATCGGTTAAAGCGCTTTGCGGAATAACGGTTATAATCATAGGCCAGACGCCGAATACAAGCTTCGACAAGCTTATCTCCCGACTTCATGATGCTATTGCGCCTGGTCATACTGCTGGTTATCGTCGCGGTCCTGATGTGGCTGCTGAAACGCCTGTTCACTTCCGAACCCGAACCCGAACGCCTCGAATCGGCGCAGAGTGAAACCATGCGCCAGTGTCGCTACTGTGGCGTTCACGTACCCGAGTCGTCGATCGTTCGGGTCGACGATAAAACCTATTGCTGTGACGAACATGCAGAGCTTGACCAGTAGCGGATTCATCGCCCAGGGTTTCAAGCCTCGCCGCAGCAACTGGACATCGCTACGGCTGCTCAATATCTATCGCCTGGCGCTGGCGGCGATATTCTTCGCCCAGGGCTTCGTCAGCCAGTCACCGCTGTTCGAAATTGTTCACCTCACGCTTTACTCCTGGGTCAGTTTCGCTTTTCTCGTGCTGTCGATCATATGGCTGGTGGCTTCGTGGATCGAGCGCCGCGGCTTTCAGTCGCAAATCGCGCTGCAGATCTACAGCGATTCGATCATCATCATCCTGCTGATGCACGCCTGCGGGGGCATCGCCAGCGGCCTCGGTATGCTGCTGATCATACCGGTGGCGGTCATCGGCCTGCTGACCCAGCGCTCGCTGGCCATCCTGTTTGCATCGCTGGCCTCGATCGGCCTGCTGGCCGAGTACGTCTACTCGGTAACCAATATCGTGGGCTACCAGGGCAAGTCGACCCAGGTCGGCATCCTCGGCGCCAGCCTGATCGCGACCGCTTTCGTCACGCATAACCTGATGATGCGACTGCGCAGCAGCGAACAGCTGGTGCAGCAGCGCGAGCGCGATGTCGCGCTGCTGTCCGCGCTGAACCAGGAAATCATCGAAAACCTGCAGGGCGGCGTACTGGTACTGAATCCGGCCAACCGCATATTGCACATAAACCAGGCCGCGCTCGACTTGCTGCACCTGGGGCAGGAAGATTCGATTTCACTGTCGAAGGACAGCCCGCGGCTGCTGGCAACGCTCGATGCCTGGCGGCAGAACCCCGAGGTTGCCACTCCCTACCTGCCTTCCGAAACCGGCATCGATAACGTGCAGGTCAGCTTTCGCCCGCTGGAAAGCCATGGACAACCCAATACGCTGGTCTTTCTCAACGACGTGTCCTCGATCCGCGACAGCATGCAGCAGGCGAAACTGGCGTCACTGGGCCATCTCACCGCCAGCATCGCGCATGAAATCCGCAATCCGCTCGGCGCGATATCCTACGCCGCGGAACTGCTGCATGAAAACAAGGATATCGATGAACCGGAGCAGCGCATGGTCGAAATCATCAACCAGCATACCCTGCGCATCAACCACATCATCGAGGATATCCTGAGACTCTCCCGCGGCAGTCCGACGGTGCGCGAAACCATCGACCTGCAGACCTGGCTGCCCCGTTTCGTCGACGATTTCTGCCAGTCGGGCCTGGCCGAACCGGACCGCGTCGAACTCGAATTGCCCGAGGGCCCGCTCGAAATCGAGTTCGACGCGGGCAATCTGGCGCAGATCCTGACCAATCTTTTTACCAATGCCTGCCTGCACGGGATCGAGGACGGCCAGATCACGATTCGCGTTACCCGCGAACCACAGTCGCGGATTCGTATCGAGATCGCGGATCAGGGTCCGGGAATCGACGCCGACATCATGGACAAGATATTCGAACCTTTCTTTACCCGCAGCCACCAGGGTTCGGGGCTCGGTCTGTACATCGTCGCTCAGCTCTGCGAGCTCAACGATGCGTCGATATCGGCGCAGCCGAACGACGACGATGGTACCAGCTTCGTGCTCGGCGTCTCCGCCTCCAGCAACCCCGCGTAACCGGTAGCCTGCGGCATGAGCAAACAACGCGTACTGATCGTCGACGACGAACCCGATATTCGCGAGCTGCTGGAAATCACGTTGCTGCGCATGGGACTCGAAACCAGCTGCGCAGAGGACTTCAGCCAGGCAAGCCGCTGCCTCAAGCAGGATTCCTTCGATTTGTGCCTGACCGACATGAAACTGCCCGATGGTGACGGAATTGCGCTGGTAGAACACATACAGCAGCACTACCCGGATACCCCGGCCGCGGTAATCACCGCGCACGGCAGTATCGACCTCGCGATCAAGGCAATGAAGTGCGGTGCTTTCGATTTCGTCTCCAAGCCGGTATCGCTCGATACCCTGCGCAACCTGGTGGAAAAGGCCCTGACCTTGCCCAGTACACCGCAGCAGGCAGACAATGAAACCGATCTGCGTTACCAGATCATCGGCGAATCACCGGCCATGGTCGAGCTCAAACGCTCGATTGCCAAGTTTGCGCGCAGCCAGGCGCCGGTATTCATCTGCGGCGACTCCGGTACCGGCAAGGAACTGGTCGCGCGCCAGATACACCTGCAGGGATCGCGCGCCGACGCCGCGTTCGTCGCGGTCAACTGCGGTGCGATCCCGTCGGAACTGATGGAAAGTGAGCTTTTCGGCCACCTCAAGGGCAGCTTCACCGGTGCGACCACCGACAATGAAGGCCTGTTCCGCGCCGCCGACGGCGGCACCCTGTTCCTCGATGAAATCGCCGACCTGCCGCTGGCGATGCAGGTCAAGTTGCTCCGGGTAATCCAGGAAAAGTCGATTCGCGCGGTTGGCGCGCAGCAGGAAGAGCCGGTCGACGTGCGCATCATCAGCGCGTCGCACAAGGACCTGGAGGCGATGGTACGCGACGGCAGCTTTCGCCAGGACCTCTATTACCGGATCAACGTTATCGGGGTCACCGTACCGACGCTGGCCGAACGCCGAGGGGATATTCCGTTGCTTACCGGCTACCTGATCGACAAGCACAACCGTCAGCAGGGCACGCACATCGGTATCGCCCCCGCGGCACAGGACGCACTTACCGCCTACGCTTTTCCCGGTAACGTGCGCGAACTCGAAAACATCCTCGAACGCGCCCTGGCCCTGTGCGAAAACGAGCAGATCGAACCCCCGGACCTGCAGCTGCCCGCCAGCGAGACCAACGCGGGCGCGCAACCCAGCCTCGAGCAAATGACCCAGAACCTGGAAAAGGAACAGATCGTGGCCGCGCTGGAAAAACATCGCTGGAACCAGTCGGCCACCGCGCGCGCACTGGGTCTTACACTGCGTCAGTTGCGCTATCGCATCGATAAACTAGACTTGAATCGGGAATAGCGGCACGGAGCGCTGCCCCGATCTGACAAAGTTCGTCAAAATTTGACAATTTTGTCAAACAACGGCGCCGGATTTCTCGGCCCGATTTACGGGGAATTTGCCAAGTACTTGATTTTTAACGGTAAATATTTCACAGGCACAATTGGCATCGGGATTGCTATATATACCTACATGAAACGGCTCAAGTCGATTTCTGATCCGCAAAAGTTTTAGACAAGAGGTAACTCACAATGAAGAAACAACAATCTGGTTTTACGTTGATTGAATTGATGATCGTGGTAGCGATTATCGGCATCCTGGCTGCCATCGCGATTCCGCAGTACGCCGATTATACCCAGCGTACTCGCCTGACCGGCGCGGTTGGCGCGGCAGCTACCTGGAAGACCGCTATTTCGCTGTGTGCCCAGGAGCAGGGCCAGATCACCAACGCAACCTGCGGCACCCCGGGTACCAACGGCGTTCCGGCTGACATCGGTGCCGGTGTCCTGAACTACGTTGACGGTATCACCACCACGGGTGCAGGCGTGATCACCATCGATTCCGACGCGGTCAACACCGGCGGTGCTTCACTGGACATCACCATGACGCCGACCCTGGTCGCCTCTGGTGTGGACTGGGCCCTGGATGGCAGCGGCTGCAACGACGACACCCCCGGCCGCGGTATCGCCTGTAACTAATCACGGGTTGCTTACCAAAGCTTGAAAGACGGGCCCCGCGGGGCCCGTTCTTTTTCACCCCCCAAGACAACCGCCGCGCGGGAAGCAGCCGAGCCCCGCGAACCACGGAAGCACAGACGGCGCTAGCACCCGGACCGGGCAGCGGACTGAATAGCCAGGCATTTCCGCCAATAACCCCGGCCGCCACCACGGAGAAAGCGCGGCTGCACCCGATAACCGAGGAACCCGAACCAACAACAACCGGATTATCTTTCCTGGAGGGGATGGGAAAATGAACAACCGAGAATCTGGCTTTACCCTGATAGAACTCATGATCGTGGTCGCGATCATCGGCCTTCTCGCCGCCATCGCGGTGCCACAATATGCCGACTATACCCAGCGTACGCGACTGACCGCCGCGGTGGGTGCAGCAGCCACCTGGAAATCCGCGATTTCGCTCTGTGTCCAGGAGCAGGGACAGCTGGCAACCTGCGGTACGCCGAGCACCAACGGGGTGCCGGCCAACATCGCCGCCGGCATACTGAATTACGTCGACGGCATCAGCACCGGCGCCAATGGTGTCATAACCATCGATTCCGACGCGGTCAGCGCGGGTGGCGCCTCGCTCGACATCACCATGACGCCGACCCTGATCGCGCAATCCATCGACTGGGACCTCACCGGCAGCGGCTGTTCATCGGTTACACCCGGACGCGGAATCAGCTGCTGAAACGACTGCAAAAAGTGCTGCCGGGGCCGGCCTCGGCGGCACTTTTTCCAGCACCTCTGACAGGGGCGGCTGCCATTTAAGGATAAAAATTAACGATCGTGAGTAAGCTTTTGATTTTCAATCAACTCTGCACACGCAAAAGTCGATAGCAAGCGGTTTTAACAGGTTCTGAAATTGGTGCTACACTCTTTTTCTAGAGCTCTTATTCTGTAATGTTACTGGGCCGGGAATCTCCGGGAAAACAGACGCTTATGGCCGCAACCAACATGAATTTGACGGGCATTGCCCGAAAACTGGTGATGGATAATCACCTGGATGAGGCCACCGCGATACAGGCGGTCGAAAGCGCCAACAAGGAAGGTATCCAGCTCACCAGTTACCTCGCCAAGAACAAGATCGTCCCTTCCAGCGTCATCGCGATGATTTCATCGCAGGAATTCGGCCTGCCGGTGTTCGACCTGTCGGTCATGGACACGGAAATGGCGGCTTTCTCGGTAGTCGAGGAAAAACTGATCGGCAAGCTCAATGCCGTACCGCTGTTCAAGCGTGGCAACAAGCTCTACGTCGCGATCTCGAGCCCGACCAACACCCAGGCGCTGGATGAGTTCAAGTTCGCCACCGGCCTGTCCACCGAGGCCGTGCTGGTGCAGGAAGACCAGCTCGCCGAGTTCATCGAGCAAGCCTCCAGCGCGATGGATACCGCGATGGACGACATGCTCGACGACGATCTCGAAAACCTCGATATCGGCGGCGAGGAAGAGGAAGACTCTGGTCCGACCGCGGCGGACGCCGAAGACGCACCGGTGGTCAAGTACGTCAACAAGATCCTGCTCGATGCGATCAACAAGGGTGCCTCGGATATCCACTTCGAACCCTACGAGAAAAAATACCGGATTCGCTATCGCATCGACGGCATCCTGCAGGAGGTCGCGTCGCCGCCGGTCAATATCGCCGGCAAGCTCACCGCGCGGGTAAAGGTCATGTCGCGCATGGATATCTCCGAGCGCCGCGTACCGCAGGATGGCCGGATCAAGCTCAAGCTGTCGAAAAAGCGCGCGATCGACTTTCGTGTCAACACCTGCCCTACCCTGTTCGGCGAAAAGGTGGTGCTGCGTATTCTCGATCCGTCGAGCGCCAAGCTCGGTATCGACGCGCTGGGGTACGAACCCGAGCAGAAAGAGCTGTACCTCAAGGCGCTGGCAAATCCATACGGCATGATCCTGGTCACCGGCCCCACCGGTTCCGGTAAGACGGTGTCGCTCTACACCGGTCTCAATATCCTGAACGAGCCGGAAACGAATATTTCGACTGCCGAAGACCCGGCCGAAATCAACCTCGAGGGTATCAACCAGGTAAACGTCAACGACAAGGTGGGACTGACCTTCGCCGAGGCGCTGAAGGCCTTCCTGCGCCAGGATCCGGACGTGATCATGGTTGGTGAGATCCGTGACCTGGAAACCGCGAGCATCGCGATCAAGGCCGCGCAGACCGGACACCTCGTGCTGTCAACGCTGCATACCAACGACGGTCCGCAAACGCTGACCCGCCTGATGAACATGGGGGTACCCGCGTTCAACATCGCGACCTCGGTCAGCCTGATCATAGCCCAGCGCCTCGGACGCAGGCTGTGCGGCGACTGCAAGGCGGTCGACGATATCCCGGAGGAAACGCTCGTCAAGGAGGGTTTCACCAAGGAGGAAGTTGCCGAGGGTCTCAAGATCTACAAGGCGGTCGGCTGCGATAAGTGCACCGGCGGCTACAAGGGGCGCGTCGGCATCTACCAGGTCATGACCATTTCCGAGGAGATGGGGCGGCTGATCATGAGCGGCGCCAACTCCATCGACCTCGCCGACCAGGCGAAAAAAGAAGGCGTTGCCGACCTGCGAATGTCGGCACTGAAGAAGGTCAAGGATGGCCTGATCAGTCTTGAAGAAGCAAATCGAGTTACCAAGGACTAAACCATGGCAGCGAAAGCAGCAACCGCGGAAAAAATCGAGTTTTCCTACGAAGGCACCAATCGTGGCGGCAACAAGGTCAAGGGCGAAATTTATGCGCTCAACGACACGCTGGCGAAAAACGAACTCCGCAAGCAGGGCATCAATCCGCTCAAGGTCAAGAAGAAGCCGAAACCGCTGTTCGGCGGTGCCTCCAAGATCAAACCCGCCGACATCGCTATCTTCGCGCGCCAGATGGCGACGATGATGCAGGCCGGCGTACCGCTGGTACAGTCCTTCGAAATCATCGGCCAGGGTAACGAGAGCCCGGCAATGCAGAAGCTCATCTTCGGCATCAAGAACGAAGTCGAGGGCGGTGTCTCGCTGGCCGAAGCGCTGGCCAAGGAACCGCTTTACTTCGACGCACTGTTCATCAACCTGATCAACGCCGGCGAACAGTCCGGTGCACTCGAAACCATGCTCGACAAGCTGGCGACCTACAAGGAAAAGGTCGAAGCGCTGAAAGCAAAGGTCAAGAAAGCCCTGTTCTACCCGGTAGCGGTACTGATCGTTGCCTTCATCGTGACGGTTATCCTGCTCGTGTTCGTGGTCCCCCAGTTCGAGGATCTGTTCACCTCTTTCGGCGCCGATCTGCCCGCGCTGACCCAGTTCGTCATCAACCTTTCCGAGTTCATGCAGAGCTGGTGGTACGTGATTGCCGGCGCGATCGGTGCCGGTGTCTGGGGGATCCTGCGTCTCAAGGCCACCTCGCCCAAGGTGCAGGAAGCCTTCGACCGCTGGGCGCTGAAGGCGCCGGTGATCGGCGATATCACGACCAAGTCGGCGATAGCGCGATTCTCCCGTACCCTCGAAACCATGTCCGCCGCCGGTGTGCCGCTGGTCGAGGCGATGGACTCGGTTGCAGGTGCTACCGGCAACATCATCTACCACAACGCCAGCCTGCGGATCAAGGACGAGGTTTCGCAGGGCACGCAGCTGCAGACCTCGGTGCGCAACACCGGCCTGTTTCCGAACATGGCGATCCAGATGATCGCGATCGGCGAGGAAGCCGGTTCGCTCGACGCGATGCTCGGCAAGGTTGCGGATTTTTACGAAGCCGAGGTCGACAACGCGGTCGATGCGCTGACCTCGCTGCTGGAACCGATCATCATGGCGGTACTGGGTGTACTCGTCGGCGGCCTGATCATCGCGATGTACCTGCCGATCTTCAAACTGGGATCGGTCGTCTAGTGCCCCGGGCGGCAAACAGGAACGGCTGTTGTTCGCCAACCTGATAGCGGTACTCGATCAGACGCCGGCACTCTACCTGGGTTACCTGTTCCTGGTCGGACTGCTGGTCGGCAGTTTTCTCAACGTCGTCATCTACCGCCTGCCGGTCATGATGCAGCGGGAGTGGCGCAGGGACTGCCTGGAATACCTCGAACAGCCGGCCGAAGCGGAACAGCCCGCTTTCAACCTGGTCACGCCACGCTCGCGCTGCGGTCACTGTGGCCACCGGATTACCGCGCGTGAAAACATCCCGCTCCTGAGTTACCTGCTGCTCGGCGGCAAATGCTCGTCATGCGGCACCCGGATTTCCCCGCAGTATCCGCTGGTCGAACTGTTTACCGGGATCGTAACGGTGGTCGTCGGCTGGCAGCTCGGCGTCAGCCTGCAGGCCCTCGCCGCGCTGCTGTTCACGTGGAGCCTGATTGCCGCGGCCGGCATCGATATCGGACACAAGCTGCTGCCGGATTCGATTACGCTGCCGCTATTGTGGCTCGGCCTGCTGCTGGCACTCGGCAACGTGTTCGTAAGCCTCGAGGACAGCGTGATCGGTGCGATGGCGGGCTACCTCAGCCTGTGGAGCGTGTTCGTACTGTTCAAACTGCTGACCGGCAAGGAAGGCATGGGACACGGCGATTTCAAACTGCTGGCAATGCTCGGTGCCTGGACCGGCTGGCAGCTGTTACTGGTCATCGTCCTGACGTCTTCACTGGTCGGCGCGGTGGTCGGCATCAGCATGATCCTGCTGAAAAAAACCGAGCGCGGCACCCAGATTCCGTTCGGGCCCTACCTCGCCGCGGCCGGCTGGATCGCGTTGTTGTGGGGCGCGGAACTGGCCGGCTTTTACTTCTCCCTGTTCAAATTCTGAGCGATGTTCTCGGTGGGTCTGACAGGCGGCATCGCGTCGGGCAAGACCACGATCAGCGACCTTTTCGCCGCGCGCGGCGTACCGATCATCGACACGGACGTGATCAGCCGCTCCCTGCTGCAACCGGGCGAACGTGCTTTTAGCCAGGTCGTCGACCATTTCGGTAGCGAGATCCTCGATCAAGAGGGCCGTATCGATCGCGCGCTGCTGCGGCAGATCGTATTCAGCCGGCCCGATCAGAAGAGCTGGCTCGAAGCTATGCTGCACCCGCTGATTTTCAAGCGCAGTCACGACGAAATGAAACGGCAGGCCGGTTCGACGTACGTCATGGTGGTCATACCGCTGCTATTCGAAACCAACTTCCAGGCCCTGGTCGATCGCATCCTGGTAGTCGACTGTCCCGCGGAAGTGCAAATCGAGCGCCTGATGCGACGCGATGACATCAGCGAGGAACTGGCGCACAGCATGCTCGCCCAGCAATTGACCAACGACGAGCGCGTGGCGCGCGCGCACGACCTGATACTCAACGGCGACTCTGGCTCCAACCTGGAGCAACAGGTGGAAAACCTGCACCGGCAATACCGGCGGATGGCCGTCGGCGCGGATTCCGGCAAACCCGGAGCCGACACATGACAGCAGGGATTTTCGGCTATAATTACTGGGTTACCCGTTTTTTGACCTGCCATGTCGGCCAAGTTACAAACCTTCGAACAGCCGCTTAACGAGCGAATTCGCATGTGTCTGCGGGTCGAGACACTGATGCGGAGGTATCACTATTTCGAAGGCCTGAAAGGTGACTGGAGTGCCTACAGCGCCCTGCTGACGATTCTCGAACTGACCTCGCTGCTCGAACGCGGCGATCTCAAGCAGGAACTGATGAAAGAGCTCGAGCGCCAGCAAACCGCGCTGCGAGCGATCGCCGAGCACAGCGATATCGACCGGGGAAAACTCGACCTCGTGTTAAGCAAGCTGGCGGGTGCGCTGGACCGGATTCACCGTCTCGATGGCAAGCTCGGGGAGCACCTGAAGCGCGTCGACTTCCTCGTCGCGATCAAGCAACGCACCTCGATTCCGGGCGGCTCCTGCGATTTCGATCTGCCGCAGCTGCGCTTCTGGCTCAACCTCGATCACGAGTCGCGCGTTGCCGACCTGCGTGCCTGGTCGGAACCCTATTGCGAACTGGCCGAGGTAATCGACCTGATCCTGACGGTCATCCGCGACAGTGGCGCGCCGCGGCCGACGATGGCCGAGAACGGCTTCTATCAAAAATCGCTGGATACGCGCAAGTCGACGCAGTTGATTCGTATCGGCGTTGATGCCGACGCCGGCATGTACCCCGAGATCAGCGCCGGCAAGCACCGGTTTTCGGTGCGCTTTCTTATTCCGAATCCGCGCGAGGGCCTGCCGGTGCAGGTCAAGGATGACGTCGAGTTCCTGTTGTCCAGCTGCACTTTATAGCATCCAGGATAGGTAGATCGGCGGGCGGAAAGCTGAATTCATCCAGCGAGTCGCTCCCGACCCAGCACAGTTCCTGTCGTTCGCGCGCGCTGACTTCGCCCCGATAAGCCTCGACCACCCAGGTATCGAGCAGTACGTTGCGTTCGGGATAGCGGTAGTAGACCCGCATGAAAGGCGCAACCTCGGTTGGCACGATGCCAATTTCCTCCTCGAGTTCGCGCTGCAGCGCGTCGACCACCGATTCACCCGCTTCGAGCTTGCCGCCAGGTAGTTCCCAGAGGTCCTCGAGATGTTTGCCCCTGGGACGTCGCGCGATCAGGAAGCGCCGCTGATCGGGAGACTCCCAGACTATGGCCGCGGCCACGTGCAGGTGGTCTTCGTCGATGTGTCCCGGATTGACGATCGCGCCGTCAGCTGCGGTATTCGGCATTGATCTTGACGTATTCGTAGGACAGGTCCGAGGTCCAGATCCTGGCAGCGGCCTCGCCCAGGTTCATTTCCACGCGAATACCGATCTCGGTATCGTTCATCGCCGCCTGACCGAGCTCCTCGCGGTAAGCGGGATCGGGCAATCCCCGGTACAGCAGCCGCACCGACCCCAGGAAAAGATCGATTCGGTCGGTATCGATGCGCGCCGCCGGCGCTCGCCCGATTGCCATGATCAGCCGCCCCCAGTTGGGATCGGAGGCAAACAGCGCGGTCTTGACCAGCGGCGACTCGGCAATGGTAAAAGCCACCGCACGGGCATCTTCGCGGCTGGCGGCGCCGTTTACCTCGACCTCGACAAACTTGGTCGCGCCCTCGGCATCGCGGATGATCGCCTGCGCCAGCTCGCGAAACACCGCCCGCAACGCGTCGATAAAGGCCTCGTTGCCGCCCGGGTCGACGCCGCTGGCACCGGTGGCGATCAGCAGGCAGGAGTCGTTGGTCGATGTATCGCCGTCAACCGTGATCGAGTTGAAACTGTCGTTGACCATGTCCTGCAGCAGGCCATCGATAGCCGCCGCGTCGATCCGCGCGTCGGTAGCGACATACGCCAGCATCGTGGCCATATCCGGCTTGATCATGCCAGATCCCTTGGCCATGCCGGTTATGGTCACCGGCCTGCCCTCGATCTCGAGCCGCCGGCTAACCGCCTTGGGCAGGGTATCGGTAGTCATGATGCCCTCGGCGGCATCCAGCCAGGCATCGGCATCGAGATTCTCGAACAGTTGCGGCACCGCGGCCAGGATCGGCTGCAGCGGCAGGGCTTCGGCGATCACGCCGGTAGAAAACGGCAGCACCTCGCAGCGCTCGATACCGGCGGCGTCCGCCACCGCCTGGCAACAGTCGAGCGCGGCCTGGTAGCCGGCTTCGCCGGTGGCAGCATTGGCGTTGCCGGAGTTGATCAGCAGGTAGCGGGAGCCCGGGCACTCGGCGAGGTGTCGCCGGCAGATCTCAACCGGTGCCGCGGCAAAATGGCTGCGGGTGAATACCCCGGCCACACTCGCGCCAGCCGCAATTTCGACCAGCGCCAGGTCCCTGTCGTCACCCGCAGGCTTGATCCCGCAACGCATCGCCGCCAGGCGGATCCCGCCTACCGGCAACAGACTGGAAGGAGCTGCGAGGCCGACCGCCACGCCTAGAGTTTGCCGTGGCAGTGTTTGAATTTTTTGCCCGAGCCGCACCAGCAGGGCTCGTTGCGCCCGACCTTTGGTTGCTCGCGCACGTAGGGCTGTGCCTGGTCGGCTTCATCTGCGGGCTGCGGGGCTTCGAGCGGATTGTGCGCATTGGCGTGTTCCATGCGGATGTTCTGCTCCGGCTGGTGGCTTTGTTCCAGCGCCTCGACCTGGGATTCGCTGCGAATCTGTACCCGGGTAAGCGCCTGCACAACCTCGAAGTTGATGCCGTCGAGCATGCCGGTGAACATTTCGAAGGATTCGCGCTTGAATTCCTGTACCGGGTTTTTCTGCGCGTAACCGCGCAGCCCGATTCCCTGGCGCAGATAATCCATCGCCGCAAGGTGCTCCTTCCAGTGACGATCGACGATCATCAGCGTAATTTCCTTTTCCAGGCGTACCGCGAGATCGCCGAGCTGCTCGACCTTTTCGGCATAAGCCTGCTCGAAGTGCTCGAGGATACGGTCGTAAACGTCGTCGTCGGTGAGCTCGTCTTCTTCATCGAGCCAGCGCTGCAGCGGCAGCTCTACGCCGAACTCCTGTACCAGCGCCTGCTCCAGTCCCTCGATATCCCACTGTTCGTCGAGCGAGTTGGGCGGCACATGACCGCGGAACAGTCCGTGCAGGACATCCTTGCGCATGTTCGTAATCGCATCGGAGATATTCTCGCTGTGCAGCAAATCGTCACGCTGCTGGTAGATGACCTTGCGCTGGTCGTTGGCGACATCGTCGTACTGCAGCAGCTGTTTGCGAATATCGAAGTTGTGCGCTTCGACCTTGCGTTGCGCGTTTTCGATCGCGCGCGTCACCCACGGGTGCTCGATCGCCTCGCCCTCTTCCATGCCGAGCTTCTGCATCAGCCCCGCAACCTTCTCGGACGCGAAAATTCGCATCAGGCTGTCTTCCATCGACAGGTAAAAGCGCGTCGATCCCGGGTCGCCCTGGCGCCCGGAGCGACCGCGCAACTGGTTGTCGATGCGACGCGACTCGTGACGCTCGGTGCCGATGATATGCAGTCCGCCCGCGGCTATGACCTGGTCGTGACGCTGTTGCCATTCGGCGCCGAGTTTTTCGCGCGCGGCCGCGTCATCCTCGGGCAATTCCTTGAGATGCACCTCGAGGTTGCCGCCAAGCACGATGTCGGTACCGCGACCGGCCATGTTGGTGGCGATCGTAACCGTGCCGGGCATGCCGGCGTCGGCAATGATATTGGCCTCGCGCTCGTGCTGCTTGGCGTTCAGTATCTGGTGCTTGATCCTGGCCTTGTTCAGCAGCCCGGCAAGGTATTCCGATGTTTCCACCGACGTGGTACCGACCAGTACGGGCTGGCCGCGTCCGACACAGTCACGGATATCATCGATGATGGCTTCGAACTTTTCCCCGGTAGTCAGGTAGATCAGGTCGCCCAGGTCCTCGCGAATCATCGGCATGTTGGTCGGCACGACCACGACTTCCAGCCCGTATATCTGCTGGAATTCGAAAGCCTCGGTATCGGCCGTGCCCGTCATGCCGGCGAGCTTGTCGTAAAGGCGAAAGTAATTCTGGAACGTGATCGAGGCGATGGTCTGGTTTTCGTGCTGAATGCTGACGCCTTCCTTGGCCTCGATCGCCTGGTGCAGACCTTCCGACCAGCGTCTGCCCGGCATGGTACGGCCAGTGAACTCGTCGACGATGACTATGGATCCGTCCTGCACGATATAGTCGACATCGCGCTGGTAGATCGCGTGCGCGCGCAGCCCGGCGTTGAGATGATGCACCAGCGCGATATTGGAAGCGTCGTAGAGACTCTCGCCCTCGCCGAGCAGGCCGGCCTCGAGCAGCAGGTTTTCGGCGCTGTCGTGACCCGACTCGGTCAGAAAAGCCTGCTTGGACTTCTCGTCGATGCTGTAATCGCCCGGGCCGTCCTCGCTTTCGACCTTTTGCAGCCGCGGGATGATCTTGTTGATCCGGGTGTAGAGATCGGAGCTGTCGCTGGCCTGGCCGGAAATAATCAGCGGCGTGCGCGCTTCGTCGATCAGGATCGAGTCGACCTCGTCGACGATGGCGTAGTTGAGCTCCCGCTGCACGCGCTCGTCGAGCGTAAAACACAGGTTGTCGTGCATGTAGTCGAAGCCGAACTGGTTGTTGGTGCCGTAGGTGATATCGGCAGCGTAGGCTGTCCGCTTGGCGTCGTAATCCATGCTGCTCAGCACCACGCCGACGCTGAGGCCGAGAAAATTGTAGATCTCTCCCATCCAGGCGGCATCGCGTTCGGCCAGGTAATCGTTCACGGTTACGATGTGCACGCCCTTACCGCCCAGCGCATTGAGATAGGCCGGCAGGGTCGCCACCAGCGTCTTGCCCTCGCCGGTGCGCATCTCGGTAATCTGGTTGTTGTTGAGTATCATGCCGCCGATGAGCTGTACGTCATAGTGGCGCATGCCAAGCGTACGCACCGATGCCTCGCGGCACACGGCAAAGGCTTCATCGAGCAACTGATCGAGGCTTTCGCCTGCGGCCAGGCGCTGGCGGAACTCTTCGGTCTTGGCGCGCAGGGCGGCATCGTCCAGCGCCTGCAGTTCGGGTTCGAGCTGGTTGATGCGGCCGACGCGCTGGTTGAGTTTCTTGACGATTCGGTCGTTGCGGCTGCCGAATACAGCTTTTATGGCTTTGGACAACATCGTGCGGAGCTTATGACAGGTCTGCCTGCTGACGTGGAGGTGACTGCTTGAGTTTCAAGTCGGCGTCGCGAATACGGCGCCGGCCGATCAATTGGTAGCCCGGATGAAGCGTACCGGATTGATCTCTCGTCCATCCTTGATGACTTCGAAATGGACGTGGGGCCCCGTGGAGCGCCCGGAGGATCCTATTTCCGCGATCTGGAATCCCTTTTCGACCGTGTCGCCCACGGAAACCAGCAGGCGAGAATTGTGCGCGTAACGCGTGACGTAACCGTTGCCGTGATTGATATCGATTACATTGCCGTAGCCCCAGCGCTTGCCGGAATAGGTAACGACACCCTTGGCGACCGCGATGACCGGACCACCGAGCTTACCGGCAAAGTCCATACCCTTGTGCATTTCGCGCCGTCCCGAAATCGGGTGCGTGCGCATGCCGAAATAAGACGAAATCCAGCCCTTGACGATCGGGCGGCCGCTGGGCTGAACTTCCTTGCGCAGGTTTTCGTTCAGCAGGTAGTTATCCAGCACCACCAGCTGGTTTTCGCGGATCTCGAGATCCATGCCGAGCTGTTCGATGGCAATGTCGAGCTCGTCGGGTTCGAGGCTCTCGCTGCTGACCGACTCCGGTCCGCCCAGCGCCGGTGTGTTGTCGAAGTCGAATTCGCCCTTGTCGATGCTGGCCATGTGCATCAGCTTGCGGCCGAGCGCGTCGAGTCGCATCACGTGCGCCTGCAGCAGTCCGATACGCGAGGACATCGCGTCGATATCGGCATCAGCCTCCTGGCGAATATTGTCCAGCTCGACCTGGTAGCGATGGACGTCTTCCTGCCAGGCGTCGATGATGGCCTGGTTGTCCTGGTTCGGGTTGACGCTGTAGCCGATATAGGCGGAAGCCGCCATGAGTATGCCTGTCATCGCAATCATCGCCACCAGGTGCAGCGGCCGGAACAGGTTTAGCCCGCCGATCTTGCCCTTGTTCGATGACAGAAAAAGTATATTCACGAACCGGTCCTAGACTGTCGCTTCCACGGGCTGCGCGTAGGAAATCGGTGCGGACGATGCATCTTCGAAGGTGACCTCTTGCCAGGCATCGGCATCGGCCATCAGCGCGAGCAGCAGGCGATTGTTCAGCGCATGACCCGACTTGTAACCGGAAAAAGCGCCGATGAGACTGTGACCGAGCAGGTAAAGATCGCCGATCGAATCGAGGATCTTGTGCTTGACGAACTCGTTGTCGTAGCGCAGGCCTTCCTCGTTGAGCACGCGGTAGTCGTCGAGCACGATCGCGTTGTCCTGGCTGCCGCCGAGCGCAAGGTTGTTAGCGCGCAGGAACTCGATATCTTTCTGAAAGCCGAAGGTGCGCGCGCGACTGACTTCCTTGACGAACGAAGTAGTCGAGAAGTTGATCTGGCAGGCCTGCTTCTGCTTGGTGAACAGGGGGTGATCGAAGTCGATCTCGAACGCTACCTTGAAACCATTGAAAGGTTTGAACTCGACCCACTTGTCGCCGTCCTCGACGCGGACCTTCTTGCGGATCTTGATGAACTTCTTGGCTGCGTTTTGCTCGACGATACCGGCGGACTGGATCAGGAAGACGAAGGGACCGGAACTGCCGTCCATGATCGGCACTTCCTCGGCGCTCAGATCGATGTAGGCATTATCGATGCCGAGACCCGCAATTGCCGACAGCAGGTGTTCGACGGTCGAGATCCGCGCACCATCTTCGACCAGCGTGGTCGACAGGTTGGTGTCGCCAACCTTGTCCGGGCGGGCCAGGATTTCGACTACCGGGTCGAGGTCGATGCGCCGGAACCGGATGCCTGAGTCGACCGGCGCCGGACGCAACGTCAGATATACCTTTTTCCCCGTATGCAAACCGACGCCCATGGCGCGTATCACATTCTTCAACGTGCGCTGTTTAATCAAGACCGCTTCCCGAAAAAATTGAGTAAAATCAGACAGTTGCACTGGCTATTGTATTTTGTGCCAGCGTGCAGGCAAGTGTCGCCGATTTCACCCGGAAAATCAATGCAATTCAATAGAATATCCAAATAAATGCCTGAAAACACAACAGGTTTCCGTATCCCGGCTACCCCAGAACAGGGCTCAGTGCGTACCGCTGTTCTGCCTGATTTTGCGCTTTTGCAAATCGAGTATATAAGAGTGTAGTAGATTTTCAGCGTCCTCGTGAATTTCTGTGAACCGGCAACGGCAAAGGTCCTTTTGCTTGGCGACCACCTCCAGTCGAACCGGGAATACCCTGTTCTCGCTGGGCAGGCGCAGCATGCCCCGAAGCTGGTCGCCCGCCTCGAAATTGTGCGCGCGAAAGGCTATCCCGGTACCGCTGACGTTCAGTGCATCAAAAGAGTTGCCGTCGACCGATACGATCACCGGCTTGCCCTTTTCTGGTGCAATTCGGTACGCCGCCCGATGGTCGTTGAAACGCGGCTCAAGCGAGACGTCAAGCGTCGTTTTCTTTTTCCAGAACAAATTCCACTCTCCGGTTACGTGCCCGATTTTCGTTACTGTCGTTGTTCACCAGCGGCAGGTAATCCGCGTAGCCGGTGGCAGTCATACGCTCGGGGTCGATGCCCTGGCCGATGAAGTAGCGCAATACCGTGGTCGCCCTGACCGCGGACAGTTCCCAGTTGGACGGAAACTGCGCGGTCGAGATATCGCGATCGTCGGTATGTCCGCGGATCGCGATGCGGTAATCGGCGTGTTCACGAAACAGGGCCGCGAGGTTGGCAAAAATAAAACGAGCACGATCCTTGAGTTCGGCTCGTCCGGAATCGAACAGGAAACGACCATCGATCTGCAGGTTGATCTGGTCACCGTTGAAACTCAGCGCGACACTGTCAGCGATCTCGGTATTCTCGATCATGCTCTCCATCTCGCCGACGATTGCGGGCCGCAGGTTTTCGATCGGCGCGCTCGACGGATTCATGCCGAGCATGTCCTCGACCATCTGCAGCGGTTCGGGGTCACGCCCCTTGCGGGTGGCAAAATCGATCACGCTGATGCGATTACCGTCGCCATCCAGCACTTCCACCGAGTCGACCAGGTCGCGATACGCATCATCCTCGAAATCCGCCAGCGTGTAGAGCAGGATAAAAAACACCAGGATCAGCGTCATCATGTCAGCGAAGGTCACGACCCAGGCGCTGCCGCCGGAATCCTCGTCGAAAACATCGGAGAACGAACGCGCCGACATCAGGCGCTCCGACGCATCTTCTGCAGCGGTTTACGCTTTTTCGCGGGCACGAAGGACGACAGTTTCTCGTAGACCGACAGCGGGTTGTTGTCCTGCAGGATACTGACCGCGCCCTGGTAGATGATTTCGAAATTCATGACCTCGGCAACGGTGCGGGATTTGAGCTTGCCGGCGATCGGCAGGAATATAACGGTCGACAGCAGCGTGCCGTAAAACGTCGTCAGCAGCGCGATTGCCATCGCGGGCCCCAGGTTTTCGGGGCTGGCGAGCAGGGACAGCATCTGGATCAGGCCGATCAGGGTCCCGAGCATGCCGAAAGACGGTGCGTACATCGCCATTTTGCGAAACACGTCCTGCACGATGTAGTGGCGCATCTGCATCGACTCGATCTCGGTGCGCATGGCGCTGCGCAGGGTTTCCTCGTCGGCGGCGTCTGCGATCAGCGTGCAGACACGCTTGAGGAACGGTGAATTGGTCTTGACGTCCATCAGGCTGAGCAAACCCTTGCGCCGGCTGATGGTACCCAGCTTGATCATCGTATTGATCAGTTCCTGCGGATCCTGCTTGGGCGAGGAAAACACGAAATAGGCGCTTTTGAAGGCATTGAGCACGTCGCGGAACTGGAAAGTCAGCAGCGTGGCCGCCATGGTTCCACCCATGACGATCATGACGCCGGGCACATTGAAAAAATGATGCATATCGCCGCCCAGAATGATCGCCGAAACGATCAGACCGATGCCCGAAATGATGCCGATGAGCGAGGCGAGATCCATAATTGTACGCTGCGTCAGGGTAAACCGAGTCAGACCAGTGGATCGGCAGCAAACGCATTTTCTTTAACCGCCAGGCGAGGCCCCTGCGGCGGGGTAGCGGCGGGTTGAACTAGAGCGCGATAAAACGCTCGCGATAGTACTTGAGCTCCTCGATGGATTCGAGGATATCGTCCAGCGCCAGGTGCGCGCCTTTCTTGGCGAAGCCCGCCATGAGTTCGGGTTTCCACAGCCGCGCCAGTTCCTTGAGCGTGCTGACATCGAGATTGCGGTAGTGGAAAAAAGCCTCCAGCGTCGGCATCAGGCGCGCGAGGAAGCGCCGGTCCTGGCAGATGCTGTTGCCGCACATCGGCGATTTGCCCGCCGCTACGTATCGACGCAGGAATTCGAGGGTTTCACTCTCGGCATCCGCTGCCGTGCTCGAGCTTTCCTGCACCCGCCGTATCAGTCCGGAGTCGCCATGGTGGGTGGTATTCCACTCATCCATGGCATCCAGCACGGCCGCTGGCTGGTGAATGGCGATCACGGGTCCCTGCGCGAGTATCTCGAGTCCGGCATCGGTCACGACGGTTGCAATCTCGATGATCTGGTCGGTTTGCGTATCGAGCCCGGTCATCTCCAGGTCGATCCAGATCAGGTTGGTATCGTTAATCGTCATTCCGGCTCCGCACTACATGGCCACAGCAGATGCGCTAAACTATAGCAAGTTTTTCGAGCCGGGTTGATGCATGCCCACCTTTACCGCCGTTTTCCTCGTTTTTCTCGCCGCATCGGTGATCGTTCGCCTGTGGCTCGTCCGCCGCCAGGTCGATCACATCCGCGCCCACTACGACCGGGTTCCCGAAGCTTTTGCCGACGATATCTCGCTCGAAGACCACCGGCTGGCCGGCGACTACAACTGCACCAAGCTGCGCTTCGGCCGTTTCGAACTGGCCTGGGACACGCTGTGGCTGCTGCTGTGGACCCTCGGAGGAGGCATCAGCCTGATTGACGGCTGGTGGCAGCAGCAGGCGCTGTCACCGCTGCCGACCGGGGTGCTCGTGATTGCGACGCTGATGCTGGCGACGTCGATACTCGGCCTGCCATTCAGTTATTACAGCACCTTCGTCATCGAGGAACGCTTCGGCTTCAACAAGACGACCCTGTCGACCTGGATCCTCGACCTGGTCAAGACTACCCTGCTGGTTGCCCTGATCGGCACCCCCCTGCTGATCGCGATCCTGTGGTTGATGAACCGCGCTGGTGATCCGTGGTGGCTTTACGCCTGGCTGCTGTGGATGGGCTTCAACCTGCTGATGATCTGGGCCTACCCGGCATTCATCGCGCCCCTGTTCAACACCTTCAGTCGCCTGCAGGACGACGCCCTGCGCGGCCGCATCGAGGCGCTGCTGGCACGCTGCGGCTTCCACAGCCAGGGCGTATTCGTGGTCGACGGATCGCGCCGCTCGGCACATGGCAACGCCTATTTCACCGGATTTGGTCGCAACAAGCGCATCGTGTTTTACGACACCCTGCTGGAAACCCTGTCGGCGGATGAGGTCGAAGCGGTGCTGGCGCATGAACTGGGGCACTACAAACGCCACCATATTCGCAAGATGCTGCTGATGTCGTCGATTATCTCCTTTATCGCCTTTGCACTGCTGGCCTGGCTGATGAATTCAGCCTGGTTCTACCATGCACTCGGGGTCGAGCGGGTCGCGACCCACAATGCACTGCTGCTGTTCCTGCTGGTCATGCCGGTCTTCGCCTATTTCGTTGGCCCCCTGTTTTCCGCGCTGTCGCGCAAGCATGAATTCGAGGCGGACGAATTCGCTCATCGCAACAGCGATTACCGCGCGTTGATCTCGGCCCTGGTCAACCTCTACCGCGACAACGCCAGCACGCTGACACCCGACCCGGTGCACTCGGTATTCTACGATTCGCATCCCCCTGCCTCGATCCGGATCAACCACCTGCAGTCGCTGGCGGACGGCGCTTCGCGGACCGGGGCGTGATGCGGGTGACGGTCATCCGGAACTGATTGCCGATGGCCCGGCGCAGGCTCAGCCAGCAGCAGCGGCAACGTATACGACAGGCGCAGCAGACCGAGGCACTGTCCGCCGATCACCTGCAGGCCCTGGTCGTCTCCCACCAGGGCGGGCGAGTACTGCTCGAAGTCGAGCGGGATGATGCGGTCAACACCGTCGACGCCAAAATCAAATCCAATCTCGGCTCGATCGTCTGCGGTGACCGCGTCGCGCTCGAGCAAGGCGATCGTGACGATTACCGCGTGCTTGCGATTCTGCCGCGCGCTAACCTGCTGCAACGTATCGATGGCTTCGGTAACACCCGCGCGGTCGCCGCCAACATCAGCCAGCTCGTCGTTTGCCTGGCGGTCGTCCCGGCGCCGAACCTGCTGCTGCTCGACCAGTACCTGCTGTCGGCCGAGCAGCAGGATATCCGGCCACTCATCGTCCTCAACAAGATCGACCTGCTGGAGCATGCTTCCGACCCGTTCGAACTCGAATCCATATATCGGCCACTCGGCTACGACCTGGTCAACACCAGCGTGGAAAACGGCACGGGCATGGACCTGCTGCGGGACAGGCTCGCGGGCGAGGTTTCCGTGCTCGGCGGCGTATCCGGTGTCGGTAAATCATCGCTTACCCGCTGGCTTTTGCCCGACGAGGAGATCCGGATCGCCGACATTTCCGCGGCCAACGAAGAGGGCCGCCACACGACCCGCAGCAGCCGCCTGTACCACCTGCCCGGCGGTGGCGACCTGATCGACACACCGGGTGTCCGCGGGTTCAATCCCTGGATCGACCGCTCGCTATCACCCGCGCAGGGATTTCGCGAGATCCGCGAACTGGCCAACGCCTGCCGGTTTCACAACTGTCAGCACCTGCGCGAGCCGGGCTGCGCGGTTGTTACCGCGCTCGGCGACGGCCGGCTGGCAAGTTCGCGCTACCAGAGTTACCTGCGCAGCCTGGAAGCCGCGGATACAAGAACCGATCGCTAGCACGCGCCGCCGCGTCGCATCCCCGGGTCTGCCCTCGTTCAGCCTAGCCGGCGGAAATCCCGCGTAACTGGCGACCGCCAATCAGGTGCAGGTGCAGGTGATATACCTCCTGGCAGCCGTGACGATTGCAGTTGACTACCAGTCGATAACCGTCTTCGGCAATACCCTCCTCGGCCGCGATACGCTGCGCGGCGAGCACCATCCTGCCGACCAGCTCCGCCTGCCCGGGCTGAATGTCGTTGACGGTTGCAATCTCGACTTTCGGAATTACCAGCACGTGCGTCGGCGCCTGCGGATTGATATCGCGAAAAGCCAGGACCTGGTCGTCTTCGTAGACGATGTCCGCCGGTAGTTCGCGCCGAATGATCTTGGCAAAAACGGTTTCTGTCATGGGTACTCCCGCAGATGAATCGAGTCAGTCGGGCCGGCGGGCCGCCAGCGCTCGCGACAGCGTACCGCTGTCCACGAATTCCAGCTCACCGCCGAGCGGTATACCGCGCGCAAGACGGGTCGCGGTAATATCGCGCGCGGCGGCGAGATCGGCGATGTATTGCGCGGTTATGTCACCCTCGACGGTGGCGCCGGTGGCGAGAATGATCTCGCGTATCCTGCCCTCCTCCAGCTGCTGCTCGAGCAAATCGAGCCCGATCTGCTCCGGCCCCATGCCGTCGAGCGGCGACAACTTGCCGAGCAGGACGAAGTAGCGCCCGCGGTAGGCGCCCGAGGCTTCTACCGCGAGCACGTCGGCCGGTGTTTCGACCACGCACAGCGTGGCCTGGTCGCGCGCCGGATCGGCACAGATCGAGCAGAGCTCGTCGTCGGCGAAATTCCGGCACTGCCGGCAGTGCCGCAGTCGCCGGAGCGCTTCACGCAAGCTTTCGACGATGCGTTCGGCGCCGTCACGATCGTGCTGCAACAGGTGCAGCGCCAGGCGCTGCGCTGATTTGCGGCCAACTCCCGGCAGGCAGGTCAACGCACCGATCAGTGCGTCCAGGCTAGCCGCGGACATGGATCAGAAAGGCAGCTTGAAGCCCGGCGGCAGGTTCAGTCCGGCGGTCATTTCCTGCATCGCGGCCTGGTTGGATTTCTCGACCTTGTGCACCGCATCGTTGATTGCAGCGGCGATCAGGTCTTCGAGCATCTCCAGGTCCTCGCCCACCAGTGCCGGATCGATCGTAACCCGGTTGACCTCGTGGGTGCCGCGCATGACAACCGTAACCATGCCGCCACCGGCTTCACCGGCAACCTCCTTGTTGGCCTGCTCGCGTTGCGCTTTTTGCAGGTTTTCCTGCATTTCCTGCGCCTTCTTCATCATGTCGCCCAAAGCGCCTTTCATGTCTCACCTCGACCTTGTGTTTCGATCTTCGCCACGCTCGATTCGTCGAGCTCGGCGGCAAACGCATGATGCAGTTTTTGCACCACGCTTTCCCCGCGAATGGCCGCAATAGCCGCGAGCCGTTCACGTTCTTCACGTGCCTGTTTCGCCTGCAGCGGCGTTTCGCCGGTCAGCTCCTCGCGCGCAACCAGCTCGAGCGCCAATGATACCCCAAGTTTGCGCGCCAGTGCCGACTCGATCTCGGCTATCACCGGCGCGGTCGCAAGGTCGCATATCTCCGGTCGCAGCGCGATGCGCAGGCGACCGTCGGCACGCGATTCGAGTTCGCTGTTAGCCAGGATTTCCCGTCCCAGGCCCTCTAGTTCCAGTTCGTAGGCGAGTCTCGTCCAGTCGAACTCCGGTATCCGCGAATCGCCGTTCGTTGCCGACCCGCTGGCGGCACCAGCGGGCTCGCCTGGCGGTTGCTCGCGAACCGTTGCCGGCGCCGCGAGCGGGGCATCGTTATCGGCGACAGGCGCTGCCGGCGGGGATTTGGCGGGCGACACATGCGCAGCTGCGGCAGCCGTCGCAGGGCCAGCAGCGGCAGCGGCCGTCGATTCAGGCTTTTTTTTTAGCGCTGGCGAGGGATCGAGGCCGGTTTCCGGGGTGAAGGCAAACAGACGCAACATCAGCATTTCGAAGCCGGCGGCCTCGTCCGGACTGAGCAGCAGGTCCTGCCGTCCCTGCAGCAGGATCTGGTAGTAAAGCTGCAGTTCCTCGGGCGACCAGGCCGAGGCACAGGCGGCCAGCAGGTCCTGGTCGAATTCGCCCTGGTCGGTCAGCCCGGGATCCGCGTGATACAGCATTGCCTGATGCAGCAGGCTGATCATCTCGGCACAGACCCGCTGGAAATCAGGGTTCAGTTCGATCACCGCTCGTGCCTGGCGCAGCAGTTCGGCCGCGTCCTGCTGGCGCAATGCATCGAACAGGTGCCGCAGGTAATCGCGTGAAATCGATCCGAGCATGGATTCGACCGCCGTCGACGTGACCGCTCCGGCACCGTAGGCAATGGCCTGGTCGAGCAGGCTCAGCCCGTCGCGCATGCTGCCATCAGCGGCACTCGCCAGTTTCGCCAGGGCCGCGCCTTCGGCCTCGATCTGCTCCTGCTCGGTCAGGTAGGTGAGCTGGGCCTCGATCTGCGCGCGCGACATCCGCTTCAGGTTGAACTGCAGGCAACGCGACAAAACGGTGACCGGCACTTTTTGCGGGTCGGTTGTCGCCAGCAGGAACTTGATATGCGGCGGCGGTTCTTCCAGGGTTTTCAGCAGTGCGTTGAAGCTATGGCGCGACAGCATATGCACCTCGTCGATGAGGTAGATCTTGAAGCGCCCACGCGTGGGCGCGTACTGCACGTTTTCGAGCAGTTCGCGCATATCGTCCACGCCGGTACGGGATGCGGCGTCTATTTCGAGCAGGTCGACGCTGCGTCCCTCGTCGATTTCACGGCAGGAGGCGCATTCGCCACACGGCCTCGAGGTAATCCCGGTTTCGCAGTTGAGCGACTTGGCGAAGATCCTGCCCAGCGTGGTCTTGCCCACGCCCCGGGTGCCGGAAAACAGGTATGCGTGGTGCAGGCGATTTGCATCCAGCGCGTTGACCAGTGCCTGTACGACGTGCTCCTGGCCTACCATCTGCGAAAAGTCGGCCGGTCGCCACTTGCGCGCTAATACCTGGTAACTCATTCGAAGTGGTGGGGGCTCCGGGCCAAAAATGGAGGCGACCTGATTCAGTACACCTTCGCACCCGATGTCCCTGCTACCGTTGCTCCCTTCCGGGCCTGGCGGGATTTACAGATGATCGTCACGAAGGGACCGAAGCAGGTCACCATAATTCAGGACGAAAGTGTATAGCGAAGGCCGGTCGGGTTTCAAGGCGCAGCGCGGTCGCGGGCTTGTATTGGCACCGGATAGGCCCGAGAATAGGCGCCCTTTTCGGCACCCGGCAGCTCCGGCGTTCGATGGCCAGGCAGAAACAGAAAAAATCCGACAACACGATTGCGCAAAACAGGGTCGCGCGGCACGACTATTTCATCGACGATGAAATCGAGACCGGCATGGTCCTGGAAGGCTGGGAAGTCAAGAGCCTGCGGGAGGGTAACCTGCAGTTGCGCGAAAGCTACGTGTTCATCAAGAACGGCGAACTCTGGCTGACCGGCGCCCATATAGCCCCGCTGCAAAGCGCTTCTTCACATGTCAGGCCGGATCCGACGCGAACACGCAAGCTGCTTGCGCACCGCAACGAGATCGACCGCCTGCTCGGTATGGTCGAACGCCGTGGCTACACCCTGGTGGCCCTGGCGGCCTACTGGAGCCACGGTCGCGCCAAGCTCAAGGTCGGCCTGGCGCGAGGCAAGAAGAGCCATGACAAGCGCGCCAGCGTCAAGGATCGCGACTGGAAGCGCGACCAGGCTCGCCTGCTCAAGTCTTCGGGGGGATAGGTTTTACTTCCAGGCCGGATCGACGTGCTCGGCCGCGAGAAAAGCAACGTAATCCGCGTTGGCCCTTTGCGCCGCCTCGTCGACCTGCCAGACCGGCAGGTCGAGACCGGTCTCTATCCTGCGAGCCTCGACCTTTGCGCCGCCGTCATCCGCGGCTTGCGCGCTATCCAGGCCGAGGCTGGTCTGCCCGCCGGTCATCACCAGGTAGACATCGGCGAGAATCCGTGCATCCAGCAGCGCACCGTGCAGGCTGCGCTGGCTATTGTCGATATCGTAACGCCTGCACAGGGCATCGAGGTTGTTTTTCTGCCCTGGATGTTTCTGTCGCGCCAGCAGCAGGGTGTCGAGTATCCCGCAGCGGTCCTCGATCTTGCCGGGTGGCGATTCCAGCAGTGACAGTTCGTAGTTGAGGAAGCCGACGTCGAAAGCCGCGTTGTGGATGACCAGTTCGGCGCCGTCGACATATCGCAGGAAGTCGTCTGCCAGTGCTTCGAAGCGCGGCTTGTCCGCGAGAAACTCGTTGCTGATACCGTGTACCTCGAATGCCCCGGGATCGACTTCCCGGTCGGGGTTTATATAGTGGTGCCAGTGGTTGTCGGTTACCCGGCGGTTGACCAGCTCGATGCAGCCGATCTCGATTACCCGGTGCTGCTGGCTGACTTCGAGGCCGGTGGTTTCGGTATCGAGAATAATTTGCCTCATGCCCTGGTTCCCGTATCTATGGCCTGGTTGGCGAGTTGATCGGCGAGCTCGTTGCCGGGATCACCACTGTGGCCCCTGACCCAGCGCCAGGTCAGGTGGTGGCGGGCGGTCTCGGCTTCGAGTTGCTGCCAGAGGTCGCTGTTCTTGACCGGTTTCCTGGCCGCGGTTTTCCACCCGTTGCGCTTCCAGTTGGCAAGCCACTCGTTGATGCCGGTCATGACGTACTTCGAATCGGTTACCAGTTCGACCTCACAGCCGCGTTTGAGCAGGCGCAGCGCTTCGATCACCGCGGTCAGCTCCATGCGGTTATTGGTGGTCTGCGGCTCGAAGCCCTGGATGGTTTTCTGGTTGCCGCGATAGTGCAGCACCGCGCCCCAGCCCCCCGGGCCCGGGTTGCCACGGCAGGCTCCATCGGTGTGTATCGTGACGCTATCGGTCATACTTCATACCGCGTCCAACGCTCGGACGGGCAACTCTCGCCGGCAGGATCTTGCGCGTAACCCAGCGATGCCGCACCGGCGTCAGCGGCGATATGTTCTTGGTATAAACCATGACGTTGAGCGCACCGGCAAACCGCAGCCAGCGTTTGCAGCCTTTTTCCAGCCAGGTCAGGCGCCGGGTGATCGACGACTTCTGGATCGGCGGCAGATAACCCACGCGGGCATGCTGTTCCTGGTCGAAACCCAGCAGTCGCATCCAGTCGTCGATCCGGCGGGCGGTATAAAAATGCCCGCGAAAAGGTATGCGTTCGAGCCATGACTGTAAAAATCCGCGCAAACCCCACAGCGACATCGGATTGAAATCGATGATGATCAGCCGTCCTTCGGGGATCAGGACACGAAAGGCTTCGCGCAGCACGGCATGCGGTTCGGCGGTGTTCGACAGGTGATGCATCAGGATCACCAGGTCGACGCTGTCAGTGGCGACAGGCAACATGGCCGGATGGGCGCACACCTGCGCGCCGCTGTCGACTTCGTCGAGGGTAAAGTGATGCTTGACGCGGCAGTTTTCCAGCAGTCGGTCCGCCACCCCGTGACAGCCGAGTTGCACCGAATAGTAGCCAAACGTCGTCGTCAGTACCGGATTGGTGCGCTCCAGCAGCTCCTCGAGCAGGTATTGGCCGGTCTCGCTGGCGTACCATTCGTCCATGCTGGCAATTCCTTTGCTTTCAGTGGTTTGCCACCAGAATCTCATTTGAAACTTGTAGGTCCGGTTGTACAATTACGGGCTATAATCAACAATATTCTAGCCAGTAAGCGCGACCGATACTAATGTTTCTCCCTGTTAAACCCCTCGGCGGGGCCTGGAAAGCTCTGGCCTGCTGTTTGCTAGCCATGCTGCTGGCCGGCTGTAGCGGCCTCCGTTCCCCGGCAGAATCCGCCTCGGCGGTTGCAATTCCGCTCGACACACCACCGGCGCAGACCGACATCGCGGCCAGCCAGCACGAAGATTTTACCGCCGGTGATACCGCGATGGCGCAGGCCGGGCGGGAGACCGATCAGTTTGCCGCTCCGGACTACTACGATTTCGACATGCCGGCACCGGCGGTTGAGACATTCGACATCGAGTTCGAGGCCGCGAGCGCCGAGGCCGCTGCGATCGAAGCCAGCCGCCGCGAGGCGGAAGCCGTTGCCGCGATCGAGGCTCGCCTGGCGCAGATTCAGCGCGACCACGATGCCTGGCATCGCCTGCGCCAGGGTATGCGCCTGACGCCGGTGGACAACAAGCGCGTGCGCGCACAGCTCAAGTGGTATCTCGACCACCGCGGTTACCTGCAGCGGGTCATGCAGCGCGCGCGCCCGATTCTGCCGTTCGTCCTCGACGAACTGGAAAAGCGCGAACTGCCGACTGAACTGGCACTGCTGCCGATCGTCGAATCCGCCTACCAGGCCTTCGCCTATTCCCATGGCCGCGCATCCGGCATGTGGCAAATCATCCCGTCGACCGGCCGCTTTCTCGGGCTCAAGCAAAACTGGTGGTACGACGGCAGGCGCGACATCATCGAATCGACGCACGCCGCAATCAACTACCTCGACAGCCTTGCCGGACAGTTCGACGGCGACTGGGAGCTGGCACTGGCATCCTATAACGCCGGCCCCGGCAAGATTCGCAGCGCCGTGCGCTATAACAAGAAGCGCAAGAAACCGACCGACTTCTGGCACCTCACCCGCATCCGCAAGGAAACGCGCGACTACGTGCCCAAGATGTTCGCGCTCAAGGAACTGTTCGAGCACCCCGAGCAATACGGCCTGGACCTGGTACCGGTAAGCAACGAGGTCAGCTACGAAATCGTCGAGCTCGACGGTCAGATCGACCTCGCGCTGGCCGCCGAACTGGCCGGCATTACGGTCAACGAGCTCTACCAGCTCAACCCGGCGTTCAATCGCTGGGCGACCGCCCCGAACGGGCCGCATCGCCTGCTGCTGCCGCGCGGCAAGGCTGACCAGTTTCGCGTGGCGGTAGCCGAGCTGCCCGCCAGTCAGCGCATCAACTGGGTGCGACACAAGATTGGCAACGGTGAAACCCTGAGCCACATTTCGCGCAAGTACGGCACCACTGTCTCGCTGATCCGCGAGGTCAACAACCTGCGCGGCACGCAGATTCGCGCCGGCAAGTACCTGATGGTACCAACCGCAACGCGTTCGCTGCGAACCTACACCCTGAGCCAGAATTCGCGCATCGAAAAAATCCAGAACACGCAGCGCAAGGGCACTCGACGCGAACACCTCGTCCGCCCCGGTGAAAGCCTGTGGAGCATTTCGCGCAGTTACGGCGTCAGCACGCGCTCGCTGGCCAAGTGGAACGGCATGGCGCCGATCGACACCCTGCGCGTGGGGCAAAAACTCGTGGTCTGGACGCGCGCCAAGGCCGGCAGCCTGGCCAGTATCAGCCAGACTCGTCCGAGCAACTCGCTGCACGCGCTGCGCTATACCGTGCGCAAGGGCGACTCGCTGTATCGCATTGCCAGCCGGTTCAATATCACGGTAGCCGACATCAAGCGCTGGAACCGCGTCGGCAAGTATCTCCAGCCCGGCCAGAAGCTCAAGCTATACGTCGACATTACCAGCCAGTCCAGCTGAATACGGGTTGCCAGGCGGGTTTCGAGGAGTTGCTTTATCAGGGTGCAGCAGCCAAAATACCCCAATAATAAAACCACCCGTCAAGGATTCCACGACAAGACATGAGTTTCGAGATTGATCCCAAGCAGATTAAGTCGCTTTCGCCGATCAATTCCCTGAATCCCGAAAACGCGCAGGATCTGATCAAAAAAATCTCGGCCGAGGAGATCCAGTCCGGGCACTACCTGTTCAAGAAAGGCGACACCGACAAGGTGCACATATATGTGCTCAGGGGCGAGGTCGAACTGGTGCAGGACAAGAAAGTCATCAAGGTAATCAAGGCAGGAAGCCCCGACGGACTGCAGCCCCTGGCTCATGGTTTCCCGCGCCCGCTTTCCTGCCGCGCGAAGACCGCCGCGGTGATCACCCGGATCAACAGCGACATGCTCGATATCATGCTGACCTGGGACCAGACCGGCAGCTACACGGTCGAGGGTGTCGAGGAAGAAGACGACGAAACCGACTGGATGACGCGGATCCTGCAGACGCGTGCCTTTCACCGCATACCTCCGGCCAACATCCAGGCCATGTTCATGCGCATGGAATCCGTGGCATTCAAACCCGGTGACAAGGTTATCGAGCAGGAAGCCGAGGGCGATTATTTCTACATCATCAAGGAAGGGCGCTGCCTGGTGACGCGTTCGACACCGGCCAACCCAAATGGGGTCAAACTCGCTACCCTGTCGGTGGGTGACAGTTTCGGCGAAGAAGCGCTGATCTCTGACAGCAAACGTAACGCGACCGTTACCATGCTGACCGAGGGCAACCTGATGCGCCTGAACAAGGAAGATTTCAACTCGCTGCTCAACGAGCCCCTGTTGAACTGGGTCGAATACGACGAGGCCAGGAAACTGGTCAACGACCAGGGCGCGATCTGGTTCGACGTGCGCCTGCCGACCGAGCACAAGGCCAAGCACATCAAGGGCAGTATCAACATACCGCTCATCTTCCTGCGCATGAAAGCCAACTCGCTGGATACCGGCAAGAAATACGTCATCTACTGCGATACCGGAAGGCGCAGCTCGGCCGCGTCTTTCCTGCTCAACGAGAAGGATATCGAGTCCTACGTGCTGCGTGACGGCGTGGACACCGCCGAGCCGGGCGACCTGGTTTCAGACTGAACAATCCGCGTCAGGCCGGGTATCCGGGAATCGCGGTTTCGTCGATCTCGTCGATCTGATCCGGATCGAGAAACTCCTCTGCATAGTCGAGATAAACCCGTTCGCGAATAAAGATATCGAACAGGTCGGGGTCGATATGCTGCTCCTGCTTCATGCGCCCCATGATGCGCAGGCATTCCGACAGTTTTTTGCCTTTCTTGTAAGGCCGGTCACTGGCGGTCAGGGCCTCGAAGATATCCGCAATCGCCATGATTCGCGCCTGCACCGACATTTCCCCGCGCTTGAGCCCGCGGGGATAACCGCTGCCGTCCATTTTTTCGTGGTGTCCACCCGCGTACTCCGGTACGTTTTGCAGGTTCCTCGGGAACGGCAATGATTCGAGCATCTTGATGGTCGCGACGATGTGATTGTTGATGACGTCTCGCTCCTCGTCGTTGAGCGTACCCCGCTTGACGCACAGGTTCATGGCCTCGTCTTCGGTCAGCAGCGGACGGGGCTCACCCTGCGCGTCCGTCCATTGCAACTTCGCCAGCGCCTCGACCCGCTCGATATCCTCGTCACTCATGTACTCGCCACCGATGTTGGCATTCCTGAGAAACTCGAGATCGTCGTTCAAGCGTGCACAATGTTGCCGATAATTCGCTTCCAGCAAACGTTTCGCCGCGGCGTCCAGTTCGCCGCTGGCGCAGCTGCGCAGGTAGTCGATTTCGGCATCGCGTCGCAGCACTTCGAAACGGGTTTCGAGCGTATTGATGCGGTCGTAAATCGTTTCCAGCTTGGTAGCCTTGTCCATCACGTACTCGGGCGTAACCACCTTGCCGCAATCGTGTAACCAGGCCGCCGTCTCGAGCTCGTAACGGTCCTGCTCGTCGATCTTGAAATCTCCCAGCGGACCCTGTTCGGTTCGGTGCGTCGCCTCTGCCAGCATCATCGTCAGCACCGGGATTCGGCGGCAGTGCCCGCCGGTATAGGGCGACTTGTCGTCGATTGCCGACGCAATCATGCGGATAAAGGATTCGAACAGTTCGCGTAACTCGGTTATCAACCGCCGCTGGGTCAACGCCACCGCGGCCTGCGAGGCGAGTGATTCGGCCAGCTGCTGCTCGATTTTGCTGAATACCACGACCTCGCCGCTGTGCGGGTCGCGCGCATTGATCAACTGCAGTACACCGATTATTTCCTGCTCGTGATCCTTGAGCGGAAAGGTCAGCATGGACTGCGTACGGTAACCGGTCTTGCTGTCGAACTTGCGCGTGCCGGTAAAATCGAACCCGTCTTCGTTGTAGGCGTCGGCGATGTTGATGGTTTTACCGGAGAGCACGCAGTGCGTAACGACGTTGGCATGATTCTCCTTGCCGTCGACCAGCAGCGGTATCGCCGGAAAGGTAATCTGGCTGCCGGAGGTGCCGCCCATCTGGATGCCGAGCGAGTCATTGGAAATGATTTCGAAGCTCAGCATACCGTCTTTCAGGAAATACATTGAGCCGCCATCGGCATGCGTCAGCGACTTGGCGCCCATCATTATCAGCTCGAGCAGTTTCGGCGTATCCGTCTCTGCCGAGAGTGCTATTCCGATCTCGTTGAGTCGGTCGATTCGTTCGAGTAGTTCTGTCATCGGGCCTACCTGGAACTCCCTGTGACACCTGTCCGCGAGCGGCTCGGCGGCGTTTTATTCTAGGTGAATACAGGCCCAATTCAAAATTGCCGCGCTGCATTTTTTACCCTGAATGGCTGGTAAAAAAGCGCCTACAACCTTATAGTTAATTGTCTTCGCGCCATCGGTACAGGGCGTAGACCACTGGATGTTAACCAGTTCAGGGCGGGCGCTCGGGCAATAGACTAAAATACGGTCTGGTTTCCAGTTTGACCCAGTCGATCACACTTCCAAAAACACAACAATGAAACAGCGTGGCGCCGAAAAGTAAAGCTATGGAGACGGAATGAAAACCCGCTTTTGGAACAGCGACTGGTTTGCCGGTCTGTTGATCTCAATCGTGGTTGCGGGTTGGCTGTTGGTTGTTCCTGACAATGCACTTCTTGATATGGAACGCAGCTTTTACGACTGGGGCGTGCGTTCCACCGATCGTCTGCCCACCGACAAGATAGTGGTCATTGCGATCGACGACGAAAGTTTGAACAATCTCGGATATCCGTTTCCGCGGAATCTGCACGCAGAGCTTATTAACAGATTGGCCGAAGGCGGGGCCAAGGTCGTTGGTCAAACCGTCTTGTTTCTGGAGCCGCAGGCGGATCCCGGCACGCTTTACATCCGCGAGCTGATCGAGTTCTTTTCCAACGCCAGCTTCAGCGATGCCCCGGCCGATATAGACGCGCTCGGGGCAATGCTGGAGCTCGAAGGCAGCAATCCCGCGATGCGGGAAATCCTTGATTTCTACCTGGAGTCCAGCGTCAACACGCGCCTGAGCCGGGATATCGAGACGCTCAAATCCAACCTGTTCGAAGCGGAACAAGCCCTGAACACCGATGCAGAACTCGCGGAAAGCATCAAGAGTGCAGGTAACGTCGTGTTGGCTATGGTCTTCAAGGTCCAACAGTCACGCGGCAGACCCGATGCGGAACTGCCCAATTTTGTCCTCAGAAACTCGCTCAACCAGATTCACGACCGAGTCTCGGCACTGACCAACGGATTATTCCCATTTTCAACCATCAGTCCCCAGCCTCCAATTATTGAATTCGGGCGTCACGCAGCTGCAATTGGTCATTTGAACGCCCTTCCTGACCGTGTTGATGGCGGAGTGCGCTCCGAGCCACTGGTGCTGCTGCACTACGATCGCTACTATCCGTCGCTCTCGCTGCAGATCGCGGCCCTAAGCCTCAACCTCGACGTCAACGATATCCGGGTGAATCTCGCCGAAAGCGTCGAACTCGGTAACCTGACGATCAAAACCGACTCGCGGCTGCAAATGAACACCTTTTACTACTCCGAAATAGCCGAGGGTCTCCCCGCGTTCCAGGTCGACTCGTTTTACGACGTTCTTACCGGCAAGATCCCGGTCGAAAAATACAGGGACAAGATCGTCTTGATTGGCGCAACCGCAGCGGGTGTCGGTACACAGCAGGTCACGCCGGTCGACCCGTCGATGCCACCGGTACTGACGCTGGCACACTCGGTATCGAGTATTCTCAACGAGGATTTTTTCATCCAGCCTGAATGGGGCATTCAAGCCAGCATCGGTACCTATCTACTGGTGACTCTTTTCCTGATGTTACTTATGCCTCGCCTCAAGGCCGGCGTCGCCTTCGTCTTGTCCGTAGCCCTACTGCTTGCCATGGTGGCCACGCACTACTCGCTGATGACCACCGCTACAACCTGGATAAAACTGGCGACGCCATCGACGTTACTCGTCATCGGCTACCTGCTGATCACGACCAAGCGCTTCCTCGTTACCGAACGCGGCAAGGCACGTTCCGACGAGGAATCGACCGAGAGTAATCGCATGCTGGGTATCGCTTTCCAGACCCAGGGTCAGCTCGACATGGCATTCGAAAAATTCCGCAAGTGCCGCCCGGTCGACGAGCAGGTGCTCGAGGCGATGTATAACCTCGCGCTCGATTTCGAGCGCAAGCGCCAGTTCAACAAGGCGAGCTCGGTTTACCAGTACATGGCGAAGCACGCAAAGGATTTCCGCGATATCGCATCGCGCATGGAGCGTGCCCAGAAAATGGAGGAAACCGTCATGCTCGGCGGCAGCGGCGGGCATGCCGGCGGCACCCTGTTGCTGGACGCCGGGGGCGTCGAAAAGCCGATGCTCGGTCGTTACGAGGTGGAAAAGGAGCTTGGCAAGGGCGCAATGGGTATCGTCTATCTCGGCAAGGACCCCAAGATCAGCCGCGTGGTCGCGATCAAGACCATGGAACTGGCGCAGGAGTTCGAGGAAGACGAACTGGAAGAAGTCAAGGAACGCTTCTTTCGTGAGGCTGAAACCGCGGGGCGTCTCAACCATCCCTACATCGTTACCATTTACGACGCTGGCGAGGAGCACGACCTGGCCTACATCGCGATGGAATTTCTCAAGGGTCACGATCTCGCGCGCTACTGCAAAGCGGATCACCTGCTCGATATGCAGACCGTTATCAGCATCGTGCAACGCGCCGCCGAGGGTCTCGATTATGCCCACAAGCAAAACGTCGTCCACCGCGACATCAAACCGGCCAACATCATGTACGAACCCGAATCGGACACGGTCAAGATCACCGATTTCGGCATCGCGCGAATCACGGATTCGAGCAAAACCAAGACCGGCATGGTGCTGGGCACGCCCTCCTACATGTCACCGGAACAGCTCGCCGGCAAAAAAGTCGACGGTCGTTCGGACCTGTTTTCACTGGGTGTGATGCTCTACCAGATGTTGTCCGGTTCGCTGCCCTTCAAGGCCGACTCGATGGCAAGCCTCATGTTCAAGATCACCAACGAGGATGCACCGGACGTCCGCAGCCTGCGCACCGAGATACCCCCCGACCTGGCAGCGGTCATCGAACGCGCGCTGGTCAAGGATGCAGACCAGCGTTTTCAAACCGGCGCGGAGTTTGCCGAAGCACTGAAGGCTTTCCTGCAGTCCTGATCCCGCATCCCGAACATGAATTTGCAAAACAAGATAACGATTACAGGCCTGACGGATGCCGGCATGGTGCGCAGCAAGAACGAGGACGCCATCGGTTACGATAGCGCGCTCGGCCTGGTGGTGCTGGCAGACGGCATGGGAGGGCATCGCGGCGGCGAAATCGCCAGCAGCATGACGGTGGACACCATTATCGACCTGTTGCAACAGCGACTGCCCGAGATCAATACCGGCGACATCGACGAGGCCAGCGGCTTTTCCATGGAGTCGATCTGTATCCAGGATGCGGTAGTTGCGGCCAACGAACTGGTGTACAACACGGCCGAAGCCAACCCGGAACACAAGGGGATGGGCACGACCATCGTCGTGCTGCAGTTTTACAACAATTCTTTCTCGCTGGCACACATCGGCGATTCACGCTGCTACCGCATCCGTAACGATCGCATGGAGCAGATCACCAAGGACCATTCGCTACTGCAGGAGTTGATCGATCGCGGATTTTATACGCCGGAAGAAGCGCGTAACTCGATGAACAAGAACCTCGTGACCCGTGCGCTTGGCATCGATCCGATCGTCATGCCGGACATACAGGAAGATATCGTCCTGAAAAACGATATATATCTGCTATGTTCTGATGGGTTAACCGATCTGGTTGAAGACGAAGATATATACTACACTATTAAGGAATTTAGTGCTAATCTAGAAGAAGCTGCCAAGCAATTGATTACAAAGGCAAACCAGAA
>JASJCI010000015.1 GCA_030066085.1 Gammaproteobacteria bacterium | reverse complement strand
TGCGCGAGAAAAAGCCGACGTCGAGATCGCGATCGATGTACGGCAGGCGGAACGTCAGCGGTGATTGATCATGATCGTTACCGGCCTCGCAGTAGTCGATCAGCGCGGCCATCATCTTGCCCGCGATCGGCGCGTTCTTGTACTGGTTGCCGCTCGAGCCGCAGGCCATGTAAAAACCGCCCAGCGCGGACTTGTCGTAGATCGGAATCCAGTCGGTGGAGGCATCGTACAGGTCGACCACGCCGCGCATCTGGTTCGGAATACCGAGACTCGGCACCCGCTGGGCATAACGCATCGCCTGCGTGGTCCACTGGTCGGTAAAATCCGCCGGGTAGTCGACGTCGCTTTCGACCCAGTAATGTTCGTCGCACTCGGGATCCTCGCTGCCGACGAGGATATGGTTGCCGCGCTCCGGGCGACAGTAGCAGGCGATGTCGTTGTCGGAGACGATGGTGCCGAGCGTTTCGAAGTCGAACCCCTCGGGCGCCGGCACGTGCACCACTTCCTGGCGCAGCGGACGGGTGCTGATGGTCATGTCGCCGGTGACGCCGGCCATCTCGTTGACGATCGACGAGCCGGGGCCGGCGACGTTGACCACCACCGGTGCATGGATTTCCTCGCCGTCCGCGAGGCGTACGCCGCGCACCTTGCCGCCGTCCTGCAAAATCTCGCTGACGGTTGCGCCGAGGCGGAATTGCGCCCCGTGCTGCTTCGCCGCGGCGGCGAGATTCTGCGACGACAGCGCCGGGTCGGTCACGTAACCGGCCAGCGGCCAGAACACGGCGCCGTCGATCCGCTGCCCGTTGCTTTCGCCGAAGCCGTCCTGGCTCATGCGCTTCGCCGGCGAGAAACTGTCGAGCGAGTAGATCGGCAGGCGCTCGCTGATCGTGGCGGCATCCCACTGCTCGATCGGAATGTCGAGCGCAAGGCTCTGCTCGATATGCTTGCGCATGTATTCATTACCCTCGGTCTTCATGACCAGGCAGCCGCATTCCTTGAACTGCGCGAGTTCGGCCGATTCCGGCAGGCCGAGATATTCCCGCCAGTCGCGCCAGTAGTGATAACCCTCCCAGGCGAACGCGGTGCCTTCCAGCGTGGAATAGTGCATGCGGATGATCGCGCAGGAACCGGCGGTGGAGCCGTGGCCGATTTCGCGGTTGCGATCGAGCGACAGGGTTTTGTATCCCAGCTTGGCCAGTTCGAAAGCGGTTGCGGTACCGATGACGCCGGTACCGATGACTATGGCGTCTGCCTGGTTACTCATCGTGGCACTCTCCCCCGAGGGACCGGGTGTAGTGTATGAATTCATCGACCTCGCCGGGCAGCGGTTCGCGCCCGGTAAAGGTCGACAGGTAGTTCGGCAACAGCTTCAGCCGTTCTTTCATCGGTTCGTGCAGCTCGGCGTCGTTGTAACCGATCTGCATGAAATACAGCACGCGCGCGCGGGTTACCGCGTCGAGTTCGTCGTAACCGTAACGCGCGAACATGTCGGTCAGCGCGCACAGGCGGCGACCGTCCGACTGGTCCAGGATGCGCCGCACCGAACCCGACCGACGCGCCCAGTCGCGCACCGCGAAGTCGAGCTTGTTGTCGAACAGCGCCGGGTTCACGACACAACGGAACACGTTGCAGACCGCAGCCGTAATCGTCGGCGCAGCGGCTTCGGCCTGGCGCACCAGCGCGGCGGTGTTGCCCAGCTGCCACGCGTCCAGCAGCGCGTCGAGCAGGTCCTGGCGGCTGTTGAAATACCAGTAAAAACTCGAACGCGACACCTTCAGCCGTTCACCGATCACGAGCACCTTGACCGAATCGACCCCGTCGCTGATCAGGATGTCCTTGGCCACGCGCAGCCAGTCGTCACGGGTGACCTTGACGTTACCCGCGGGCGCGTCCTTTTCGATCGGTGTTACCGCGGCAGTGGTCATGTTTCGGCCGCCGGGCGTATCAGCCGCGCATTGCCTGGCCGTCGGGATCGTACGGTGACGGCGCGATGACTTTCGCCGGCCGTTCGACACCGACCACGTGTACCGTCAGCTCGGTACCCTCGGCGGCAAGGTCGCGGTCGACCAGCGCCATCGCCAGCGACTTGCCGGTGGTATGTCCGTAGCCGCCCGAGGTCACGAAACCGACCCGCCGGTCGCCGGACCAGATTGGCTCGAAGCCGCTCGCGTCTGCATCCAGCGCATCAACCTCGAGCGTCACCAGCAGTTGCGCGGCACCGTCGCCGTCGCGCTCCGCCAGCGCCGCTTCGCGGCCGACAAAATCGCCCTTGTCCCACGCGATCCAGCGCTCCATGCCGGTCATGCCCGGCGTGTAACCCTGGGTGAACTCGGCCGACCAGATACCGAAGCTCTTTTCCAGGCGCAGCGACAGCAGCGCGTTGAATCCGTACTCGCGGATACCGAGATCGGCGCCCGCTTCGAGCAGCAGGCGGCGCAGCTCGATATGATCACCCATGCGGCAGTGAATTTCGTAGCCGAGTTCACCGGCCACCGACAGGCGCCCGACGCGGCAGCGCAACAGGCCGATATCGAAGTAGCCGCAGCCCATGAACGGCAGTTCGCCGACCTCACCATCGGTGAGTTTCACGATCACGTCGCGCGACTTCGGCCCGGCCAGCGAAAAGCCCGCGGTGTCTTCACCCAGGTCGCGAACAGTGACGCCGTCGTCGAGATGATCGTCGAACCAGCGCATATGCCAGGCGCGCAGGTAATAGGAACCCATGATCCACCAGCTGCCGTCACCCCAGTTGAACAGCGTCAGGTCACCCTTGAGCCGACCCTCGGGGCTCAGCATCGGCGCCAGCCGCGCGCGCCCCGGCGCCGGCAGGCGGCCGGCCATGACGCGATCCAGCCAGGCCTCGGCATTCGGGCCGCTGACCTCGAAGCGTGAAAAACCGGAAATATCCAGCAGGCCGACGCCCTCGCGCACCGCTTTACATTCCTCGGCCACGATATCGAACGCGTTGGAGCGTTTCAGCGATGGCGTTTCCTCGAAACCCTGCGGCGCGAAGTACAGCGGTACCTCGAGATCCCAGCTCGCGCCCCAGTAACAGCCGGCATCACTCATGTCGCTGTGTGCCGGCGCCTTCTTCAGCGGCCGGCCGGCGGGCAGCTGTTCGTTGGGGTAAGTCATGACGAAGCGGCGGGTGTAGAACTGGCCGGTGGTTTCCTTGATGTAGCGCTTGTTGGCGGCGTAATCGCCGTAACGCGCAACGTCCATACCGTAAACGTCGGCCTCGGGCTCGCCGTGAATCATCCACTCGGCCAGCGACTTGCCGACGCCGCCGCCCTGCAGGAAGCCGGCCATGACCGCGCAGGCGCTCCAGTAGCCGCGCTTGCCCGGCACCGGGCCGACCAGCGGGTTGCCGTCGGGCGAAAAGGTGAACGCACCGTTGACCCAGTTCTTGACACCGGCGTCCTGCAGCACCGGGTAACGCTCGAAACCGAGCGTCAACTCGTTCTCGATACGCCCTATGTCTTCTTCGAGCAGCTCGATGCCGTAGTCCCAGGGCGCACCGTCCATCATCCAGTGCTGGTGGTTGATCTCGTAGATGCCGAGCAGCATACCCTTTTGGTCCTGGCGCATGTAGGTGAAGCCCTCGAGGTCGACCACCAGCGGCAGCTCCTTATCCAGCGCCTCGATTGCGGGAATCGACTCGGTCAGCAGGTAGTGATGCGCGAGCGGCGACACCGGCAGCTCGATGCCGGCCATGCGCCCGACCTGCTTGGCCCACAGTCCGCCTGCATTGACCACGTGTTCGCAGGACACCTTGCCCTTCTCGGTAATGACGTCCCAGCCCTCGCTGGTCTGGTGCAGCTCGAGCACGCGGTTGTGTTCGATCACCTCGGCGCCGTTGATTTTCGCAGCGCCGGCATAGGCGTGCACGGTGCCGGTGGTATCGATATATCCCTCGCGATCGGCCCACATGCCGCCGAGAATGCCGTCGGTCGACATCACCGGGCACAGCTCACCGGCTTCCTCGGGCGTGACCAGGCGCACGTCCTCGATGCCGATGCTCTGGAAGATCCGGTAGGCCGACTGCAGCCATTCCCAGCGATCCGGCGTGCCGGCCAGCGTCAGGCCGCCGGTCATATGCATGCCGACCGACTTGCCGCTTTCCTTTTCGATTTCGCTGAGCAGGTCGATCGTGTAAGCCTGCAGCGCGGCGATGTTCGGATCGGCATTCAGCGCGTGGAAGCCGCCCGCCGCGTGCCACGACGAGCCCGCGGTCAGTACCGATCGCTCGATCAGGCACACGTCCGACCAGCCGAACTTGGCGAGGTGATAAAGTACCGACGACCCGACGACGCCGCCCCCGATAACCACAACCCGGTAATGTGATTTCATAGTTCTCCCAACCCGCTTCGAGCTACTGGACAGTAATGTACAGTGCGTTATAAAAACAATCGCCTGCGATGTCAACAGCATCGCGATCCCCGTGCGGACCACAGACGAAAGCCCGCGGGAAAGCAGGTTAATCACCGTCGTACATGACATATGTCAAATTTCACCGAAGGCATCCTGATAACGTTTCGTTACAGAATTGTTGCATTGCAATATTTACTTAACCAACTTAGCAGGAGAGAACCATGAAACTTGCCAATCGAACGGTCGTATCCCTGGCCGTTGCAGCGGCCATGCTGTCCGCATCGCCGGCTTACGCCGTGGAGAAGGGGGACTGGCTGGTACGCTTCGGACCCGCCGCGGTCATACCGAACGACGACAGCGGTGAAGTCAAACCGCTTGCCGGAACCGGCGTAGAGGTCGATGAAGGCACTTCGCTGGCCTTTTCACTGACCTACATGCTGCGTGACAACGTCGGTATCGAGGTGCTCGGCGCGCTGCCATTCGAACACGACATCAAGGGAGATAGCGGCGCAATCGACGGTGTCGAGGTCGCTACCATCGAACACCTGCCACCGACCGTTGTGATCGAGTATTATTTCGATCCCGGTTCGGACATACGCACCTATATCGGCGGGGGCGTCAACTACACGACGTTCATGGACGAAAGTGCCGATTCGGAACTCGAAGACATAGTCGGAGAAACCGACATCGAGCTCGACGATTCGGTCGGACTGGCGATTGTCGGCGGCATCGATATCGACATCAACGAGAGCTGGTTCTTCAACGCCTCGGTGTGGTACATCGATATCGAAACCACGGCGGATCTCGAAACCGCCGGTGCGGGTGACCTCGAGGTCGACGTCGACATCGATCCGTGGGTCGTCATGGTCGGCGTCGGAACCACCTTCTGACACCACTTGCGAAAGTCGCACGTATGGCGCCATGGACGGCGCCTAGCCTCGTATCCTCCGACCGGCCTCAGGCATGCTCCATGCCGGCCATGATCGGACTACCGTCCGCCGGTATCCACGATTTCTCCTCGCCGGCGTATTCGCCGCCGGGATTACCCATCACCGTGGTGCGCCACATCAGGCGCGTATAGCGCTCGGCATCGTACCAGGTCGCGCAATGCAGCAGGTTGCGATTGTCGGCGATGACCAGGTCACCGCGGTGCCAGCAGTGCGCGTAGGTATGATCCGGCTGCGTCGCGTGCGCCAGCAGCCGTCGTATCAATTCGGCACCCTCACCGGCCGGGCCCGTTGACAGGCCGACGACCGGGCCGTCGACATAATCCAGCTGCTTTTCCTCGCACAGGTATAGCGAGGTCTGTCCGCTTACCGGGTGCCGACGCAGGATGGGCTGACGCTGCGGCCGCTGGTGCGGCAGCAGATCGAGCACCGGTTCGCCGTTTTCGACCGCCGCGCGCGAGCGCCCGATCCAGCTCGGCGCATGGATCGCCTCGAGCTCCTCGAGCCGCGCCCGCATACAAGGCCCGAGCGTTTCGAATGCCGCGATACAGTCGGCAAACAGCGTCTGACCCTGGCCCGGTGGCGGTAATTCGAGCGCCAGCAGCAGGGTGACGTCCGGCGGCGGGCGCCGGTAACTCTGGTCGGTATGCCAGTTGGCCTGGGCAGGGAACTGCAGCAGGAGACGACCGTCATCGCCAACCGCGCGCGGCGGCGGCGGATGATTACACGGCGGCGCGTTCGACAGCACCAGGATTTGCTCGACCGAGTCGTGGAAAAAACGCGCGCTGGTCAGCGTCTCGCGGTAATTTTCGACTTCTTCGCCGAACAGTTCGCTCAGTTCGACCAGCGCCCGCGGCTGCCGGCGTATGCCCTCGAGGCCGGCAATCACCATCAGGCCGCGCGCGGCGTAGAAGGCATCGAGCATGCGCGCGGATTCGCGCCGGCAGGTTTCGACGATCCGGCCGATATCGTCGCTGGCGAACACTACCCGGCAACCGAAGCGCGCCGCGGCCAGCGGCTCGATGCGCATGTCCGCCGGCGCTTTAGTCATCGTCGGCTACCCGTGACAGGATCGCCAGGGCTTCGCGATGCAGCTCGGCCGTTGCCGCGGCCAGCACCCGCGGGCCCGAGTCGAGCCCGAGCGGACGCCCCTGCCAGTCGCTGATCACGCCACCGGCCTGCTCCACGATCGGCACCAGCGCGAGGTAGTCGAACGGATAGAGGCTGGACTCGATGACGAGATCGCACCAGCCGCCGGCGAGCATCGCGTAACAGTAACAGTCGCCGCCAAAGCGGCGGTAGCGCACACGCGCGCACACGGCATCGAACGCCATGGTCTCGGTGGCGCTAAAGAAATCCGGCGAAGAGGTCAGCAGCGCGGCCGCGCCGAGTTCGCGACAGGTGCTGCTGCGCACGGCATCGCCGTTCAACCGCGTCGGCCCGCGGCGGTCGGCGATCCAGGTTTCGCCGAGCGCGGGCATCGCCAGGCCGCCGGCCTCGACCCGACCGCCGCGCACGAATGCCAGCAGGCAGCCGAACAGCGGGTTGCCGAGCAGGAAACTCTTGGTGCCGTCGATCGGGTCGATGACCCAGGTGCCGCCGCTACCGCCGCTGTGCCCCTGTTCCTCGCCGTAAATCGCGTGCGCCGGAAAACGCTCGCCGAGCAGTTCGCGAATCGCGGCCTCGGCCGCGCGGTCGGCCAGCGTGACCGGGCTGGCGTCGGCCTTGACGTCGAACGCCAGTGGCTGGCGATAGTAGCGCAGCACGATTTCACCGGCGCGCGCCAGCGCTTCGTCGAGGGTTGCGCTAATCTGGTCGAGGTCGTCCATAGTCGGTTTGCGGGTCGGCACGCAGGCTTTCGGCCGGCCGCCCCGGGGATATTTAAATCCCCGCGGCGGATAATAGCAATCGATTCCGTTGCCCGGTCAACGGCCGACCAGGCTGGCTGCTCAGGCTTGCCGGTAACGTCCCTGGTAGGGTGCGATGAAAAACAGCAGGACCGCGCCCGCCAGCGCGATCCCGGTGACCCACCAGGCCACCGTATACAGCCGGCGTAAGCGCGGGTTGGCCTTGTTGACGATCGCGAAATCGGTGACGTAGATGGTTTCGCAGGCACCGTTGCCGGTATCGTCGCGCCGGGTGCTGGTGCCGCGGTAGAAGCCGCTGGCCGCGTTACTGTATTCGACCAGCATGCCGGCGAGGCGAACGTGATCGCCCGGCTCCGCCCGCATCAGCTCGGCCTTGATGACCTCGTCGTCGATCAGCAGGTGGTTGTTCGACAGGCGCGACTCGTCGAAGCGCGCGCCGACGTCGCGGTTCGGCCAGCGGTACCAGCAGGTCCAGGTTCCGTTGCTGAAGTCCATCTCGCGATATACGCCGCTGGCGACGTTGCTGCCCCAGATCACGCACAGGTCGCGCAGGTTGATGAAATCCTTCCAGTGCCTGTGGTGGTAGATGTCGGTGAAATCGTCGGCGTCGTGCAGGCTGACGACGACGCCTTCGAGTGCATAGTCATAGCGCGGATCGATACGGTACTCCTGCCCGCGGGCGCGAATCGAGAAAGGCGCTGCGTCGGTCGGCCGCTGCACGGGATCGCGCAGGCCGTCCAGATCGTAAAACTCGGGCGTGGGCAGGCGATCCTTGAAAAAGTACAGCGGTACGCTGATCAGCAGACCGACCAGGAAAACTGACCGCATAATGCGCTCGCTTAAAATCGCCATGAATAATCACCGGGAACTCGTATCTCGAGTATAGCCACCGCGGGCGGGCAAGCCGGCGCCGTCGCCGCGCTCAAACCACCAGGCCGATATCGGCGCTGATGCCGAGCCTGCGCCCATTCATCTGCCGCAGGTTGCGGGCAGGCCGATTCAGGACGGTGTGCGTAAAATCGGTCGGGTCAGGCAGGTCGGCCCACCCTCGCAACCCATGCAGAGCGCGCGACCCTCGAACACGGCAACCTCGATGCCGGCATCCTCGAGCGCCGCGCGGGTCTTGGGAAAGCCGTCGATCATGATGCATTTTGCGGGCGCCGTGGCGAGAATGTTGCCCGACAGCGTCAGGCTGGCGTCGTATTCGTCCGCCGGCAACTCGACCAGGCGAAAGTCGCGCACCATCAGCGCCTCGTACAGCCCCACCGGCAGCAGCGGCAGCATCACCGCCGCCGCGCGCGTGTCGACGAAGCTGAGCAGCGACATCAGGTGCAGGCAGGCCTCGGCGCCGAAGTAGACCGGCAAATCGAAGCCGACCACGTCGACGCCATGCGGCTCCAGCAGTTCGGCGAGCTGCTCGATACCGGCATGGTTGGTGCGAAAGCCGCGGCCTACCGCGAGCGTGTGCGCGTCGAGCCACAGGGTGTCACCAGCCTCGCTGGTGCCCGCGCCGCTCACTTCGCCGAGCACCGGTATGCCCTGCTGTTGGTAAAAGTCGCGGTGGTAAAGCTGTTCGCCGCGGCGCAGCGCCTTGCCCGGATTCATCAGGATCGCGCCGGCGGCAGTCATCAGCGAGGCATCGTAGGTAAAAACTGCGTCGGCGTTACCGCGGTCGTCATCGTCGAGCCACAGGATCTCGGCACCCGCAGCAGCGACCAGCTCGGCAAAGGCGGCGTGTTCATCGGCGACACGCGCGGGATCGTAGTGGGCGCCGTAATGCCAGCGCAGGGCATCGGCCTGCAGCAGCGACGGGCCCGGGCGGTGCAGCGCAACCCGCCGCAGCGGGTCGGTCATCGAGTTGACGCCGAAACTCATTCGTTACCCATGCAACGCGCGAGCGTCGGCATGTCCTCGCGGCAGAGCCTGATTGCATCGGCAGCGGAAATCGCGGTACAGAATTCACCATGCATGCTGGCGACCGACAGCTGGTGTACGCGCTCGGGGTCGTGGTCTTCGCCATCCGGCCCTACCCGGTTGGTGGTAGCGCAGGCGTCTTCGGCGAGGTAGACGTCGAATCCGAGGTTGCCGGCCATGCGCACGGTGGTTTCGACGCAGAAATTGGTAAAAAATCCGGCCACGACGAGGCGCCGTATCCCCGCGCGCCGCAGGTCGATTTCGAGCGAAGTACCGACAAAACCGCTGTTGACGTCCTTGACCACGACGATGTCACCGTCCAATGGTTCGAGTCCATCGATCTGCGCCCCCGTGGCCAGCGACAGTTTCAGCGGCGAGCGGGTCTCGCGCGAATCGTGGCGAGTGAAGGCCACCGGCAGGCCCGCGGCGCGAAACGCCCCGAGCAGGTCGCGCATGCGGTCCTCGGCATCGGGATTGTTGCGCCGGCCCGTCGGCCCGCCCCAGTGATCGAGCACGTTGACGCCGGTCTGTACGTCGATCAGCAGCAGCGCGGTGGTAGCGTCGAAGCGGTGAATCATATTCCGGATTTGATAACAGCTGGCTGGCGGATGATCCTCATGCCGCCGGAGAAATGCAAGCCCGAATCAACGACTTTCTGCGACATCGGCCTGCAGGCGCCTGCGCACCCAGTCCTGGAACGCCTTGACGTGGTGTTCCTCCGGCATCAGTACACCCCGCTCGAAGGCGCGTGCGCGCAGTCCACGCTGGTTCATTTCCGAAGCCTGCGCATCCTGGCGCATCACCAGCCTGGCGAACTCGGTGATGTCTTCGAGATCGAAATCCGCTCGTTGCAGCGTCTCGCGCGGAAACAGCCACTCGACTTCGAGCCCGGTCTCCTCGGGACCGAGCGGCAGCACGCGCACCGTGCGCATATAATCGACGTGGCCGGCGATGAACACCGACGGCAGGCTGACGAAGTAACTCTGGCCGCGCGCAACCTCCTCGTCGGTCAGGTCGGGGAATACCGGGCCACTGGCCTGGCCGCTGGTCGACCAGGTAACAGCACCTTCACGCAAGCCACCGCGGTACTTCGGCTGCGCGTCAGCGACATGCGCGGACCAGCCCGGCTCGTCACGGTAATAGGAGATGCGCCGACCGTAAATCGGCACCAGGTCGCACAGCTCCGGATGGATATTCGGGCAGTGCAGGCACTCGTTGAAGTTTTCCCAGAATACCTTCCAGTTGCAGGCCATGGTTTCACGCCAGCGATGGCCGACCACGAGATCCGCCATCGGCCAGTTCTCGACCCGGTCGCTGCCGCGGATGAAACCGTCCTCGAAATCCGGCGGATCCTCGTCCAGTGACACGAATATGCCGCCGCGGAATTCGCGTACGCCGACCTCGAGCAGCGGGTATTCGGCCTTGTCGAAATCGCCCGCCTCGGCATGCGACGTGGTCGCGACCAGGCGGCCGTCGAGCGCAAACGACCACTGGTGATACGGGCACACGATCAGCTTGCCGCTGAAACGCCCTTCCCGTTCAGCGCAGAGTTCCGATCCGCGGTGGCGGCAGGTGTTGTGAAAAGCGCGCAGGATGCCGTCGTTGTCACGCAGCAGCAGCAGGCTTTGCCCGCCGATATCGAAGCGCCGATAACTGCGGTTTTCGCCCAGGGCGCTGGCGTGGCAGACGTAGAGCCAGTCGCGAAAGAAAATGCGTTCGAGTTCGGCGCGGTAGGTTTCGGCATCGTAGTACCAGTGCGCGGGCAGCGCCGCCTCGGCCCGGGTCAGTCCATCGAAATCCTCGTCACCGCCGAGGCGTGGTCTTGCCGTTTTACCCTGGGTCATGTTCTGCCTGCGCTGCGGCGGCACCTGGCGTGCCGACCGCGATGTCCGATCGTTAGCCCGATTGTAAACCGGCAGCCGTGCGCACCACCACGACTTTGAGTGGCTTGCCGGGCTGGTGGCAGCCTGCCGCTGCCGCACAGGCAAGCTGCCTTGCCGACTCAGCGTTCGCCAACTTGTTCGATGTCGGCAACCCGGTCGACGTCGATCGCGGCCGCGGCGAGCGTTAGCGTCCGGATATCGCTGGCGGATTGCAGCAGTGCCTGCGCGCCCCGGTCGCCGTCCAGTTGCCGCAGCTGCTTGAACCAGGCCGCCGGGAAAACGGCAGGCACCCCTTTGCGCTCGCCGTGCGCGCTAGCCACGACATGCTTCCCATCGAACCCGGCCAGCAAGCGGGCATAGTCTTTCGAGGTCAGCGCGGGCTGATCGGCGAGCGCGATCAATACGCCGTCATAAGACCCGCTACGCTCGATCGCGCTCACGCCGCAGGCGATAGAGCTGCCGAGCCCGGCGGACCATCCGTCGTGTTCGATCACTCCTGCGAGATCGTCGACATGGGGCCGGATCTGCCGCGCCCGGGCGCCCAGCACCACGTAGAGATCGCTAGCGAAAATCGACGCCAGGTTCTCCAGCGCGTGGCGCACCAGCGGCTTGCCCGCGACCTGCGCGAGCTGCTTACAGCCGCCGAAGCGCCGGCCCTCGCCGGCTGCCAGCAGCAGCGCGGCGAGACGCATCAGTTGGCCGCGAGACGCAGCGCCGGCAGGCTGCCGGCGCGATGCAGCACGGCATGGCATTCGGCCAGGATCGACAAGGCGATACTTTCCGGCAACTGGCCGCCGATATCGAGACCGGCTGGCGCCGAAACCGGCAACGCGAGCTGGCTTTCATCCAGCTCCGCCGCCTCGAGTACGCGCCGGTAGCGGTGGCGGGGGCCGAGCAACGCGAGGTATTCGAGGTTCGCCGACTGGCACAGGCGCAGCGCCTCGGCGTCGATCGCGACGTTGTGCGACATGATGACCACGCCATCCACCCGCGCTTGCTGCAGGTAGTTGGCCAGGTCGTCACCGAGTTCGCGCAGGATGACCGCGGCTCGCGGAAAGTAAGCTTCGCGCGCGTTGGCGCTGCGCGGATCCGCGAGGCTGACGCGCCAGCCGAGCTCGGCCGCGATTGCCACCAGCGGGCGCGCGTCGACACCGCCACCAACCACCAGCAGGTGCGGCTCGGGTCGAATCGGCATCACCAGCCAGTCGCCGTCCGTACCGGTCTCGATCGTGGCGCGCACGCGAGCCGGCGTTTCGGCGATCTCGAAAGACCCCTCGGCGGAACCGAGTTTCAGTCGATAGGTACCGCCGACCCGGGAAGCCAGCGCGGCGGCCAGTTCACCGAGCCCGAGATCGTTTTCGCGCCGAACCGGCTGCAGCATGATGTACACCTTGCCACCACAACCGATTCCGAGCTGGAACGACCAGTCATCCTCGTCGCTGCCGTCGTAAACCAGCATCGCGACTTCACCGGTGGTCATGACCTTGCGCGCGTGCCGCAGGATATCGGCCTCGAGGCAGCCGCCGCTGAGCAGACCGAAATGACGGCCGAAACCGTCGATCAGCATCATTGCGCCCGCCTTGCGGTAGGCTGAACCCTCGGTGCGGTAAACCGTACCGAGCACCCAGTCGGTGTCGTCGCGCCCCGCTTTCCAGGCTGCCAGCAAGTCGTGTAACTGGTTACTCATGATTTACGCCTCAGACGAACTGCAGGCCGGCTTTCGTCATCGGCAACTCGGTGATGCGAATGCCGGTCGCGGCAAAGACTGCGTTGGCCACCGCCGGCCCGGTCGGCGGCGTGGCCGGCTCGCCGACCCCGCTCGGTGCTTCCGCCGAGGGCACGATGACAACCTCGATTTGCGGCATGTCGGTAATACGCAGCGGCTGGTAGTCGGGAAAGTTCGACTGCTCGACCTCGCCATTGCGAAAAGTGATCTCCTCGCGCATCACGGCGTTCAGCGCATAACCGGCACCACCTTCCATTTGCGCGACCACCACATCGGGATTCACCGCGATCCCGCAGTCGACCGCGATGTGCAGTTTATCGACATGGACCTTGTTGCCTTGCGCGGTTACCTCGGCGACCACCGCCACCCAGGTGTTGAACGAAAAGTGGGCCGCGAAGCCACGCCTGTCACCGGGTTTCCAGCCGGCCATATCGCGTGCTGTCTCGATCACGCCGGCCATGCGCGACTGTTGCGGATCGCCGCGATCGAGCAGCGACAGGCGCAGCTCGACCGGGTCCCGGTCACTCGAGCGCGCCAGCATGTCGAGCAGGCTTTCCATCACGTAGGCGCTGTGGGTATGCCCGACCGAGCGCCACCACAGCGTGGTCACCGGCGAATCGAAATCGCTCAGCCCGACCGCGTGGGCCGGCAGCCGGTACAGTGTGTCCGCAACACCCTCGACCGAGGTCTTGTCGACCCCGTTCTTGACGAAATAGCCTTCCATGAAGGTGCCTTTCAGAATCGGGCGAGTCACGATGCGGTGATCCCAGCCGAGGATACGGCCGTCGCCGCCGAGGCCGATACGCGTCTGGTGCAGCGCCATGCCGCGGTAGTAACCGCCGCGAATGTCGTCTTCGCGGCTCCAGACCAGCTTGACCGGCGTCTTGCGGCCGAGCAGGTCGAAGGCCAGTGCCGCTTCGACCTGGTAGTCCGAGGTCGGCGTCGCGCGCCGGCCGAACGAACCGCCGGCATAGACGGTTACGATTTCGATCTGCGCGGGCTCGAGACCCAGCACCTTGCTGATGGCGCCCTGCACGAAACTCGGTCCCTGGCAGCCATCGTGGAAACGCACGCCATTCGCGGTCGGTTCGATCACGCAGTTGAGCGGTTCCATCGGGGCGTGCGCGAGGTAGGGAAACACGAACTCGGCCTCGACGGTCTCGGCTGCCGCGGCAATCGCGGCCTCGGCATCGGCAGGCGTTGTTTTGCCGGCGTTGAACTGCGGCGCCTTCGCCAGCTCGCGATGGGCCTGCAGCATCGCGTCCGTGTCGCGGTTTTCGGCGGCACTGAAATCCCACTCGGCCTCGATCGCGTCGCGTGCCCTGAACGCGGACCAGGTGTTGTGCGCGTAGACCGCAACCCCGGCACCGTTGGGCAGCGCTTTTGCATCAAGGTAGCCGCCGACCTGTTTCGCCTGAGCGGCATCGAACGATTTCAGGCTGCCGCCGAAACGCGGGCTGCGTTTGATCGCGACGTAGACCATGCCGGGCAGCTTGACGTCGATGGCGAACACGGCACTGCCGTCGGTCTTGCCGGCGCTGTCCTTGCGCGGCAGATCGAGCTTGCCGATCAGCTTGAACTGGTCCGGCGACTTGAGCACCGGTTTTTCAACCGGAGCCAGGGTGGCAGCGCGCGCGACAAACTGGCCGAAGTGCCCCTCGCGGTTAGCGGCCCGCAGCACGCCCTCGGAAACCGTGATGGCCGCAGCATCGACACCCCACTCCGCCGCCGCGGCGCGCACCAGCAGATCGCGCGCGGCGGCGCCGGCTTCGCGATACTGCATGAAAGAGTTGGAAATCGCCGACGAGCCGCCGGTGCCCTGCGAGCCCCAGGCCAGGTTCTTGTAGCGAGCCGCATCGGCGGGTGCAAAATCGACCTCGATGCGGTTCCAGTCGGCGTCCAGTTCCTCGGCGATCAACGTGGTCAGACCGGTGGTTGTGCCCTGCCCCATTTCGAAATGCTTGGCGACCGCGGTCACCGTGCCGTCGGCGTCGATGCGCACGAACGGGTTGATTTCGGTCGCCGTATCGCCGGCGGCGAGTGCGCCGCGCGGGTCGAAGCCGACGTAAAGCGCGGCCACGGCCGCGGCGGAAGTTTTGAGGAAACCCCTGCGTGATACCTGCATCGTCATGTCACGCCTCCAGTTTGCCGGCGGCCAGCTTGACCGCGTCACGAATGCGCACATAGGTGGCGCAGCGACAGGCGTTACCCCCCATCGCGTTGTCGATATCGCTGTCGCTGGGGCTGGTGTTGGTGCTCAGCAGTCCCACCGCCGACATGATCTGGCCGGACTGGCAGTAGCCGCACTGGACCACGTCGCGCTCGCGCCAGGCCGCCTGCACGGCCTCGGCAACCTTGCCCTCGAGGCCTTCGATGGTCGTGATCTGATTACCGACTGCCGCGTCCACCGGAAACGAACAGGAACGAATCGGCGTGCCGTTGTAGTGCACGGTGCAGGCGCCACAGGCGGCGACGCCGCAACCGAACTTGGTGCCGGTCAGCTCCAGCTCGTCGCGGATGACCCACAGTAACGGTGTCCCGGGTTCGGCGTCGACCTCGCGCGGACTGCCGTTGATGTTGAGGGTGAATTTCATGATGACCTCCTGACTCCCTGGTATGCGCCCGCGGGCGCGGTGTTAACACGCTGTTTGGTCGCCGTAAAATCCACGCCGACTGCCTGTGTGCCGCTCTTTGACGGGCTGAATGAATGAGTGCTATTCGGTTTACGCGCGCGAACGGCTTTCGGATCGAACGATCCGGGGTTACGCACCGGCCACCCGTCTTTCACCGCGGACATCGCCGTGCGCGTATCGTCGCAAGCCGGTTCCGCTGCGGCGCCCGATTGTACAGCTCTTTAGAGCCTGCTCCCAGAGCACAGGGCGCACAAAATCCGGGATTTGCATCACCAGTTTCCAGGCCTGAGCATCGAGCCAGGCATGTAGCGCGATCGCATCCGGGCAAGGCAAGCTCGGATCGTGACGGGTCGGCATCACCGCGGCTGGCAGTAACAGGGCAGGAGTCGGGGAAAGGGTGGCGAGCGTGTTTCGCTAGCTGGCACGGCCGCCCGAGAGTCGATCTCGCGGACTGCGGCGCTTGCCTCGTTCAGGAGAGGCGCAGGAACTTGCGCAATATCGATGGCGACGGTGTGCTCTGGCGGCTCTTGCGCTGGTGCTGTTCGCGCACGAGCTGGCGACGCAGCTCTTCCTTGCGCTCGAGCGTTTGGCGGTCCTGCTTCATGCGCCAGGATATATTCGTGGCATCGGCTACCCGGCTGCCGTTTTCCTGGTCGGCGTAATCGAAAATCGAACACTCCGTTGTCATGTTTTCGCGGCTCATTCGTGACTGCCTGCTTCACCTCGCTTCCTGTTTAAGGTAGTCGTCGCCACGATAAAATCCTGCCAACTAAGTCACAACCGGCGGCACATGCAGCGGAATGCGACCTGCATCACAAACCGGCGGGCCGCTTTGCGGCCGCCGGCGCCATGATCAGGCCTGCAGTGCCTCGATAAACGGCGCGACGCCGTCGACGCCGTCGCGCTCGAGCACGCGAATCGTCTCCGACCCTACCACGGCGATATCGGCCTTGCCGCGGATAAAGTCGAGGTCGTCATGCGACTTGACACCGAAACCGAGTGCCAGCGGCAGCGACGTGGCCGCACGGCAGCGCGCGAGGTAATCGCCGAGATCGTCGGAAAACGTGGTCTCCTTGCCGGTTACACCCTTGCGCGCGACCGCGTAAATCATGCCGGCACTGCGCTCGCTCAGCAGCTGCATGCGCTCGTCGCTGCTGTTCGGGGTGAAGATATGAATCGGCGCCATGTCGTGACGCTGCATCGCGGCAAGGTATTCCTCGCCCTCTTCCGGCGGCAGGTCCGGGATGATCGCGCCCTGGATACCGATCGCGGCCATCTCGTCGACAAATTTTTCGACGCCGTGGCGAAACAGGATGTTGTAGTAGGTCATGAACACGAACGGGATATCGAAACGCTGCACGATCTGCTCCGCCAGTTCGAAACTCTTCTCGACCCTCGCCCCGTGCGACAGCGCGTCGGAGTTGGCCTTGAGAATCACGGGACCGTCGGCCATGGGCTCCGAGAACGGAATCTGCAGTTCCATCAGGTCGACACCGGCCTCGACCATGCTCTCGACCACGCGCAGCGAATCATCGAAGCTCGGGTAACCGAGCACGATATGCGTCATCAGCAGCAGGTCTTTGTGTTCGCGCCGCTGCCGAATGTACTGTTCAAGTTTGTTTTCAGGCATGTTTCCGGTACTCCTCGGCCTTGGCAATGATGAACTCTTCCCACTTCGGATCCTTGACCGCGTCGGCCACGGTGAAGATATCCTTGTCGGCGCGGCCGGACTGGTTGATGATGATCGCGTCCTGCGGGTCGAGATCGCCGACCTCCTTGAAGGCCTGCACGAAACCGTGCGACGACTCCAGCGCCGGGATCAGGCCCTCGCGCCGCACGGTCAGCTCCATCGCTTCGACCACCTCCTTGTCGGTGGCCGCCTCGAAACGCACCCGGCCATTGTCGTGCAGGCTGGCCAGGATCGGCGACACGCCGACATAGTCCAGCCCCGCCGACACGCTGTGCGTATCCTGCATCTGGCCGTCCTCGTCCTGCAGGAAGTAGGTCTTGTAACCCTGGGCAATGCCGATGCTGGCATCGTCGTAGGCCAGCCGCGACGCGTGTTCACCGATGCCGTGACCGCGGCCGCCGGCCTCGACGCCAACCAGTTCGACTTCCGGGTCGTCGAAGAAACCGCTGAACAGGCCCATCGCGTTGGAACCGCCGCCGACGCAGGCGTAGGCCCGCCGCGGCAGCTTGCCGTGGGCCTCGAGGATCTGCTCGCGCGCTTCCTTGCCGATGATCGACTGGAACCAGCTGACCATGGTCGGGAACGGGTGCGGACCACAGGCGGTGCCGAGCACGTAGTGGGTGTTGTCCATGTTGGTGACCCAGTCGCGAAAGGCTTCGTTGATCGCATCCTTGAGAATCCTGCTGCCGTCGGTGACCGGGATGACCTCGGCGCCCATGCGCTCCATCCAGAACACGTTGGGGCGCTGGCGCTCGACATCGAGCTCTCCCATGTAGATCGTGCAGTCGAAACCGAACTTGGCGGCCATGGTCGCGGTGGCCACGCCGTGCTGACCGGCGCCGGTCTCGGCGATGACGCGGGTCTTGCCCATGCGTTTGGTCAGCAAGCCCTGCCCCATGACGTTATTGGCCTTGTGCGCGCCGGTGTGGTTCAGGTCCTCGCGCTTGATGTAGATCTGCGCGCCGCCAAAGTGCCCGGTAAGGTTGTCACAGCGCGTTAGCGGCGTCGCGCGGCACGAGTAGGTCGACATCAGCTCGACGTACTCCTGCCAGAACGCGGGATCGGCCTGGGCGTCGTTGAACGCCTGCTCGAGTTCGTCGAAGGTCGGCACCAGGATCTCGGGGATGAAGGCGCCGCCGAAGCGGTCGTAGTAACCTCTATTCAACATGGTCGGGTTCCTTGCTCTGTAAATCGGGCGTGGTAATGGTTTGCGAAAACCGGTAACGGTCGGTGCGGCAAAAGATTTCGGCATAGATGGCGCCGCTGTACTGGCCGAAATGCAGCCGGCGGCTGACTTTCAGTACCGGGCTGCCCGCCTCCAGCGCGAGCAGGCCCGCGGTCTCGGTGTCGGCGATATGGATCTCGAAAGCCTGGTCGGCGCTGGTCGCCTCGAGAAAAAACCGCTCGCGCGCAATTTGCGCCAGCGACGCGTTTTCCAGGTCGAAGCGCTCGAGCCCGGCGAACAGACCGGCATCGAGGTACAGGTTCTCGAGCAACACCGGTTCGCCGTCGATACGGCTGAGCCGCCGCACTTCGTAAACCGGCTTGCCGGCGAGCCGGCCCGGCAGGCGGTCGAGACCGGTGATCAGCCGCTGCGGACCGAGTAACGACATTGCCACCGCCTGCCCCAGTTCGCGCAGCGCGGCACTGGTGCCGGCCAGCGAGAACAGGTCGATACGCCGTGTCGGCGGCAGCACGAAGGTGCCCGAGCCCCGGCGGCGCTGCAGGATACCCTCTCGCACCAGCAGGTCGGTTGCCTGGCGCACCGTGGGTCGGCCGATTCCGTACTCGCGCGCGAGCGCATTTTCCGACGGGATCCTCTCGCTGACCGCGATTTCACCGCGGTCGATGTGATCGCGGATGCGCAGCGCCAGCTGGCGATACAGCGGAATCGGGGAATTGACGTTGAGGGTCATGACACCAGCAGCGACGAACGATAATGGCAGTTTAAGGATATCGGTAAAGTTGTCAATACAACTTTGCAATGTGTCAGCAATGCCGCGCAGAAATTCTCCAGGCCGGTTCATATCTTCGGCTTAGTTCGAGGTCGCGGCGACCGTGTCAACAGCCGGTGACGCCGGCACTATCGGCGGCGAGACGGGATTCACGAGCCCGGTCGGCGCGGCCTGTGGCGAGCTGTATGCGCGGTTCAGCGCTGCTTCGACGCGTGCACGCACGTCGATTCGCACGCCCGCGCGCGCACACAGCAGGTAGATCCCGGCCAGCTTGCGGTGCAGAAACAACACGTCCGCGGGCGGCAGCGTCAGCAGCTCGGGGCGCGAGCGCAATTCCAGCAAGCGATCGCCCATGCGCTGCATCAGGTCCGAACCGCCAAAATCGAAGCACTCGGTCGCAAGCGCCGGCTCGGCGGCCATCTGCAGCAGTTCGACGATCGCCATGCGGTTGTTGAAACTGTCCTCCGCGTCGAGGTAACCGACCTCGCGCGCAGCCGCGTCGACCGCGGCCAGGTCGTCGTCGAGCAACGCCGCGGCCAGCGCGGCAAAGGCCCGGCAGCGGCCCGGCTCGAAACGCCTGAGCGCACCGAAGTCGAGCAGCCCGATCGTGCCGCTGGCGGCATCGTAGAGGAAATTGGCGAAGTTCGGGTCGCTCTGCACTGCCCCCCAGTGCAGGCACTCCATCAGGGTCAGGTCGATCAGCCGACCGACCAGCTGCTGGCGTAGCGGCGGCTCGACCCGCACCAGCGCATCGATGTGTTCACCATCGAGATAAGTCATCACCAGCACGCTCTCCGTACTGAGAGCGGTCACAACCTCGGGTACGCGGAACACGTCGTCGCCGTCCAGCAGCTGGTGAAAGCTGCGCAGGCTTTCCGCCTCGAGGCGGTAATCGGCTTCGTCATGCAGCTGGGAACGCGCGATCGTGAGCAATTCATCCAGGTCGAGTCCCGGCGGCACCAGGCGCAACAGCTTGAGCATGCGGCCGACATTGTCGACATCGCTGTCGATGCTCTCGGCGATACCGGGATACTGCACCTTGACCGCCAGCCGACGCCCGGCGCGATCGACCGCACGATGCACCTGGCCGATCGAGGCAGCGGCGAACGGCATGCGTTCGAAGTCGTCGAAATGATCGCTCCACTGCGCGCCCCAGGCCTGCTCCAGCGCCTGCTCGAGGGTTTCCGGCGGCATCGCGTATGCGCCGTCGCGCAGGCTGGCCAGGATCTGCGTCACCTCGTCGGGCAGCCAGTCACCCGCCTCCAGCGACAGCAGCTGGCCGACCTTCATCGCCGCGCCGCGCATTTCCGCCAGCTGCGCGCTAATACGCGTTGCATTGGCCGGGTTCAGCAACAGGTCGACCGCGCCGACCCGCTTGCCGCGCAGCCACTGCCCGGCACCGGCACCGACCACGCCACCGGCAACGCCGGTAGCAAGCTTGCCGAGACGCAGCGCGCGTCCCAGGCGGCCGCGCGGCAGGGGTTTATGGCGAATGGGTGGCATGGTTTTCGGTTATCGGCTCGTATCTCGTGTCGGGCTGCCCGCGTCTCCGGCTTCAGCGCGGGACGCGCAGCTCCGCCGTCGCAGCGCGGGATGACGCGCATCGGCGCGAGCAGTACCGCACCTGTTCCCAGTTGTTGCGCCAGCGCTTGCGCCAGGCGAACGGCCGTTGGCAAACCGGGCAGGTCTTGTGCGGTAGATGGGGCTTGTGATGTGCCATGCTCGAGTCAGCCGTATTGTTGCACCGGTCGCCGCGCCGGCTAGAACCGGCTGGCGAGATACACCCCGCCGCGCGAGCCGGCGCCGACCAGCGCGGCCCAGGCCCGGCCAGCCAGCCCGGGACGCCCGAGCCGTGCACGTGCATCCTCGCGGTGCTCGATCTCATCGGCGCGGCAGGCTTCCAGCAGGGCGCGCAGGGCCGCGTGTTGCTCGCGGTCGCGCAACAGGTCGATCTGCTGCGTGTAGTGCAGATCGACGAAACTTTCGACCGCATCGACGGTGCGAAACACCGCGCGCGCGCCAAACAGGGCCGGCAACGCACCGGTAACCCAGCCGGCAACACGCCACACTGGCAGCAGCCGGCTGCGCTCGTGCGCCGGCAGCAAGCGGTTCATCCACTCGAGATGACGCCGCTCGGTCTCGAGATGATGCAACGCAAATTCGCGCACTGCCGGGTCACGAGTCAGCGCGATAATACCGCGGTAGATCTCGACTGCCCCGGTCTCGCCGGCGTGATCCGAACGCAACTCGGGCAGCATGTCCGCGGGTATATGCCGCGGCCAGTCAAGCGGCCTCGCATGTCGCACAAACGCTTCGGGTACAGGCATATTCATGCCGGTGTCTACGCAGCGCTCGGCAAAAAGGTTCGCTGTTGCCGCCAATTATGATCCCCGGCAGTCGAGCATCCGTATATTGCCTGTGAGTCGCATGCTAGCGACCACCCGGAGATTCTGATGAACATCGTCCCCCTGAACAGCCAGCCCGGGTCATCGCCGGCGAGTCCTGCGGCGCGCCTGCGCCGGGCAAACGCAGGCGACTTACCCGCGATAAACGCAATCATCGAGCAGGCCATTGCGACCTGGCTCGTCAGCCCGCGCGTGCTACGCCTGAGCTTGCCGCTGTACCGTTACACCGAAATCGATCTTGCCCACCTCGACCTGGTGGTAGCCGAGGGTAGCGAAATTCTCGGCGTTTCCGCACTCGAATCAGCAGCAGATGACCACGCGGTTCTGCTGCATGGGCTTTACGTGCATCCGCAACTGCAGCGCCGCGGCGTGGGCAGGCAGCTGTTGCGAGCCGCCGAAGACATCGCGCGGCTGCAGGGCCGCGGCATGCGCGTGCGTTCGCGGCCGGAGTCTATCGGCTTTTTCGAATCCAGCGGCTACCAGCGGCTGCCGCAGGTCGACCTCGGTAACGACTACCCGTGGTTGCTGTGGAAATCTCTCGCCGACAAGGACAGCAGCGCGGCCTAGAGCTTTTCCAGGTTGTCGATGCAATCGCGCGCGCGCGCCAGCGTCGCCGACCGGACTTCCTCGTCCTGGCGATCCCAGTTCCGATACATTACGCCGATTCGCGGGTTGGTCGCCAGCCGCTCGCGGTGACGTAGCATGAAATCCCAGTAAAGGCTGTTGAACGGGCAGGCTCTTTCGCCGGTTTTGGCGCGCACGTCATAGTGACAGCCGCCGCAGTAGTCGCTCATCTTGTTGATGTAGTTGCCGCCGGCACAGTAGGGCTTGGTTGCGATCAGGCCCCCGTCGGCGAACTGGCTCATGCCGCGCGTGTTCGGCATCTCGACCCACTCGATCGCATCGACATAGATGCCGAGGTACCAGGCGTCGACCTGGTCCGGCGCGATACCGGCGAGCAGGCAGAAATTCCCGGTAATCATCAGCCGCTGGATGTGATGGGCGTAGGCCCAGTCCAGCGACTGGCCGAGCGCATGGCGCATGCAGTTCATGCGCGTCTCGCCGGTCCAGAAGAAAGCCGGCAGGTCGCGCCTGGCATCGAGTTGATTACGCTCGGCGTAGGCCGGCATGTTGACCCAGTAGACCGCGCGCACGTACTCGCGCCAGCCGATGACCTGCCGCACGAAGCCCTCGACCTGGGCGATATCGATAGCTGAGTCATCGGCATCGAAAGCCGTGATCGCCGCGTCGACCACTTCGCGCGGATGCAGCAGCTTGCTGTTGAGCGCAAACGACAGCCGCGAGTGGTACAGGCTCCAGGCATGTTCGTGCCGCGCGGTCATCGCGTCCTGGAAACGGCCGAAGCGCGGCAGGCAGGTCGCGACAAAATAATCGAGTAGTTCCAGGGCCTGGTCGCGGTCGACCGGCCACGGCAGTTCGCTCATGACCCTGCCGAAATGATCGACCCCGTGGCGCTCGAGGCGCTCGACGATGTCACCGACGTCGTTGGCGAACAGCCGCGGCGGCGGGATTTCGGCAAGATCGGCGGGTTTCAGCTTGTTGCGATTATCGTGATCGTAGTTCCACTGCCCGCCGCGCGGCTGGTCGCCGTCCATCAACAGGTCGAGACGCTTGCGCATGCGGCGGTAAAAGCTTTCCAGGCGGTTGTGCCGGCCTGGCTTGATCCAGCTTTCGAATTCGCTTTGCGGCAACAGGAAGTGTTCGCTGTCGTACTCCTGGCGCGCGACGCCGGTGGGCATGTCGAACTCGCGCAGCTGCCGTCGCAGGCGGTACTCGTCCGGTGCCTGGTACTCGAAGGTCTCGACCTGGTAGCGCTCGCACAGGGCGAGGATCAGTTCGGGCAGGTCCCGGTAGCGCGAGCTTTGGTCGAGCGTCAGGTGCAACACCGCGTGCCCGTGCTCGCGCAGGCCGTCGGCAAAGGCTGCCATCGCGGCAAAGAAAGCGCACAGCTTTTGCACGTGGTGGCGCACGTAGGCGGTTTCCTGCAACAGTTCCACCACCAGGTACAGCGTATCGGGGTCCGTGCTGTCGTACCAGGAATGCGCATGATTGAGCTGATCGCCAAGCACCAGGCGTAGCCTGCGACAGCTTGCGGACGAGGTTGTTGCAGTCATGATCAGGAAGACTCGCGGAAAAAGAAAAGGCTGGCAAGTGCCAGCCTTTTCGCATCGATTGATCGTCGGGCCTTAGTTCGGCAGTACGACCTTGTCGATGACGTGGATGACGCCGTTGCTGGTAATGATGTCGGCAGTCGTTACCGACGCGTTGTCGACCATGACGCCCGAAGTTGCATCGATGGACAGCTCGCTGCCCTGTACGGTCTTGACTTCGGCAGTCTTGCCGGCGATGTCCGCGGACATGACCCTGCCCGGGATGACGTGGTAGGTCAGGACGGCAACCAGCTGCTCCTTGTTCTCCGGCTTCAGCAGGCTCTCGACGGTGCCTTCCGGCAGCGCGGCAAAAGCGTCGTTGGTCGGTGCAAACACGGTGAACGGACCGTCACCCTTCAGGGTGTCGACGAGACCGGCAGCCTTGACGGCGGCTACCAGGGTGCTGAACTGGTCGCTGGACGCGGCGGTATCGACGATATCGCCTGCCTTGACGGCCTGACCGGCGAAGGCCAGCGGTGAAATAGCTACAAGCGCAATGAGAAATTTTTTCAGGTTTGACATTTTATCCTCCGGATAAGTAGTGGTTCGCAATCAATGCGGGCGGTGGATACGACAACCCTTCGAATGCGGATCACCAGGGTCGGGTTTTCACCAGGATGGCGCGCGGCGCTAGTACGAACGAATGATTTGGGTTTGAAAAAAAGTGCGGGGCGCTCCCCTGTCCGGGCCTGGCGATTTCAGGGAGGGAGGAGAAAACGCCATCTTACAAGGGCAAACAAGAGGGTGCCCGGCCAGTACTGCCAAGCGCCCCGCGAGCATGTTACGCGCGCAAATCGAGGATGGATCATTCGCAACGGCAACAGGGCAGTGATAATCGCTACTGCTATACTGGCGCCTCGACATCAATCGTGGAGGACACCGCCATTCGCCTCGTGATCTGCCTGCTGGGCCTGTGCCTGTTGCCGTTTACCGCCGCTACTGCCGAAACGCTGCAACTGACCCTGAAACACGACGGTCTCGTGCGCAGTTACCAGCTATACCTGCCGGAATCGCGCCCCGCCGACGCGCGCCTGCCGCTGCTGCTCGCGCTGCACGGTCGCGCGGGCGACGGTGCGCGCATGGCTCGCCTGACCGGCTTCGATCAGCGGGCGGAGCGACACGGGTTTATCGTGGCCTACCCGAACAGCCTGCAAAACCACTGGAACTACCTGCACGGGATTCCCGGCGCGCAGGCAGGTCCCGACGACGTCGATTTCCTGGTCGCGTTGACCCGGGTGCTGAGCGCGGCTTACCCGGTCGACTCCGAACGGGTCTACGCGACCGGTATTTCCAATGGCGGCTTCATGGCACAGCGGCTGGCCTGCGAGGCCGACGGTCCAATCGCCGCGTTTGCGTCGGTCGCCGCCGGCGGCTTCGGCGTCATGCCGAAAATCTGCCGGCGTATTCGGCCGATCGATGCGCTCTACATCCACGGTACCGAGGATCGCACGATACCCTGGGCAGGCGCCGGCGTGCGTGACGGCCAGGGTAACCAGCAAACGGTTGCGCTACCGGTCTCGTCCTCGCTCAAGTACTGGGCGGACCGCAATGGCTGCAATCCGGATGTCAGCATGCGCGAACTGCCCGCGGGCGGCCTGTCACCCGGTACCCGCGTGCGCATCATCGAAACGCGGGAATGTGTCCGCGATGCCCGTGTTGCGCTTTACGCGGTGCTCGGCGGCGGGCACAACTGGCCCGGAGTCGAGGGCGTGATTGCGCCCGCGGTGGCCGGCGCGGTCAATCTCGACATCCACGCCAGCGACGTGATCTGGTCTTTTTTCAGCAACCGGACCGAGGCGCCCTAGACCTGCTCTACCCGGTCGAGCAGAACCTCGACGCCTGGATAACTGGCCGCCCCCAGCTCGTACTTCTGCGCCACCGATCCCCAGGACTGCCCGTTTGCAAGCGCGCCGCGCAGCGCGTTACTGTCGGGGAAGCTTGCACCGCCGACCGCGTGGATGCCGCGCGCCAGCAGCAAGTCCGGTAACCCGCTGCCGCTGGGGCCGATCAGGTCGATAATCTCGGCCTTGCCGCAGTGCCCGAGTATCTGCTCGAGCGATCCGTTGACCAGGGTCGAGGCGGTACAGTAAACCAGCCGACATTCGGCCAGCGACGCCGGATCCTCGGACAACTGCACCCGCTCGCGCGCCGGTACCCGCCCCGGTTGCTGCTCGATCACCAGTACCTCGACTCCCCGTTCGACCAGGCGGTCGATGACCGGGCAAAAGTAACCGACCATGCCGACGCGTTCCCCCGGGTGCGGATCGAATCCAGCGAGGCTGCCGCGCGGCGGCAATGCGAATTCCGCGCGTTTGAACAGGTGCTGGCCCAGCGCATTCCACGCGCCGAGCGCGAGCGCACGGATAGCCAACTCGCTCGACTCGAATCCCTGCAGGCACTCGAGCAGGTCGAGTTCTGCCTGCGCCTGCCCGGGAAAACGCGCGTGCAACGCGGCCAGCGTGCCGGGCAGGCTGACGTAAAACGGCGCCGCGGTACCGTCCTGCAGAAAGACGAAGCCAAATTCATCGCGATATTCGTCGTCCTGCACCAGGGCCGGCAGGTAAACCCCCGCTACCGCGGGCGGCTTCAGCTCGACGTACAGACGTCGACCGAGCGAGATGATTTGCGAGTCGAGGCTCAAGTCCCGGGCTCCGCCAAAAACACCCCGCCAGTTTACCCAATCCGACCACAACAGCGGTCCGAAAATCGGATAAACTCGGCGCAGCATGGCCAACCCGCAATAAAGACAGGGCGAGACAACAGGCATGATCCACGCGCAAGTCGCCATCATTCGCGGCGACGGCATCGGCATCGACGTGACCGACGCGACGCTGGCCGTTATCGACGCGGCACGCGCACGAGTCGGCGGCTTCGATCTCGAGTACCGCGAAATACTGGCAGGCGCCGGCTACTACGCCGACAACGGCATCGACATCGAGCCTGGCGGGGAAACCGCGGCCGGGGAATGCGACGCCATTTTCCTCGGCGCCATCGGCCTGCCGGCCATCCGTCACACCGACGGCACCGAGATTTCTCCGCACCTGCGCCTGCGCGACATCTACGGTCTCTATGCCGGCGTGCGCCCGGTCAGGGCTTACCCCAATGCACCGCAGCGCCTGGCCGATCCGCGCGCGGCCGACATCGACCTGGTCATCCTGCGCGAATCCACCGAGGGCCTGTTCTACTCGGCCGCGGTGCACGGTCGCAGCGAGGTGATCGACGATCGCGAGGTACGCGACACGCTGCGCATCACGCGCGCGACCACCGAAAAACTGCATCGTTTCGGCTTCGAGCTGGCGCGCAAGCGCCGGGCACGCGGACATCGCGGCCTGCTGACCTGCGTCGACAAGGCCAACGTGTTCACCTCGATGGCGTTTTTCCGCCAGATCTTCGACGAGATCAGGGCCGAGTTCCCCGACGTCGAAACAGGCTACAACTATGTCGACGCGCAGGCGCTGGACTTTATCCGGCGGCCCTGGGACTTCGACGTGCTGGTGACGGAAAACATGTTCGGCGACATCCTGTCCGACCTTGCCGGCGGCCTGGTCGGCGGCATGGGTATGGCCGCCTGCGCCGAGATCGGCGACACAACCGGCCTGTTCCAGCCGGCGCACGGCAGCGCGCCCGATATCATGGACCAGGACCTGGCCAACCCGCTGGCGGCGATCCTTAGCGGGGCGCTGATGCTCGACTACCTCGCCGAAAAAACCGCCTGCGACGCGCTGGCGCGCGCCGCGAGCGCAATCGAATCCGCGGTCGAGCGGGGCTTTGCCGCCAACCGCATCCGGCCGAGAGAGTTCGGCGGCGACATGGGCACCCGCGCTGTCACCAACGAAGTCATCACGCAACTGCGGGAAGCCTGACAGGTGCCGCAGCAAACCGCGACAGGCAAAAATCATCCCCCGGAGGCTTGACCCGTGTATGTCGTCATCGTCGAATTCTCGCTAATACCGCGGTATCTCGAGGAATTTGTCGCGCGCGTGCGCCAGCAGGCCGCGGACTCGCTTGCGCGTGAAGCCGGTTGCCGGGTGTTCGACGTCTGTCGGGACCCCGAGCGCGAAGACCACGTGCTGCTGTACGAGGTTTACGACGACCGCGCCGCGTTCGACGCCCACCTCGCCTCGGCGCACTTCCTGGATTTTGATGCCAGCGTCAGCGGCTGGGTCCGCGACAAGCAGCTGCGGCTGCTGGAGAAAATCTAGAAGCGCCCCGGCGCCAGTGCGGCGAGCTCGATTGCCGGGGAACGACCCAGCACCAGGTCGGCGACCAGGCGGGCGGTGGACGAGGCCAGCGTCAATCCGAGGTGGCCGTGGCCGCAGGCGTAGACGACGCGACCCGAGTCGCGCGCGCGGCCGACGATCGGCACGGTATCCGGTGTCGTCGGCCGCATACCCATCCACTCGACCCCTTTGCATTCGGCCAGTCCCGGCACCAGGTCCCGGGCACGGCGCACCATCGCGCGCGCACGTTCGAAGTTGGGCGCGCGTTCCAGGTCGGCGATTTCGGAAGCCCCGCCGACGCGGATGCCGCTGGCAACGGGCGAAATGACGAAACCATGCTCGGCAAAAAACATCAGGCGCTCGAGTGACGCAAAAGCATCGCGGGGAAATGTCGTGTTGTAGCCGCGCTCGCCGACCAACGGCAGGCGGTCGCCGAGGCCGGCGGCCAGGCGCGCCGACCAGGGGCCGGCCGCGACAACCACGCGCTCGGCCCGGCCGAGCCTGCCCTCGCCCCCCTGCAGGCTTACCCCCGAAGCATCGGCCGCGAGCCGCTCGACCGGCGCATATACCGTTTCGACCCCGAGCGTCGAGAGCCGGGCATGCAGGGCTTCGCAATAGGCCGCCGGATCGGTCACCATGCGGAATCGCGGCGCGTGTACCGCGGCCACCAGCCGCTCGGACAGCCCATCCTGCAGCGCGTGCAGGCTCGATCGCTCCAGTAGCTCGAATTCGGTACCGTGCGCGCGGCGGCGTTCCCAGTCGGCCCGTTCGCGTTGCAGCGCCCGCCGGGACTGGTAGAGATATAGCGCGCCCGTTTCCCGCACCATGTGCTGCAGACCGGCGCGCTCGAGCAGCAGCGGCAGGCATTGCTGCTCCAGCTGCATCAGTGCGCCCAGGCTTTGCAGGCTGCGGTCGAAGGTCGCGCGACGGGCCGCGAACAGGAAGCGCAACAGCCAGCCCGCGGTCCGGTGCAGGTCGCCGCGCACCACCGCGAACGGTCCGGTGGGATCGACAAACCAGCCGGCGGCCTTGCGCACCGTTGCCGGCGACGCCATCGGCATGACCTCGGAGAAGGCGAACCCGGCCGCGTTGCCCGCGCTGGCGCCGGCGGCGATCCGGCTTTTTTCGACCAGGGTGACTTCGAGCCCGGCATCCGCCAGCGCTTCGGCGATACACAGGCCGATGATACCGCCGCCGACAACCGCGACTTCGGTGGCAAGTTCGCCGGAATCAGCGCTCGACATGGACGCGGTAACCAGGCGGGCGATTCAGTCTCGCCGGGCGCGGTGCTTTTGCAGCGCCAGCGCGGACAGCGCCAGGTCGCCCAGCGCATGGCCGCGAAACAGGAAGGCATTGCGCTCCCCGGGGGCCTGGCGGCCATCGATTGTCCCGAGCACCAGCCCCGACAGGTCGCCGCTGACGCAGGCCGGATCGCACAGCTTGTTGGGCAGCGCGGCTTCCTGCTCGACATCGTCGATCACGACCCGGTCGAGCGCATTGAAACTGGCGCGCATCCACGGCACGCCGAGGTCGGTTATCGCGGCAAAAGCACCCCGCTGCATGCCACCGGCATCGAGAAAAGGTTCGGGCCCACCGGTCGCGGTAATCGACGTCACCACCAGGTCGACACCTTCGATTGCGTCCTGGCCGCTGGCGCAGACCTCGACCGAGACGCCGCGTTCGCCAAGCGCCGCCGTCAGCAGGTCGATATTCGCCTGCCCGCGCCCGAACAGGCGCGCCGATTTCAATGGGAACAGGTCGGCAAAGGCATCGAGATGACTGCGCGCCTGCACGCCGCAACCGACGAAGCCGATCGACGCGGCAGCGGGATTCGCCAGTCGCCGGGCCGCGGTTGCGCTGAGGCCGGCGGTGCGTACCGCGGTAATCCAGTTACCGTCGATAAGCGCCGCCGGCAATCCGGTCTGGCTGTCGAGCATCGTCACCAGGCCGTTGATCTGCGGCAGCCCGCGATCCGGATTATCCGGGTTGAGCACGACGGTCTTGACCGCGAGCAACGACGGGTCATCCATCGCCGCCAGCGCCGCCATCATGTAGCGACCGTCGTCGGGCGGAATGATGACCGCCTTGGGTGCGCTCCAGACGCGCCCCCCGGCCGCGCCGCGGATGGCCGCCTCGATACTGTCGATGACTTCGCCGGTGCTGATACCGAGACCGACCAGCTCGGCTTCGGACAGGAAAGGTATATCGGACATGGGTTTACCCTCGCTCCGGTTATTCGTGGCGGACACCTGCCCGCGCCAGCACCGGCCCGCGTCATTGTGCGGCGCAAGTCGCCGTTGAGCAAGGAAATAGCCGGCGGCGCTAGATGATCGCCGCTTCGCTGAACGGCTCGTTACGCTCGATGCGGTCGTAGTGAAACGGCGTCAGGTCGAGCGTGCGGTACTCGCCGCAGGTGATCAGCTCGGCGGTACCGCGCCCGAGCGCCGGCGACTGCTGCAGGCCGTGGCCGGAGAAGCCGTTGACGAAAAAAAAGTTCTCGACCCGCGTGTGCGGGCCGAGGATCGCGTTCTGATCCAGCGTGTTGTACGCGTAGTGTCCAACCCAGCTATTGACCACGCGAATCGCCTCGAACTGCGGGATACGGGTGGCGATAATCGGCCACAGCTTGTTCATCCAGATGTCGTGGTCCGCCGCGAAGTCGTCGTAGTCGACCGCCGGATCGATATCCGGCGGACAGCCGGCGAGGTAATACGCGCCGTCGGTGCGCATGTGTACGCCGCTCGGGTCGATGGTCAGCGGCAGATCGCGATCCAGCGGCTGCTCGGCCTCGAAGATAAAGGTATAGCGTTTGCGCGGTTCGACCGGGATTTCGATGCCGGCCATGCGCGCGGTCAGCAGCGCGCGCGGACCCGAGGCATTGACCAGCGTACCGCAGCCGACAACCTCGCCGGACTTCAGGGTCACGCTCTCGACCCGCGTGCCGGCAGCGTTCAGGCCCAGCGCCACCACTTCGTTGCCGATAAACTCGACCCCGCGTTCGCGCCCGGAACGGCGCCACCAGTCGAACAGCGTACCGCCATCGAAGTAACCCTCGTCGATGCGATTGTGATTACCGCCGACGATACCGTCGAGGTTGAAGAACGGGTAGTCGCGCCTGATGTCGTCGGCGGTCATGTAGCGCGTGCCGGCGCCGCATTCGGCCTGGATTTTCTGCCCCGCGCGCAGCACCCGGGCGAAGTCCTCGCTGTCGGCAAGGTAGAGGTAACCGAAACTCTGGATCGGCAGGTTCGGCACGCGCTCGTCACCGCCCATGTAGTCGCGCAGGTTCTTGACGAAATCCGCCGCGAACTGCGAGATCCGCACGTTCAGTTCGCGCGAGAACTGCTGGCGCATGCAGCTGTTGGTATGCGTGGTCGAGCAGGCCTGGTAGCTCGGGTCGCGCTCGACCACGAGGATCGAGCCGTCGAAATCGGGATTGTCGCTGAGAAACCAGGACACGGACGAACCGTACATGGCGCCGCCGACGATGACGACGTCGTAAGAGCGTTGTTGCGGTGCCTCGGTCGGCAGCGACTGCCCGCTCAAACGGCTTCCCCGCGCACCACGGCGGCATTGATCTCGGCGATTTGATCTTCGCCGAGCCCGTAGACATCGCGCGCCGTTTCAGCGCTGATATATCCGCGCGCCAGGTCGCGCCCTACCAGCGCCGGGTCGCGCTGCTCCGGCGCGCCGTAGCCGGCACCGCCGGGAAACGCCAGCCGCACGCGCCGACCCGCGGGCACGAACTGTTTGCCCTTGCCCTTCATCGGCGCGCCGTCATCGCGCTCGATCGTGGTCGGAGCACCGTCCTGCCCGCCCTGGCGACCGCGCGCGGGATGATCGACCCGGTCGAACATCGCCGAGAAATCGAATTCGTGGCCCTCGCGCGCGCCCACTTCCATGTACTGCCCGAGGCCGCCGCGAAACCTGCCGGCACCGCCCGAGTCGGGACGCAGTTCCTTGCGCCAGATCACGATCGGCCCGGTGTGCTCGGTGGCTTCGACCGGCATGGTCATGACCCCGGACGGAAACGCGGTGGCGTTCATACCGTCAGCCTGGGGACGCGCACCGGATCCCCCGGAGTTGAAGGTCAGCACCTCGGCACGGCGGGCGTCGGCCGGCGCCTCGGCATCGGTCCGCGGACGCAGCGACACCTGGAAGTTACACAGGGTACCGGCACCCTCGGCGGGCACGCGATCGGGCAACATCTTGTCGAGCGCATCGTAGACCGTATCCGGGATCATGTGGCCAATTACGTGCCGCAAGGCCACCGGCGCGGGGTGCACCGCGTTGAGGATCGTGTTTTCCGGCGCGCTGATTTCGAACGGCGCCAGCGACGCGGCATTGTTCGGAATGTCGGGCGCGATCGCGCACTTCAGCGCGTAACAGGCATAGGCCTTGGTGTACACCATCGGCACGTTGATACCCTTCTTGTCCGGTCCCGAGGTGCCGGCAAAATCGCAGGTTACGCGATCCTCGAGGAACTCGAGCGCTACCCTGAGTTCGACCGGCTGGCTGTAGCCATCGATGGTCATCGAGCCGGAAGCCTGCTTGCGCGGCAACGCGGCGATACATTCGAGCGTCGCCCGCCGTGAATTTTCGAGGATGAACTGCGAAATCCCGACCAGGTCGTCGAGGCCGAACTCGGTCATCATGTCGACCAGGCGCCGGTGACCGATCTCGTTGCAGGTGGCAAGCGCGTACATGTCGCCGACCACCTGGTCGGGTTCGCGCACGTTACCGCGCACGATCTGCACCAGGCTGCGGTTGACTTCGCCGCGCTCGGCGAATTTCATGATCGGGATATACAGTCCCTCCTCGTAGACCGAGTTGGCGTCGGCGCCGAAACCGCGGCCGCCGATATCGACCACGTGCGCGGTGCAGCCGAAGAAGCCCACCAGCTGCCCGCGATGGAAAGACGGCGTGAACACGGTGATGTCATGCAGGTGACCGGTGCCTTCCCAGGGATCGTTGGTGATATAGACGTCGCCTTCGAACATGTTGTCGTAGCCGATGCGGCGGATGAAGTGATGCATCGAGTCCGCCATCGAGTTGACGTGTCCCGGGGTGCCGGTGACCGCCTGCGCGAGCATGTCGCCGGCAACGTTGTATACGCCCGCCGACAGGTCGCCGGCCTCGCGCACCGAGGTCGAAAACGCGGTGCGTACCAGCGCCTGCGCCTGTTCCTCGACCACCGAGATCAGGCGATTCCACATGACCTGGTTGGCTACCGTGTTGCTGCGGGCATGGTTTTTCGTTTGCGTCATAACTGTTTCCTCAGGCCCCGGTGACGACGTCGATGCAGCCGTCGGGCTGGCGGATCGCGTGCCGGCTCGACGGCAGCACGATGGTGGTTTCGTCCTCGGTGATCGCGGCCGGGCCGTCGACGCGGTTACCCGCCTCGAGCCCTTCACGTAACACCACCGACGACTCGACTCGCCGGCCGAGCGCGGGATCGAATATCTGGCGCGAACTGCTGGTTTCGATCGGCACGATCTCGGCCAGCGCGTCGACCGGCTGCGCCGGCTGCGGCCGCGTGGTCGCGTTCGCGGACCAGACGGTGATCTCGATGTCCATGCCGTCCACGGTACGCGCGAACAGCGCGCGGTACTCGGTCTCGAAGCGGGCCTGGTAGGCCGCCGCATCGGGATCGGCGGCGAGCTCGGCACTGATCACCACCGGGATTTCCTCGCCCTGCCCGGCGTAGCGCATGTAAACCTTGAACTCGGTCAGGATCTCGGCCCCGGCGTCGCAGGAGCGTACGAAAGTGGTCGCCTCTTCGCGCAGGTTGGCGAGCAATCCGCTCACCAGGCCGGCATCCAGGTCGGACAGGCGCATGTAGACGCTGCGATTGGCCTCGAAACTGAAAGGTGCGCGCAGGAAACCGATGGCCGAACCGACACCGGCGCCGGGCGGCACCAGCAGGCGGCTGATGCCGAGTTTTTCGCACAGGCGGCCGGCATGCAGCGGGGCCGCGCCGCCGAACGCGATCATGGTGTACTCGGACAGGTCCTCGCCGTTTTCGACCGCGTGCATGCGCGCGGCGTTGGCCATGTTTTCGTCGACCACCTCGGACAGTCCGTAGGCCGCGGTCTCCGCATCCATGTCCAGCGGTGCACCCAGGGTTTGCTCCAGCGCACTGCTCGAGTTACCCGGATCGAGCCGGATCGAACCCCCGGCGAAATTATCCGGATCGAGGCGACCGAGCACGAGGTCGGCATCGGTAACCGCGGGGCGCTCACCGCCGCGGCCGTAGCAGGCCGGCCCGGGTTCGGAGCCGGCCGACTCCGGCCCGACGCGAATCTGGCGCAGCGCATCCACCTGCGCGAGCGAACCACCGCCAGCGCCAATCTCGACCATGTCGATCACCGGGATCGAAATCGGCATGCCGGATCCTTTCTTGAAGCGGTAGGTACGGGCGACCTCGAACACGCGGCTGGTTTTGGGTGCCTGGTGCTTGATCAGGCAGATCTTGGCGGTGGTCCCGCCCATGTCGAACGACAGCACCTTGTCGAGACCGTAGCGGGCGGCGATGTGCGCGGCAAACACGGCGCCACCGGCAGGACCCGATTCGACCAGCCGCACCGGGAATTCGGCCGCGCTCTCGATCGAGATAATGCCACCGCCGGAATGCATCAGGAAAACCGGGCAGTCGGCACCCTCTGCCTGCAGCTGGCCGCGTAAACGGCCGAGGTAGGACTTCATCATCGGCTTGATGTAGGCGTTGGCGACGACGGTATTGAAACGTTCGTATTCGCGCATCTGTGGCGAGACTTCGGACGACAGCGAGATCGACAGTCCCGGCAGCCTGGTCGCGAGCACGTCACGCACCATTTTCTCGTGGGCATCGTTGAGATAGGAATGCATCAGGCCGATCGCGACGCTTTCGTAGTCGGCCATCGCGATCTTGTCCGCCAGGCGCTCGACTTCGGCGCGATCGAGCGCCAGCAGGACATCACCGCTGGCGCTGATGCGCTCGCACAGGGTGTAACGCTGCTGGCGCGGCAACAGCGGCTCGGGCAGGGTCAGGTCGAGATCGTATTGTTCGAAGCGCGATTCGCTGCGCATTTCGATCACGTCGCGAAAACCCTCGGTGGTAATCAGCGCGGTCTTCGCCCCGCGCCGTTCGATCAGCGCGTTGGTGGCGAGCGTCGTGCCGTGAATGATCTGCTCAATGCCGGTCGGCTCGATGCCCGCCTGCGCACACACGCGACGCATGCCGTCGAGAATCGCGTCTTCGGGTGCGGCATAGGTGGTCAGGACCTTGGTCGAGTAACGCTGATCACCGATTTCGAGTACGACATCGGTAAAGGTACCGCCGATATCGACGCCCATACGGACGGATGCTGATCCCATTGGCTTGTCCTCGCGGCAGGCTGCAAAACGAAACGGCAGTCTAAATCGGGGCAATCGATAAAATCCAATTATTTTATAGGATCAAATTGATAATATATTTTTATTTATTGGCGCTATCCGGTTTCCTCGAGGTCAAGTCGGTAGGCGTGCGACACTTCGCTCGCAATCGCCGCCGCACGCGCAACATAGGTCGCCGCGCGCTCCGCATCGTAACGCGCGGCAAACGCGAGACTGTTCGGCGTCCAGGCGTAGTGAATGCGCACCAGCTCGCCGCGCCGCAGTTCGTCGGTTACCATCGCCGCCGGTACCGTGGCGACGCCGAGCCCCTGCACGGTCATGTGAATACAGGCCGCCAGGTTGCTCGACGGCACCAGGCGCGCGCGCGCATCCGGCAGCGAGGCGAAGTGATTCGAGACCTCGTTATAGGGCACGGTACCCCGCGCATGGGTCAGGATCGGGTACTGCAGCAGGGTCTCGACCGGGATGTCCGCCAGGTCCTGCAGGCCCGTCTCGGGCGCCGCGATCCAGATGTACGGATAAACTCCCAGCTCCATGCTGCCCGAGGTTTGCAGCCTGAAGGGCCCGCTCTGGAAAGCGAGGTCGATCGACTTTTCGGCGAGTTCCGTTTCCAGGTTGGCCGAGAGATCGACGGTCAGTTCGACCGTGATGCCCGGGTAACGCTCCTTGAGCACGCGCAGGAATTCGCGCACCCAGGTATGCACGATCATCTCGGTGACCCCGAGCCGCAGCTGGCCGTCGATCAGGGCATTCTGGCCCGCGGCCTCGATCAACTGGTCGGCCGCGCGCAGGACGGCGCGGGCGGATTCGAGCAGAACCTGGCCACGCGAGGTCAGGCGCACCGAACCGGCATCGCGCTGCATCAGGCTCAGGTTAAGCGCGGACTCGAGCGCCGAGATCCGCGCCGAAATATTCGGCTGGGTCGTGTTGAGTCGATCGGCGGCCTTGCGGAAACTGCCGAGGTCCGCGACCCAGACGAAGGCTTGCAGTTGTTTCAGGTTGAAATTCAGCGTACTGACCCCTGCACGGAGCGACAGGCCGATAATACGCCTGCCTCCCGTCCAGTCCAGCCTTTAACCGCCGGCCTGCCGGATCGCGCATGCCGCTTCACCGGTGCCGCCAGCCCGGCAGGAGAATTTTGCCTGTACCGGGTACGCGCTCCTGTGTTACACAGGCGATTCGAGTCTCGAACCGGAAACAGCACCTTGCCCGATGCCGGCCCCGCCAGCAGCGTCACCAGCACACGCGCGAACCGCGTGACCCTGGGCATCTCGATCACGCTGCTGGGCGGCCTGTGTTTCGCGATCCAGGATTCCGGCGTCAAGTGGCTGTCAGCCGAACTGGCGGTGGTGCAAATCCTGTTCGTGCGCGCACTGCTCGGTATCGCCATGTTATGGGCCAGTCAGCCGTTGACGGGCGAACGCATTCGCCTGCGCGTACAGCGGCCGTGGCTGCTGCTGTTTCGCTCCGCGGTCAACGTGCTGTCGTGGCTGCTGTTTTTCACCGGCCTGCAGTACCTGCCGCTGGCAACGGCGGTGGCGCTGTTCTTTTCCTTTCCGCTGTTCCTGGCCCTGCTGTCGGTGCCGCTGCTCGGCGAAACCGTGGGCGCCCGGCGCCTGCTGGCGATCCTGGTCGGCTTCGTCGGCGTGCTGTTCATCACCAATCCCGTCGCCGGTATCGACTGGCCGATGCTGCTGATGCTCGGCGCCGCGTTCGGCTGGTCGCTGGTTGCGACCGCGACCCGGGTGCTCGGTGAAACCGAGAACACCAGCACCGTGCTGTTTTATACCCTGCTCGGCTTCGCGCTGACCATGTGGCTGCCGCAGCTGTGGCTGTGGCAATCGCTGGACTGGTACGATTTCGGCCTGATCACGGGTATCGCTTTTTTCGGCGTGATCGCGCAATTCTGCCTGACCAAGGCTTACGCGATCGCCACGCCGTCGCTGATCGCGCCGTTCGAATACTCCGCGCTGATTTTCTCGGCTATCCTGGGTTACCTGCTGTGGGGCGATATTCCGGCTATCAACGCCATCGTGGGCGCCTGCCTGATCGTGTTCAGCGGGCTTTACATCATCCACCGCGAAGCGGTGGTGGCGCGGCGCGCGCGGCAGCAGGCCGGTTAACCGGCGAGGTCGATCCGTGGCTGGCTCAAAAGCTTGACGAACTCGGCTTCGGTGACCGGGCGGGCGAAGTAGAACCCCTGGCCGTAACCCGTCTGGTACTCGCGCATGATTTCCGCTTCGCGCTCGGACTCGATGCCCTCGGCGACGACGTCCATGCCGAGATCGTGCGACAGGTTGACCAGCGAGCGCACGATCTGGTTGCTCTTTTCGCTGCGCGCCATCGCGCTGACGAACACGCGGTCGATTTTCAGCGTATCGAACGGAAAGCGGTGGAGGTAACTGAAACTCGAGTAGCCGGTACCGAAGTCGTCGATGGCGAGCTTGACGCCGGCATCCTTGAGCTGCTGCAGCGACTGGGTCGCGAGTTCGGGATTGTCCATCAGCAGGCTTTCGGTGATCTCGAACTTGACCAGGTCGCGCCTGGCGCCGGTACGGTCCATGATGTCGCCGAGCGTCGCCACCAGGAACTGGTCCTCGAACTGGCGTGCCGACAGGTTGATCGACACCGCGATCTCCTGCTGGAAATCGTTGCACAGGCGGCTCTGGAACTGGCAGGCTTCCTCGGCGATCCAGTAACCGAGATCGACGATCATGCCGCTGCTTTCCGCCAGCGGGATGAAGTGTAACGGACCCAGCAACTCGCCACTGGGATGGTTCCAGCGCACCAGCGCCTCGCAGCCGGCGATCGTGTTCGAGGCCAGGTCGATGATCGGCTGGTAGTGCAGGCGAAACTGCTTTTGCGCCAGCGCCGTGCTCAGCAGCTTTTCCTCGACGATCTGGTTCTTGGTTTCGCGCAGGGTCTGCTCGCCGAACATCGCCGGGTTGGCCGCGGTCGAGGGGCTGGATACGGCGGTGTCGATGCGCTTCTGCATCTCCTCGAACTGCGACATCACGCTCTTGAGCTCCATCGTGGTCGAGGCATAGGTGCCGACGGTGGCATCCTCCTGCAGGTGCGACAGCTCGTCGAACACCTGGCCGAGGCGTGCGTTCATGTCGCGGTAGCGAGCCATCGCCAGGCGCAGGAACATGCGCACGGTCGGATCGGACTGTTCGATTTTCTGGCTGATATAGTCGAGCGGAATCGCGGTCACCACGGTCGGCACGATGGCGCGCGCCGAGGCCGAACGCGGCTGGCGATCGATAATGGCCATTTCACCGAGGATGTCACCCTTGGTCAGGGTGGCCATGACGTGGCGGCGGCCGTCCTTTTCCAGCGATACCTCGACCATGCCGGTGTCGATGATGTAGGCGCAGTCTCCCGGATCACCTTCGCTGAAAATATACTGGTCGGTGTCGAAAGTCGTCTGAAACTCGATTGGATCCATGAAATCCCCTTGCTATCGAACGCGCGGATCCCGCCGCAGCAGAACATTTTTAGCTCATCTGGCGCGCGGGATCCTGCGATTCGGCCGAACCCTGCCTTACTATCGACAGGCGGTCGAAAAACTGTAGTCAACGGCGCGGAATCCGGGCAAAAAATCCCAACCGCCCGGTCGTACCGAGCAGCACAACCTGCCGGCCGGTCACGAGTGGCGAAATTGAAGCTTGATGCCGGGTTCGGCGCCGCTCAGGCGAGGCCCAGCTGGGACTTGCGCTGGTTGGCCCAGGTGCGCAGCACCTGGTCGATAGCGAGGCCGATGAAGGCAACGCAGATGCCGAGCGTGAGACCGTTGCCGACGCCGTTTTTCTCCGACAGGGCGCCGAGAATCAGCTGGCCGAGATCGTCGGTACCGATCATCGCGCCGATGATGACCATCGATAACGCGAACACCACGGTCTGGTTGACGCCCAGCGCCATGTGCGGAAACGACATCGGCAGCTCGATGAACAGCCATCGCTGCAGGCGATTGACGCCGGACATGGAGCCGGCCTCGTGCAGCGAAGGCGGCACGCTGAGCAATCCCTCGACGGTATAGCGCGTCGCCGGTACCGTGGCGTAGATCACGATCGCGATCAGCACCGAGGTATCGGTAACGCCGAACAACATCATGACCGGGATCAGGTAGATAAACGACGGGAAGGTCTGGAAGGTGTCGCAGACGGTCAGTATGAAGCGCGAACTGACCGGGTGCTGCGCGCAGATAGTGCCGACCACGACGCCGAGGAAGGTCGAAATCACGACGCTGACGGTGACGAGGTAAGCGGTGATCAGCGCGCGATCCCACCACTCGGTCAGGGCAATGAACAGCAGCAGGCCGCCGATGATCAGCGCGGAGCGAATACCGCCGATGATGAAGCCGATACCCATGGCCAGCACGAAAGTTGCTGCTACCGGCATCGCCAGGTAGGCGGTCTTGACCGGCACCAGTACCTCGACGATCAGCCACTCGTTGAATCCCTTGAGCGTGTAGAAGAAAGTATCCCAGATCCAGTCGACACCGGCTTGCCAGAAATTCTCGGTGGTAATGCCCTTGTTGTGCGGGATCAGGTAGAGATAGTTGAATCCCTCGCGGAAAATGAACGAACCGATCCAGGCGAGCACGATACCGGCGACAAAAACGCCGCCGAACATCAGCGAATACTTGTTGCGCTGCACGAACGACAGGTCGGCGAAGTAATCGGTCTGCTTGTTGGCCCAGGCCAGCGACAGCCGGTCGAGCATGATCGCGATCAGCACGATACAGACCCCGATTTCGAGCGCGAGGCCGATACGCAGCCGGTTCAGCGCGATCAACAGGTCGTTACCGAGGCCCTTGGCGCCGATCAGCGAGGCGATGACGACCATCGCCAGGCAGGACATGATGACCTGGTTGACGCCGATCAGGATATCGCGCCGCGCGGTCGGCAACAGCACCCTGACCAGCAGTTGCCAGCTGTTGCAGCCGCTCATCAACCCGGCCTCGCCGACCTCCGGTGGCACCTGCTTGAGGCCCAGCAGGGTCAGGCGCACCATGGGCGGCGTCGCGAAGATGATCGTCGCGATCGCACCGGCATGATCGCCGATACCGAAAAACACCATGACCGGGATCAGGTAGGAAAAATGCGGCACGATCTGCATGATGTTCAGGATCGGGTTGAGAATCGCCTCGACGGTCCTGTTCCTGAAAGCCCAGACGCCAAACAGCAGGCCGAGCAATACCGCCGCGGGCGCGGCGACCAGGACGAAGGACAGGGTCTCCATCGACGGTTCCCACTGCCCGAAAACCGCGATGTAAACGAAGGTCGCGCCGACGAACAGCGACAGCCGCCAGCCGCCCAGCGCGTAGCCGAGAATGGCGGCGCCGCCGGCAACCACGGTCCACGGCAGCGCGGGCCAGCGCGCCCACTTGTTTTCGGTGGCCCAGTCCCAGCCCATGAAGGTGACGATCGTCTTGACACCACCGAGCAGGATTTCACGCACGAACTCGATCATGAACAGGATCAGGCCGGAGGTCGACCGGGTGATCTCCCTGACCAGCGGTTTTTCCTCGTAGTCCTCGATTTCCGGGTCGTAGACTTCGATCGGCCACCACTCGAACATCAGGTAGTCGACCGAATCGTTGATGATGAACGGCAGCTGCTGGATTAGCGGCGGCAGGCGCCAGAACCAGTTGCTTTCCGTCGGCGTGATTAGCATGCACAGCAGGACAAAGACGACCAGCAGCAGTGCGAACTGCAGGTACTTGTTTTGCCGCAGCGCCTCGCTCACGACGATTTCTCGGCCGCGTGATCGGCGTGCCCGCCGAACAGCACGTGAACGATGTGGGATGCATGTAAGGCACCGACGACCTCGCCGGCATCGTCGACCACCCGGACGGGTTTGCCGGCGTTCAACACGGACTCGGCCACGGTTTCGATGATGGCATCCTGCGGCACCCTGAAGTCGCTGAAATCTTCAGCGGGATCGAACGGGTCCATCACCGACTTTATTTTCAGTACTTTCTCGCGCGGAACTTCCTCGGTGAATTTGCGTACGTACTCGGTAGCCGGGTTGAGCACGATGTTGGCCGGCGTATCGAGCTGCTCGATCACGCCGTCCTTCATGATCGCGATGCGGTCGGCCAGGCGCAAAGCCTCGTCGAAATCGTGGGTCACGAACAGGATGGTCTTGCCGAGCACGTCCTGCAGGCGCAGGAACTCGTCCTGCATTTCCTTGCGAATCAGCGGATCGAGCGCGGAAAAGGGTTCGTCGAGAAACCAGATATCGGGTTCGATCGCGAGCGAGCGCGCGATACCGACGCGCTGCTGCTGGCCGCCGGACAGCTGCCGGGGAAAGTAGTTCTCGCGGCCGCTGAGGCTGACCAGGTCGACCATTTCCTTGGCGCGCTGGATACTGTCCCGGGTGCTGACGCCCTTGACCTGTAGCGGAAAGGCGATGTTTTCCAGCACGGTCTTGTGCGGCAGCAGCGCGAAACTCTGGAACACCATGCCCATCTTGCTGCGGCGCAGTTCGATCAGCTGCTTGCTGTTCATCTGCAGGATATCGTCGCCTTCGATGAAGATCTTGCCGGCGGTGGCATCGGTCAGGCGCGAAATACAGCGCAGCAGCGTCGACTTGCCCGAGCCCGAAAGCCCCATGATGATCAGCAGCTCGCCCTGGTGGACCTCGAAGGACGCGTCGTTGACGCCGACGATACAGCCGGCCTGGTGAAACTTGTCCGCGTCGACCACGCCATCCGCTTCCTCCAGCATGCTCTCGGCGTTGTCACCGAATATCTTGTACACCGATTCGCAGCGGATGACCGGTTGTTGCGCAGTCGTGATTTCGGCTTCAGCAGTCATGTCGTTATTCTGGTTATATCCCCCGGTGCCTAAAGCTACCATATTCGGCGGACGGGAAATACCGTCGGCCAAAAACAAACCCCCCGGTGCATCAAGCGGCCGGGGGGTTCGTCAGGTTACAGCTTTACGGATTCCCGCGGGTTACATGGTCCAGGGCTTCCAGACCTTTTCGTTGTCCGCCAGCCATTTCTTGGCGGCATCCTTGTGGTCCATCTTGTCGATATCGACCAGCGCGGCCATTTCGCCGATCTGCTGGGTCGTGAAGGATACCTTCGAGAACGCCGTGTAGGCCGCCGGGTGGGTCTTCGGGAAGCGGTAGTTGGCCGCTTTCTTCAGCCAGCCCTTGGGCGAGCCGCACTTGCCGTCACCGCCGTCTTCCTTGCGGCATCCATCCTCGTAGGGCGGAAACTCGATGAAGGTGAAACCCTCGGCGTCGGTGAAGTTCGGCGTCCAGTTGAATACGACCGTGCCGCGGCCTTCTTTCTTGGCCGAGGCCAGCTCGGTCCACAGTGCATCGGCGCCACCGGCAAACTTGACGGTCCACTTGTCAGCCAGGCCCAGCGCCTCGAGCCGCTCCGGCATCAGGTTGCCGTGCCAGCTCTGCGGGCCTTCCAGCCAGCGGCCCTTGCCACCGGAATCGGCCGTGGTGAAGTTCTTGTAGCAGGCTTCGCTTTTCAGCGCTTCCCAGTTCGGCAGGCCGGGGCAAAGATCTTTTTCGATGACCCAGGTCGGTACGCCCATTTCTTCCAGCGTGGTTGCCGCGTGGGTACCGGCGTCGATCACGCCGCCCTTGGCCATCGCGTTGTAGAACGACTTGCCGAAGGTCGACTGCCAGACTTCGTGCGAAATGGTCACGTCGCCGTTGCGGATGGATTCGTACACGGCCTGGGTGTCTGCCGGTACGTACTCGACGTTATTGCCCATGCTTTCGAACATGCCGCCCAGCACGTAGGCCATCACGACCTGGCTCGACCAGTTGTGGATCGGGATCACGATCGGCTTGGTGCTGTCCTTGGCCTGGGCGACACCGGTCGCGGCCAGCAGTGAAACGCATCCGGCGACCGTTAGCGCGCGGATTGACTTGGTTAATTTCATGTGTCTCCTCCTGAATGAGCTAGACGTTGGTGAAAACGGAACGATTGTTATTGTTTTGCTCTTTTTGGCGCCCCCATACTATCCAATTCGCGGCAATTGTAAAGAACCGGTTCTGTACCGATTAAAATACCCAACGATTTGCCCCAAAACGTGCCAAAACGACGAAATACCCTTTTATCTCATGGGTTTATTGGCGTATCCACGTGCCTGGAACCTGCTTCAAGAAAATCAAAGAGGTACGCTGAATGAATAAAATTTCTCAATGCTGGACCAAAAGTGGACCAATTTAGCGCTGCGGACGCACGGGGATATCGACCCGTTTGCCGCGCGGAATCTCTGCCTCCTTGTCGTACAGCGGCAAGGATGCGAGTTCGCCGGCATGCAGTTGTCCATCGATACAGCGAACCTGCACCGCATCACCTTCGCCGAAGCCCGCGCGGTGCATCATGCCGATGCCGACGCCCCGACCGAGATACGGTGATAGCGCACCGGCCGAGACACGTCCCGCTACCTGCTCGCCAACGAGGATCTCGCCACCGATGTGCGGCTCGGCGTCGCAGTACAGCCCGGTCAGGCGGGTCTCGCGCGGCGCATCGGCGAGCGCCGCCTTGCCGATGAAATCATCCTTGTGCTCATCGACGAAACGACCGAGCCCGGCGTCATACGGCGTGGTCGTATGATCGAAATCCGCACCGGCATTCAGGATACCGGCCTCGATGCGGCGGATATGCATCGAGTCCAGGCCGAATATCTGCATGCCGAACGCTTCACCGGCGGCGGCGAGATGGCCCCACAGCGCGGCGGCATCGTGCCCGGGCTCGGTGTAGAATTCCCAGCCCAGTTCGTTGGTGTAGCCGGTGCGCGTGATCACCACCTCCTGGCCAGCGAAACGCACGCGCGCGATGCCGAAATAACCGAACGGATCGGGCATACCGTCGTCGGCCGCCGCGGCCAGGATATCGAGCGAGCTCGGCCCCTGCACCTGCGAAACAAAAACCCCGGGGTCGCTGATCTCGACATCGAGACCGACCGCATGCGCGCGCGCCCAGCTGTAAAAATCGCCGTCGGCCTGCGCGTACCAGAACAGGTCATCGGCAAGCCTCAGCAGTACGCCGTCGACCAGCAGGCCGCCGTCCTCGTAACAGGCCAGGCCGTAGCCGCAGCGCATCGGCCGCACACGGGTGATGTCCTTGGTGAACAGCTTGTCCAGCAGGCGCTCGGCATCGGGACCCCTGAACTGCAGCACGTATTCACCGGTGTGCAGGACCGCGGCTTTCTGTCGCAGCAGCCAGTAGCCGTCCTCGGTCGACAGCTGGTCGAAGCAGCAGGCCATCAGCCGCCGGTTGTAAACGCAATAGTGCGGCCCCAGCGGCCGCTCGATTTCGTGGTAGGGATGCCGGTGCAGGGAATAATCCCAGCCGGCGCCGGGGATCGTCGATACCAGGTCGCGGGTTTTGCCGTCGCTCGATGCCATGTCTGCCTCCTCGTGAAATTACGGGTCACCGTATCACCTGGCAACTTTTCAAGCAATTGACAAAATAATTGATAAAAACAAAATTCTTGTCAAAATACTGGGATGCGACTCGACACCGAATCCCTGCGCACGCTGAAGACTGCAGTCGACCTCGGCAGCCTGACGACCGCGGCGCGACACCTGTGCATGACGCCTTCCGCCGTCAGCTGGAAACTGAAGCGGCTCGAGGAGCGCGTGGGCAGAAAACTGATCCAGCGCAACGGCCACCAGATTCAGCCCACCAGCGATGCCAGCCAGTTGCTGCAATACGCCGAGGTCATTGTCGACGCCCACGACCGCGCGGTGCGCCAGTTTCACCAGTCCCCGACCGAAGGTCGCATCGTCCTGGGCATCACCGACGACCTGGCTTCGACTCGACTGTCGGCTTTCGTCGCAGCTTTTCATCGCAATTACCCGGGCGTTCGGCTGGAGATTCGTGTCGAGCAACAGCTCGCGTTGATCGAGTGGTTCGAGGATCGAACCATCGATGTCGCCATCTTTCCACTCGAGGAAGATATGCTGCTCGAAGACGATATCCTGTTGTGGTCGGACGAATTGATCTGGGCCCAGGGTCGCTCGAACGACTTCCCACTGGACCGGCCGGTACCGCTGGTGACGTTTTCGCCAAACTGCACCTATCGCGAAGCGGCGCTCGCCATGCTAAAGGATGCGGGTGTCGACTATTATGTATCGATGGAATCCCCCAGCCTGCTTGGCGTTCAGGGTATCGTATCGGCCGGCATGGGCGTGACCCTGATCAACCGGGGACTGCTGGCCGACGATCAGTGCGAATGGCCAGAGTCGCGCGAGTTCCATCATCCCGTCAAGGTTTCGTTCGTGCTGCGCACGCATGCCTCACTGCCCGCCGCGCTACGCGACGTAATCGAGCCAGAAGTCACGCGATTCTTCACCCCGTAGTGTCACGCTCACAGGTCGACAGAAAACCCGATGACCATACCCAAATCCCGCTGCCTCGATTTCGACGAAATTCCCGTCATCGATGTCGCCCCGCTGACAGACCCGGCGAGCCGCGCAGAAGTCATCGAGCGACTCGACAGGGCCTGCCGCGACGTCGGTTTCTTCTACGTCGTCGGCCATGGCCTCGACAGGTCGCTGACGACCAGCCTGCGCGACGCCGCGCAGGAGTTTTTCGCCCTGGCGGAAGTCGACAAGCGCGCCATCGGGCTGGATCCATCGATGCGCGGTTACCTGCCGCTCTACTACCGCAGCCAGATCAGCGACGATTTTGCCGGCACCAGTCACCAGGAAGGCTTCTGGATCGGTCATGACTTCGGCGCAGATCGACAACACCCGCTGGAGGCAGCCAATCGCTGGCCCGCCACGGCCAGCGCGCTCAGACCCGCGATGACGGCCTACCTCGATGCCGTCGAAACGCTTGCCGCGCGGCTGGGCCAGGCGTTTGCCGAAGCCCTGGGGCAGGCGCGGGACTTTTACGCCACCCGCTTCGCGCGCCCGACTTCGCGCCTGAAGCTGAACCACTATCCACCGCAGCACAATCCCGAGCGGGTCGACAACATCGGCGTGGTACCGCACACCGACTCGGGTGCCTTCACGATCCTGTGGCAGGACGCGCACGGCGGGCTCGAAGTGCGCTCGAAAAGCGGCGAATGGGTCGGCGCGCCGCCGCTCGCGGACAGCTTCGTCGTCAACATCGGGGATATACTGCAGTACTGGAGCAACGGCCGCTTCGCCTCCACGCCGCACCGGGTGATCAACCGCAATGGCGTCGATCGTTACTCGATCCCCTACTTCGTCAATCCCGGCGCGCGGGTGACCATTGCGCCGCTGGACGGCAGCAACAGCTTCGCGCCGTTCGACTACGGCGAGTACCAGTTACAAAAGTGGCGCAGCTTTTTCCCGGTCGAGCAGGCCGGCGGCTGAATTCCGGTTCGTCCGCGGCCAGCAGGCGCCCCGGCTAGAGCAGGGGCAGGATCCGCTCGGCCGCACCCCGCCCGCTGTGAAAGGCGGCTTCGATTCGACCGCGAATACACCAGTCACCGATGGCGGCCAGCCGATTCGGCGCATCGACCAGCGCGGGTTCGCCCGTGCGCGGCCCGGGGTTGGCGTAACGCCAGCGGTGCAGGCCGACGTGCGCGGCCACGCCGACGTCGACGCCGGTGGTTTTCGCGGTTGGCTCGATCAGCGCCGCGATGACCGCGTCGTCGGCGAGCTCCATGTTGGCCTCGGCCCAGCGATTGCTGGCGTGCACCAGCAGCCGGTAGCCCCCGGGGCGGCCGGGTTTGCTGCTGTCGACACTGATCCAGCTGATCACCGGGTCCTTGACCAGCGCGGCGTCCCAGGCGAGATCCAGCGCCTGATCGAAGGCGAGCATCAGCGAGTAACAGCCCGGCATGTCGCGCGCCGATACTTGCGCATGATGCTCGAATTCGCGCGGCAGCAGCGCCGCGGCCTGGGCCGCCGGAATGGCGGAGACGACCCAGTCGAAGCGTCCCAGTTCGGTGCCGTTTTCATCCTGCAGCAGCCAGTCGCCGGGTTCGCCGAGGATCGATGCGACCCGCGTTTCCAGCGCCACGTCCAGCGTTTCACCGAGCGCGCGCCCGAGTGCGTTCATGCCGGGAACACCGGTGTAGTGCGGGTACTCGTCGTCCCAGGTGCGCCTACTGGTAATGCAACCGTCTTCGATTTCGACGAAACGGGCATCCCAGCGCGCGACTACCCCGGCCGCAAGCCAGGGTTCGAGAAACTCGCGAAAAGACCCGGACTTGGCAGTGAAGAACTGGGCACCGTGATCGAACTGGTAATCAGCGCGACGACGGGTCGCCATGCGACCGCTGTAACCGCGCGATTTTTCGAAGACGCGAACCTGCGCACGGTCGACGAGGCCTTGCGCAACCACCAGCCCGGCAAGGCCGGCGCCGATTACCGCGACACGGGACATCGCGCCCTGCTCGAGCTAGTCATCCTGCAGCATCTCGTGGCGGCGCATCGGCATCGAGTCGATCAGCGCAAACAGGTCACCGCTGGCGACGGCGTGATTGCGTTCGAGCTTGACCGAACCGTCCTTGCCTACGAGCACGACGCGGAACTCGTCGCTGGCGACAGCGAAGCGGCGGTAAAAACTTGCGCCGGTGGCAGCCTGCGGCTGGCCATCGATTGCCAGGCGATCGTCGGCGAACGCCTCGATCACGGTCATGTCGCGCTCGTGCAGGCCGCCTTCGACCGCGTCGAGCAGGGCTCGCTGCCGCTGGCGCTCGGGGTGGTTGGCGGCGGGCGCAAAAACCAGCAGGACGCGTTTCTCCCAGGTCAGTTCCGGCATCAGGCGCGCGGCGTCGGCGGCGTAAAGGGGTTTGGCGGCAAGCATCATCAGCACCAGTGTAATCTTGAGTTTCATATCGGCAATATCAGGCCGGGGTCCGGCTGTGCCGTGTATACGACGGCAGGCGCCAAATCGATCGGTGCCGAAATCCGGGTTAGACCAGCGTTGCACCAAGCGCGAGTCCCGGCCGGGCGATTGCCTCGATGCGCGCCAGCGTATCCGCGTCCAGCGCCACCTCGAGCGCGGCCGCGTTTTCGTCGATGCGCGCGCTCTTGCGCGTACCCGGAATCGGAAAAACGTCTTCTCCCTGGTGCAGCAGCCAGGCCAGCGCCAGCTGCGCCGGGGTAATGCCGAGCTCACCGGCGAGATCGATCAACGGCGCGAACCGGTCGCGGTTGGCGGCGAGGTTATCCTGCGAGAAACGCGGGATATTCTGCCGGAAATCGTTTTCCTCCAGCTGCGCGACCTGGCCGGTCAGGAAACCGGCACCCAGCGGCGACCAGCCGACCAGCGCGATACCCAGCTCGCGCAGGGTCGGCAACAGGTCCTGCTCGGCCTCGCGCCGCCACAGCGAGTATTCGTACTGCACCGCGCTGATCGGGTGCACCGCGTGCGCACGCCGGATCTCGTCGGCGGTGGCGTTACTGAGACCGAGGTAGCGGACCTTGCCCGCGGTCACCGCGGCGGCCATCGCGCCGACGGTCTCCTCGACCGGCGTCGCCGGATCGAGGTAATGCGCGTACCAGAGGTCGATATGATCGCGTTCGAGGCGCGCCAGGCTCGCGTCGAGCGAGCGCGCGACATATTCCGGTGTGGCGTTGATGTTGAGCGAAAAACCCCAGCCGGTCGGCAACTCCGTGCCGCGTTCGTTGTCGTCGAACACGATGCCGAACTTGGTCGCGACGAAGGCCTCCGTCGCGGTCGTGCCGAGGGCCTTGCCGACCAGTGTCTCGTTGCGACCGCCGCCGTAGGCGTCGGCCGAGTCGATCATCATGCCGGCATCGATCGCGTGCGCCAGCGTGGTAATAGCGTCCGCTTCCTCGCTGGCGCCGTAAAGTCCTTCCAGCACCATAGCACCGTAGCCGAGTCGTCCGACGCGCGGCCCGCCGCGGCCCAGTTCTGCCTGTTCGATCATGCTTGTGGCCTCCTTTCGGTTTGCTGTCTGGCGCGCGCATACACGCCCGCAACGGAACTATATCCCGAAACAGCCGAATTCTTAACCGTCAGCCACGCAAGGTCGTGCCAAACCCGCCACAGCCGGGCTTTATCCGCATGGCCATCGGGGCGACAATAGCGGGCGGCGGGCAGCTTCCCGCCCGGTCCCCACTTCCGCAGACAGGTAAGGCGCATGTCAAAAACCATTCTGGTTACCGGCTCGACCGACGGTATCGGCCTGGCGACCGTCGAGCGGCTCACCGGCCTGGGCCACCGCGTGCTGCTGCACGGCCGCAACCCGGCAAAACTTGCCGGCGTCGAACGGGATTTGCGCCAGCGCTTGCCCGATGCGAACCTCCGGGGTTACGTCGCCGACCTGTCCCGCCTCGACGAGGTCGAGGCGCTTGCCGACGCGGTTACTCGCGATCAAAAAGAGCTCGATGTACTGATCAACAATGCCGGCGTGTTGCGCGTGCCTGGTCGACTTACCCGCGACGGGCTCGATGTGCGCTTCGTCGTCAACACGATCGCGCCTTACCTGCTGATGCAGCGCCTGCTGCCACTGCTCGGGGCCGACGGGCGCGTCGTCAACCTGTCGTCGGCCGCGCAATCGGCGGTCGATATCGGCGCGCTGCGAGGCGAAGTCGAACTCGCCGACTTCGAGGCCTATGCGCAAAGCAAGCTCGCGCTCACCAGCTGGTCCTGCAAACTGGGCAACGAACGCAAGGCGGACGGGCCTGCTGTCGTCGCGGTCAACCCCGGCTCGCTGCTGGGCAGCAAGATGGTGAAGGACGCATTCGGCACGGATGGCGGCGATATCGGTATCGGCGCCGATATACTGCTGCGGGCCGCGCTGTCGGCCGAATTCGATTCGGCCTCGGGCCAGTATTACGACAATGATTCAGGCCGCTTCGCGCCGCCGCATGCCGATGCCCTCGATCCCGACAAGGCGGGGGCAATCCTGCAAGCCATCGAGCAAATCCTTGCGCGGCTGGTGGCGACCAGCCATCGATCCGCGCGTCAGGACGACGGTCGGTAGGCGAGGTAGCCGCGCTGGATCGCAATCTGGTCGGCGATGAAGCGGGCGTCGTGCCACACGCCCCAGATGAACGACGAGCCGCGGCGCGACTGCCACGGCAGGCCGAGAAAGTAGACGCCCGGCTCGGAGGAAACGCCGCGCTGGTGCCTGGGCTTGCCGTCGGCGTCGAAGGCATCGACCTTGAGCCAGCCGTAGTCGAGAGCAAAACCGGTGGCCCAGATGATCGACGTGACGCCGGCCTGCGCCAGGTCCAGCGAGCGCAGCGGTTCGGTGACGCAGCGCGGTTCCGGTCCAATTTCGTGTGCCGCCGGCTCCGGCGGCAGATCGAGGCCGTTGCGCTCGACGTAGGCATCGGCCTCGGCGAGCACCGACAGGTAATTCGCGTCACCCCGCGCGATGTTATCGGCGAGGTCCGGCGCAAAATGCATGACGCCATCGTCGAAGGCTTCGCTGCGCCCGACCAGTGTCATGCCCTCGGCAGCGAGGCGACGAAAGTCGACCGTGCGGCCGCCGTAGGCGCCGCTCACCGAGATGGTTACGTGTTCCGTGCCCGGACCCGGGGCGGCGGCATCCCACTTGCCCAGCACGCCCAGCCACCAGACGAAATCGCGTCCACGGTAGGCTCGCGGCGGCCGGTCGTGAGGCCCCACCGACAGGTAGACCGATCGCCCCGCGCGCAGCAGTTCGTCGGCAATCTGGCCGCCGGAAGATCCGGCACCGATCACCAGCACGGCGCCCGCGGGTAACTGCTGCGGATTTCGGTAGGCCGTGGAATGCAGTTGTGTCACCGGTGCATCCCGCGGCACCAATGGCGGAATCACCGGCCGCTGAAATGGCCCGGTGGCGGCCACCACGCGCCCGGCCTCGATCACGCCGTCCGAGGTTTGCACGCGGAATCCGCAACGGTGATCGTTGTGCCGCACCTCGGTGACTTCGACGCCGCAGCGGATCGGTGCACCGATCTTGTCCGCGTAGTCGACGAAGTAATCGGCGACCATTTCTTTCGGCGCAAACGCATCGGGGTCGATCTGCTCGAATTCCAGCCCGGGAAAGCGATCGTGCCACGCGGGCCCGTTGGCCACCAGTGAATCCCAGCGCTCCGAGCGCCAGCGCTCGGCGATGCGGTGCCGCTCGAGCACCAGGTGCGGTATACCGTTTTTGCCGAGGTGTTCGCTCATCGCGATACCGGCCTGGCCGCCGCCGACGACGAGCGTATCTATTCGTTCACTGGGCATTTTCGACTCCTTTGCGTCGCGGCGCCGAATGCTGCGCGGCGGCGACCAATCCTGCCATTATGGCGCGAACCCTGGCCTTTACTAAATTAATCCTTTTCGAGCTATTGAATTGGAAATCATAAACCAGGCCACGCCTGGCGCGCGACCGGCATGGCCAGGACCAGATCGCCGCGGCTAGCGCGCGCAAGCGATCATTCGACGATGACGGAAGTCTTGGCCAGTTTCGGGTTGAAATCGGTAACGAGCTTGAAGTTGGTCCAGGCGATCCGAACGTAATCCTGGTTTTGCAGCTGTTGGCGCTGGATCGAGTCGTCGTTGACGAAAGTGCCGTTGGTACTGCCGAGATCCTCGATGAAAACGTCGATAAGCCCGTTCATCAGGTCGTTCGGTACCAGCTCGATCCTGGCATGTTCGCCGCTGACCGCGTCTTCGTCGATCACGATGTCGCAGTGCGGCGCGCGGCCGATCAGGATACTGGTCTTGTCGAGCGGAAAATTGCTCACCACCACGCCGTCGACCAATAGTTGTAACTCTGCCATACCAGTTTTCTTCCCCGGGAGTGTGTCGAGGCGGCATTGCCGCGCGCTTGGTCCGGCTTGCCGCGTAACGATCCGTTTGCGTAAGTAATCCGGTCGCCTGTACACGAGTATAGGATACAGATGCGATCTGGCCACTCGGGAACCGCATGGATCGACCTGTTATTCGTCAGCGGGGAAATCGACGTGGATATGGTTGCCGTCCGGGTCCCAGACGTTGATCTGGATGATGTTGAAATCGGCAATATCGGTGCGGTGGTATTTCTCGCCGTTTGCTTCGAGCCTGGCTTCGAACGCGCGCCGGCCGGTAGCGGAAAACGCGAAGTGTTCGAGCCTGAGTTCAGCCTCGGAACCGACACCCGGCGTACCGTCGATGCCGACGATATGCACCGCCGCCGCATCCCCGGCGTAAAGCCAGGCCCCCGGAAACGGGAAATTCGGGCGTACACCCGGGCGCATGCCGAGCACCCTGGTGTACCAGTCGACCAGGATATCGAGCCTGGTGGTGCGCAGGTTGACGTGGTCCAGTTGGCCGAGTTGCATGCTGCTATCGCTGGTTGCTGTGCCGGGCTCGATAAAGCTGACGCCGGCCCGTCAGACCCGGGTCATTTCCTGCAGGCTGAAATCGGCAACGGCGCCCTCGGTCGCCTGCGCGAACCCGGCGATATGCGCGTTTTGCATATGCGCTTGCCATAGTTCACGACTCTCCCAGTTCTCGTACAGCAGGAACACGGCCGGATCATGGTTATCCTGGTGCAGGTCGTACTGGATACAGCCCGCTTCCCGCAGGGTCGGTTCGACCAGTTTCAGCAGCTCCGCTTGCACCAGTTCGACCTGGTCGGGATAAGCCTCGATTTTCGCCACGATGGTCAGTTGCTTGCCCATACCGGGAGCCCTTGCGCCTGAATTCAAAACCGCGAGCATAAACGACAACCGCCGCGCATGGCAGTAATTTTGATCCGCGGGCGCAACAGGGCAGCCGGGTTCACTGGAATCCGGGCACGGACCTCGTGCGTAGAGGAGAGTGGAAGGCGTGATCCCGGGCGGCACAAGACGCCCGTCGGACCGCGTTTGCGGCAACTTTTCATGGAGACTTTCCATCTTGACCGACATTGCATTACCCAGCCTGCTCGGCGCACTTGCCGGCAGTATGCTGTTCTTCGCCGTGGCCGTGGCGCCGACCGTGTTCCGCGTGTTGTCCGTCGAACAGGGTGGCGCTTTTCTGCGCCGGTTTTTCCCGCGCTACTACCTCTGGGGATTCGTGGTAGCGCTGCTGTGCACGCTGGCGGCCCTGGTCGGTGGCGCCGATGTCATCACCACGGCGGTTTGTGCAACGGTGGCCGCGCTGTTCCTGTATGCGCGCCAGCTGCTGATGCCGCGTATCAATCGTGCGCGTGACCTGGAACTCGAGGGTGACGGCTCAGCCGGTCTGCGGTTCAAAAGACTGCACCTGCAAAGCGTCGCCATCAACGCCCTGCAGCTGCTTTTGATTATTGCGATCTCCGTCTACCCGGCCCTGACCTGAGCCGGGAACCGGATCCCGCGGCCAGCGCGTTCGCGCCGGTCAGGGATTCTTGATATCGCGGTAAATGGTATCGGCCGCGGCGAGAATATCCGCGTACAGGTACAGCCCGACGATTTCCGCGGTCTTCAGGTTGATCGCGATACTGGGGCTTTCCTCGAACAGCTGCTTCAGCTGGCGAGGCTGCGCGCCGTTGAGGATTTGCGCGATCGTGGCGGACAAAAACAGACCGGCCGGTTTGAATCCGGGGCGCGAGATGCTGAACAGAACACCCTGCTGCACTTCCTTGGATCCGAGCTGCGAAAAGGTTGGTATCCGGTTGCTGTTAGCGATTTGTACCAGCCGTGGAATCGACTCGGGATTCACTCCGCCCTGCTGCGTCACGTAAATGGCATCCACCTGTTTCGACAGTTTCTCGAAACACTCGATCACGCTCTGGGAAGCAATGCTGGTGTCGGAGATATCGCTCTTGGTGTAACACTTGATCACCTCGAAGCCGATATCGGCGGCTACTTTTTCGACCGTGTCGATCGCCGAGTAACTGCGTCCGTAGATCGAGTCCTCGAACGCGATGCCCAGTTTCTTGTACTTGATGATATCGTGAAAGATCCGCAACTGGCGTTCATAGCGGTAAGGATCGACCCGCGCATGGACATGATCGTAACCCGAATCTTCCGCACTTTTGATGATACCCGACTCGACCGGGTCACTGGTTGACATGACAACCGTGGGGATAGAATGTTCATCGTTGGCCAGGTCCAGGCCGGCCCAGGTACCCATCGCGATCACCAGGTCGACATCCGTGCCACGCCGCAGAATCTCGATAATCTGCGCCCGATTTTCCTGGCGCAACTTGTCGTCCCAGTTGGCCGAGTAATAACCGTCCTCGACAAACTCGAGATAGTCGCTCCTGGCTTCCCTGACCAGCCAGTTCCACAAGCGGCGGGTATCCTTGTTCTTGCTCTGGATCTTGTCCAGGTCCGCTTTTTCGATCCATCCCAGCTTCATCAAGCCGAGCGTCGTGGCTTCGAGGTAATGGTAATAGTTGGAGTGTGGCCCACCCTCGTAAAACATGATGCGCCATTTTTCCCCGTTGTTGAGCACGGGTGCGGTTCCGAAATGTTCCGTAACCTTGGAGTGCGGTTCGGCCGCCACGGCAGACGCGGCGAACAACCACACAATGGCCGCCGCCACTAGTTTGAATCGTTTTTTGCCCAGCATCCTGATGTCCTGTTCGAAAGGCTAAGTCAATTTAATTCCCTGGTCCGGCGCAACGCCGGTGTTTCACTGAGACTTTTGCGCGGCCACGATAATCTCTTCGAAGAACTCGTCCGTCGCACCCAACAGAACGATCGGCGGGTCGAAACCGATGATTTCCGCGGTTTTCAGGTTGAGCGCGATCTTGGGCGGCTCCTCGAACAGCTGATTCAGCTCGTTGGGCAGGGCGCCGTTGAACACCTTGGCGATGGTTTCGGCATGAAAGCGGCCGACGTACTTGTATCCCGCACGTGACAGGCTGGCCAGGATGCCGTAGCGAACTTCTCTCGCACCCGACTGCGAAAAGGTGGGGATCTTGTGCTGGTTGGCAATTTCGACCAGGGTCGGAATACTGCGGCTGTTGACACCGCCCTGCTGGGTAACGTAAATCGCGTCAGCTTCCTCGACCAGCTTGTTGAAACAGTTGATCACGCCCTGCTCCGCTGATTCCGTATCGCTGGTATCACTCTGGGTGTGGCAGCGGATAACGTCGAACTTGTGCGAAGCGGACAGCGCTTCGATCGTATCGATTGCCGCATAGCTGCGCCCGGCAATACTGTCTTCATAAATCACGCCGAGCTTCTGGAAGCCGATCATTTCATGAAACACCAGCAGCTGGCGCTCGTTGCGCTTGGGATCCACGCGCACGTGAACGTGATCGAAACCCGAGTCCTCGACGCTCTTGATGATACCGGAGGAGATTGGATTACTGGTCGAGAACACGAGAGTGTTGACGCGATGGCGATAGTTCGCCAGCCCTTTACCGGCCCAGGTGCCCATCGCGATCATCAAATCGATATCCTTTTCATGATTCAGGCGGGCAACGATCTCGTCCTCTACCTTGCTGCGGTTGTCGTTTTCCCAGAACGCGCTGTAGTGAGCATCTTCGACGAATTCGATGTAATCGCTTTTCGCCTCGGTAGCCAGCCATTTCCACAGCGTATCGGTGGCCTCACCGGTTTGTTGCGGCAATTCGGCGGTCTCCAGCCAGCCCAGCAACATCAGTCCTTTCACCGTCTCGGTCAGCTGCTTCTGATAGTTGATGTAAGCGCCGCCCTCGTAGTAGCCGACGCGCCACTTCTTGCCGTCGTTCGATATCGGATCGACCTTGAAGGTCTTGTCCCCGGCAAACCCGGCCACCGGCCAGATCAATACCAAACTCAGGCAAAGCACTACTTTCAGTTTCGATGTAAGCTTCATTGCGCAACCCTTGTAAAAACCAGCTTTATTCGCGATCGCCCGAATCGTCCCGGGACCTTTCTGCCTTTCGGCAATAGTCAACTGAGTATAGGCAAGTCCCTTGATATATCCGGATTTTCTGGCATCGGTGAGATCGGGTTCACGTGTCTTGCTAACGCCGGAAACAGTCTCCGGCGCCGGAAATCCGGCGCCCGCGGTTTCAACAGGAAACCGGCTTCCATTCCATTGATATGGTTACGATTTTTTCGCCCACGCTGGCGCAGACGAGTTTCGCGATTTCATCCTGCACCCCGCGCGCATCGTGACCGCCGGGGGCAGCGTCCATGACCATGTCGAACAGGGAGGCGATATGCGACTGAAATACGGTCACTTCGCCAATCCGGGCATATTGATCTTCATCCAGTCCGCCGCATGCGATCATTTCCAGCGGACCGGCCGGCAGCATCCGTTCCCCGTCACGGATGCCGATCGTTTGCATACCGGACAGGTATAAATCCGGCCCGGGCTCGGCGTTCCCGCGGATCCTGTGCGCCGTCGAGGTCAGGTTACCCAGCACCGACAGCACCGCGTCCTGCATGTTCGGCAGGTAATCGGCCTGGTAATAGCCGCCGATACAGCTTACGCCCCGGGCGATCGCGATAACGAGGTACGAGGTAAAAATCGACGGCAGCAGTCGACCCTGCTGCAACTCGCGCAAAATCGACTGGGGTGTCAACGCAATGCACCATTCGTTGCCAGCGTCATCAACACCGCGCAGTTCGGCGCCACCCGCCGCGCATTCGACCACGCGCAGCGGAACCTGCCTGCTTTTTGCATCCACCGCCCAGAAGAACATCGTACCCATGGCGACACCGTTGCCACGGGCCTCTCCGGCTTCGCTGTTGCGCCTCGCCAGGCCTTCCTGCTGCCAGCAACCTCGCTGACCATCCAGTTTTTCGATCAGTTTTCGACGCAGTTGCGGATCGAACATCAGCTGATGACAAATCGATCCGGGATCGAACAGATCGAACTCGAGCAAGCGGCTGGCCACACGTTCGAGTTCAATGTAAACCAGCTCCGATTGCTGGAAGCGACCGCTGAACAGTCGGCGCCAGATCAGGTTGTTGGCCACGGTCGCCTGACGGCCGTATTGCTCGAAATCCCGCGTCAACGAGCGAAAATCGTCGAGCAGCACATCGACGGCGCCAGCCATCGGTGTGCTGAGCTGCCGCTGTCGAGACAGCCCCGCGGCCCTGGCACCGGTGCGGTCCAGCATATCGTCGTTGAAGGCGCTGGCCACGCTGACGAGTTTGCGCTTGGCGCTGTCGGGAAAAATCGGCAAGCGCAACATGCCGGCCTCGTCCGCGCCGGCATAAACCAGCAGGCCCCTGGGATAAGTCAGGTTATTCAGCGGTACGCTCCCGCAGGCGAGTACGGGTACGGTTTTCATCGGCGTACCGTCGGATCGCCGGCGCAGGGAAAAAAGCAGGTTGGACTGGGTAGACTGGGCAAAGGTATCGATACCATGGTGATTCGCGGTCAGAACCTGCGGGGTATCCAGCAAGTCCTGCTCGATAGCGGCCCCGATCGAGGGTCCCAGCGCAGCGGCCGTCTGCCGCGCAACTTCGGCGATAAAATCGCGTTTACACTGCAGCGCCGGTGGACGCCGCTTGCCCAGGCCGCCGACATAATGGCTGAGGCGCGTGCCCTGGTGGCGCGTTATCAGTGCATCGACCGCCGGCAGCTGGCTTCGGATACTTGCCAGGTAGCCCGCCAGCGGGTCCGCGCGGTCAGGTTTGAAGCGCAAGTTCGGATTCATCCCTTTTCCCGGGGTGGTTGATCACGAAAACGGCCAGCACCAGCATCGCGCCGATGTAGGCATAACCGAAATAGTTGATAATGTCGGTCAGGTCGCCCGACAGCATGACCCAGCCAAAAATGATCGGCCCGACGACCTGGCCGATACGCGAGATCGAACGGAAAATTCCCAGCGCCGTGCCCTCGCCGAGCGCGCGAGATTCCTTCAGCTCGAGCACGATCGTGCTTTGCGACGACAATACGAAGCTGCTCGACAGGCCCAGCAGGAAAACCGAGATAATCATCGAGGCAATGCCGAAATCGGTATTGAAGGTGGCAAACGCGAGACCGCCCAGGACACCGCCGACCAGCATGAAATACTTTTTGCTGAGCGAGCGATCAATCATGCGCCCGATCGGCGGACCGAAATAAATAAGGCAAATACCGTACAGAATCAGCACCTGGCCGATGGTCGAATCGCGCACGCCGATCTGGTCGAGATAGACCGGGGTAAAGAAATGCAGGAAACCCGCCACGGCGATGGAAGCCGGCAGGCTGCTCAAAAGATTCAGCGCGATGAACACCGGGTTGCCGATGAACCTGAGCAGCGGCCCCAGCTTGATACCCTCGCCCGATTTTTCCGCCTTCTTCGGTACCAGGTCGCGATCGATCGCCGAATGCAGGAATCGCCACGAGAACGCGATCAGCACCAGCACGATTACCGCGCCGATGAGGAACACCTTGCCGTAACCGAGTCGCTCGGCCAGGATTGCACCCGCCGCGGCGCCGCAGATACTGCCGGAGTAGAGACCCGCGAACAGGCTGGCAAATCCGCGCGCGCGCCCGTTGCTGCCGCTGTAACGAATGACCAGGCCCTGGGCCGACATCAGCGTCAGTCCGTAGCCCACACCGACCAGCGCGCGCGACAGGATGAAGAGCAGCGCATCGGTGGTAATCCAGGAGCACAGGGTGCCGGCCCCGACGATGACCAGGCCGATGAAAAACGGTTCGTGCCAGCCGCGACGATCCATCCAGACACCGGCGATCAGCAGGAAAATACCGACGCAGAGAAACTCGGCCGAGATCGGCAGGCCTGAAACGATATCCTGCGAGAGACCGAACAGTTCCGAATCGAACCGCTGCATGTGCAGCGGCAGGAAAGACATCGACAGGTCGATCGCAAACAGGAACATGAACATCGCGGGCCGCACGAAGCCGAGCTCGTGTCGAGGCGCGCTAGCCTTGATCGATTTTCGTTTGCCCAGCAGATGCAGGTAGAGAAACAGGCATTCGATAATGACCAGCACGGTCAGAAACAGCATGGTCAAGCCGTTGATCAGCATGGCCAGCGAGTTGCGATAAATATCGTCGCGCGAAATTCGAATCAGCGCGTTCAGGCTCGAACCGTTTTTGCGCTTGATGCCATCGAGTTCCTGCGATACCTCGAACTTGCCTTCGGGCAGATGGCCGATGACCAGCGACTGCAACAGGTTTTCCGCCGCGGAGGTCCCGTCACGTTCCGGCTGGTATCTGAAGATGGTGTTTTGCCGGTCATCCACCAGCGTGATCGCCTCGAAATTGTCGAAGCGACCGAAAAATTCGGTAAAGCCCGACTGTCGGGGGAGAGACGGATCGGTCTGGCTGCGCTGCGCCAGGCGCTGGCGAAACCCGGCCGAGATATCGTCGCCGGTTGCACGCGCGGTCTGCACCGAAAGGTCGAGAATGTTGCGCTCGAAGATGACGGTATTGGTAAGCAGTGAACAGGCCAGCGAAACCAGCATGATGAGCACGAAGTCGACCACGAAGTCCTTTTTGCGCATGCTGTTGCGATCGGTGACCAGCTTGCTGTTGAGCCAGAGTATGCCGCAGGCGCTGAACAGCGCGATGATGATGGTCGGCAGGTAATGCACTACCAGGTGCGGCGATACCGAGTAACGCAGGGCATCCTTTTCGAACTGAAACACGAGACTGAGGAACCAGCGCCCCTGCTCGTCGTAGAGCAGGTAAGGCAGATAGTAGCTGGTATGATCCTCGACAAAACCCAGTCCGGCCAGCGCCCGGCCATCCGAGATTTCGCGGATCTGGGTAACCAGTTCTTCCGGTGTGGCGCGGTCGGCTTTATCGGTCGAGGTCGTCACCAGCTTGGAACCGCTTTTGAGCACGACGAACAGATTGACCAGGTCGAGTGTCTGCGGTTCGCGATGATCCAGCTGCGGATGTTGCGTGCGCGCCCAGTGCCGATTAACCGCCTGTTTCTCGCGGTTCAGAATGGCGCGCATGTCGGCCACCGACAGGCGCCTGTTGTTACCGAGCACGCGCTCGATGGAATCCCGGGCAGTGCGGGTCGACAGCAGGTGGCGTTTGATTTCGGAAACCTGGTAGCCGTCGGTCAGCGCCGCGTGCAAAAAAGCGGTATTGACCGCAAACGCAATGGCCAGCAATGCCGCCGAACCGATGATCAGTTTGAGTCTCATTTCCGCTATCGCAACCGGTTGTCGATCTGGCAGCAGCGCTCAGCGCTGACCAACCCTGCGTGCGCCGGCGGACTCGGCCTTGCCGACCGGCAGCTCGAAGCGGAAATCGATTTCGGCGACGATATCCGGCTGACCTTCCAGCACCCAGCCGTCGCGATCGCGACGCACGGCCATGGTCGCGTCCGGCCGGTACCAGCGACAGCGATGCGGCAGAATCCTGATGCCCGCGCCCGCCAGGTCGCGGAAGTGATCAATGATGAAAGCCACCGCCACGGCGCCGGTGCCGCAGGCCAGCGTCTCCCGGAATATCCCGCGCTCGTAACAGCGGTACTCGATCGCGTCGCCATAACGCTGCCGGCGGGCAAAATTGACATTGATGCCGGCCGGGAAAAGCTCGCGATAATGCGTATTCAGATAATGGCCGATGTGGTCGACCAGCCAGGTACCGAAGCCACTGCGGCGCTGCAGCAACGGTCCGGCGCCCTGGCCATCGTCATGCTGGGCAAATATGGCGTCGGCGAAGGCTGCGATCGGATCGTCTTCGTCGTCCAGCAGCAACACCAGGTGCGGTTCACCGGTAAAGGTCAGGTATCCGTTCAGTGCCAGTTCGGTTGCGGTCGAATAGGGGTGCAAGTCGTGGTTGCGAAAGCCGATGCGTAAATCGCCGATGGTCTGGATCTCACCGACGGAGCTGCCGGCGGCGCTACCGATCCCGATCTCGGCCGGAAAGCGCCGCGGCAGGCCCAGGTTGACCCAGCCGTAGGATTTGCCACGGGTATAACCGATGCTGGTCTGATTGACCCGCGCCAGCGGTATCTCGGTCATGACACTGGCGCTTTCCTCGCCCAGTTTTTCGGCGAGGTAGTTGGCGATACACATCAGGCCGTTGCCGCAGCACAGGGCCTCCGCACCGTCCGGTTCGAACATGCGAAAAATGTAATCGGCGCGCGCGGCGGGTAATTTCTTCCAGTAGCCGTGCACCTGGTTGATCGCGAGCAGATCCACCTCGGAACAGTTCTGCACAACCAGGAAGTTGTCGGCGCCGATGCCGAACTGGGGGTCGGTCACCTGGCGCGCGAACTCGGCGAACTGCGGCTCTTCCAGCAGCGGTTCGCCGGTGGCGTCGTAAATCAGAAAGTTGTTACCGAAACAACTCGCCTTGACGATCCTGACGTCGAAGGTATCTCTCAGCGCGCGTAAATTGGTGATGGTCATGAACGTCGATTCCCGAATCCGGTTCCCCGCGCGCTTCAGGCCGCGGGGCGCTGAACTTCCCGTTCCAGCAACCGGCAGGTCGGCGGAAAGAACTGTTCGACTTGCTCGAACATCCCGGCCACGCCGTCGAGCTTGCCGTCGCGCGCCCTGTTTTCGATTTCCGCGCTGAGTTCGAATATCTTGCGCGCGCCGATGTTGCCGCTGGCCGACTTGAGGCTGTGCGCATACTCGCGAATCGATTCGGAGTTACCATCCTCGATCGCCGCGTCCAGCTGGCGCATGAGTTCAGGCGCATTGGCGAGATAGATTTCGAGCAGTTTCCACAGGATGTCCGGCGCCTGCGGGTTCTGCAGCGCACGAATGCCATTGAGCGTATCGATATCCAGCAGCGAATCATCTGCGGCGCTGGCCTTGTCAGCGACCGTCTCCGCGTCCGTTTGCGCTGTCACCGGTGCAACGCCCGAAGACATATCCACCCGGAAGTGCCACTTGAACAACATGTCGCGCAGCTGCACCATCGTGAAAGGTTTGCTCAGGTAGTCGTCCATCCCGCAGGCCAGGCAACGATCGCGATCTTCCTTGCGTGCATTGGCGGTCAGCGCCACGATCGAGATCGCTCGCGACACCCCGGCCTCGCGTTCCATCGCGCGAATTCTGCGGGTCGCCTCGAAGCCGTCCATTTCCGGCATCTGGCAATCCATCAGGATCATGTCGTAACTGTTTTCGGCAAACATCTGCACGGCCTGTTCGCCGTTTTCGACCAGGGTCAGCTCGCAACCGAAAATCCGCAGCACCTCGGTCACCAGCTTCTGGTTCACGGGATTATCCTCCGCAACCAGGATGCGGGCGCCGATGCGCGTATCCGCCAGGCTATCCTGGCCGAGGTGATCGTCACTGCTGCGATCCAGCCAGAAATGACCGTCACCGGCGAGCATGCGCCGGATGGCAACTCGCGGCACCGGCTTGGCAATGGCAAAGTCCACGCGATCCAGCGCCGTCACGACGTCGGCGAACTTCTGTTTGAGCTGAATCAGCAGCCCGCTGCGCACCGCTTCGCTGCCGGAATGACGGCAGAGATTATCCAGCAGCTCGGTCATTTGCCGCGGATCGCGATCGGCATCGAGGTCGCAGACGATGATGTCGAAATCGTTTGCCAGCGAGCGTTGCTGGTGAATGAAATTATCGACCTCGGCAAACGCGATTATCTCCGGCGCCAGCGACTGTTCGGAGGTGATCCGCCTGGCAAAGCTGGCGCCGAGCACGGTCGAGTCGGTGACCAGCAGCAGTTTTTGCGCTTGTGACGGCGCCTCCGCTCCTGTCTCGTGCTCCTCTTCGTCGGCAGCCGCGCCGGCGACAGGATCGAGCGGCATCGTGAACCAGAATGCCGAACCCTTGCCCTGTTTGCTGTCGACGCCAATTTCACCGCCCATCAGTTCGACCAGGTGTTTACAGATCGACAGCCCGAGCCCGGTACCGCCGTAGCGTCGTGTGGTCGAACTGTCGGCCTGGGAAAACGAGTCGAAGATATGCTCCTGCACGTCCTGCTCGAGACCGATGCCGGTATCGCGTATGACAACCTTGACCAGCACGCGACCGTCTTCCCGACCGACGATATTGGCCGACATTTCGACGTGACCCTTTTCGGTAAACTTGATCGAGTTACCACACAGGTTGGTGATAATCTGCTGTACCCGCGACGGATCGCCGATATAGGTATCGAACAGCTCGACGTCGGGTGTACATACCAGTTCCAGGCCCTTGTTCTGGGCCATCTCGGCAAACATGGCGGCCGTGTTTTCCAGGATCTCGGCGGGCCGAAAACGGGTCGACTCGAGCTCCATTCTGGAGGCCTCGATCTTGGAGAAATCGAGAATATTGTTGATGATGGACAACAGGCTGTTGCCGGACTCGCGCAGGGTCATGACGAAGTCTTTCTGGCGGCTGTTGAGATCGGTATGGGTCAACAGTTCGAGCATGCCCAGCATGCCGTTGATCGGGGTTCGAATTTCGTGGCTCATGTTGGCGAGAAACGCACCCTTGGCCCGACTGGCTTCTTCCGCGGCCTCGCGCTCGAGTCGCTCCTTGGCGGCGGTGGATTCGATCGCGGCCGTGATATTTTTCTTCAGCTCTTTTTCCATGAAGACGAAGGAATGCGCGAGGCGACCGACTTCGTCGGTATACTTCAGCGGCAGTTTCGCGATCTGGTCGGTGGACTTGGACTCGCGCGTGAAATCCACCTTCGGCAACTGCTTGGCGTATTCGCTGAGCACCTTGAGCGGGCGTGAAATCTTCGACACGAAGACGAAGGTGAAGACCGTACTGACCAGGAAGATCAGACCGATGACGAGCATCTGCCGCTGCAGCATCGCCTTGCCGGGAGCCTCGATCTCGACCACCGGCACGACCACCGCAAAATACCAGTCGAAAGCCTTGAAATAGCTGACGTGGGCCTCGAGTAATTCGTAGTTATCGCTGTAGGGATCCGGGAAACGTATCGATTCGACCTCGTCCATGTAGGCATTCTTGAGATCACCGATCAGCGCATTGCCGGTACTGGAATTGAGCACGGTGCTCATTTCGGCCGCTTCGACACCCGGAGGTGCAATCAGGATTTCGCCGTCACCGGTGAACAGAAAAGCATAGCCGGTACTTGCGATCTTGATCTTGCTGAAGGTTTTTTCCAGCAGCTTGATGATGTTTTCCAGCACGCGCTCGCTTTCGGCCTCGATATTGTCGAAGTCGATGGCTACCGCGATTGTCCATCCCCACTCCGGCACCGGTATAAAATAGGCCAGCTTCTTCACCGACTTCTGCTCGTCGGCCTGCCAGTGAAACACCGCCATGTCGCCTTCTTCGCCGAGGTTCTGACTGTTCATCACTTCCACCAGCTTGCGGCTCTTGATGTCGTATACCGAGGCAAAATCCTCGAACGTATTGTTGGCATTGGAAAAGCCGAGAATCCTGCCGCCGGTGTTGAAGACGAAAACATCGACCTGTTCGTAGCTGCCCTTGGACAACCATTTCAGCGCACGCTGCTTGGCGATGGTATTGCCGGCGCCCTGCTGACTTGCGAGCTGTTGAAATTCCTCGATCACGGAACGATTGATGTGACCGATGTACTTCAAATCGGCCTTCATCCGGTTGAGAATATCGATCTTGTCCGCGATCAGGCGGTTGTAGCCACCCCGTATATTGAGACGCACGAGCTCGAGCACGTTACGCGCCGATTTCTGCTGCGCGTCGAACATGGTTTTACCCACGTCCCGCTGGGTGAAGTACATGATGCTGGTCGCGGTAACCACCAGCACCAGGCTGATCAGAATTACGATCTTGGAGCTTATCGAGCTGAATAGTTTGAGTGCCATTGTCTGACCACCCCCCCTTCGTTGTCAGCATATTCCGGCCGGGATCGCTCCTGCTGAAAGTCGTCCAGCCAGCTCGCAAAAGCCTGCGCATGCATCGGCCAGCCGACCAGGCCACCCTGAATTTCGTCACACTGTTCCTGTTGCAGGATCGTTCGTTGCAGCGCTGTTTCGACACCCTCGGCGACCACCACCAGTCCGAGGCTGTGGGCAAGCTTGATGATGCCGCCCACGATCGCCGTGTATTGCATACTCGACTCGATCAGGTGGATGAACGACTTGTCGATTTTGAGCGTCTTCGCGGGCAGGTTGCCGAGGTACGAGAGCGAGGAATAGCCGGTACCAAAATCATCGATCGCAAGTCCGCAACCGATATCGACGCAACGATTGAGAATACTGAGACTGGTATCGAAATTGGCCAGCAGCGTACTTTCGGTCAGCTCGAACTCGACCAGGTGGTTGTCGATCGGGCTACTGGATACGAACTCGAAGATGCGCCGCATGGCTTCTTCGTCCAGCAGTTGATCGGGCGACAGATTGACGCTGATACCGAAGTCGCAGTCGAACTCCCGGCGCCAGTCGAGCAACTGGTTGCAGGCCGTTTCGAACACGCGCGCACCCAGTTCACCGATCAGACCTTCTTCCTCGGCGATCTCGATGAATTCGGTGGGCGGAATGCTGCCCATCTCGGGATGCTTCCAGCGGCAAAGCGCCTCCACGCTCACCAGGTGGTTGTCGGCCAGCCGAATCCTGGGCTGGTAATGGACTTCGAGTCGGTCTTCGCGCAGCGCCTTTCTGAGATCGTCGGCGAGCGAGAATTTGCGCATGACTCGCTGGTTGAGTTCCTGCTTGAAGTAACGGAAGCTGCCGCCGCCTTCCTGGCTGGCAAAGCCGCGAGCGATTTCAGCGAACTTAATCAGCTGGTTCGACGAGTCGCCGTCGATCGGCGCCAGGCTGATGCCGGCGCTGGTCGCCAGGTAAATCCTGCGATCGCTAATGGTAAACGCGTGTCTGAACTGCTCTACCAGGCGCTGCAAAAAAACCGACGCCGCCTGCAGGCTGTTGATTGCCGACAGGACGATGACGTATTCGTCGTTACGCAGTTTTGCCGTAAGCTGGCTCGCGCCGGTCCCGGCGTCTACGGCACCCTCGGTGGACTGGCGCGAAAGCAGGTCGCATTCGCGACAGGTATTCTTGATCCGCTCCGCGATCAGCTTGATCAGATTTTCCGATTCCTGGTGATCCAGGCCTTCGACCACCTTGTCGAATCTGTCGACACCGAAAACGATGACCGCCGTACTGTGTTCGTAGCGCGCCGCGCCCCGCAGCAGCTGATCGAGCTGCTGAATCAGCAGGCTGCGATTGGGCAGGCCCGTGAGGTCGTCGTAGTAAGCCAGCGCGTGCATCCGGTTTTCGATATCGATGCGATCGGTAATATCCTGCAGCGTGACCACCATCCGCTCCAGCACCCCGGGGTTCGGTCTGGCCTCGGTGATCTGCAGCACGAAACGCACCTCGCCGTCGCTGCGGACGATCCGATGCTCCAGGTTGAGCGCACTGCCCTGGAACAGGGCCTGTTCGACAGCGGCGACAACCCGCGAACGGTCCTCGGGATGTACGTAGGCCACGAAGTCGTCGAAACCGCTGAGACCGGGTTGCTCGGGCAGTTTCAGTATCTCGAGAATTCCCCGCGAGCAGTGCTTGATGTCGCGCGAAGTATCCCATTCGATATGACCCAGGTTGGCGATCCGCTGCGCATGGCGCGAGCGCTGCTGTGACTTTCTCAGTTCCTCGGCAACACCCGCCGCGCGCAGGATGTAATCGATACGGTAGCTCATCAACGCGTAGTTGATGGGTTTGGCGACGAAGTCCGTTGCCCCGGCCTCGAAAGCCTTGCGCACCGACTCCGTGTCGTCCTGTCCGGTCAGCATCAGGATCGGAACATTCTTGCCGTTTTCCAGCTGACGGATCGTGCTGCAGGTATCGAATCCGTCCAGTTCCGGCATGCAGATATCCAGCAGGATGAGACCGAAATCCGTGGTCGACAGCGCGGCGACCGCCGCGGCGCCGTCGCCAACCGCGCTCACCGCGTGCCCCTTTTGTTCCAGCAACGCGGTCAGGGTCAGCAGAATGCCGCTGTCGTCATCCGCGATCAGTGCGTGCAGCGGATCTCGGGTACCGGCGAGTACCCGGTTGATGTCGGGATGCCTGCCTGTCATGTGATGCTGCCGATCCCGGTTATCTCGGTGCGATCTACATCGTCGGCGACCGATTGCGTTATCCTGTCCGCCCGCCGGGGTTCCATGATCGAAAATCCCTGGGCGCATTCACAGGCAGCATCGCGAAGGTTTTCGTAGATCGCGGCCGACGCGCTGCCTTCGGCCACGACCGTCATGCCGAGATTGTGCGCCAGCGATACGATCGCATTGACGATCTCGCGCTTGTCCTCGCGATCGTCGAGTTCGCTGATAAAGGTCCGGTCGATCTTGAGTTCGTCGAACGGAAACTGGTGGAGGTAATTGAACGACGAGTAGCCGGTGCCGAAGTCGTCGATCGACAGGCGAATTCCCCTGTCTCGCAACGCCTTCATGGTTCGCAGTGCATGGCTGGCGTTTTTGATCAGCGAGGTTTCGGTGATCTCGAGCTTGAGACAGGTCGGGGCGAGCCCGGTCGCGTGCAGAATATCGTCCAGCGCTTCGATCAGGTCGGCCTGCGCCAGCTCGGGTGCGGACAGGTTGACGCTGATCGTCCAGTCGCTCGCCTCCTCGGGCCACTGCCGCTTCCATTCCTGCATCTGCCGGCAGGCTTCGCGTAACACCCAGCGTCCGAGCGGCACGATCAGGCGGGAATCGGCCGCCATGTCGAGAAATTCGTCGGGCAGCATCAAACCGAGTTTCGGATGGTCCCAGCGCACCAGCGCCTCGAAACCCGAGATCTTGTCACCCTCGATCCGGACGATCGGCTGGTAATGCAGTTCGAATTGGCCGTTTTCGAGCGCGACGCGAAAGTCGGCCTCGAGCTGCAGCACGTTCATCGCTTTCTGGTGCATGGTCTTGTCGAAGATCTCGTAAGCCGATCCCGTACGCGCCTTGGCGCGGTACATCGCGGCATCGGCATCGCGCAGCATGTCCTCGGGCTGTTGGTAGCCGATACTGCTTTCGGTAATACCGATACCGCAGCCGATCACGACCTTTTGACCGTCGAGATCGACGGGCTCCAGCAGCCGCTGCTGAATGCGGTCGGCCAGGCCCGTGGCCACGGTGATGTCCTCGATGTCTTCGCACAGAATCACGAACTCGTCACCGCCCAGGCGGGACAGCGTATCGCCCCTGCGCACGACCTGGCGCATACGCGAGGCAACCTCGATCAGGAGCTGGTCACCGAGCAGGTGCCCGAGCGTGTCGTTGACCAGCTTGAAACGATTCAGGTCGAGGTAAAGCAGGGCGAAACTGTAGTTCTCGCGCCGCGAGGACAGCTCGATGCAGTGCGAGAGACGATCCTGAAACAGGATCCGATTGGGCAGCCCGGTAAGCGCATCGTGCACGGCATCGAAGGCCAGCTTTTCCTCTACCTGCTTACGCAGCGTGATATCGGTCTGTGAGCCCGTCATGCGACAGGCGACACCGTCGTCTCCCCGAATCGCCAGGCCGCGGCACATCATCCAGCGGTAGTTACCCTCGGCGTTCTCGACACGGTATTCGCACTCGAAATGCTCGGTCCGGGCGGCCTTGTGCGCTTCGAGTTCGGCAATGACGCGCGCGCGATCATCGGCGTGTATGCGCGAAATCCATTCCTGCGGATCGCTGCCGATGGCGTGATCCTCGAAGCCGAGCATCGACTTCCAGCGCGGCGAATAATAGATGCGATCGTTTTTGTAATCCCAGTCCCAGATACCGTCATTGGCACCGCGCGCAACCAGGCTGTAACGCTCTTCGCTGACCTGCAGCTCGGTGAAGGTCGCGGCGGCGCGCAGGACATAGTTCAGCTTGTAGGGCAGCAGCTCCCAGTTCACGGGCTTTTCGCAAAAATCCGTCGCCCCCGCGGAAAACGCCTGGTCGATCGACTCGGCATCGTTGAGGCCGGTCAACATGATGATGGGAACGTGTTCGCCCGCCGGCTGCAGCCGAATCTTCTTGCACAGGTCGAAACCGTTGATATCGGGCATCATGACGTCACACAGGACCAGGTCCGGGGTCTTGTCGTTAAAAAGGTCGAGCGCCTGCCGGCCGTTCTCGGCGGTAACGACGGTATAGAACCTGGGGTCGAGCGCCTGCTGCGCGAGCAGCAGTATCATCGGATCGTCATCGGCCACCAGCACCAGCGCCGGTCCGCGGGCCGCGCTTCGCCAGTCACAATTCAAACGCTCCCGGGACAGCAGCGGAGCATCCAGCATATCCGAGTCGACGGTCCTCAAGCTCACAGGCTGTGTCGCTTTCATCGCAGATAGTCCCTTTTTTTGTTCGTCTATCTCGGCCAAATACTGAAAAAATCAAACTCCATTGCGATTCCCGCTCAGTGTCTGCTCGTTCGGGCACAAAGCTGCCCCGAGCGGACCACCGCGAGTCGAATAACCACGAATCTGAATCCGGCTAATAAACCGGTTTTTAACCCCGGGACAGCTGAGTATAGGTCATAGTTTTGAACTCATTTTGAGCATGGCGTCTGCTTTTGTTCTGTTTTGCGCACACCGCTGCAAACATGACGACTCGGTCACATTCGAAACACCTGCAAGGCTTGTCACGGTTGGATCGGGGTGGGTTCTGGCTCGCTGCCGGCGTGTTACCGGGCCGGTTGCGGCGATTGCCCGGGGACGAGTTTGCCGAAGCGACCCCGCTCCGGCGGATTCGCGTTGCCGTTTATCGGTAATTCACTACCGCTCGTCCCCGTCGGCGGAGAATCAGTCGCGCGGCTGGCAGACCGGGCAGTAATACATCTTGCGACCACCGACTGGAGCCTGCTCGATGATACCTTCACAGTAGTGACACTGCTCGCCGTCACGTCCGTAGGTATTGAACCGGTACTGCTCGCGTCGCGTGTAACCCGCGGCCTTCAGCCGCGCGACCAGCGACGGTGGATTGACGATCCCGCGCGTGCGGTAGGAACGCCGGGTAAGCCGGATTATCTGTTGCGCAAGCCGCCGCAACTGCGCCGCTGAACAATCGGCGGGGCGCGTTAGCGGATGCAGCCGCGCGAGGGTCAGGATTTCGGCGCGCAGGTAATTGCCGAGGCCGGCGACGAAGCCCTGGTCGAGCAACAGTGCGCCAAGCTGACGGCCCCGGAACCGACGCGCCTGCAGGCGTTCGACAATCTGTTCCACACCGGGGTTTTCGCTCAACAGGTCGGGGCCGATGCGCGCGAGGAATGGATGTTCGAGCAGGCGCTCGTCAGCGAGGACGTCGATCTCCGATGCACTGTAAAGCAGTGCGCTGTGCCGATCGTTGTGAATGGCCAGGCGCAGCTGGCGCCCGGTACGCGGGGTCTCGCCGCGCGCACAGACGTACCAGCGACCGTAAAGCTGGTTGTGACTGTAGATGGTCCAGCCGTTATCGATCCGGGTCAGCATCGCCTTGCCACGCGTGTCGACACGGGTAACCACCTGGCCGCGCAGGCGCCTTTCGAAAGCTTGCAGATGCTCGAACGCAAACTCTATGGCATCGATTCTGCGGCCGGCCAGCGCGGCCTCGACACGGTCGGCGGCGAGTCGAATCTCGGGTCCCTCGGGCACGGTGGACCTCCTCAAAATAGCGAATACGCGGATATTGCCCTGCCGGACTACCGCCCGACAGCGATTTCGCCCGGCAGGAGGTATCGGCAACCTTCATTTTCTTGCGGCCGAGCGCTTCGAAGCCTAAAAAAAAGTAGACGGGAGGCAAATCGTGAGTATGCTATATAGCAGTTCCGGCAGCGATCGATTCCAGCCGGTACTGACCGGGAAAAACAACAAGTGGTCACCGAACCACGCCAGGCCCGGATTCCCGACACCGGTCCGGTCGCCAAGACAGGCGCCCCTGGACTCTATTTCGTTGTTTTCCGACTGTTTTTTGGGGCGGACAGGATCATGGACACAGTCAACGACACCAACGCTTGCGTTACGGGCGAGTTCATCAACATGGCGGGCGAGCGGTATTACGCAATCCGCAACGTGGACCGCATGGCGCCGTTTTTCATCAGCCTGGTTTCCAACAGCGATCACTGGCTGTTCGTTTCCTCCGCCGGTGGCCTGACCGCGGGCCGGGTCTCGCCGGAAACCGCGCTGTTCCCGTACGAAACCGTCGACAAGATCCACGGTTGCGGCGCCGACACCGGCAGCAAGACGCTGCTGCGGGTCGACACGGGCGCGGGCACGCGCAACTGGGAACCGTTCAATCCCGAGCATAACGGCCGTTACCGTCTTGCGCGTAATCTCTACAAGAACACGCTGGGCAACAAGCTCTGTTTCGAGGAAATCAATCACGACCTGCAGCTGGCCTTTCGCTACACCTGGGCAACCAGCGACGTTTACGGTTTCGTCCGCCAGTGCCGCCTGCAGAATCTCGGCCAGCAGCAGGTTCGTGTCGAACTGGTCGACGGCCTGCAAAACCTGCTGCCCGCGGGCACACCGCTGCCGGTACAAACGACCAGGAGCAACCTGGTCGATGCCTACAAGTGGAGCGAACTCGACGAATCGACCGGGCTCGGTATCTTTGCGCTCTACTCGGGTATCAGCGATCGTGCCGAACCCTGTGAATCGCTCAATGCCACGACGGTGTTTGCGCTGGGACTGGAAAATGCGCAGGTGCTGCTGTCGTCGAAACAGCTCGAACGCTTTCGCCGGGGCGAGCCGCTGCAGGTCGAACACCGGCGGCGCGGTCTTCGCGGCGCCTACCTGGTCAACAGCGCGCTCGAACTGGCGCCCGGCGCGACGCGCGAATGGCAACTCGTGGCCGACCTCGAGCGCAGCCAGGCGCAGGTGGTCGACCTGCGGCGACAGTTGCGCGAGCCGGCTTCGCTGGCCGCGGCGATCGAAGCCTCGATCCACCAGGGCGCGGACGAACTGGGCCGCATCATGGCCGGCGGCGACGGCTTCCAGGCCAGCGCGGAAGAGCATGTGTCGGTGCACCACTACGCCAACGTGCTGTTCAACATCCTGCGCGGTGGCGCCTTCGTCGACCAGTACCGCGTTCCCGGGCGCGATTTTGCCGCCAGCGTTCGCCTGTTCAACCGGGATGTTTTCCAGCGCCATCGCGCAATGCTCGAGACGCTGCCCGAACAGATCGATTTCGACGAGTTGCTCGAGCAGGTCGGCGCGGCGGACGATCGACAGCTCGAGCGCCTGGCCTACGAGTACCTGCCGATTACCTTCGGCCGCCGGCACGGTGACCCGAGCCGTCCGTGGAACACTTTCTCGATCCGGCTGAAGGATAGCCACGGCAATCGACTGCTCTCCTACGAGGGTAACTGGCGGGATATATTCCAGAACTGGGAAGCGCTGGCGCTGAGTTACCCGCAGTTCATCGAAAACATCATCACCAAGTTCGTCAACGCATCGACGATCGACGGTTACAATCCGTACCGGATTACCAAGCAGGGTATCGACTGGGAAGTGGAAGAACCCGACGATCCCTGGAGCTATATCGGCTACTGGGGCGACCACCAGATCATCTACCTGCTGAAACTGCTCGAGCTGTCGCGCCGGTTTCATCCGGAGCGGCTCGGCGCACTGCTGCACAAGCCCATCTTCAGCTACGCCAACGTGCCCTACCGGATCAAACCGTTCGACGACCTGCTGGCCGACGCCAAGAGCACGGTCGTCTACGACAATGCCATGGCCGGGCAAATCGACGGCTGCGTCGCGCGCCTGGGCGCCGACGGCAAGCTGCTGCTCGACGAGTCGGGGGCCGTGTACCAGGTCACCCTGCTGGAAAAACTGCTGGTGCCGCTGCTGGGCAAGCTCGGCAACCTCGTACTCGACGGCGGCATCTGGCTCAACACGCAGCGGCCCGAGTGGAACGACGCCAACAACGCGCTGGTGGGCCAGGGCCTGTCGATGGTGACGCTGTATTACATGCGTCGCTACATCACTTTTCTGCAGCGGGTACTGCAGGACCAGGCCGACGCGGTCGCGCTGTCGGCCGAGGTGGTCGACTGGACGCTCGAGACCGCGGCGGCGCTGGCCGAAGTCAGACCGCAGCTGGGTGGCGGACCGGTTGATGCGCAACTTCGCCTGCAAAGTCTCGAGCGCCTCGGCCGGGCGTCGAGCAGTTACCGCGAACGCGTTTACGCGCAGGGCGGCTTTGCCGGACAACAGTCGCTGGAGCCGGCAAGCATCGTCGCCCTGCTCGACGACGCGCTGGCCGCGATCGATCACAGTATCGCGACCAACCGGCGCGACGACGGCCTCTACCACGCGTACAACCTGCTGTCGCTCGCGCCCGGGGAAGCGCGGGTCGATACGCTTTACCCGATGCTGGAAGGCCAGGTCGCCGCGCTCAGTGCCGGCGCGCTCGAGCCAGCCGACGCGGTCGACGTGCTCGAAGCCCTGTTCGCCAGCGCGGTCTACCGCCCCGACCAGCACTCCTTCATGCTGTACCCGGACCGGCAGCTGCCGGGCTTCCTCGAAAAGAACCGCATAACACGCGAGGATTTCGACGCGCTGCCGCTGCTCGCCACGCTGCTCGAGCGCGGTGACCGGCGCATTGCCGAGCGTGACGCCGATGGCGACTACCGCTTCAACAGCGAATTCGCCAATGCCGGCGACCTGGATGCGATGCTGGATCTGCTCGCCACCGATTACGGAGCGCCGTTCGCGGACGAGATCGAACGGGCCCGGCCCGGGTTGCGCGCGCTGTTCGAGCGCGTATTCAACCACCAGGCGTTCACCGGCCGCTCGGGCGGCATGTTCGGCTTCGAGGGACTCGGCTGTATCTACTGGCACATGGTGTCCAAGCTGCTGCTCGCGGTGCAGGAAAACTTCTTCACGGCAGCCGCGCAGGGCAGCGACAGCGAAACCTTGCAACGTCTCGGCGAGCTCTATTACCGCGTGCGCGAGGGCATCGGTTTCAACAAGACGCCGGACGAGTACGGCGCCTTTCCGACGGATCCCTACTCGCACACCCCGGGCCACGCCGGCGCGCGCCAGCCCGGCATGACCGGCCAGGTCAAGGAAGAGGTGCTGACGCGCTTCGGCGAGCTCGGCATCCACGTCGACGACGGCGCGGTTCGCTTCGAGCCGCGGCTGTTGCGCGAGCGTGAATTCGTCGACCAGGCGCGCGCGTTTCGCTACCTCGGCGTAGACGACCAGTGGCACGAGCTCGAGGTTGGCGGCGGTTGCCTGGCGTTTACCTGGTGCCAGCTGCCGCTGGTTTACCGGCTGGACGATGGCGCCGAAGCGTCGATCACGCTCACGCGTCGCGACGGCTCGCAGCAAACCGTGGCAGGACTGGCCCTGCCCGCGGACA
>JASJCI010000018.1 GCA_030066085.1 Gammaproteobacteria bacterium | reverse complement strand
GACGAGTATCGCCAGGCTATCCTCGAGCGGGTGCCGCTGCGGCGAACCGGCGAGGCGCAGGACATCGCCGATACCGCGCTGTTCCTCGCCACCAGCGATTACATTACCGGAGAAATCATTCGCGTCGATGGAGGGCGCATGCTGACATGACCACCGTGGACCGGTCGCCGTACTGGAGCGACATCGTCTCCCGCCTCGATCCCTACGTCCCGGGCGAGCAACCGCGAGACCAGCAGTACATCAAGCTCAATACCAACGAAAGCCCCTACCCGCCGGCACCCGGGGTCGCGCGCGTGCTCGCCGAGTTCGACAGCGACGCGCTGCGCCGCTATCCCGACCCGGAGAGTCGAGCCCTGGTAGATGCGCTCGCCGCTTACCACGGTCTCGCGCGTGAGCAGGTTTTCGTCGGCAACGGGTCCGACGAAGTACTGGCCCACGCGTTCCACGCGTTTTTCCAGCAGACCGAGCCCCTGCTGTTTCCCGACATCAGCTACAGCTTTTATCCCGTGTACTGCGGCCTGTACCGCATCGACTACGTCACCGTGCCGCTGGACGACAACTTCGAGATCGTTTTTGCCGACTACCGTCGCGCCAATGGCGGCATCATCCTGCCCAATCCGAACGCACCGACCGGGATCGCGCTCGCACAGTCGGCGATCCGTGAACTGCTCGCCGACAACCCGGAATCGGTAGTCATCGTCGACGAGGCCTACGTCGATTTCGGCGCCGAGACGTCGGTGCCGCTGATCGAGGAGTTTGCCAACCTGCTGGTGGTGCAGACCTTCTCCAAGTCGCGTAACCTTGCCGGCCTCAGGCTCGGCTGCGCGCTCGGACAGGCGCCACTGATCGAGGGCCTCAAGCGCATCAAGAATTCCTTCAACTCCTACCCGGTCAACCAGCTGACGAGCGCGATCGGGATCGCGGCACTGGCCGACGATGCCTACTTCCGCGACTGCCGCGACCGCATCGTCGTCAGCCGCGCGCGCGTCGGCAAGGCCCTCGATCAACTCGGTTTCGAAGTCCTGTCGTCACACGCCAACTTCGTGTTCGCGCGCCACCGTGAACGTGATGCAGGCGACATCAATCGCGCGCTGCGCGAGGCCGGCATCCTCGTGCGCTACTTCGATAAACCGCGAATCAACGGATTCCTGCGTATTTCGATCGGCAGCGAGGACGAGTGCGACACGCTGCTCGCCGCCCTCGCGCAAATCCTGGCCTAGATCTTGGTTCCGGCGAGCCTAAAGCTCGATCGGGTAAACCTCGAGTCGCGGCGCATCGGCTGCCATTTGTCGCCACAGCGCGGCAAAGGTATCGCCGGTTTCCGGGTGCAGGCGATCGGGCGCGATATCCTGCAGCGGTTTGAGCACGAATGCCTGTTCGAGGATTTCTTCGCGGGGAATACGAATACCCGGTACGTCGATGACCAGGCTGCTGTAGAGCAGGATGTCGAGATCGATCGGACGGCTGGCGAATTTCGGCAGGCTGCGGTCGCGGCCGAGATCATCCTCGATGCGGCGAAACACATCGACCACGGACTGCGCACCCAGTTCGGTTTCGAACGCGGCGACGAGATTGAGGAAGTCGCTGCCGTCGAAACCGACCGCGGCGGTGTTGTAGACCGGCGACAGCCGTATTTCACCGAAGTTTTCACGCAGGGCCGCGATCGCGGCGCGGATCCGCGCTTCACGCTGCTGGTTACTGCCGATGCCGACGAAGACGGTCGCGCTCATGCCGGTTTTTCGCCGCGCTCGATGATCACGCCGACCGATCTCGCACCGCGCACCGCGCCGGGCTTGTTCAGCACCAGGCGCACCCAGGGTGTGCCGAATTCCTCGCGCAGGATGCGGCAGATCTCCTCCGCCAGGGCTTCGACCAGCTCGAAGTCGCTGCCTTCGACGAACTCGATCAGGCGTTTGGCCACGTCCTTGTAGCTCAGGGTATCTTCTATATCGTCGCTTTGCGCCGCCTTGCGAATATCCCTGGCCATCTCGATATCGAGGCTGACGGTCTGGCGAATCTTGCGCTCCCAGTCGTAAATTCCGATCACGGTCTCGATCTGCAGCTCGCGAATGAAGACGATATCCATGGGTGGCATTCCGGGTCGATTCTGGGCTTCTCATCTTAGCGGCTGGGCCTTGATAAGGAAAACGCCAAATGGCTGAAAAGCGTAAAGATTTTTGCCTCGCGGCGGCTTGAATCCGGGCAACGTATCTGCTAGAGTTCGCGCCCTCTGTCACATCCCTCGACTTCACGGAGTATCACCATGTCCCGGGTATGCCAGGTAACGGGTAAAAAACCGGTTACCGGAAACAACGTTTCGCACGCGCACAACAAGACGCGCCGGCGCTTTTTGCCGAACCTGCACACCCACCGTTTCTGGGTGGAATCCGAGAATCGCTTCGTCAAGCTGCGCGTCTCGGCCAAGGGTATGCGTATCATCGACAAGAACGGCATCGACGCGGTTATCGCCGACATGCGCAAGCGCGGCGAGAAGGTCTAGGGGGCATCATGCAGGAAAAAATCAAACTGGTTTCCAGTGCCGGCACCGGCCATTACTACACGACCACCAAGAACAAGAAAAACACCCCGGACAAGTTCGTATTCAAAAAGTACGACCCCGTGGTGCGCAAGCATGTCGAATACAAGGAAGCCAAGATCAAGTAATCCGGACGGATACGAATGATCGCGAAAAGCCGGCCATGCGCCGGCTTTTTGATGTTGGAGACCTGCCGTCGCGGGCGGACTTTCTTATTGGCCGCAGTCAGGTATGATTAGCGCCATGATTTCACCCGGGAATCCATGACTGAGACACTCGTGCGGGTCGACAACCTGTCCCGCGACTACCAGGCCCAGCGCGCGGTCAACCAGGTCAGCTTTTCCCTCCAGGCCGGCGAGGTACTCGGCTTCCTCGGACCCAACGGCGCCGGCAAATCCACCACCATGCAGGTGATCAGCGGCAACCTCGCGCCCAGCGAGGGCGAGATCAGTATCGCCGGCCACGACATCATCGACAATCCGCGCGCCGCCAAGCGCCACCTCGGTTACCTGCCCGAACATCCGCCGGTTTACCGCGAGGCCAGCGTCGACGAGTTTCTCAGCTACTGTGCCCGTCTGCACGGACTGCGCGGCGCCGACGTCGCCACCGCGCGCGCGCGGGTCAAGCAACAGTGTGGTCTCGACTCGGTCGGCACGCGACTGATCGGCAACCTGTCCAAGGGCTACCAGCAAAGAGTCGGTATCGCCCAGGCGATCGTGCACGATCCACCGGTGGTGATTCTCGACGAACCCACGGTCGGACTCGACCCGATCCAGATTCGCGAGATCCGTGACCTCATTCGCAGCCTCGGCAGCGAACGCAGCGTGATCCTGTCGACCCATATCCTGTCCGAAGTACAGGCTACCTGCGACCGGGTGCAGATCATCCGCGCCGGCGAACTGATCTATAACGCGTCGATCGAATCGCTGGAGCGCGGTCACGAACACAGCGTGCGCGTTGCACTGCGCGCCGCGGTCGATGGCGACAACCTGCTCGCGCTTGACGGTGTCGACCATGTCGAGCGACTCGACGAAGACCGTTTCCGCGTATTTCTCGCGCCCGGGGCCGACTCCGATGCGCTGGTACAGACAGCGGTGCGCGAAGACTGGGGCCTGTATGAACTGGTGCCCGAACAGCAGTCGCTGGAAGACCTGTTCATCGAGCTGACCCACGAACACGAGGTCGCCGGGTCATGATCTGGGTTATAGCCCGACGCGAAATCGCGGCCATGTTCCTCGCGCCGCTGGCGTGGATCATCCTGGCCGTGGTGCAGGCAATCCTGGGCTACATGTTTCTCGCCAACCTCGATAACTTCTTTCTCCTGCAGCCGCAGCTGATCCGTCTCGAAAACACGCCCGGCGTCACCGATATCGTGATCACGCCGCTGATGCAGATCGCCGCGATCATCCTGCTGATGGTGATGCCGCTGATGACGATGCGCTCGATTGCCGAGGAAAAACGCCAGCGTACGCTGAGCCTGCTGGTATCGGCGCCGCTGTCGATGACCGAGATCGTGCTCGGCAAATTTTTCGGCCTGGTGGGCTTCGTCGTGATCCTGGTATCGCTGCTGATGCTGATGCCGCTGTCACTGTATCTCGGCACCAGCCCGGATGCGGGCAAGCTGCTGTCGATTTACGTCGGCATGCTCCTGCTGCTGTCGGCGTTTGCCGCCATCGGGCTCTACCTGTCGTCCCTGACCGAAAGCCAGACCATCGCCGCGGTATCGACCTTTGGCACCTTGCTGATGCTGTGGATCATCGACTGGGCCGGCGCGTCGCTCGAAAGCGGCCAGTCCGTGGTGGCATACCTGTCGATGCTGCAGCATCATCAACGCATGCTCGAGGGTGTGTTCGATACCGCCGACCTCGCCTACTACGCGATCGTGATCGTCGGCTTCCTCGGCCTGACGATACGCCAGCTCGACCGCGAGCGCCTGCTGTGAAAGTCGATGCACGCAGCCGCTGGCAATTTCGCGTGCAGTCCGCGGTTTTCGTCGTGCTGTTCATCGTGCTGCTCGGTGTTCTCGCCTGGCTGAGCCAGCGTTTCAACGTCGCCATCGATCTCAGCAGCAACCAGCGCAACAGCCTGTCGGCGGAGACCCTGCGCCTGCTCGATGGCGTCGATCAGCCGCTCGAAATAACCCTGTTCGTATCGCCGATCAACGAGGCCAAACCAGCGCTCGAAACCCTGTTCGAGCGCTACCGCGATGCGCAGCACCAGATCGGGTTTCGCAGCCTCAATCCAGACCTGTATCCCGATCTGCTGCGCGAATACGACATTCGCTATGATGGCGAAGCGCTGATCAGCTACGGCGATCGCCGGGAAAAGGTTTCGCCGGTGACGGAGTCGGGCGTCAGCACCGCGATACAGCGTTTGCTGCGCCAGGGTGAACGCTGGCTGGTATTCCTCGAAGGCCATGGCGAACGCCACCCCTACCGCGACGCCAACCATGACTACAGCCTGTTTGCTACCGAGCTGGCGAGCCGCGGTTTCACCATCGAGAGCCTGAACCTCGCGCGCAGCGCCGCGATACCCGACAACACCAGCGTGCTCGTACTGGCCAGCCCCAAGCTGCCGCTGCTGCCGGGTGAAATCGACCTGCTGCGCGACTATATCGATGCCGGCGGCAACCTGCTGTGGCTGGCCGATCCCGAGCAGGCGCTGGACGGCACCGACCGGCTCGCCGACCTGCTCGCGCTCGAATTCCTGCCCGGTATCATCGTCGATCCCAACAGCCAGCTGATGGGACTGAACCGGGTCGACTTCGCGCTGGTGGCGGACTACCCGCGCCACGATATCACGCGTGAACTAATCAGCCTGTCGCTGTTTCCGGAAGCGCAGGCGCTGGCCTTTCACGGTCAGGACGAATGGCAGCAGCAGGTCTTCCTGCAAAGCGATGCCCGCAGCTGGAACGAAACCGGCCAGATGCGCGGCGAACTGTTTCTCGGCGACGACGACGACGAATCCGGCGGGCCACTGGATCTCGGGGTCAGTCTCGCGCGCAATCAGCACGGCGAAGACGGTTCGCTATTCGAGCAACGCGTTGCGATCGTCGGCGATGCCGACTTTGTATCCAATCGCTACCTGGGTAACGGCGCCAACCTGGATATCGGTCTCAACCTGATGAACTGGCTGAGTCATGACGACCGCCTGATCTCGATCAGCCCGCGCCCGGCGCCGGACACCCGGCTCGAGCTGTCGCAGACACAGCAGGTATCCATCGCGCTTTTTTTCCTGCTGCTGCTGCCGCTCGGCCTGCTGGGCGGAGGCCTGCGCATCTGGCTCAAACGACGCAGACGCTGACGATGTCGAAACGCTGGATGATCAACTTCGGGCTGATTGCGCTGATCCTCGTTTTTACCTATATCGGCAACAGCTTCGACCTGCGCACCGGCAAGCGCATCGACGGCGACACATCGGCCGAATCGCCCCCGACCGTCGAACTCGCTGCCGTCCAGAACGTGTCGATTCGTACCGCGGCCGCAAACCTCGTGCTGACGCGTGCCGGCGATACCTGGATGCTGTCCTCGCCGATAGGCTGGCCGGCGAATCACGCCAACCTGGAACGGGTCATGGACGTTACCCGGGTAGCCGGTCTCGCGCCGCTACCCCCGGATGAGGTCGATCTCGACAAGCTGGGGTTACAGTTCCCGCAGGCGCTGCTGCAGCTCGGCGATACCCCGGTTCGCTTCGGTGCCAGCAACAATATCGGCCAACGTCGCTACGTTATGATCGGCGACGCGGTATACCTGCTGCCGGATCGCCACCTGCCATTCATTAGCCAGGGCCTGCTCGGTTTCGTCGACCGGCGGCTGTTGCCCGCGGCACTGGGGCTGACCCGGCTCGAGCTGCCGACCCTTACGCTTAGCGCCACGGCCGGGGACGGCTGGCAAATCGACGGCACCGATGGTTTGACCCCGGCACAGGCCGAGCAACTCATCGCCAACTGGCACCAGCTCGAAGCGTCACGGGTAAAACCTTACCAGCCCAGCGCAACGCCGCGGCAAAAAATCCTGGCGCAACTCCCGGGCGACGAGCGCATCGAGTTTTTCGTGCTTTCGATAGACCCGGAAATTATCATCGCCAATCCCCGCATCGGCCTGCAATACCACTTCAGCGCCGATTATTACTATCAGCTGATTTCGCTGCGGCCCGATGAAACGCCTGCCTAGCCTGCTGTTGGCACTCGTTTGCACGCCGCTGGCGGCCGCCGGCGAACTGCCAAAACTGGAACTCGGTGCCGGCCTGCTCGGGCTCAGCGCCCCCGACTACCGTGGCTCGCGTAACGATTCGAGTTACCTGCTACCGGTACCCTATGTCAAGTATCGGGGCGAGCGCCTGCGCGTCGACGAGGGCGCCCAGGGTATCCTGCTCGAACAGCCTGACTTGCTGATCACGTTCAGCGGTAACCTGACGCTGCCGGTGGACGACGATACCCCTGAGCGCGAGGGCATGGACGAACTCGAGGCAATCATCGAGTTCGGTCCGTCGATAAACTATCGGTTCAAAAAATTCGACGACAGCGCGTGGTGGCTCGACCTGCCGTTGCGCTTCGCCTACACGATCGACGGCGACCTCGATCAGATCGGCGAGGTGTTTCAGCCGCGCCTGTCCTGGCGCAAGCCTGCTCGCCGCCTCGGCGAGTGGAAACTGCGTTTCAACTTTGGCCCCCTGTACGCGAGCAGCGAGTACCATGAATACTTTTACTCGGTAGGCCCGGAGGACGCAACCGCTGCGCGACCGCAGTACGACGCCGACGGCGGTTTCAGCGGCTGGCGAGGCGAGTTCACCTGGAGCAAGCGTTTCGGCAGCCAGTACTGGTTCGGCGGTTTCCTGCGTTACGACGGCCTGCATGGCGCCACTATCGATGACAGCCCGCTGGTATCCGAAAAGGATGGCTGGACCGCGGGCGCGGCCGTCACCTGGGTTTTCCTCGAGCGCTGACGTCATGCCGGAACTCCCCGAGGTCGAAACCACGCGCCGCGGCATCGAGCCGCACTTGCGCGGGCGCCGGATAGAGCGCGTGATCCTGCGCGATACACGCCTGCGCTGGCCGATCAGTCCCGAAGTATCCGAACTGGGCGGCCGCCGGATTCTGGGCGTGGCGCGACGCGCCAAGTACCTGCTGTGGCAGCTGGATCGAGGCCACCTGATATGGCATCTCGGCATGTCCGGCAGCATGCGGGTGCTGCCGATCGGCGCGCCGGCGGAGAATCACGAGCACGTGGAAATGCGGCTGGACAACGGCCAGGCGCTCAAGTTCCGCGATCCGCGTCGTTTCGGTGCACTGCTCTATACCGGGGACGACCCGCTGCAGCATCGCCTGATTCGCACGCTGGGACCCGAACCGCTGGGTGACGAGTTCACCGCCGAATACCTGCACGCGCACTGTCGTCATCGCAGCGCCGCGATCAAGAACGTGTTGATGAACAGCCATATCGTCGTCGGTGTCGGCAATATCTACGCCAGCGAAGCACTGTTCCAGGCAGGTATCCGGCCGGGGCGTGCCGCGCGGCGCATCAGCAGGCCGGGCATCGCGCGCATCGTCGACAGCGTGCGCGACACCCTTGCGCGCGCGATCGAACACGGCGGCACGACCCTGCAGGATTTTACCCAGGCCGACGGCAAACCGGGTTACTTTCGCCACGAGCTGCAGGTGTACGGCAACCGCGAAGCCTGCCGCGTCTGCGGGCACACGATCAAGCAGGTTGTGCTCGGGCAACGGGCGACCTGGTATTGCCCCGAGTGCCAGTCCTGAAGTCCGCAACGGGATTGGCGCGGGCAGACCGTTCCATTATGCTTGCCGCTTACCATTCGAGGATTCATCATGACCATCCATGCATTCGACGGTAACACCGAGGCCGCAATCCAGGCCCGCATCGATCTCGCCGCGGCCCTGCGCCTGGCGGTCATGCACGAGCTCGAGGAAGGTATCGATAACCATTTCACGGTAACCCTGCCGGGCTACGACGACCGCTATCTCGTGCTGCCCTTCGGCCTGCACTGGTCGGAAGCGCGCGCCAGCGACCTGATCGTGTTCAACGAGGCGGGCGAAACCCTCGAAGGTGAGGGCCTGGTGGAACTGTCGGCACAGTGCATACACGCGCCGCTGCATCGCCTGAGCGGCCGCAGGGTAGTGTTACACACCCACCAGAACTGGGCCCTGGCGCTGAACATGCTCGAGGACAATCGCCTGGTCCCCGCCTGCCAGACCTCGGCCTTTTTCGCCGGTCGCATCGCTTACGACGATCACTACCCGGGTACCGCGGACACGCTCGAGGAGGGCGAACGCCTGGCCGGGCTGCTGGGCGACAGGGAAGTCATGTTTCTCAAGAACCACGGCGTGCTGGTGGCAGCCGATACGGTGGCGCGCGCCTACCGCCTGCTCTACCTGCTCGAACGGGTGTGCCGCGCGCAGATTCGCGCCATGAGCACCGGCGGCCGGCTACAACCGATTTCCGATGACATCATTCGCCAGGTACAGACACCCGACGAAGCCGATCGGCACAAGGGTCGGCGCGATCATCTTTACTTCGAGGCCATGAAGCGGGTACTCGATCGCAGCCTGCCGGGATACGCCGACTGATTAGCGGCGAGCCGCGGGCCACTTCGGTCCGACAACGCGCGCGTAGCTTGATTGCGCGCGACCGCTTCTTTAACATCGACCGACCCTCTCCGCGGAGACCTCTCATGCCCGTTTCCCCGTTCGTTCGTATCCTGGTCCTGGGTTGCACGCTGGTATTTCTTTCGCCGGCCCAGGCGGTTCCCGCGGAAGGCACCCGCATCATGATTTCCGCACCCTCGGGCTACGCGGTCGACGCCGGCAAGGCTGTCGCCGATCGCGGCGGCAACCTGATCGACGTCGCGGTCGCGGTGGGACTGACGCTGGCGGTGACCAATCCATCGAACGCATCGCTTGGCGGCGGCGGATTTGCGCTGGTCAGTATGGGCGATGGTGTCGATGTGCTCGATTTTCGTGAAGTGGCGCCGGCGGCCACCTCACCCGATTTTTACGTCACCCGGCCCAGGGGAGCTTCGTGGAACGGCGGCACCGCGGTCGGCGTTCCCGGTGTTCCTGCCGGCCTGTGGGCATTACACAAGCGCTATGGCCAGCTCGGCTGGTCGACCCTGTTCGACAGCGCAATCGCGCTGGCGGAGAAAGGCATCGAGTTTTCCGGTACCGAGTCGCGCTACGCCGAGGGCCAGGCAGAACGTTTCAACGTTGCCGGCCTGCGGCACTTTTTCCGCACGCCGGCGCAACCGTATCGACCCGGCGAAACCCTGCGTCAACCGGCGCTCGCGCGGGCCCTGAAACTGCTGCGCAATAACGGTCCCGACGGCTTTTATAGCGGTGAAGTCGCGCGGGATATCGCGGATTCGGTGCGGGCCGCGGGCGGTGTGATCACGGTTGAGGATCTTGCGGGCTACCGCGTACGCTGGCTCGAACCCCTGGTAACGGATTTCCGCGGGCATCGGGTCTACATGATGCCGCCGCCGAGCAGCGGCGGCGCCGTGATCAAGACCGCGCTGGAACTGTTCGACCAGGTCGGAATCGGCGATCACGCGCCGCTCAGCGTCGACGAGATGCACCTGATGGCCGAAGTACTGAACCGCTCTTTCCGCGGCCGCGCCCTGCTCGGCGATCCCGATTTCCACGACAATCCTTTCGCTCGCATCCTGTCGCAGGACTACATCGCGGAGATGGCCGACAGCATCGACCTTGCGCGTTCGGTGCAGCTCGAACCGCTGCTCGAAAAGACGGTCGACGACGCCAACGAAACCACCCAGTTTTCGATTCTCGATGCCGACGGCAACGCGATAACGCTGACCGTAACGCTGAACGGCAGTTACGGCTCCGGTGTGGTATCCGAGCGCTTCGGGATCTCGCTGAACAACGAGATGGACGATTTCACGACCCGCCCCGGAGAGCCCAATGCCTTCGGCCTGGTGCAGGGACTCGGCAACGTGGTCGAGCCCGGCAAGCGGCCGCTGAGTTCGATGAGCCCGACACTGGTGGAAAAGGACGGGCGCATCGTCATGACGCTCGGCGCCGCCGGCGGTCCGCGCATCATCAGCAGCGTGGTGCAGACGATCTATCGCGTGCTCGTAACCGGCCTCGATATCGATCGCGCGGTCCAGTTTCCGCGCGTGCATCACCAGTTCCTGCCAAACAAGCTCTACATGGATGAATTCAAGTTCTCCCCCGAGCTCATCACGGGGCTGCGGGCGCGCGGCCATGAAACGGTCGAACAGCGCCCGGCGTATCTCGGCCGCATCAAGGCGGTGCGCCTGAATGACAGGGGTTACCTGGAAGCCGCTTACGACAATCGCAGCGAGGGGGCAGTCGGGGGTTATTGAGCCCCGACCGGCAGAGCGCTCAGTCCGAGCTGGTCAGGCGGCGGTATTTTTCCAGCAGCTGATCCTGGGTTTCGCTGTAATCCGGATTGAGCGGAATACAGTCGACCGGGCAGACCTCGACACACTGCGAGGTCTCGAAGTGGCCGACACATTCGGTGCACAGCAACGGATCGATTTCGTAATACTCTTCACCCGGCGAAATCGCGTCGTTCGGGCACTCCGGCTCGCAAACGTCGCAATTAATGCATTCGTCGGTAATCATCAAAGCCATGCGAGAACTCCTGTAACCGGCTACTTGTGATTCTGCAGCTTGTCCGTCAGGCGCCGCAGGATTTCGGGATGCAGAAACTCGGACACATCGCCGTCGAGGCGGGCAATCTCGCGCACGAGACTGGACGACACGAAGGCGAAAGGCTGCGCCGCGGTCAGGAACACGGTTTCGATTTCGGGCGCCAGCGAGCGGTTCATACCCGCCAGCTGCACCTCGTATTCGAAGTCCGAGATGGCACGCAGGCCGCGAATGATCACGTCGGCATTACATTCGCGGGCAAAATCGATCAGCAGTCCCGAAAACGGCCTGACCGAGATCCGGTCGGTGTCGGCGAACACGGTCTCGAGCATGTCGAAACGCTCGTCGAGGTTGAAAAACGGCTGTTTCGCGAGGCTGTCGGCTACGCCGATGACAATCCGGTCGAAAACCTTGAGCGCCCGCTGGCAAATGTCGATATGCCCGCGAGTAACCGGATCGAAAGTACCGGGATAGATGGCGATTCTGGTCATTAACTACCTCTGCAAAACGCGACCCGAGCGCGAAACCCGCAAGAGTTTAACCAGTTCGCCGCCATTCGGCCACACCATAATCCACCTGGCCGGCGCTTTTGCGTTTCAGCCATTGCAGGCGCGGGGAGTGCGGTTCGCCATCACCGCCGCGCGGCCACTCGAAGTAAAGCCTGGCGCCCTCCCGCAGGCAGTTCGCGCCTTCGAGCTCGCCGAGTATCGCCAGCCGCTGCGCCGCGGCGGCGTAGGGCGGGTCGATGAACACGATGTCGAAGCGGGTGTCGAGTCCGCCAATCAGCCTGGCGGCGTCACCCGCCAGCAGTTCGAAACGGCTGTCCCCGAGAGCCGTGCGCAGTTGCTCCAGGTTCTCCAGCGCGCGCCGGTCGCGTTCGATCGCAACCAGCCGCCGGGCACCGCGCGACAGCGCTTCGAGGCCTAGCGCGCCGCTGCCGGCAAAACAGTCCAGTACCACGGCATCGCGGCAATCCGCCGCGAGCCAGTTGAACAGCGTTTCGCGAATCCGGTCAGGCGTCGGCCGCAAGCCGGCGACGTCGACCACCGGCAGCTTGCGTCCACGCCACTGCCCGGCAATGATTCTGACCTCGGATTTCATGTCTGCCGGAGTGCCCGCCCGAACCGCTTTCTGATAGCATATTGTGCCTGAATTCCACTATCCGGAGAATCGATGTTCGGATTCAAATCGGCGAACAAGGAAGACGCGCAACCGGCGACCGGGTTGTTCACCTCACTGCGCCAGCGGCTCAGTAAAACCCGCCAGAACCTGTCTTCCGGCCTGGCCGACCTGTTGCTCGGCAAGAAGCAGATCGACGACGACCTGCTCGAAGCGCTCGAAGAGCAGTTGCTGATCGCCGACGTCGGTATTGGCGCCACGCAACGGATCACGACCCGCATGACCGAGGCAGTCGCGCGCCGCGAACTCGATGACAGCGACAGCCTGATGTCGGCGCTGAAATCGACCATGGCCGAAATCCTCGAGCCCTGCGCCGCACCGCTGCAGATCGATCGCGCGCGCAAGCCGTTCGTGATCCTCATGGTCGGCGTCAACGGCGCCGGCAAAACTACCACCGTCGGCAAGCTCGCACAGCGTTTTCGCGACCAGGGCCTGAAGGTTATGCTCGCCGCCGGCGATACCTTCCGCGCGGCGGCGGTGGAACAGCTGCAGACCTGGGGCGAGCGCCTCGACGTGCCGGTAGTGAGCCAGGGCCAGGGAGCCGACTCGGCGTCGGTGATCTTCGACGCACTGCAATCGGCCCAGGCGCGCGGTATCGACGTGTTGATCGCCGATACCGCCGGCCGCCTGCACACCCAGATGAGCCTGATGGACGAGCTCGAAAAGATCCGCCGCGTCATGACCAAGCTCGATCCCGAGGCACCCCACGAGACCCTGCTGGTACTCGACGCTGGTACCGGCCAGAACGCGATGGCGCAGGCGCAGAATTTCCGCGACACCATCGGCGTCAGCGGCATCATCCTGACCAAGCTCGACGGCACCGCCAAGGGCGGCATGATCTTCGGCGTCGCCGAGCAGCTACAGACACCGATCCGCTTCATCGGTGTCGGCGAGACCGCGGCCGACCTGCGTCCCTTCGATCACGAGGAGTTCGTCGACGCCCTGCTCGCCGAATCCTGACCCATTGCCTGCATGATCGAGTTTCACAACGTCACCAAGCGTTACGAGGGCGGCTACGATGCCCTGAAGAACGTGACGCTGACTCTCGGCGACGGCGAGATGGCGTTCCTGACCGGGCATTCGGGTGCCGGCAAAAGCACCATGCTCAAGCTGATCGCGTTGATCGAGAAACCGACCCGTGGGCAGGCCCTGCTGAACCGGATCAACCTCAATACCCTGCCGCGTCACCGGGTACCTTATATTCGGCGCAATATCGGCATCATCTTTCAGGATCACCAGCTCCTGTTCGATCGGCCGGTGTTCGACAATGTCGCGATGCCGCTGCTCATCCAGGGATACCCGCGGCACGAAATCGCGCGCCGCACGCGCGCCGCGCTGGACAAGGTCGGCCTGCTGCACAAGGAAAAGTCGATGCCGATCACGCTGTCGGGCGGTGAACAGCAGCGCGTCGGCATCGCCCGCGCGGTAGTGCACAAACCCATGCTGCTGCTGGCCGACGAGCCAACCGGTAATCTCGATCCCGTGCTGTCGCGCGAAATCATGCAAATTTTTGTCGATTTCAACCAGGTCGGCGTCACCGTGCTGGTGGCGAGTCACGATCTCAGCCTGATCGACGAACTGCAAAAACCGCGCATGACGCTGAACCGGGGCGAGCTGATCCTGAACGATCTCGACACCGGGCCGAGGGAAATCCTGCATGGCTACGAGTAACCGTCGGCGCCGGCGGCCAGGCAGCGGTATCCATTTATCGGCTTACCTGGCCCATCACCTGCAGTCGCTCATCTTCAGCCTGGGCAAGATTTACCAGGCCCCGGCCACCACGCTGATGACGGTAGCGGTCATCGGCATTACGCTGTCGCTGCCCGGCGGATTTTACCTCTTCCTCAAGAACATAGAGGCCATGTCCGGCGATCTACGCTCGAGTTCGCAGATCAGCCTGTTCCTCGACCTCGGTGTCGATGAAAACCGGGCAAGGTCGCTGGACGAACAGATCGCGGCGATGCCCGACGTCGAGTCGACGCGCTTCATTTCGCGCGAGGTATCGCTACAGGAATTTCGTCAAGACTCGGGCTTCGGCAAGAGTATCGATACGCTCAGCAGTAACCCCCTGCCGCACACCATCGTGGTCGAGCCGCAGCTCGAGATCGACCGTTTTCGCGTGCGCAACCTGCTCGGTGAACTGCAGGCCCTGCCTGAAGTGGATATTGCCAAGCTCGATACCGAGTGGCTCGAACGCCTGTACACGATCCTTGAAATCGCGCAGCGCGGGGTCGCCATCATTACCGCGCTGTTCGCGATCGCGGTGCTGCTGGTAATCGGCAACACGATCCGTCTCGATATCCAGAACCGCTACCAGGAAATCATCGTCACCAAGCTGATCGGGGCAACCGACGCCTTCATCCGCCGCCCGTTTCTTTACGGCGGGGTATGGTACGGCCTGTTCGGCGGCCTGCTGTCCTGGCTCATCGTGGAACTGGGTTACCTCGCCATCTCGGGCCCGCTGCAGCGTCTCAACCTGCTGTACCAGTCAGAGCACCAGCTGATAACATTTTCCCTGCACGACTTCTTTATTCTGCTAACCTCTAGTACATTGCTGGGCCTCGCCGGGTCATGGATCGCGGTGGCCCGCCACCTGAAACAAATAGAACCCAGTTAACGAAGCAGTTCATGTCCGGAAAACGCCGCCTGTTACTGATCGACTCGTCCGATTCGGCACGTACGATCCTGTTCAAGGAGATTTCCGCCGAGGCACCCGACCTGGACATCATTGCCTGCGGCACCGGCAAGGAAGCACTGACCGCGGTCAAGCGTTTCGAATTCGAAATCATCACCACCGGAATATCGCTGCCGGACACCGACGGTTACCAGTTGATCGATCAGATCAGGCAAACGCCGAAAAACAAGGACACCGCGATTTTCGTCGTTTCCGGCGATACCGATACGCGGGTCATGGGCGCCAGCATGGAGGATACCGATGCGGTCACCGCCTATTTCGACAAGGCGGAAGGTCACAAGTCGCTGGTCAACTTTATCCTGAATTACCTCGGCACGCGCAACGACTTTCCGGTCAAGGTGCTCTATGTCGACAAGAGCGCGACCTCGACCGCGATTACGACCGCGATACTCGATCGCAACAACATCGAGTACCAGCATTTTCGCGAGGCATCCGAGGCGCTGGCGTTCCTGCGGCGGGACATGGCGGTAAACAACGGCGAAACCGCTATCGACGTGATGATCACCGACCTGACGCTGTCGGGCGACATGAACGGCTTCGAGCTGATCCAGGCGGTGCGCAACGACCTCGAGCTGGACTACCTGGCGCTACCGGTGCTGTTGATGACGATCGAGCCCGGCGAAGACGAGCGCACCGACTTCACCGGCATCTTCGGCGCCGGAACCAATGATTTCATTACCAAGCCGGTAGACGAGCACGACCTGCTCACGCGCCTGCGCACGCTGGTCAACGTCAAGCGCCAGAGCGAAGCTCTGAATCCCTGATCCTTGCCGCTGCCGCGGTTGATCCAGGCCGCCCGGGCGTAAAAATGGCGGCACAGGAATGCTCCGCTAGTGCTCCTGTCCGCCGGGGCCATGCACATGTCCGTGAGCAACCTCTTCCTCGCTTGCGTCCCGCACGTCTTCCACGCGCACGCTGAACTTCAGGTTCCTCCCCGCCAGCGGGTGATTCGCATCGACCGTAACCTCGTCGTCCGCAACCTCCGTGACCAGTAACTCTATCGGCCCCATGTCGGTCTGCGCGGTGACCTTCAGACCGGGATAGACCTCGCTGATTTCGGCGAAGGCTTCGCGCGGCACTTTTTGTACCCGGTCGTCGCTGTGCTCACCGTAGGCATCGACAGCCGCCACGGTGACATCGAACGCATCTCCCGCCGCCTTGCCTTCGAGCGCCTGCTCGAGCCCCGGGATGATATTACGTGCACCGTGCAGGTACACCATCGGATCGCGACCGTCAGATGAGTCGATGCTCTCCTCGCTGTCGGCGTCAACCACGTTGTAGTGAATGCTGACGACCTTGTTCTGGGTAATGCTCATACAAAAGGATTCCTGTAAAACGTCCTGCGAGCGGACTGCTCATGGCTATTCCACGAAACCCGCTCAAGACTTTCTGGGTGAGAATCCTGGAGACTGTTGCAGCGAACGAAACTCCACCGCGTGCACAGTATAACAGCAGGCGAAGAGCCGAGTCAGCGACCGGTCGACCGCTTGCCCCACCGTAGTCGAAACGAGAGTAACCGCATGCCGCGGGTAGTCAATGCAGCCGCCTGGCGGCGAAGGAAATTCCCGTCGATTGCGCGACCGCAGCCGCGACGACAATGCCACTTCCGGGACCTGCTGCGTCAGTCCGGGCGGCAGGCAACCGTGGGCACGGACGCGACCCGGCCCGTCATCCGAACTTCTTGTCGACCTGGCTCGCGAATACTGTCCCGTTTACCCCTTCCGGTTTGATCCGAAGCACCCGAAACTGCGTATATTGATTAGTTTTTCTTTATTTAACATGTACTTACAGACCATATTAACAATTGCTAATTTACTTGAACTTATTGCGTTGTTTATGCTCTAATTACTGGCACTCGATCTCTTAGAGTGCTAAAAATAGACACCGAAGAGGAATATTCATGAGCACAGAACTGGCCCTTAGCCGCAACACCCTGCCCGCGCTGACCGGCAGCTCCAACCTGGAGGCCTACATTCAGGCCGCCCGGAGCATCCCGGTTCTGACCGCCGAGGAAGAGTACGCGCTGGCAACGGACCTGCAGCAGACCGGCAACCTCGAGTCCGCGCAAAAGCTCGTCCTGCCACACCTCCGTTTTGTCATCAAGATTGCCAACAACTACGCGGGTTATGGCCTGCCGATCGCCGACCTCATCCAGGAGGGCAGCATCGGCCTGATGAAGGCCGTCAAGCGTTTCGATCCGGAGGTTGGCGTGCGCCTGGTCTCATTCGCGGTGCACTGGATCAAGGCCGAGATTCACGAATACATCCTGAAGAACTGGCGCATCGTCAAGGTGGCCACGACCAAGGCCCAGCGCAAGCTGTTCTTCAAGCTGCGCAGCCAGAAGAAACGCCTGGGCTGGTTCAAGCTCGAGGAAATCGACGAGGTTGCGGAAACCCTCGGCGTGACCCGCGAAAACGTTATCGAGATGGAAAACCGGCTCAACAACTACGATCTCGCGTTCGACGCCCCGGCCGACGAGGACGAAGACTCGGCCTACCTGGCACCGTCAAACTCCCTGTCGTCGAACACGCCGTCACCGGAATTGCTGCTGGAAAAGCAGGATACCAGCGACAACAACATGCAAATGTTATCCGCGGCGATGGGCAAGCTCGACGATCGCAGCAAGACCATCGTCACCCGCCGCTGGTTGACCGAACCCAAGTCGACCCTGCACGAGCTGGCCGAGGAATTCGGGGTTTCCGCCGAGCGGATTCGACAGATCGAAGCCAACGCGTTCAAGTCGATCAAGACTTCCTTCGCGTAACCCGCTTCTCCATACCCTTCCAAAGCCCGGCACCGTCCGGGCTTTTTTTATCCTGCCGCTTGTCGGCGGATCACGAACAGGGCTTGCGATCGAGACACTTCGGGGACCCAAAGCAATCGAAGCTCCGGGTCGGGGGCGGCTCCCCGGCGCAATCACTCGCCGACAAAAAAAGCCCGGACGAACCGGGCTTTTTCGGTATTGCTGCTGACTGTCGTCAGATCCAGTAGACGAAAATAAACAATCCCAGCCAGACCACGTCGACGAAGTGCCAGTACCAGGCCACTCCCTCGAAGGCGAAGTGATTTTCGGGCGTGAAGTGTCCCTTGGCCGCGCGGATCATGATGATCAGCAGCATCGTGGCGCCCATGGTCACGTGGAACCCGTGGAAACCGGTCAGCATGAAGAAGGTGCTGCCGTAGATACCCGAATCGAGTCGCAGGTTCAGGTCCCGGTAGAGGTGAACATACTCGTAGCCCTGCAGCACGACGAAGCCGAAACCCAGGGCAACGGTAGCTGCCAGCCAGTACACCAGCTTTGGCGTGTCGTTTTTCTTCAGCGCCCAGTGCGCGAAGGTTACGGTCAGGCCCGAGGTCAGCAGGATCACGGTGTTGATCGCGGGCAGACCCCAGGGGCCGATGAACGCCTTGGCTACCTCGTACTTCTCGGCCAGCGGCACCGTCAGCAGCGGCCACGCGGCCTCGAAATCGGGCCACAGGTACTGCGCGGTCGCATCGTTATTGGATGCGCCGTCGAGCCAGGGAATGGAGTACATCCGGGCATAGAACAGCGCGCCGAAAAACGCGCCGAAAAACATCACCTCGGAGAAGATGAACCAGCTCATGCTCCAGCGGAAGGACAGGTCCACCTGCTTGTTGTAAAGCCCGGACAGCGACTCGTTGATCACCTGCCCGAACCAGCCGAACATCATGAAAAACAGGATGGCGAGACCAACCAGCGTTGGCGTCAGGCTCCAGGTGTCATGCAGATAATTGGCGAAACCGACGACGCTCAGGGTCAGCCCTACGGACCCGATGATCGGCCAGTGAGTGCCGTGCGGTACGTAATAGTCTTGATCGGAAGCACTACTCATTGGATCTTTTCTCTCTTGTTCCAAGCCCTAGATATTGTTATCCCCGGTCCAGGCTAAAAAAGGTATAGGACAGGGTTACTTGATCGATCTTGTCCGAAATATTCGGCCCGATGACGAATCGCATCGGCATGTCGCGCACTTCGAGCGGCCCCAGCTCCTGCTGCACGAAACAGAAACATTCCGTCTTGTTGAAATGTTCGGCGGCCAGCCCGGGCGATACGCTCGGCACGGCCTGGCCCTTGGTCGCCTGGCTGCTGGTACTGCGCACCCGGTAGACGGCTTCGTAGACCTGCCCCGGGTGCACTTCCATCTTTTCCACCAGGGGTTCGAACGACCAGGGCAGCCCGGTATTGGTCTGCGCCAGGAAGCGCACCGTGATGATGCGCGAATCGTCGACCAGGCCGGCATCGATCTCCGACGCCTCGATGCGACCGGTTTTACCGTTCAGCCCGGTAATATCGCAAAACACGTCGTACAACGGCACCAGCGCGAAGCCGAAACCGAACATCAGCACCGGGATCAGTGCCAGCTTGAGCGGACTGGTCTGCTGCTTCACGCGAACTTGCCCCAGATGAACGACGCGGCAAAAAAGGTCGCGACGATCAGCAGGTGCGCGACCAGGATCCAGCGGGTGCGCTTGCGGCGTGCCGCCGAGTTGAAGTCATCCTGCTCGTGCTGTTGCTGGGACATCGTCTGCATCGTGTCGAACCCGGCCCCGGTTTACTTGACCGGGGGCGGTTCGTTGAAGCTGTGGTACGGCGGCGGCGACGGCAGCTGCTCGAACTCGAGGCCGGTCGCGCCTTCCCAGACCCGGTCGGTCGCTTTCTCTCCACCGCGAATCGTCTTGATCACGATGTAGAGGAAAAAGACCTGCGCCAGGCCGAAAGCAAAACCGCCGATGCTCGAGATCTGGTTGAACTCGGCGAACTGCAGGGCGTAATCCGGGATCCGCCGCGGCATGCCGGCAAGACCGACGAAATGCTGCGGGAAGAACAGCACGTTAACCGCGATGGTCGACCACCAGAAATGTATCTTGCCCAGGCGCTCGTCATACATGTGCCCGGTCCACTTCGGGACCCAGTAGTAGAACGCGGCAATGATCGAATACAGCGCGCCGGTCACCAGGACGTAGTGGAAGTGCGCCACCACGAAGTAGGTATCGTGATATTGCGTGTCTACCGGCGCGACACCGAGCATCAGGCCGGAGAAACCGCCGATCGTGAACATGACGATGAAGCCGAGCGCGAACAGCATCGGGGTCTCGAAGGTCATCGAGCCTTTCCACATGGTAGTAACCCAGTTGAATACCTTCACCCCGGTCGGTACCGAGATCAGGATAGTCGCGTACATGAAATAGAGTTCGCCCGCGACCGGCATGCCGGTGGTGAACATGTGGTGTGCCCATACCATGAAGGACAGGATCGCGATCGATGCCGAGGCATAGACCATCGAGCTGTAGCCGAACAGCGGCTTGCGCGCGAAGGTCGGGATGATCGCGGAGATCACGCCGAAGGCCGGCAGGATCATGATGTAGACCTCGGGATGGCCGAAGAACCAGAAGATGTGCTGGAACATGACCGGGTCACCGCCGCCGGCGGCGTCGAAGAACGAGGTGCCGAAGTGACGGTCGGTGAGCATCATGGTAACCGCACCCGCCAGCACGGGCATAACCGCGATCAGCAGGTAAGCCGTGATCAGCCAGGTCCAGACGAACAGCGGCATTTTCATCAGCGTCATGCCGGGCGCACGCATGTTGAGGATGGTGGCGATGATGTTGATCGAACCCATCACCGACGAGATACCCATCAGGTGCACGGCGAAGATGAAAAAGTCGGTACTCGCCGGCGCGAAGGTTGTCGACAAGGGCGCGTAGAAGGTCCAGCCGAAAGCCGGTGCGCCGCCCTCCATGAAGGTGGTCGAAGCAAGCATCGCGAACGCGAAAGGCAGGATCCAGAAACTCCAGTTGTTCATCCGCGGCAGCGCCATGTCGGGCGCGCCGATCATCATCGGCAGCAACCAGTTGGCGAGGCCGACGAAGGCCGGCATGATTGCGCCGAACACCATCACCAGGCCGTGCATCGTGGTCATCTGGTTGAAGAAATGCGGCTCGACCCACTGCAACCCGGGCTGGAACAGCTCGAGCCGGATCACCATTGCCATCGCGCCGCCGTAAAGCAGCATGATGAACGACAGCCAGAGGTAAAGGGTACCGATGTCCTTGTGGTTGGTCGTCGTGACCCAGCGCATCAGGCCCTTGGCCGGACCGTGATCGTGATGCTCGTCGTGAGCGGTTTCGTGTGCGATTTCTGTAGACATCAAAAAAACCCCTATCTTGCGGCCGCGATGGTCGACGGCTGTATGGTGTCTCCAACGCTGTTGCCCAGTCCGTTGCGCTGGTAAGTGAGTGCGGCTGCGATATCGATATCGTTGAGCTGGTTCTTGAATGCGGCCATGGCCGTGCCGGCCTTGCCGTTGACGACGATGTCGATGTGCGCGGCCGGGTCGGCATCGAGCACGATGCTGCTACCGGTAATCGCCGGGAAGGCGCCCGGGATACCGGCGCCGGTCGGGCCGTGACAGGCCGAGCAGTTCGCCTGGTACACGGTTTCACCGCGCTCAACCAGGTCCGCCATGCTCCATTCCTGCGTTGCGGCCGACGCCGCCGCCGCGGCCTCGGCCTGCATGCCGGCGACCCATTCCTGGTACTCGGCCTCGGAAACCGCGTTGACCACGATCGGCATAAAGCCGTGATCCTTGCCGCAAAGCTCCGCGCACTGACCGCGGTATACGCCGGGTTCCTCGATGATTGCCCAGGAGTCGTTGATGAAGCCGGGGATCGCGTCCTGCTTTACCGCCAGCTCCGGCACCCACCAGGCATGAATCACGTCGTCGGCGTGGAACAGGAACCGGATCTTCTTGTTTACCGGCAGCACGATCGGGTTGTCGACCTCGAGCAGGTAATTCTCGTTTCCGGTCGGGTCTTTCATTACGTCCCGGCTGGACTGCGCGAGGTTGCTGACGAAGCTGATGCCTTCGTCGACGTAGGTGTATTTCCACTTCCACTGGATGCCGGTGACCTGCAGCGTGATCTCGGCATCGGTCTTGGCGTCCTCGAGCTCGATCAGCGTACCGGTGGCCGGAATCGCGATCCCGATCAGGATCAGCAGCGGCACTACCGTCCACGCCACCTCGACCTTGGTGCTCTCGTGGAAATCCGCGGGCACGGCGCCCTTCGATTTGCGGTGATGAAAGATCGACCAGGCCATGACGCCGAAGACCCCGACCCCGATGACGACGCAGATGCCGAATACCAGCATGTGCAGACCGTAGAGTTGGCGACCGATCGGCGTCACGCTCTCGGTCATGTTGAGCTGGTAGGCAGCCTGGGCCGATGCCATGGACAGCATCGACACCGCTCCTGTCATAGCCACGGCAATCCGCCCCGGCTTCTTGTGCAGAAACATTCTTGTAAACCCCCTAATCATGCGCCCGCGCTTATGTGAGTCGCCCCACGGTGAACATGACAGTACTTACCAAAAAAATGCCACCTGAATCCTGGAATTCAGACGGCGCTTTAATCTCGTCGAATTATACAGTCTTTAAGTTGAAACGCTAGCGCATCCTTCTCCGAGTTATCCAGAAAATCACCGACTTCGACATAGTTTCCGTGGCTGCCGAGGGCAAGCCTGCGGTGCCGTTTCCGGTGCCCCCGCGGCTCGTCCACGAGCCGTAGCCAGGGTGTCTCGAATTCCCAGCTGTCATGGACTCGCTGCACGCCTTTTTCCACCCGCGTGCGGTCCGCATCCAGGGTAATGACTTCCTGGCGGTATACTTTGCGCGAGGTGAGGTAGAGGCAGTAGCCGAGCGCCAGCATTTCGAGTCCGGAGAACGGCAGCACCAGCCAGAGCCCCTGCAGGGTAAAGAAAATGCCGATCGCGAGTGCGACCACGCAGGTGAAGATGTAAAAAAGCACGAGATCGCGCCAACGAATGGAGCAGTTGGGCGAGAGCACGATGCGGTAGGCGCCGTCGGGCACAACCTGGTCGATACGAATCAAGACGCTATAACCTATCCGTCCAGAGATATTCCTTCGTCGCCCCGCTCTTGCGACAATGCATAATCTAGTCCGATTACGCCGGGATATCAAGCTTGAATCAACCAGGAAAAAGCGGTGACGAAAACCGCGAACTGTCCTTTGTCGATACTTTCAAAAGCACGGCGATGGCCTTTCTCGGGGTGCAGAGCAACGCCAACCGGGAACGTGATTTCCGCCACGGCAAGATGTCGCACTTCATCTGGATGGGCCTGATTCTCGGCGCCGCGTTCGTGCTGACGCTGGTTGGCGTGGTCCAGCTGGTGCTGCACTTCGCCGGCAGCTGAGCGCGCCACATTATCTCGGCGGCCATCCTGCAGCACCCGGCACCCGCCATCCCGCGGCAACCTGGACCTGTCATCCCGCGGCTCGACCGCGGGATCCAGACACCCCTGTCACAATTGGACTTCAGTGGATCCCGCGGTTCTGGGCCCCTCGGGTGCAAGCCACAGGGCGACGCACGGAATCGGTGACGCGAGCGCTTATAAAAACCAGCCGCGGATGAACACGCGCGCGTAGTGGTCCGCGAGCAGGAACATGAACAGCAGGCTCAGGTAGAAAATCGAGTAGCCAAAGGTTTTCATCGCGATCGAATTGGGCTGATCGTCGCGGTAGAGCTTGATCGCGTAGTACAGGAAGCCGACCCCGAGCGCGAGCGCTCCGGCAAGGTAGATCAGCCCGCTCATCTGCACCAGGAACGGCATGATCGACACCACGAACAGCAGGATCGTGTACAGCAGGATTTGCAGCTTGGTGAACAGCACGCCATGGGTGACCGGCAGCATCGGTATATCGGCCCGGGCGTATTCCTCGCGGCGCCTGATCGCAAGCGCCCAGAAGTGCGGCGGCGTCCATACGAAGATGATCAGGAACAGCAGCAGCGCCTCGGTATCGACCGTGCCGGTGACCGCGGTCCAGCCGAGCAGCGGCGGTGCCGCTCCGGCCGCGCCGCCGAGAACGATGTTTTGCGGCGTCGCGCGCTTGAGGTACATGGTATAGATCAGCGCGTAACCGACCAGCGAGAAGAAAGTCAGCACCGCGGTCAACAGGTTGACGAACAGTGCCAGCAGGACCAGACCGAAGGCGCCGATCGCGAGCGCAAAAACCAGTGCGGAACGATGATCGAGACCGCCACTGACCAGCGGTCGGTTGCGGGTTCGTTCCATGATTCGGTCGATGTGCTCGTCGACCACGTGATTGATTGCCGCGCCCGACGCTGCCGCCAGGCCGATGCCGACCAGGCCGAAAACGAATATGTCGAGCGGCGGCGCACCCTCGGCCGCCAGCAACATGCCCACCATCGCGGTGAACACGATCAACAGGACAACCTTGGGTTTGGTCAGGTTGTAATACTGCGTCCAGGAAGCGAGTGTCAGGGTGGTCATGAATTCACGGCTGTTAGTGCTGTCGCGCGTGGCGGCCGTTATACAGTCTTTGTGCCGCCGAATCAATCGGCGAATCGCAACCGGCTCACCCGATCCTGGATAACTTCAGCAGCTTGCGGATATCCTCCAGCACACGGTCCTGATCCTTCACCGCCGGGTAATGCATCATGAAATTGCGGTCCGGATCGACCAGGTAGAGCTTTTCGCTCGTGCCGACCGGAGCCTCCCCTTCGAGCGAGAATTGCCGCAGCAGGAGGTCATCGCGGTAGTCTTCGATAACGACCAGGTTCGGATACTCGCGCAGGAACGCGCGCGTTTCTTCGCTCAGGGGCCGCCCGCTGACAAACAGGTTCTGCAGGCGGGCCGTGTCGCGCCCGAGCAGGGTACGGATCTGGCGCATATAGTAGAGATCCTCGTAGCAGCGTTCCGCGCAACCCTCTTGCGCGAACAGCACGAAGGTCCACTTGCGACCGAAGCCGCCGACATGCTCGTTGCCGTTTACATCGGTCAACAGCGGCCACTCGATCTTGCGCACGGGCTGCACCAGCTGCCCGTAGTTACCGCTTTCCGGGCGCAACTCGAACACGTAGAACGCAAGCCAGCCACCGATGAAGGGCGACGCAAATACCACGATCAGCGTCACCAGCTTGACCCGGTACCAGAACAGTTTTTCAGGTTGATTTTGGGTTTCGCTCATTCCTCTTTCCGCAAATTCAGTATCACGAACAGCACAACCGCGATCGCGGCGAATGCAAACCATTGCAGCGCGTAGGCGCGGCTCTTTTCCGGCGGCAGCCAGACCGGATCCCACGCGCGCAGGTAGGCGCCCGGTCGCTCGGGCGATAGCCACAGCACGAATGGTAACAGGCGGCCGGACACGTGCGGCTGCAATTCATCCATATCGACGTAGGGCACCAGCCGCGGCCAGTCGTCGCCCTGCATATACGTCCCCAGCCTGAGCGCCGGATCGCCGGGATAAAAAACGATTCCCGCCGCTTCACCGGGCTGCACCGGCGGCTGCGGCGCGGGAATGTTCGCGCGGCTTTCGCCCCAGGCTGTCCAGCCACGGTTGACCAGCAATACCGCATCGCTGTCACGCAAATACAGTGGGGTCAGCACCTGGTAACCCGCGCGGCCGCGATAGGTCTGGTTGTCGAGCAAAAACTGGCGCTCGACGTCGTAGGTACCGTTGAATACCAGCCGGCGGTACTGCAGGTCGTCCAGCGGCTGGTCGGCATCGAAACGCTGGAAGTCCTGCTGCAGGCGGTTCTCGAAGCGATCCTCGAGCGCCTGCTTGTAAGCCGCGCGCTCGAGCTGCCAGCTTCCCAGCAGGGCGAACACCGTCACCGCGGCCACCGTCAGCAGCAGGGCCCGGGCGGAAGGCTGAAAGCGACGACCGAAAACAGTCATGGCGACCCTGCCCCGGCATCGGGTAAACTATTTCCGACTCGCTGCGTATAAAGCCCCATGCCTTTTGTCAAACCCGTCATTGTCGTGATGCTACTGCTGATCATCGCCAGCCTCGCGGCGAGCATGTTCAGCCTGGTAAAAGACGGCAACAATTCGCGCCGCACGGTTACCTTCCTGACCGTGCGGATTGCGCTGTCGATCGCGGTTTTCCTGTTTATGGCCTTCGCCTTCTACATGGACTGGATACGACCGCACGGCATTATCCCGACACACGGCTAGGCCGCGCCGGGCAGCCAGGCGTGCCCGTACACTACCTCGTAGGATGCAACGTAACGGTCACCGTCGAATCCGTGTTCGCGGTAGCTCGCTTCGAGCCGGCGCAGTTGTGCGGGAGTCATGAGTCCGCGTCGCCGGTTCATCCCGGCATTGCTGGCACCGATCTCACGCAGGTCATCCAGCAGCCGGCGGAACTCGCGATACTCCATGCGTATGGTTTCCGCGTCGACCACCGGGTCGGCGAAACCGGCGCGCAGCATGGCGTCGCCGACGTCGTGCATGTCGATAAACTGGTGCACGTGGGCGTGCCGATCGTCGATCGCGCGCCAGCTCGCGGCCAGCTCCTGCAGGGTTCCGGGGCCGAAACTCGCAAACATCAGCAGGGTTCCGGGGCGTCCGACCCGGGCAAATTCGGCCAGCGTGCTGTCGAGGTCGTTGCACCACTGTAGCGCGAGCGACGAAAACACCAGGTCGAAGCTGTCGCTGGCAAACGGCAACCGCTCCATATCCGCGGTCACGACCCTTTTCTTTGCCAGCCAGCGGTAACGTTCGCGGGCCTTACGGGCCATTTCGTGCGCGAGGTCGATGGCAACGATGCGGGCGCCTCCATAGGCCTTTTGCAGGCCCGGAACTGCCTTGCCGGTGCCACAGCCGATGTCGGCGATAGTGGTCGGCCGGTGACGAATGTACTGCAGCCGGCCCAACAGTCTACCTAAGACCTCTTCCTGCAAAATAGCTGCGTTATCGTAGCTTTTAGCTGCACGATTGAAGAATTTCTTGACAGATTGCTTGTCCAGTCGAGGCGGATTCAGCAGGTCCAAGTGGTTTTCCAGCGGTTATTGCCCGAAGCCTGCCAGCAGATTGGCAACCCTTGCGGGATGTGACAAAAACGGTGCATGCGCGGCACCGGCGACGGATTCTACCCGAATCTCTGGCGCAAGATCAGTCATTTCAAGCCCCAGCGCTGGCGGCACCAGGCGATCGTGGTCACCCAGTACCAGCAGGCGTGGCTGCGCCAGACCGGCCAGGGTCGCGCGACAATCGAGCGCGCGCAACCGGTCCAGCCCGAGGCGCAGAACATCGGCGCCGGGTTCGCCAGCGTCCTCGATTGCGCGCGCCAGTGCGCGCAATACGCCACGCTGACCGGGCCCGCCGAGCGTCTGCAACGCGAGGAATCGACGCAATGCGCGCCGCCAGTCACGCTCCAGGTCAGCGTAGAAATCGTCGAAAGCCGAGGCCTCGAGGGCACACGGCCAGCCCCCGCGTCGCACGAAACACGGATTGCTCGCAATCAGCGCCAGCGCATCGAAACGTCCCGGAAACCTGTGCGCCAGCTCGATCGCGTACAGGCCGCCGAGCGACCAGCCGACCAGTCGTCCCGCGGGCAGGTCTCGCCCCATGGCCTCGACTTCACGTGCAAAGCTGTCACGGGACGGCCAGGCACTGCCGGGGTACCCCGGCAACGACGGGGTATGCACCGAGCTGCCCGCCGGCAGGCAACGGCGCAGATCGTCGAATACCGCGGGATTCATGCTCCAGCCGTGCAATACGATCAGTGAATCCGCTTTCATCGCGCCATTGTAATGCAGGCATTAGGCGAAGGTTGCACGGATCTGTTAGAGTGACCGCCCATTCAACCGACACCCGCGCGCATGTTACAAACCGGGCTACTGTTCGTCATCGCTTACCTGCTCGGATCGATTTCCTCCGCCATCCTGTTGAGCCGGATCATGGGCTTCCCGGATCCGCGCAGCGACGGCTCGAACAACCCCGGCGCAACCAACGTACTGCGCATCGCCGGCAAGAAAGCGGCCTTCCTGACGCTGGTCGGCGATTGCCTCAAGGGCTTCGCTCCGGTCATGCTGGCCCACGGCCTCGGCGCCGACGCGCTGACGCTGGCCCTGACCGCGTTCGCCGCCTTTATCGGGCACTGCTTCCCGCTCTTCTTCCAGTTTCGCGGTGGCAAGGGTGTCGCTACCGCGATTGCCGGCACGGTCGCTTTCGACTGGCTGACGGGCGCGATCCTGATCGGTGTCTGGTTGCTGTTCGCCAAGGTTTTCCGGATTTCTTCGCTGGCGGCCATCGTGTCGTTCGCGATCCTGCCGGCGGTGGTTTACTGGCGTGTACCGGAGATAGACGTCATGGCGGTTTTTATCGCGATATCGTCGATCCTGATCTGGCGCCACCGCGGTAACATCCAGCGCCTGCTGCAGGGCACCGAATCCTGAAGAGACGGATTCGGGCAATCGGGGCCTTGCGTTAGTTGGCTATCCTTGCAGAGCCGGCAGGGACTCGAGGGACCAGCGCGGCAGGACGTCGTGCACTGCTTCGTCTACCTGCCCGGCGGCGAGTCGCTGGGCGCCGGCATAGGCGATCATCGCGCCGTTATCGGTGCAGTATTCCAGCGCCGGGAACCACGCGCGTGCGCCGCGCGCCTCGCAGGCGCGCTTGAGCTCGGCGCGCAACAAACGGTTGGCGCCGACACCGCCCGCGATAACGAGGTCGGCATAACCGGTCGCCTCGAGCGCGCGTTCGCACTTGATCCGCAGGGTATCCACCACCGCCCGCTGAAACGCGTAGGCAATCTCTGATCGAGTTGAATCGTCCAGCGGCGTCTCGTTCTGCACCAGTACCAGCGCCGCGGTCTTGAGCCCGGAGAAACTGAACTCCAGCCCCGGGCGGTTGGTCATCGGGCGCGGAAAATCGAACCGGCTGGACGCCACCTGGTCGGCCAGGGCCGCCAGTTGCGGGCCGCCCGGGTACGGCAGGCCGAGCAGCTTGGCGGTCTTGTCGAAAGCCTCGCCCACGGCGTCGTCGAGGGTCTCGCCGAGGATGCGGTAGTCGCCGATGGCACGCGCATCGACCAGCAGGGTATGGCCGCCGGAGACCAGCAGGGCAACGAACGGGAAGTCGGGTTTTTCCGTCGCCATCAGCGGAGCGAGCAAATGCCCTTCCATGTGATGCACGCCGAGCAGCGGCCGCTGCATTGCCCAGGCAAGACCTCGCGCCAGGTTCGCACCGACCATCAACGCACCGATCAGGCCCGGGCCGCGGGTGTAGGCAATCGCGTCGATATCGCCGATCGCGCCAATTTCCTGCAGGATATCGGTTACCAGTGGCGCGGCCCTGGCGACGTGATCGCGCGACGCGATCTCGGGAACCACGCCACCGTACTCGCGATGTTTTTCGACCTGCGAATAAAGCCGCTGCGAGAGTTCGCCGCTGACGCTGTCGTAAACCGCGATTCCGGTCTCGTCGCAGGAGGTTTCGATGCCCAATACTTTCATAAAAAACAGGGATTTAATTCAACTTGACGATTGATATTTGGTGCCGGCTCCTTATAATTGGCCGGCTCCTGAGTTCGGGGCCGGTTACGGCGCCGTGTTTAAACCATCTGGATCAACAATATGCCATCTGTCAAAGTAAAGGACAACGAGCCTTTCGATTTTGCGCTGCGCCGCTTCAAGCGCTCCTGCGAAAAAGCGGGCGTCCTGACCGAAACCCGCCGTCGCCAGCATTACGAAAAACCGACCGCCGTGCGCAAGCGCAAGTTCGCCGCCGCGGTAAAGCGCAACTACAAGCGCGTTGCCAAGGAATTCGGAACCCGCAAGCGCATGTACTGAGCGCGATGTCCGAATCCCTCAAATCACGTCTCCAGGCCGACATGAAGTCATCGATGAAAAGCGGTGACAAGGCACGCCTGGGCGTGATCCGACTGATGCTCTCCGCGATCAAGCAGGTCGAGGTCGACGAACGCATCGAACTCGACGATGCGCGCATCGTCGCGACGCTGGACAAGATGGCCAAGCAACGGCGTGAGTCCATCACGCAGTTCGAAGCCGCGGGTCGCGACGACCTGTTGACCATCGAGCAGGACGAGCTGTCAATCATCCGGGAATACCTGCCGGCGGCCCTGTCCGAAGCCGAAATCGAATCCCTGGTCGAGCAGTCGATCGCCAGCACCGGCGCGGCCAGCATCCGGGACATGGGAAAACTGATGGGCGCGCTCAAGCCGCAGCTGCAGGGTCGCGCCGACATGGGCAAGGTCAGTCAACTGGTCAAATCGCGGCTGTCAGCCTGAGATTGCGGCAGCATGTCCAAGGTGTTCCAGTTCCTGGAGGTCAACCGCGCCGACCCGGGTAAAAAAGAAGCCACCGCCCGGGTGCTCGAATTCGGCGAAATCTACGGCGATTACGAGCAGCAGGAAGCGGCCGAGCAGTCGGCGCGCTGCCTCGAATGCGGCAACCCCTACTGCGAGTGGAAGTGCCCGGTCCACAACTACATCCCCAACTGGCTCAAGCTCATCGCCGAAGGCAACGTCATGGAAGCCGTCGAGATGTGCCACAAGACCAACAGCCTGCCCGAAGTCTGCGGTCGTATCTGCCCGCAGGACCGCCTGTGCGAGGGCGCCTGTACGCTCAACACCGGCTTTGGCGCGGTCACCATCGGCTCGGTCGAAAAATACATCACCGACAAGGCCTTCGAACTGGGCTGGAAACCCGACCTGTCGGACGTCGTCGACAGCGGTCGCCGGGTCGCGGTGGTCGGTGCCGGGCCGGCCGGCATCGCCTGCGCCGATGTCCTGACCCGTAACGGCGTCAACTGTGTCGTGTTCGACAGGTATCCCGAAATCGGCGGCCTGCTGACCTTCGGCATCCCGCCGTTCAAGCTCGAGAAAGAAGTCGTGCTGCGCCGACGCCGCATGTTCGAGGAGATGGGCATCGAATTCCGCCTCAACACCGAGGTCGGTCGCGACGTCGAGGCCGACAGCCTGCTGGCGGACTACGACGCGGTTTTCCTCGGCATGGGTACCTACACCTACATGAAAGGCGGTTTCCCGGGTGAAGACCTGCCGGGCGTACACGAAGCCCTGCCCTACCTGGTATCGAATATTCACAACGAAATGGATTTCGGCGGCGACAAACCCGACTTCATCGATTTCGCCGGCCGGCGCGTGGTTGTCCTCGGCGGCGGTGATACCGCGATGGACTGCGTCCGTACCGCGATCCGCCAGGGTGCGGAGAGCGTTACCTGCGCCTACCGCCGCGACCAGGCGAATATGCCCGGCTCGATGCGCGAAGTCGAAAACGCGAAGGAAGAAGGCATCCAGTTTCTGTTCAATCGCCAGCCCGTCGAAATCGTCGGCAAGCACGCGGTCGAAGGCATTCGACTGGTCACCACCCAACTCGGCGAGGCCGACGACCAGGGCCGCCGCCGTCCCGAGATCATCGAGGGTTCCGAAGAAGTACTGCCGGCCGACGTGGTCGTCATCGCCTTCGGTTTTCGTCCGAGCCCGGCCGACTGGTTCGGCGCCAACGGTATCGAACTCGACGACGGCGAGCGCGTGATTGCGCCCGAGCGCGGCGAGTTTCCGTTCCAGACCGGCAATCCCAAGGTATTTGCCGGCGGCGACATGGTGCGCGGCTCCGACCTGGTCGTTACCGCGATCTACGAAGGCCGCCAGGCGGCCGAAGGCATCCTGGACTACCTCGAGATCTGATGACTCCACTCAAGAACGATCGCCTGATCCGGGCGCTGTTACGCCAGCCGACCGACACCACGCCGCTGTGGATCATGCGCCAGGCCGGGCGTTACCTGCCCGAGTACCGCGAGACGCGCGCGCAAGCCGGCAGTTTTCTGGACCTGTGTAAAAACAAGGAGCTGGCCTGCGAGGTTACGCTGCAGCCGCTGCGCCGCTTCGAGCTCGACGCCGCAATCCTTTTTTCCGATATCCTCACCATCCCGGATGCAATGGGGCTCGGCCTCTACTTCGCCGAGGGCGAAGGGCCCAGGTTCGAGCGACCGCTGCGCAGCGCTGCGCAGATCGATGCACTCGGCGTGCCCGACCCGGCGGACGATTTACGCTACGTCACCGACGCGGTCAGCCTGATCCGGCGCGAACTCGATGGCCAGGTACCGCTGATCGGCTTCAGCGGCAGCCCCTGGACCCTGTCGACCTACATGGTCGAGGGCGGCAGCTCCAAGGAGTATCGCTTCGTCAAGGGCATGCTGTTCCGCGAACCGGCAACCCTGCATCGCCTGCTCGACAAGCTGGCGCAGGCGGTTACACATTATTTAAACGCGCAAATCGAGGCCGGCGCCCAGGCCGTCATGGTTTTCGATACCTGGGGCGGCGTACTCGCGCCGACGGCTTACCGCGAGTTTTCGCTCGAATACATGCGCCGCATCGTGGACGGATTGCACCGCGAATACGAAGGCCAGACCATCCCGGTCACGCTGTTTACCAAGGGTGGGGGCATGTGGCTGGAAGATATTGCCGACAGTGGCTGCAACGCGGTCGGCCTCGACTGGACCGTCGATATCGACGCCGCGCGCGCGCGTATCGGCGATCGGGTAGCGCTGCAGGGCAATCTCGATCCCTGCGTGCTCTATGCCGATCCCGCAACGGTTCGTGAACGTGCGCGCGATATCATCGAGCGTTTCGGCAATCACCCCGGCCACGTGTTCAACCTGGGTCACGGCATCCACCAGTCCATCGACCCGGAAAACGTCAAGGTACTGGTCGACGCGGTGCACGAGTTCGGTCGCGACATCCGCAAGATCTGATTAAATACCGTCATTGCGAGGCCTGCAAGGCTGAAGCAATCTTTCGCATCCTGCGCCATCGGCCAGGTAACGCTTCGCTGCGATCGACCAGATCCGTCATTCCTGCGCAAGCAACGACATCAACCAGCGCTCATCGTCATCCCCGCGCAAGCAACGGCATCAACTAGCCCTCATCGTCATCCCCGCGCAAGCGGGGATCTTGCGATGTTGGCATCGTCCGAAGGCCTGCCAGGCCGCGCAGGCTTGCGCGGCGATGACCCTTTTATAATGTATGTTGGAGGCGTCGTGAGATCCCCGCTTGCGCGGCGGTCCGCCGAAGCGGGATGACGTTTTATGGAGAAGGCTTCGGGAGGTCCCCGCTTTCGCGGGGATGACGGTTTGAGGTGTCGATTTCGCCAGGCGAAATCGACTGCTCTTTAAAAAATGTCTTCGACGATTTCGTCTTCGGTTTCGGGCACGCTGACGACCACGCCGGTGGACTCGTCGGTGGCCGAGGTATTGGCCGTGGCAATCTCGCGCGGCGCGTTTTCCTCGCGAAAGATCTCGAACAGGCTGTTGGCGGAATCCAGCGCGGCGCGCTTGCCGGTCTCGGCATCGATGCGCACGGTGACCAGGCCGGCCGGCTGTTCCTGCAGATTTTCCGGACGCCCCTCGAGCGCGAATCGCATGAACTCGATCCACATCGGCAGCGCGGCGCGACTGCCGGTTTCCTTGCGCCCCATCTTGCGCTGATTGTCGAAACCGACCCAGGTGGTGGTCACGACCTGGTCGTTGAAGCCGCTGAACCAGGCATCGATCTGGTCGTTGGTAGTGCCGGTCTTGCCAGCGATATCGCTGCGCCCCAGGACCTTGGCGCGCACCGCGGTACCGCGCTGTATGATCTCGCGCATAATCGAGCGCATGATGAACGCGTTCTGGGCCGAGATCACGCGCGGCGCAAAAACTTCGGTCGGCTCTTCCACCAGCGTTTCGTCTGGCGTCACTTCAGCATCCGCTTCGATTGCCTCACCGTTGATTTCCGCTTCAACGCCGTCCTCGTCCGCAACCGCCGCGGCACCATCCCCGAGACTGCGCAGCTGGGTGGCCTGTAACAGTGCCGCCTCATCGCTCTGCGCGTCGACCAGCTCGGCTTCCCCCTGCGCGGCGGCAAACTCCTGCTGCATCGCCGCCAGCGCCTCGGCCTCGGCCAGCGCTTGCATGTCTTCGATCTCGCAGCCCTGGCAAACCTTCATCGGTCGATTCTCGTACAGAATCTCGCCGTCGACGCCCTCGACGCGTTGCACGATGTAGGGCTCGATGAGGTAACCGCCATTGGCAAACACGGCGTAACCGCGCGCGGTCTGCAGCGGCGAGAAACTGCCGCTGCCGAGCGCCAGCGACAGGTCATAGGGCATTTGTTCACGGCTGAACCCGAAACGCTGGAGGTAGTTGGTGGCATAACGCAGACCGATCGACTGCAGGATGCGAATCGATACCAGGTTGCGTGACTTGACCAGCGCTTCTCGCATCCGCGTGGGGCCGTAAAACTTGCCGGAATAATTCTCCGGTCGCCACGTCGCCTCGAGGGAATCGTCTTCGAATACCACCGGTGCATCGTTGATGACGCTGGCCGCGGTAAAACCCTTTTCCAGTGCCGCCGAGTAAATGAACGGCTTGAAGTTGGAACCCGGTTGACGCCGCGCCTGGGTAGCCCGGTTGAACTTGTTCCTGAAGTAATCGAAGCCACCGACCATGGCGCGAATACCGCCATCGGCAGGATCGATCGAGACCAGCGCACCCTCGATGCGCGGCAAGTCGGCGAGCAGCCATTGCCCGTCACGGTTTTCGAGCCAGATGACGTCTCCGGGTTTGAGCACGTCGCCGACCTTCTCCGGTTTCGGCCCCTGGTTGTCTTCGTCGACAAAAGGAGCGGCCCAGTCGATGCCGCCGACGAACGGCAGATCGATCAGGTCCAGGCTCGAGATCATCACCGTCGCCGAAGCCGGTATCGCCTCGGTGCCGCCGTCCTCGGCCGCCTCGACGGCCTCGTTGATCGTGATCACGATACCCTTGCGCAACCCGCCGAAACGCTCGTCGGTCACCAGGTCTTCCTCGAACGGGTCTTCCTCGATCTCGGCCAGTTCGACATGCCCGAGGGTTCCGCGATAACCGTGGCGTCGGACATAGTCGAGCAGCGAACGCCGCAGCGCGCGGTTGGCCGCGGCCTGCAGCTCGCCGTCGATACTGGTGTAGACGCGCAACCCGGCCTTGTAGACTTCCTCGCCATACTGCTCGAACAACTGCGCCCGTACCAGCTCCGACACGTACTGCGCATCGGCCACGGTGCGCGTGCGGTGAAGCTCCGCGGTGATGGGTTCATCGAGCGCGAGGCGAAACTCGTCCTCGCCGATGAAATCGAGAATACGCATGCGGCCGAGTATGTAATTGCGCCGCGTCAGCGCGCGTTCGGGATTCGATATCGGGTTGTACTTGGATGGCGCCTTGGGCAGCCCGGCAATCATCGCCGCCTGCGCGAGCGTCAATTCGTCCAGCGGCTTGTCGTAATACACCTGCGAAGCCGCGCTGATACCGTAAGCGCGGTGACCGAGGAAGATCTTGTTGAGGTAGAGCTCTATGATCTTTTCCTTTTCGAGCTCTGATTCGATTTTCAGCGCGAGCAGGATTTCCTTGAACTTGCGCTCGTAGGTCTGTTCCCGGGTCAGGAAGAAATTGCGCGCGACCTGCATCGTGATCGTGCTGCCGCCGCGAGTCTTGCGCCCGCCGGTCAGAAACTCCTCGTACGCGGCGGCGGCCAGCGCATATAAATCGATCCCGAAGTGGTTCCAGAACTGGTCATCCTCGACCGCGACCACCGCGTCTATCAGGTAGCGCGGAATCTTGTCGAAATCGACCGGAATGCGGCGGTGTTCGCCAAACTCGGCGAGCAGTATTTCGTTGCGATCGTAGATCCGCAGCGGCACCTGGTACTGGGCGTCCTCCAGCCCCTCGATCGACGGCAGCGAGGGCACCATGACGGCATAAATGTACAATACCCCGCCGATCAGCACGATCGATCCCGCCGCAAACAGCCATGAGACGATTTTTACGAGCTTTTTCATCAGCTTAGGCTATATACATAATGGACAACTTGACAAAGTATCGACAACTGTTATTTCTTGCACTAGACTCTGACTGGTCTAATTAGAATAATTTAACATTTTATACACTTACACCTAGATCTTAATGTAATTTCACATATAAGATCGATTGTTCAGGCACGACAACGAGGGATACCGGGTGTTTTTATCGCGCAAAAAACCGCCACTCATCGGGCTCGATATCAGCTCTACGTCGGTCAAGCTGATGGAACTCAGCAAGACCGGCTCGAGCTATCGTATCGAAGGTATCGGCGTGGAGCCCCTGCCGGCCAACGCGGTCGTCGAAAAAAATGTCGCCGAGGTCGAGTCGGTCGGTGAGAGTGTAAAGCGTGCTCTGGCCAAGTCAAAAATAAAAAACAAGTTTTGCGCGATCGCGGTTTCCGGCTCGTCGGTCATTACCAAGAAGATTACCATGCCGGCCGCCCTTTCCGAAGACGAGATGGAGGGACAGATCCAGCTCGAGGCCGATCAATACATCCCCTACCCGCTGGAGGAAGTCAACCTCGACTTCCATGTCATGGGTGAGACCGAGAACAATCCCGAGACCGTCGATGTCCTGCTCGCGGCATGTCGCTCGGAAAACGTCGACGATCGCGTCGCGGCAGTGGAACTCGCCGGCCTGACGCCGAAAATCGTCGACATCGAGGCTTACACGGTGGAAACCGTGTTTTCGGTCATGGCGTCGCAAATGCCGGACGAGGGTATGGACAAGACGATTGCGATCGTCGACATCGGCGCCACCATGACCAGTCTCAGCGTTATTCACAATCATCGCCTGATCTATACGCGTGAACAGAACTTCGGCGGCAAGCAGCTGACCGAGGAAATCATGCGCCGCTACGGCCTGTCCTACGAGGAAGCCGGCCTGGCCAAGCGCCAGGGTGGCCTGCCGGACAACTACGAGCCGGAAGTACTGGAACCCTTCAAGGAAACCACGGCCCAGCAGGTCAGTCGTTTCCTGCAGTTTTTCTACTCCGCGGGCGGCCCGATCGGCGATATCGATCACCTCGTGCTGGCCGGCGGTACCGCCTCGCTGCCGAATATCGCGGAACTCACCGAATCGCACATCGGCGTACCGACCACGATTGCAAATCCGTTTGCCGACATGTCGTCGTCGAGCCGGGTCAACAAGGCCAACCTGGAAGCGGACGCGCCGTCGTTCCTGATCGCGGCGGGGCTGGCCATCCGAGGAGTTGACTACACATGATCATGACACGGATCAACCTGCTGCCGTGGCGCGAAGAACTACGCCAGGAGCAGAAGAAACAGTTCCTGATGATGGTCCTGATGACTTTCATCCTGTCCGCGGCAATGGTCGGCCTGATTCACTTCCAGATGCAGGCCAAGATCGACTACCAGGTGTCGCGCAACGGTTTCCTGCAGCAGGAAATCGCCAAGGTAGACGAGGAAATCAAGGAAATTCGCGAACTCAAGAAGGTGCGCCGCAGCCTGGTGGAACGGATGGAGGTTATCCAGGACCTGCAGGCCGCGCGCCCGTCGATCGTGCACCTGTTCAGCGAAATCGTTTCGACCGTGCCCAACGGTGTTTACCTCGAATCCATGACCCAGACCGGTGGCAACCTGCTGATCAACGGTCTCGCCGAGTCCAACGCGCGGGTTTCGACCTACATGCGCAACCTGTCCGGCTCCGAGTGGCTCAAGGACCCGAACCTGACGGTCATCGAAATCGAAGACATCACGGTCAACCGCATCAGTAATTTCACCCTGACGGTCAAGCAGACCTCGCCCAACGCGACCGAGGAAGAGGAAGAGGATGACGGAGGGCTGACGCAATGAATTGGGAAGAACTCCAGCACCACATGGAGCCCGACAACATCGGCAACGCGCCGATGGGGGTCAAGATCGGTGTTTTCGTTTTCATCTTCGTCGCCGTGCTCGCCGCCGGCATCTACTTCGACACGCGTAACCAGTTGACCGTGCTCGAGAAACACGAGCGCAAGGAAGTCGAACTCAAGGACGAATTCAAGATCAAGGCCGACCAGGCTGCCAAGCTCGAACTGTACAAGGAACAGCTCGCGGAAATGGAGGCCTCTTTCGGCGCCCTGCTGCGCCAGCTGCCGGAAACCACCGAGGTCGAGTCACTGCTGGTCGACGTATCGCAAACCGGTCTCGCCGCCGGACTCGAAATCAAGAAATTCAAACCCAGCGCGGAAGAAAAGAAAGGCTTCTACGCCGAGCTGCCGATATCGCTGGAAGTCACGGGTTCCTATCACCAGCTCGCGACCTTCATCAGCGGCATCGCCGCGCTGCCGCGAATCGTCACGATTCACGACATGAAACTCGACCCGAACAGCAAGGACGCCAACAACGAGGAAGACAACGACGACTCGGACAAGCTCAAGATGACCGCCACCGCGAAAACCTATCGCTACCTGCAGGAGGATGAGCAATGAGCCAGGGATTTCGCAGGGCTTGTCGGCTCACCGTCCTGGCCGCGCTCGGAGCAGCGCTCGCCGGCTGTGGCGAGGGTCTCGGCGACCTGCAGCAGTTCGTGCAGCAGACGCGTGCCAAGCCGCCGGGTCGTATCGAGCCGATTCCGGAGTTTCAGCCCTACCAGAATTTCGAATATGCCTCGCATGACCTGCGCGATCCGTTCAAGCTGGTCGATTTTCGCCGTCCCGAGGAGCTGGAAGAAGAAATCAGCGAAACCGCGACCGGCCCGCGTCCCGACGCGAACCGCGTGAAGGAGCCGCTGGAAGACTTTCCGCTCGATACGCTGCGCCTCAAGGGCACGATCGACGACAAGGACGGCATCAAGTGGGGCCTGATTTTCGCCCCGGATAACACGATCCACCGCGTGATCGAGGGCAATTACATGGGGCAGAACCACGGGCGCATCATCTCGGTGAGCGACCAGAACATCGAATTGACTGAAATTGTCCCTGACGGACTGGGGAACTACATCGAACGGCAATCGAGCGTAGCGCTGATCGAGTAAATGGGGAAAACCAATGAACAGTGTGATTAAGAAATTGACAAGAGCCTCGCTGATCAAGGTCTCGCTGGCAAGCGTCTGCCTGATGGCATTCGCCGACGCCTCGGCGCGCGCGCTGGTGGGACTGGACTACTCGGTCATGACCGGTAACACCGTGCAGGTCGTGTTCACTTTCGACGAGCCCGCGGTCGAGCCGCGCACCTTCACGATCGACGAACCGGCGCGTATCGCGCTCGACTTCGCCGCGACCGAGAACAAGCTCGAACAGCGCAACATGCAGGTCGGCATCGGCGCCATGCAGAGCATTATCTCGGCCGCGTCCAAGGATCGCACCCGCGTGGTACTCAACCTGTCGCGCAGGACCGACTACGCCACCAGCATCAGCGGCAACCAGGTTACGCTGACCCTGGCCGGCGGCGAGGCGGGCACCCCGGTCGCGGCAGCCGCCCAGCAGGCCGCCGCCGCGCAGCCCGCGAGCACCTCGAGCACCGTGGGTGGCGCCACCACGGTTACCACCGCGGCGCCGATAATCGGCGATGCCAAGGGCGTAACCAACATCGATTTCAAGCGCGGCCCCAACGGCGAGGGCCGGGTCATCATCGACCTCACTACCACGTCGATCAGCACCGATGTCTGGCGTGAAAATAACCAGGTCAACGTCGAGCTGATCGGGGCCCAGCTGCCGGCCGAACTGCAGCGACGCATGGATGTCAGCGACTTCGCCACGCCGATCTCGACCATCGACGCGATCCAGGAAGGCGCAAACATCCTTATGACGATTAGCTCCGAGGGTGATTTCGATCACCTCGCCTACCAGGCCGATCGCGTTTACACCATCGAGGTGGCGCCAATCTCCAAGGAAGAGGAAGAGCAGCGCAAGAAGGAAAAATTCGGTTTCACCGGCGAACGCCTGTCGCTCAACTTCCAGGATATCGAGGTCCGCTCGGTGCTGCAGCTGCTGGCCGACTTCACCGGTCTCAACCTGGTCGTGTCCGACTCGGTCGAGGGTAACCTGACCCTGCGTCTCAAGAACGTACCCTGGGACCAGGCGATGGATATCATTCTCAAGACCAAGGGACTCGACCAGCGCCGCGCCGGCAACGTCATCCTGATCGCACCGACCGACGAGATCGCCGCGCGCGAAAAACTCGAACTCGAGGCGCGCAAGCAGGTCGAGGAGCTCGAGCGCCTGCGCACCGAGTTCATCAAGGTCAACTACGCCAAGGCGGCCGACATCGCCGACCTGCTGAGCAAGGAAGACAACAAGATCCTGTCGCCGCGCGGCTCGGTCAGCGTCGACGAGCGTACCAACACGCTGCTGGTCAAGGACACCAGCTCCAGCCTCGGCGAAGTCCGCACCCTGCTGACGGAACTGGACATCCCGGTACGCCAGGTCCTGATCGAATCGCGCGTGGTCATCGCCAACGACGACTTTAGCAAGGAACTCGGCGTTCGCTTCGGCATCAGCAACGACAGCTTTGAAACCGACACCACCGGCGACGGCGCAGTCACGTCGGGTACCCTGAACGGGGTCAACGACCTGATAAACAACAACCCGTTAAATCTCTCGGACGGGCTCAATGTCAACATGCCGCTGGTGAACCCGGCCGGCTCCTTCGCGCTTGCGCTCGCCAGCCTGCCGCTCGGCACGCTGCTCGAGCTCGAGCTGTCGGCGGCCCAGGTCGAGGGTCGCGGCGAAGTCGTCTCCAGCCCGCGTGTAATCACCGCCGATTCGCACACGGCGCGCATCGAGCAGGGTGTCGAAATCCCCTACCTCGAACTCGATGATGGCGACGCCACGCTGAAGTTCAGAAAGGCCGTGCTGTCGCTCGAGGTCACGCCGCAGATCACCCCGGACGACCGCATCATCATGGATCTCGACGTCAAGAAAGACGCCCGTGGCGAGGACGTATCCTTCGGCGGCAACCTGTCGGCACCGACCATCGACACACGCGAGGTGCAGTCGCAGCTGCTGGTCGACAACGGCCAGACCGTGGTGCTGGGCGGTATCTACGAGACCACCAACGCGACCCAGGTGACCCGGGTGCCCTTCTTCAGCGACATCCCGGTCATCGGCAACCTGTTCAAGTCGTCGATACAGCGCGACGATCGCAGCGAACTGCTGATTTTCGTTACGCCGAAGATCCTGCAGGGCGCCTCGCTCGACGTCCGCTGACAGGCTCCGCAACTCCGCACGAAAGGGCAGCCAGACGGCTGCCCTTTCTTGTTAGGCGCGTTATTTTATGCGTTATGATACGCCGATGGATCAACGCAACATCATCCTGATCGGGCCGATGGGCTCCGGCAAGTCGACCATCGGCAACATCATGGCGAAACGGCTCAACCGCGAGTTCCAGGATAGCGACCACTACATCGAGGAGCGCACCGGCGTCGACATTGCCCGGATCTTCGATATCGAGGGCGAGGAAGGTTTTCGCGAGCGCGAGAGCAACGCGCTGCGCGACCTGCTGGGTCGTAACAACCGGGTAATCGCCACCGGCGGCGGATCGGTCCTGCGCGCGGAAAACCAGAAGCTGCTGAAACAAAAGGGTTACATCGTTTTTCTCGATACCTCGGTAAACCAGCAGATGCAGCGCCTGCGGCGCGACAAGAAACGACCGCTGCTGCAAACCGATAATCCGCGCGAGCGACTGGAAAAACTGTTCGACGAGCGACGCCCGATCTACCTCGACCTGGCCGATCTCGCGATCAAGACCGACAAGCGCGTGGCGCGCCGCCTCGCGGCTGATATCATCAACCGCCTGCCCGACAACCTGAAGTAAGGCCCTGGATCCGCATGCAACCGACACATACCCTCGACGTTGATCTCGGCGATCGCAGCTACCCCATTTACATCGGCAGTCAATTGCTCGGCGATGCCGGGCTGCTGCGGCCGCACCTGCACGGCAGCTCGGCGCTGATCGTCAGCAATCAAACCGTCGCGCCGCTCTACCTCGACGCCGTCGCCGCTGCGCTCGATACCATCGGCGTTCGCCGCGATCAGCTTGTTTTACCCGATGGCGAACAGCACAAGACGATGGCTGCCGTCGAACAAATCCTCGACCACCTGCTGGAAAATCGCCACGACCGGCGCTCGACGATCATCGCCCTCGGTGGCGGCGTGGTCGGCGACATCGCCGGGTTTGCCGCGGCCATTTACCAGCGCGGCGTCAACTTCATCCAGGTACCGACCACGCTGCTGTCGCAGGTGGATTCGTCGGTCGGCGGAAAAACCGGCGTCAACCATCCCATGGGCAAGAACATGATCGGCGCCTTCTACCAGCCGCAATGCGTCATCGCCGACATCGGCAGCCTCGCCACCCTGCCCGCGCGCGAACTCAGTGCCGGGCTGGCCGAGGTGATCAAGTACGGCCTGATCCACGACGCCGCGTTTTTCGACTGGCTCGAGCAGCACATGGACGAGCTGGTCGCCGGCGAGCCCGAACTGCTGGCCGAGGCGGTGCTGGTTTCCTGCCGCACCAAGGCAAAGGTAGTCGAACTCGACGAGCGCGAGGCCGGCCTGCGCGCGATCCTGAATCTGGGCCATACCTTCGGTCACGCGATCGAGACCGCGATGGGTTACGGCAACTGGCTGCACGGCGAGGCCGTGGCCGCCGGCATGGTCATGGCGATCGACCTGTCGATACGGCAGGGCTGGATCGACGAGGATGTACGCCGTCGCAGCCTGGCGCTGCTCGAACGCGCGGGTTTGCCGGTGGCGCCACCGCCCGGGATCCGCGTCGAGCAGTTTCTCGACCTGATGGCGGTCGACAAGAAAGCCGTCGACGGCCAGATCCGCCTGGTGCTGCTGCGCGCTCTCGGCGAAGCCTTCGTCTGCGACGACTACGACCCGGCCAAACTCGAAGCCACGCTCGCCGCCTGACCCACCAGCGACTCGTTGACGCGTCGAAGCAGACTACCGTCAGGCGCAAAGAGCCTGCTGGAGCAGTTTCACGCGAACTGACAACCAGTAATTTCGACTCAATGCACCAAAAGGGGGCGCATGGGCTCGTGGTGGAATCGCGCTTTTCACGTCGACGAAGCCAGATGTATAATGGCCTGCTTTTTTGCGTGCGGGAAAATGCGGCGCCAAGGCGGCGCCTGGTGGCAGTATCGGAATGAGCACAGAGGAATGAGCACAGACAAGATTACTTCGGGCCTTTACCAGCCGGAATTCGAAAAAGACAGCTGCGGATTCGGCCTGATCGCGAACATCGACGACAAACCCAGCCACTGGCTGGTCGAGACCTCGATCGAAGCGCTCGCGCGCCTGACGCATCGCGGCGCGGTGGCGGCCGACGGCAAATCGGGCGACGGCTGCGGCCTGTTGCTGAAAAAACCCGACGAATTCCTGCGCGCGCAAGCCGCCAGGCTCGGCATCCACTGCGCGCGCCGCTACGCGGTCGGTCTCGTGTTCGTATCGCCGTTCGACGACGAAACCGAGTACTCGAAACAGGTCATCAGCGACAAGATCGCCGACCAGGGCCTCGAGGTCGCCGGCTGGCGCGAGGTTCCGGTGGATCCGTCCGCCTGCGGCGAGGAAGCGCTGGCATCGCTGCCGGCCATATTCCACGTCTACGTCAACGCACCGGACGACATGTCGCGTGCCGATTTCAACCGCCTGCTCTACCTCGCGCGCCGTGCCGCCGGCAAGGCCTTCGAAGCGCAGGACAACGCCCGGGTCGAGCGCTACTATTACATCGCGAGCATGTCCAACGACGTGCTGTCGTACAAGGGCCTGATCACGCCGGAAAACCTGCCGGTGTTCTACCGGGACCTGCAGGACCCCACCCTGGAGTCGGCCATCTGCGTGTTCCACCAGCGTTTCTCGACCAACACCTGGCCCCAGTGGAAACTGGCGCAGCCGTTTCGCTACCTCGCGCACAACGGCGAAATCAACACCATCCAGGGCAACCGCAACTGGGCCAACGCGCGCGCCTACAAGTTCCAGTCCGAACTGCTGCCCGATATCGAGTCGATCAAGCCGATCGTCAACATGTCCGGCTCCGATTCGAGCTCGCTCGACAACATGCTCGACTTCCTGCTGTCCGGCGGTATGGACCTGTTCCGCGCCGCGCGGCTGCTAATCCCCCCGGCCTGGCAAAACGTCGACAGCATGGATCCCGCGCTGGCAGCGTTCTACGAGTACACGTCGATGCACATGGAGCCCTGGGATGGACCGGCCGGCATCGTCCTGACCGACGGCCGCCACGCCTGCTGCGTGATGGACCGCAACGGCCTGCGCCCGGCGCGCTGGGTCATGACGCGTGATCGCCACATTACGCTGGCCTCCGAAATCGGCGTATGGGACTACCCGCCCGAGGACGTCATCGCCAAGGGCCGGCTGCGCCCGGGCGAAATGATCGCCGCCGATACCAAGACCAGCAAACTGCTGCTGTCGGAAGACATCGACAAGCAGCTGATGGGACGTAACCCCTACGAAATCTGGATGCGCGAACGCCTCAAGCACCTGAGCTCGAAGGCGCAGTCGCCCTTCTCCGCGCTGGCGATGGACAAGGAAACCCTGACGCGGCTGGAAAAACTGTTCCAGGTAACCTTCGAGGAGCGCGACCAGGTCCTGCGGGTGCTGGCGCAGGATTCGCAGGAAGCCACCGGCTCGATGGGCGACGACACGCCGCTGCCGGTGCTGTCCGAACACCGCCGGTCGCTGTACGACAGCTTCCGCCAGCAGTTTGCCCAGGTCACCAACCCGCCGATCGACCCGCTGCGCGAAAAGATCGTCATGTCGCTGGAGACCTGTTTCGGCCGCGAACTCAACCTGTTCTACGAATCCGCCGATCATGCCAACCGGCTGATCGTGTCTTCGCCGATCCTGTCGGAACAGAAATTCGTCGACCTGCTGGCCTGGCACGGCGAGGGTTACGCGCACGAGATCATTTCGCTCGGCTACGATCCGCAGAAAAAATCTCTGCGCGATGCCATCGTCGACATCCAGGACCAGGCCGAGAAGGCTTCGCGCCGCGGTATCGTCATCGTCGTACTGACCGACAAGGACGTTCCGCGCGAGCAGCTGACCGTGCACGCCGCGCTCGCGACCGGCGCGGTGCATCACCGCCTGAGCAACTGCGACGGCCGCTGCGATACCAACATCGTGGTCGAGACCGGCACCGCGCGCGATCCGCACCACATGGCGGTACTGCTCGGCTTCGGCGCCACCGCGATCTACCCCTACATGGCCTATGCCAGCATCGTCGGCATGAGCCGCACCGGCGAGCTGCCCAACCTGCAGTGCCCGGATACCGGTTCCAACTACCGCAAGGGCATCAACAAGGGCCTGTACAAGATCATTTCCAAGATGGGCATTTCGACCATCGCCAGTTACCGCGGTGCGCAGCTGTTCGAAATTGTCGGCCTGCATCGCGAAGTGGTCGACCTGTGTTTCCCGAATACGACCTGCCGCATCGACGGCATCGGCTTCGACGAGCTCGAGGACGAACAGCGGCGACTGCACAAGATCGCCTGGAATCCGCGCAAGCAGATCGACCAGGGCGGATTGCTGAAATACATCCACGGCGGCGAATACCACGCCTACAACCCGGACGTCGTGCACACGCTGCAGGCGGCGGTCAACAGCGGCGACTACGCGCTGTGGAAAAAGTACGCGGCCACGGTCAACAACCGGCCACCGACCGCGCTGCGCGACCTGATGCGACTGAAACAGCAAGACGCTATCGGGATCGACGAAGTCGAACCGGCCGCGGCCATTCTCGCGCGCTTCGACTCCGCCGGCATGTCGCTCGGCGCGCTGTCACCGGAAGCACACGAAACGCTGGCGCAGGCAATGAACCAGCTCGGCGGGCGCTCGAATTCGGGCGAAGGCGGCGAAGACGAGTCGCGCTACGGCACCGACCGCGTCAGCAAGATCAAGCAGATCGCGTCGGGCCGTTTCGGCGTGACGCCGAACTACCTGGTCAACGCCGAAGTGCTGCAAATCAAGGTCGCACAGGGCGCCAAGCCCGGCGAAGGCGGCCAGTTGCCCGGCAACAAGGTCAATCAAATGATCGCGCGGCTCAGGCACTCCGAGCCCGGTATCACGCTGATCTCGCCGCCGCCGCACCACGACATCTACTCGATCGAGGATCTCGCGCAACTGATCTTCGACCTCAAGCAGGTCAACCCCGAGGCACTGGTGTCGGTCAAGCTCGTCGCCGAGGCCGGCGTCGGCACGATCGCGGCCGGCGTGGCCAAGGCTTACGCCGACCTGATCACCATCGCCGGCTACGACGGCGGCACCGGCGCCAGTCCGCTGACCTCGGTCAAGTACGCGGGCTCGCCGTGGGAGCTGGGCCTGTCCGAGACCCACCAGGTACTGCGCGCCAACAAGCTGCGCAGCAAGGTGCGCATCCAGACCGACGGCGGTCTCAAGACCGGTCTCGACGTAATCAAGGCGGCGATACTCGGCGCCGAAAGTTTCGGCTTCGGCACCGGGCCGATGGTAGCCATGGGTTGCAAGTACCTGCGCATCTGCCACCTCAACAATTGCGCCACCGGTGTCGCCACGCAAAACGACCAGCTGCGCCGTGAGCACTACGTCGGCACCGCCGAAAAGGTCAAGAACTACTTCCGCTTCATTGCCGAGGAAACGCGTGAAATCCTCGCCAGCCTCGGCGTGCGCAAGCTGGAGGACCTGATCGGCCGCACCGACCTGCTCGAGGTGATCGAGGGCAGCACGCCGGCGCAGGGTAAGCTCAACCTGTCGCCGATCCTGTCCGACGGCGGGGTCGACCCGGCCTTGCCGCAGTTCTGCACCGAGCCGCGCAACGAGCCCTGGGACAAGGGTGAACTCGCCGAACGCATGGTGGCCGACTGCATGCCCGCGATCCAGGGCAAGACCGGCGCCGAGTTCAGCTACACGGTCAACAACACGCACCGCTCGATCGGCGCGCGCCTGTCGGGCGAAATTGCCCGCGTGCACGGCGACCAGGGCATGGCCGAGGCGCCGATCCGGCTCAATCTCACCGGCACCGCCGGCCAGAGCTTCGGCGTCTGGAACGCCGGTGGCCTGCACCTCTACCTCGAGGGTGATGCCAACGATTACGTCGGCAAGGGTATGGCCGGCGGCCGCATCGTGATTCGCCCGCCGGTACTCTCCAGCTTCAACTCGCAGGAAGCGACGATCATTGGCAATACCTGCCTCTACGGCGCCACTGGCGGCACGCTGATGGCCGCGGGCATGGCCGGCGAGCGTTTCGCGGTGCGCAACTCGGGCGCGCACGCGATCGTCGAGGGTGTCGGCGATCACGGCTGTGAATACATGACCGGCGGCGTGGTCACGATCCTCGGCAACACCGGCTACAACTTCGGCGCCGGCATGACCGGTGGCCTCGCCTACGTGCTCGATCTCGACCGCAACTTCATCGACCGCGTGAACAAGGAAATGATCGACATTCACCGCATCGTCGACGAATCGATGGAAAGCCACCGCGATTACCTCGAACAGGCGATTACCGAGTACGTCGGCGAAACCGGCAGCGACTGGGGCCAGTACATCCTCGAGAACTTCAACCATTTCAAGCGCAAGATCTGGATGGTGAAGCCCAAGGCGTCCGAGTTCGATTCCCTGCTGGTCACCCTGCAGCGCAACGCGGCGTGACTGGCCCGTCAATGCGAGCCCCGGCTTTCGCCGGGGCAGGCTCCGCGAAGCAACCTCCAGGGTCGGCAGCGCCGGGAGAATGCTTCGGCTCGCCGGGCCTCGCAATGACGCCCCACCCGCCTGCATCGAGTCCATTCGGGCTCGGCTAACCATCATGGCAGGCAAGATTCCGCGCAGCTTCATCGATGACCTGCTGAATCGCGTCGACATCGTCGAGATTATCGACAGCCGCGTGCCGCTGAAGAAAAAGGGCCGTGAATACTGGGCCTGCTGTCCCTTCCATGGCGAGAAGACACCGTCGTTCTCGGTCAGCCCGACCAAGCAGTTCTACCACTGCTTCGGTTGCCAGAAATCCGGCAACGCGGTCGGATTTTTGATGGACTACGACCACATGGAGTTCGTCGAGGCGATCGAGTCACTGGCGGGCTCGCTCGGGATCGAGGTACCTTACGAGGAAGGCAGCGCGCCGCCGCGACCGCGAGATGATCTCGAACCGCTGCTGCAGACGATGGAAAAATGTTCCGCCTACTACCAGCAGCAGCTGCGCGACAGCCCGGTGGCGGTCGATTACCTGAAAAACCGCGGCATCAGCGGCCAGACCGCCAAGACCTTCGCCATCGGCTACGCGCCACCGGGCTGGAACAGCGTACAGGGTGACACCCAGAAATTGCTCGACACCGGCATGCTGCTGCAAAAGGACGGCGGCAAACCCTACGATCGTTTTCGCAACCGCCTGATGTTCCCGATCCGCGACCGGCGCGGGCGCACGATCGCGTTCGGCGGGCGCGTGATCGATCCCGAGGACAATCCGAAATACCTGAACTCCCCCGAGTCGAAACTGTTTCACAAGGGCGCCGAAATCTACGGCCTGCACGAACTGAAGCAGTCCGTAACCAACATCGAGCGGATCTACGTCACCGAGGGCTACATGGACGTGTTGGCGCTGCACGAGTACGGCGTCAAAACCGCGGTTGCCACTCTAGGCACCGCGATCAACAACCGCCAGATCGAAACCCTGTTCCGGCTGTGCAAGAACCTGGTGTTTTGCTTCGACGGCGATGCCGCCGGCAAGAAGGCCGCGTGGCGCTCGCTCGAGGAATGCCTCGCATCGCTAAAGGAAGGCCGCCTCGCCCGCTTCCTGTTTCTGCCCGATGGCCAGGATCCCGACAGCTATATCAGCGAGTTCGGCCAGGCCGCTTTCGACGAACTGGTCGGGTGCGCCTCGACGCTGACCGAGTTCCTGTTCGAAAACCTGCTGGGCGAATGCAACATCCGGACCCTCGAGGGTCGCGCGCAGTTTCTCGACCGCCTGCGGCCCTACCTCGCGAAAATCCCGCTGCAGAGCCTCAAGGACCAGATCCTCGCCGAGGTCGAGTCGCGCATCGGGCAAAAGGTCGACGGGCGCATGCTGCGCGTGCTGGGCGAGCCCCGGGCGGTCGAGACTGCCCGCCCGCGGGTACCGGAAACCCACTGGACCCCGACCCGGCTGGCGATCAACCTGCTGCTGAGACAGCCCAAACTGGCGGCGCTGACCGGCACGCCGCACGAACTCGCCGACAGCGGTATCCCGGGCGTCGATCTGTTGCTCAGGCTGCTCGACGAGATCCACGACGAACCGGCCATCAGCACGCAAAACCTGCTCGATCGCTTTCGCGGCGATGCGCACGAATCCCATCTCTACAAGCTGGCCGCAATGGACCCGCAGACGACCGCCGACGACAGCCTCGAGCGCATGTTCGAGGACTGTTTACAACGCCTGCAAAAACAGTATATTGACCACCGCCGCAAGCGCCTGATCGACAAGCTTCAGGCCGGGGAAACCCTTTCCGAGGCGGAAAAAACCGAACATCGACAATTGTTCACCAATCAACCAGTCTAGGCTGACTCACCTTGGAAAAAGTGCCGGAAGTCTTATATACTGGTGGATTACCCTGCTACATGACCGACGACGAGGCACCATGGATCAAGACCAGCAATCCCGGCTTAAAGAACTCATTGCGAAAGGCAAGGAACAGGGGTTTCTGACTTATACCGAGGTCAACGATCACCTGCCCGAGGGTATCGTCGAACCGGAGCAGATCGAGGACATCATCCGCATGATCAACGACATGGGGATCAAGGTCCACGAGAGCGCACCGGAAGAGACCACCGACATCCTGTCGGACACCGAAACAGAACCCGACGAGGACGCCGCCGAAGAGGCCGCTGCCGCGCTGGCGTCGCTTGATAGCGAATTCGGCCGTACCACCGATCCCGTGCGCATGTACATGCGTGAAATGGGTACGGTCGAGCTGCTGACCCGCGAGGGTGAAATCAAGATCGCGCGGCGCATCGAGAACGGCCTCAACCAGGCGATGACCTCGCTCGCGCGTTATCCCGACACCATGCGCCTGATCATCATGCGCTACAACGACGTGCGCGAGGAAGAAGCCAAGCTCAGCGACCTGCTGGTCGGCTTCGTCGATCCCGAGGAAGACCCGGATTCGATCCCGCTGCCGGCATCGGCGCAGAACCAGGGCGACGACGATAACGACGAAGCGGTCGACGACAGCGGTCCCGATCCGGAAGAAGCGGAAAAGCGTTTCACGTCGATCGAGCGCGCGTTCAACCGCGCGATGAAATGCGTCGAGAAGGACGACGAGAAAGGTTACGAGCGCAACATGAACCGCGCGGTCAAGGAGCTGATGGAAATCAAGCTGCTGCCGCTGTTCATCGACCGCCTCTCAATCAACCTGAAGGACGTGATCAACCGCATCCGCAGCAACGAGCGCGCGATTCTCGATCTCTGCGTCAAGCAGGCCAACATGCCGCGCAAGACCTTCATCGACACCTTCAAGGCCAACGAGACCAACCTGAACTGGATCAACTCGCACCTGAAGTCGGGCGAGAAATACGTGCGTGCGCTGGGAAACTGCAAGGAAGAAATCCTGCGCTACCAGAAGCGCCTGAAGAAAATCGAGAAGGACTCCCACCTGTCGATCCACGACATCAAGGAAATCAACCGCCGGATGTCGATCGGCGAAGCCAAGGCGCGGCGCGCGAAGAAGGAAATGATCGAGGCCAACCTGCGCCTCGTGATCTCGATCGCGAAGAAATACACCAACCGCGGCCTGCAGTTCCTCGACCTGATCCAGGAAGGCAACATCGGCCTGATGAAGGCGGTCGACAAGTTCGAATACCGCCGCGGCTACAAGTTCTCGACCTACGCCACCTGGTGGATTCGCCAGGCGATTACGCGCTCGATCGCGGACCAGGCGCGCACCATCCGTATCCCGGTACACATGATCGAGACGATCAACAAGCTCAACCGCATCTCGCGCCAGATGCTGCAGGAACTCGGCCGCGAACCGCAGCCGGAAGAGCTCGCCGAACGCATGGATCTGCCCGAGGACAAGGTGCGCAAGGTGCTCAAGATCTCGAAGGAGCCGATTTCGATGGCGACACCGATCGGTGACGACGAGGATTCGAACCTGGGCGATTTCATCGAGGACACCAACGTGCTGCTGCCGGCGGACACGGCCACCAACGCCGGCCTGTCGGAGACCACGCGCGAAATCCTCGCCAGCCTGACGCCGCGCGAAGCCAAGGTGCTGCGCATGCGTTTCGGCATCGACATGAACACGGACCATACGCTGGAGGAAGTCGGCAAACAGTTCGACGTTACCCGCGAGCGGATCCGCCAGATCGAAGCCAAGGCGCTGCGCAAGCTGCGCCACCCCAGCCGCTCCGAGCAGCTGCGCAGCTTCATCGACGCCGACTAGGCCGACCACAAGGCAACCAGCAAAAAGCCGCCCCCAGGGCGGTTTTTTGTTGCCACCTACACCGTCATCCCGCGACCTGACCCTTCCCTTGTCATCCCGCGAC